>CAWGKS010000011.1:0-243571 GCA_963823235.1 uncultured Gammaproteobacteria bacterium | reverse complement strand
GCCCTTGGCGCCGAGGTGGAGATCTTTCACACGCTGACGACGCCGCTCTATGCCGACCTCTATACCTACGGCGTGCAGGGGTTGGACAAAGTCGAGGCCGATCTGCAGGGGCAGGCATTACGCCGCCTTGAGTCAATGGCCGATCGACTCAGGCTCCACAGCATAAAAGTATCGGTAACGGCACAGTGGGACTTTCCGGCGTATGAAGCCATCATCCGCCAGGCCCTGCGCAGCAAGGCAGACCTGATCGTGGTGTCGCGTCACCAGGGGCGCCACTTCGCGCCGCGGATTCTGCAATTGACCGATTGGGAACTGATACGCCTGAGTCCGGTTCCGGTGCTGCTGGTCAAGAACCCACGTCCTTATCGTCACCCGGCAGTGCTGGTGGCGGTCGATCCAACCCGCGCATTCTCGAAACCGCTGCAGCTCGACAGGGTGATCCTGAATCTGGGCCAGGAGATCAGTGAAGGCCTGCGTGGCAGCCTGCATGCTGTCCATGCCTATCCGCGCTTGCCTATCCAGAGCCTGCAGGTGGCGCGTACCTCGCCCAGTTTTCTGGGCAAGCTTGAAAAAGCGACTCGGCGCGCAGCTAATGTCAGGTTTGAACACGCGCTGCAGTCGACCAAAGTGGCCAGATCGCGTCGCTACCTGGTCGGCGGACATCCCATCGACGCCATTCTCGGGTCGGTTGCCAGAAGCCGCAGCGCGCTGGTGGTCATGGGCGCCGTCTCCCGCTCAGGATTCAAGAACCTGCTGATTGGCAATAGCGCGGAGCGCATCCTCGACGAGCTGACCTGCGACGTACTGGTTGCGAAGCCGCCTGCATTCAAGAGCCGGGTGTCGCGCAAGTCGAACGGCCCGCGCCTGGTGGTGAGCGCGCTGGCGGGGCAGCTGGGATACTGATCCGGTCAGCGACCCCCAGCAGCTCAAGCCTGCGCCGCAGCCCGCGTCTTCGCCACCTCCGCGATGACTTCGTCCGCCACCATGCGTGGTACCGGATCGTAGTGCGAGAACTCCATGGTGTACGAAGCGCGGCCGCTGGTCATGCTGCGTAGTTGCCCGATGTAGCCGAACATTTCCGACAGCGGCACCAGCGCCACGACGGCGATGTTGGTGCCACGCTCCATCTGCTCCTGGATCGTTCCGCGGCGGCGATTCATGTCGCCGATCACATCCCCCAGGTTATCGCCAGGGGTGACGGTCTCAACCCGCATCACCGGCTCGAGCAGGATCGGCGAGGCTTTGCGCAATGCCTCGCGGAAGGCGGCCTTGGCTGCGATTTCGAAGGTCAGGGCATTCGAATCGACATCGTGGTAACTGCCATCGGTAAGCGTCGCGCGGAAATCGACCGTCGGATAGTGCGCCAGTACGCCATCTTCCTTCTGCATCTTGAGGCCCTTCTCGACCGCCGGCACGAATTCCTTGGGCACCGAACCGCCCTTGGTCGCATCGACGAATTCGAAACCGGCGCTGCGCGCCAGTGGCTCGAAGATGATCCACACTTCGGCGAACTGGCCCGAACCGCCAGTCTGCTTCTTGTGCGTGTAATGCTCTTCGATCTTCTTGGTGAAGGTTTCGCGATAGGCCACCTGCGGCTCGCCCATCGTGCCTTCGACGTTGAATTCCGTGCGCATGCGATCGAGCGTCACTTCGAGGTGCAGCTCGCCCATGCCGCGCAGAATCGTCTGCCCGGTCTCGCGATCGGTCTCCAGGTGCAACGAGGGATCGGCGCGCACCATCTTGCCCAGCGCCGCGCCGAACTTCTCCTGCTCAGCCTTGAGCTTGGCCTTCACCGACACGCTGATGACCGGGTCCGGGAAGCGCATGCGCTCCAGCACCACCGGGTTCGCATCGTCACAGAGCGTATCGCCGGTTTCGGTATCCGCCATGGAAACGAGCGCGACGATATCGCCGGCGCGCGCTTCTTCGATGGGGTTGGCTTCCTTGGCGAACATCTCGACCATGCGCCCGATCTTCTCGCGCTTGCCACGCGTGGAGTTTTGCACTGACGCGCCCTTGGTCAGGACACCCGAATACACGCGGATAAAGGTCAGCGCGCCGTAGGCATCGTTGATCACCTTGAAGGCCAGGGCCGAGAACGGCTCGTCATCCGAGCACTTGCGCTCGCCGATCGGCGTGCCGTCGGCGTCGACCGTCTTGATCGAAGCCACGTCGGTCGGCGCCGGCAGGAAATCGACCACCGCGTCCAGCACCTGCTGCACGCCCTTGTTCTTATAGGACGAACCGCACAGCACCGGAGTAAACGAGGAATTCAGCGTGCCCTTGCGCAGCGCCGCGCGCAGCACATCGGCCGAGGGCACGGTGCCATGCGTAATGTAGGCATCCATGGCCGCATCATCCTGCTCGAGACAGGTATCAACCAGTTCCGTGCGGTATCTGGCGATCTCGCCCATCAGCTTCAGGTCGCTGGGCACGGTGATATGCAGGGTCTCGGCGAGATCCGGTGTCACCTCAAGGCTCTGCCACACCGAGTCTTTGTCGTCCGAATCCCACACCAGCGCCTTCATCTCGACCAGATCAACCATGCCCTTGAAATGATCTTCCGAACCGATCGGAATCTGCACCGGCAAAGGCCGCGCGCCCAGGCGCTTCTTGATCATGTCGACGCAACGCACGAAATTGGCGCCGCTCCGGTCCATCTTGTTGACGTAGCAGAGTCGCGGCACGTCGTAGTTATCCGCCAGGCGCCAGTTGGTTTCCGACTGCGGCTCCACGCCGGCCACCCCGTCGAACACCACCACCGCACCGTCGAGCACACGCAGCGAACGGTTGACCTCGATCGTGAAATCGACGTGCCCGGGCGTATCGATGAGATTGATCTTCTTGTCGCGCCAGAACGCCGACACCGCCGCGCTCTGGATGGTGATACCGCGCTTCTGTTCCTGCTCCAGATAGTCGGTGGTCGTCGAGGTCTTCAGATCCTTGGTATCGTGAATGTCGATGATCGTGTGCTTGCGACCCGTGTAATAGAGAATCCGCTCCGTGGTCGTGGTCTTGCCAGCGTCGACGTGGGCGATGATGCCGATATTGCGGATATCAGAAAGGGGTGTAGTACGGGCCATAACAAGGTTCCATTGAGCTTAAGGGACGACCGGGGTCGATAAATTGGCGCGGGAGGATACGACGGATTGGGGTCGGTTTGCTCGTCAGCCGGGTGAAAATTTGCATCGCTGTGATAGGATGCGCGCCGCAGACGGAGCGGGGCCCTTCAGCCTGGCAGCAGATCTGGCGCCTCAGGCAGATTTCGCAGCAGCATGAATGGGTAAGAAGTCTTTAATATTCAGTAAGTTACTGACTATCAAAGCCGCTCGGTGACGGTTTTCTCCTTCGGCGCGCCTGTAGCTCAGTTGGATAGAGTATCTGGCTACGAACCAGAGGGTCGGGAGTTCGAATCTCTCCAGGCGCGCCAATTGAATCAAGTTAGGTCGGAAATTGGCCCAACGTGCTCGGCGGAGTCACCATAGAGTCACTAAACAACTAGCGCGTGACCGACTAACCATAGCCAGCAGGGCCTCATCGGCGCCAGCGCGCAATACCCATCAATGCAAGAGCACCCCCAATTGTCCCGGATCGGTCTGCGCGGCCGAGGAGCCGGAAGGCGTTCCGTGTGTCCGCCGACGGCAAGACCGCGCAGTACACGGTCGAGGATCGTCGTCACGGGACGACTAGCAGCGGCATGCTGCACAGGAAGTTGTGAGAATGTTCCCCCGGCGACTTCGGTCGCCGGGGGAGTGCGGACTCAAGGTTTGTCGGTATCGTCACTCGATCGGGTGGCGGCTAACGCTTCCTTCACACCACTCGCAATGGCCTTCGCGGTCACTAATTTCATTTGGTGCAACTTGCGTTCGGGCAGGCGTGCGCCGAGTTCAACAGCTGTTCCTTGTTTCGCTCACTGACCTGCCTGAGCATCATCAGGTCGTCTTCGGTTAGGCACGTACGTTGCGCGATAGTTGAACCGACGGTGTACTCTTGTTTGCACCACAAGCTTCGCTGGCGAACCGTAGTGAGGGCGTATCCCTGAGACTTGGCCCAATGAACCACTTCCGATTCCGGCGCCGTGGGGCTTGCCACAGAGGATGCGACCGGCGCCACGCCTGAGGCTCGAGTTCCGGCGGCTGGCTGCACCGGCGACGTTGGCCTTGTCGCAGTCGACGCGCACGCGCCCAGGACGAATGAGGCGAGAATCGCCAAGATTGGCTTCATTCACCACTCCTTAATATGACTGATGCCTGTTTCTGAGCCACTTTCTAGGCAGTCTGCCACGGTCTCTGGATATCTCCAAATTCGACTGATGGTGGGTCGGGTGGCCACCGATAATCTGTCGTATCTAATTGATTCTAATTATCTATTCATCTTTGACAACTCGTGGGTGCCCCCAGAGATGACTCCAGCTGGTCTGGCTCTGGCCGGAAGACTTCGGACGTTCTCCACCTTCATCACGACACGTTTCCGAAGGCAGGCAACATCTGAGGTCTCGGGAATTTGCAGTGCGGTCGAAGCTTGCAAGGGTCGCTAACCCACAGGGCCAGTGATTCTGGAATCCGAGGCCGGTCAGCGGTGCTCAAGGTGCTAGAGTCACTTGGCCTGAAATCTACTCCGCAGTTAGCCTGGTCGCGATTGCGCTTCGTCAGCACGAACTGCTACTCGCGCGGCGCGGCAGCGACGCAACGGCGTCGCCCTTCGATCAGGCTCTGGTCAGAGTCAACGCCGCCTTACGCTATGGATGTTGGGTGCGTACTGCGTGCGCATCGAAATCACGCTTGAATGATAAAAACCCGCGCTTGCCAAAAGTTGCCTATGAACCAGCATGTTGTCGATTCACGCCCGGACGCCGCACCTGAATCACTCACCCGCGAGGTGCTAATGTTAACTTCCTTTCGCTTCCTTAGTTGGAGCCCCACCATTTGAAGCTCGAGTCCTGGCAGCCGAGTGCCACCGTACCAGGCGTGGTTCCCGACGCGCGATTGCTGGCTGAGGCCGAGCAGCGTATCCGTACCGCGCTGGCCGCGGCGCCCAACGTGGCGCGACTGCACGACGATCTGGGGACGATCCTGTCACGGCAGGAGCGCCACCTCGAAGCAATACCGGTGTTCGAGCGTGCGCTGAGCCTCGACCCCCATTTGCCCCATACGCGCAAGCAGCTCGCGGACGCGCTCGCGGCCTGCGGCCGGGGCCAGGATGCGGACCGGTTCTATGAGCAGTATGTTGCGCAGGATCCGCATAGACAGGCGATCGTCGACGGCGCCGAGCATCTCGCGGCCGGCCGCAAACCGGAGGCCATCGCCGCGTTCGAAGGGGTATTGCGCCGCAATCCGGATCAGATCGACGCGCTGCGAATGCTGGCGCTGGCGATGGTGGGCGACCCGGCATCGGTGGATGACGCCGAGGCGCTGTTCTGCCGCGTGACCGCACTGGCGCCCGAATTCACCGCCGCGTGGATCAACCTTGGTGCCCTGTACGTGGACCAGAAGAAATGGGTCAAGGGCGTCGAGAGCTTTCGCACCGCCACTCGCCTGGAGCCGGCGAATCCTACGGCCTGGCTGGGACTCGCGAACGCGCTGGCACACGCGACCTACCCCGAAGAAAGCGTCGTCGCCTATCGCCGGGCGGTAGAACTGAACCCATCCGATGCCTACGCACAGATGGGCATGGCCCACGTATTGAAGCGTGTAGTAGCCGCTGCGGGTTCCTCCAGGACGCAGCACGGCGTCGAGGCGACTAAGTGACTGCGAACGGCGATGACTGGTTCGCCGATACCGTCAATGCTATGCAGTCGCTCCCTTGACTCCCGTTCGCACGGCAGAGCCAATGGCAATGAGTGACGCGCCAGCCGTCAGTAGTCGGACCCCGACCAATGTGCCAACCGCCCAGATGCCAGACAGCGGAAACTGTCGCCACAGCATGACACCCAGCAGCATCGACAGAACGGCGCTGAATATGAGCCAGCCCCTGCCAGCCTCACGCCCAGCGGAGAACGCGCCAAAAAGCTCTAACAGACCTGAGACGAAGAAATATGACGCCAGCAGCAGTGTCACCGACCCCAGGGCGCTCAGCGGCTCTCTGAGCATCCAGACGCCCGCCGCCGCGGTCAACGCACCGAGCACGAGGATCAGCAGTCCCCGGCCGAACGCGTCCGCCTTGAAGGCGAGAAAGCACTGCGCTACACCGCCCACGAGGAGCATGACTCCAAGCATGAGCATGATCGACGCGCCCGCGACGAAGGGCGCCGCAATGGCCAGCACACCGGCGATCACCATCACGACGCCGGAAAACACCGCGTGCTTTGCGTGCGCGGAAATCACGCCTACCAGACCTTTGCTCTCGCTCATAATCGCCTCCAATTGTAAGGATTAGAACTGCCGGTATTCCCGCGGCAAAGCAGCCGCAGGAACCCCGGCCTCGCTACGTCACAAAGAAACCTCGCAGTGCCTGGCGCGCCTGCGCATCTCGCCCCGGTTCACTTCCTGTGCGCATTGATGTACTCGACGGCGGCGGCCTTCAGGTCGGGGTGCGTGAGTCCGATCGCCTCGGCCTCTGTGAGGGCCTTGTCGATGTCCCAGCCGTCCTACGAGCACGCGCTTGATCATCCAGATGTAGCCGACGCGGTTCGCCGAGGCGCAATGAATGTAGGTCGGCTGGTTCGCCTTGTCCCCGAACGCGACCTGCAGGTTGTGGAAGAGCTGTGGATCCGGGTTGGTGACATCGAACGGCAGGTGGATGTAATTCAGCCCGGCGGCCTCAGCCGCGGCACGACTGGCCTCGATGTTGACACCCTTCTCGGTCGCGAGACGCAGGTTGATGACCGACGCGAACCCTTGCTTCTTCAGCCACGCCATCGCCGACGGCTGCGTCGCGCCGCCGAACCCCACCGTGGCGTCGTCGAGTCGTGAGTAGTTCGTGATGCCGGGCACCTCGACTTTCTGCACCTGTACCGGGTTCTTCGCCATGATACGCCCGGCGGTGGCGAGTTCAGGGACGATCCGAGTCCGCATTCTTCCAGAGCGCCAGAAATTCCTGATAGCGTCGTTTGGCCGTCACCTTGTCGCCCATCGCCTGCGCCGCGCGAGCGATTCCGAAGATGGCCTTCGGCCGTCCGGGGGTGCGCTTCAGGGTTTCAGCGAAGTGCCTGGATGCGCTCGGGCCGATTCATCTCCAGCAACATGTTCCCCAGGATCTCGTTCGCGGGGATCGCCGGATACGGTGGTTGCGAGAGCGCATAGATCGAGTCTTCGATGGCGATGGCCTCGTTCATCCTTCGAATCGCGCCGTCTTCATCTTTCGGCCGCGTGCGCTGCAAAAGCCTCGGCTTCCTTGGCCTGGATAGTGATGATCAGCTTGACAAATGGATGCTGGCCGGGTTCGTTCGACAGCCCGACCAGCTTGTCGGCCGCGGCTCGAGCGGCCGGAGCGTCGCCGCGCTTGTGCGGCAGCCGCGGCTTCGAGCTCGGTCTTCATCGCCACGAAATCGCGTGACGGGGCGACCAGTGGAACCGTCGAGAAACTCTGCCAATCCCCGGTCTCGATCAGGTATCGGGCCAGCGTATCGAAGTATCCATACACCACGCGATCTGGAAGTCCGTAAATCGTTCGGCCCTTGACGTGCTTCGCCTGCAACAGGGGCGTATCCGGTGCAGTCGTCTTGTTCGCGATCCCGGCATATTCCGCCTGGAAAATATCCGTCAGCCGCTTGGCGTCACGATAGCGGCCCAGCTGGATATACGCGTATTGCAGATAGTTCAGCGCATGGAAGTCCCGGTGGGCGCCGTGTTCTCCAGCGTGCTTCACATCCTCTTCGGAGATGCGCCACGCGTTCTCGTTCGCCGTTGCCGCCTCGTCCCAGAGCCCGAGCCGCACGAAGATGTGCGACGGCATGTGGTGCGCGTGGGGGACGGCGGCCGCGGATTTGGCGTAGGCGCGCGCTGCGACCAGTCCCTTCTCGGCATTGACCGGATCGTCATAAACGTGGGTGAGGTAGTGCAGCACGCCCGGGTGCGTCGGCCTGCGCGAGTAGATTTCTTCCAGGATGTTGGCTACGACGGGCTGTATGTCCGGATCGACCACGCCCTCCGGCATGGTGCTCAAGAGCATCTGACCATAGAAGAGCCTGGTCTCGTCGTCCGGGTACTTGTCGGCGGCGCCTTCATCTTGGCCAGGTACGCCTGGTCTCGCTCTGCCTTTCGACGAGTTGGCGCCCGCGTCCTTGTACAGCGCCGCCACCGCATCGAGGTACATGGCCTCGCGATCGGTCATCTTGCTGACCTTGAGTCCCTTCTGCACGATCGCCCAGGCCGCCGACAAGTCCTCCTTGGTGGGCGGATCCCAGAACGGATGGTTATAGGTCATCGCCGCGCCCCAGTAGGCCATGGCGCATTGCGGGTCGGCCTGGATCGATCTTGTTGAAGGTATCGAGTGCGCGTGCGTACCAGAAGTTGTGTAGCAACGCGAGCGCAACGTCGAAGTCGGCGGCGACGGATGGCGACACGTCACATCCATATGAACGTCACCAACTGCCTAGTTTCCACCGGCGAACCTGAGCATGCGCACCGGCGCAAGCGACAAGAAGACGAGCGACACCAACGGCGTCAGTTTCATTTGGAACCCCCCTGGTTGAGCCCAATACTAATGGCTTAATCCATCACTAGTCCACATGTAAAACCCCAATGCCGACCGTCGCGATTGGCGTAAGACCGAGCCCGCGCGGGCCATCAAACACCGACCTTGCCGTATACATGGGCATTTCCGACCAGCTTCGTACCGGAGATTCCGCGCTGCTCGCCATCCCCACAGGACAAACGGTGGTACGAGATGTCTAGGTCGGGCGTTCGACGTGGCGGTCTCTGGCGGGCGCATGGTCGGTCCGGATGGCCGGCTGCAGGCCTTGGTCGGCAGCACTGTAGCCGTGGCCAACGCGATCTACAGCAACACTTTCGACGCACCATTCTTGTCGCGTATTGGAAGGACCCGGCGTTCGATGCCAGGCGGACGCGCTCTACTACGTGGTCGTGATTCATGTCCCCTCGCAACGCTGGGCAGCCTACGATCAGCAGCGCTACGGCATCAAGATGGCTGCGAATGTCGCGATGAGGGTCACGGACCGCACCTGCACGTCGCCCATCTGGTACGCGCCATAAGGTCTGACAAGACTAACGAGACAGGGGCTCGGCATGACGCGCACCGTCCGGGATGCACGCGCTCTTCCATTGGACGCGGGACTACCAGGGGAACGGGTTCGCGCAAGCGGTGCGGAGTCCGCGTCGCCGGCAACCGACGTTTCAAGCCGCTCTGGCATCGCATCGCGCCCCTCGCGGTGGAATTGCAGCGAGGTCGTTGACATGGTCTTCATCGTGTATACTGCTGCATATGCGCGTACAGGGGAGTAGCTTCATGAGTAACATGACACGAATTGTCCCGGTCATAATGGTGCTTGGATTGCTCGCGGGATGTGGCACGACGCGCTACATCATCAGTACGACTGATGGGACGCTGATTCAGGCCAAAGGGCAGCCGCACCTGAATACCAAGACCGGCATGTACGAGTACAAGGATCTCGACGGGCACGCCGGCACAATCAAGAAAGAAGACGTCAAGCAGGTCCTTGAACGCTAACGAGGGCGGTTGCGCTGACTGACGCCAAAATTCGCTTGCCAGCGTGAGTCGTGCGCGCCTCCGCAACGACATTCACGATATGGCCGAACGCCTCCGCCTCGTTTCCGGGTCAGCGCCAGTGCCTCACTTGAACTGACTGTTCAGGCCAACGAAGATCTGCCATTTCGGCCAGCCGGCACCCTTGTCCGCGATCGATACCTGCGGCTCGATGAAGGCGTTGAAGATCACCTTGCCGCGGGGAATTACCCGGCCGATTCCCAGGCCAACGGGCACACTGTAGCCGCGGCTCTCGAAGTCGTACACCATGATCCCGGTCGACCGAAGGTAGGTCCCGCCGCCGAGTTGGTAGAACACAAAAGGCTGGAATGCACCGATGTTCACTTTATTGCGGTTCGATGAGCCCGCGAAGCTCGCCTGCCAGGACAGCAGATAGCCGTACTGGAAGGTCGGCGAGGCGAAGTCGAAGAGTGTGTTCACGAATCCCGCGGACCATTTGCCACTGCCCAACGCATTGTTGGCGGCGGTTGGCGCAGTAATCTGCGGCCCGAAGCCGAAAGCGAGCGTCGGGATGCCAGTGTCGATCAGGTAGGGGGCAAAGGCCGTCAGGTCGCCGATCCCGGTCTCGCTATTCTGCCCCGGCGGTACCGGAATGGTGTTGATCGGCAGCGACGCGCGCATGATCCAATGGGTGTCCCCCAGCGAGAATGGTCTCGCAAAGCGGGCCCAGAACTGATTGGCACTCCTGTCCGGACTCGTCAGCTCGCCGATGGAGTAATTATGCAAGCTGAATGCTGTGAAGTTCGCGAGTGGGTTGTTGGCCTGGGCTAGGTCGTCCGCCCCGGTCGTCTGCTGTGCGCTCGCGACCGTAGCCATACCGCAGAGCATTGCTGCGAGCGGGGTGATGCCACGACGCGCGATACTGGTATTCCGTGAGATCATGGTGCTGCCCTCGCCAACCCTGGCGTTTCAGGTTTTCCGTGTGCTTCGGGCCGGATGATTGTCTGATGCATCACGATCCGATCACGGAACAGCACGCCGAACAGTGTTCTGGCGGAATGCCACCCACGTGCCGGCATGTTCACATGCCCCGGCAACCTCACGCAACTGCTGTGAGATTGGCGCTAGCGCAACTTTTCGCTATACAGGAGCCTCTGGCGCGCAAAGGGCAAGCGAGTGACCTATGAGTTGGGTCGCGACGTGACGATCGCAGCACGGGGCGGCGCATGGCTACCCGCCAAGCCTACTCGAGGAACTGCACGAGCACGACGTGATACTCGGTCTTACCGTCGTTTCGCACGCGGTGCGTGATCGGCTTCGCGGCATCGGCCGAGTACGAGACGCCGCGCCGCTCGATCGTTGCGGGCTGTCCCCAGGGCTGCCCGTCTGACTGAACGGACACCAGGCCCCCGGACACGTAGACCGCGACCTGATCGTACGCGTGGTGGTGGAAGGTGGTGGTCTCCCCGGGCGGGATGCGCACGTCGTACACCCGCACGTACTGGTTTTCCAACACCCACCTGTGCCGCGGTTCGCTCAGGTACCCGGCAGGCACAGCCGCCGGCGGATTGGCCACCGGCTTCCCGGGATCGTCCGTGTGCTTCAATTCGACCACGATGTTCTCGACCGGACCGCCGAGATTCAGCACGCTGCGCACGGCCGGCTCGCTCCACGCAATGGTTCCGGCCTCGGTGTGCGTCACGCTCGTCGTCCCGTCGGGGCGAGTCAGCAGCACGTGGTTCGCCGTGAGCGAAACGACGACGCGTCGGGGACGCTCGTGCGTTAGCAGGGAGGCGTGTTCGGGGATGTGCAAGCGCACTACCCGCACGCGGGCATCCTCGTATTCGACCTTCGCGAGCTCCGGAGCCACAGCCACCAGGTCCTGGGCCGCAGCCGCAGAAAGCGCTCCGATCGCCGCGAGCGCGAGCAGCACTTTGAACCGCCACCTTCCGAATTCAAACATTGATCGTACCCGCCGCGTGTCCATTGCCCCGGAACAGTCGATCGCGAATGGCTGCTAACGGGCCGGTCATGGCCTCCGCGCCTGCCGGCGAATCAGAAGCTCCTCATCCCACATTTTAGGGTGTCCAAATTGAGCCGCGAGCGCTCATAGTCAATGACCCGCGCCTTTGTTGACCAAAAAATGGGGAGTTATACAATCGTCAGCAAGCGAAGGACCGTGTTCAACAACGTTTCGCCCGGGAAAATAACCAGTCTATTTTACATAAGGGGAGATGCATGAAATCACTCGCCAATAGCGCCAAGAATTTCGCTCTGGCCGCGGCGGCTAGCCTCGCAGTCCTCGCTACCGGACTCGCGTGGGCGGACGGGCCGACGGCTGCGGAAGACTCTGCGACCAGCCCCGCCGTCGCAACCGTGTTCGTACCCGGCGGCCTCGTCAATCCGCGCGGACTCAAGTTCGGACCCGACGGGAAACTCTACGTTGCCGAAGGCGGCTATCCCGTTGACCCTACGGTCGGTGCGCCTGCGGGTCAGGGCGGACTCTGCTCGGCGGGCGGCGGCGGTCCGGGCGAATATTTTGGCAGCACGACCGGTTCGCGCATCTCGCGGATCGACATGCAGGGCCACGTGGAAACCTTCGTTGACGGGCTGCCGTCCAGCCAGGCGAGTGGACTGGCGAGCGGCGTGGCTGACGTCGCGTTCGTCGGCCGCACGATGTACGCAATCCTGGCCGGCGCTGGCTGTTCACACGGCGTGCCCAGCATTCCGAACGGCGTCATCCGCGTGAACCGCGATCGGAGCTGGACCATGATCGCGAACCTGGCCACATTTCAGCAAGCGCACCCTGTCGCCCATCCGACCGACGCCATCACCGGAGATTTCGAGCCGGATGGAACGTGGTACAGCATGATCGCGGTGGGCAATGCTCTCTATGCGGTAGAGCCCAACCACGGCGAGCTCGACCGGATCACGACTTCCGGCCGCGTGACCCGGGTCGCGGACATCTCCGCATCGCAGGGGCACGTGGTGCCGACCGTGGTCGCGCATGGCGACGACGCCTTCTATGTCAGCAATCTTGGCGGGTTCGATCCCGACGATCTGAACAAGCAGAGCGTCTACCGCGTCTCGCGCGACGGTCACGTGAAGGTGGTCGCGACCGGCCTCAGCAAGGTGTTGGGTATCGTGCTCGATAAGCGCGACCGCCTGTACGTGCTCGAGACTTCATATTCGGCGACCGACCCGGGCCCGGAGCCTGCGACGGGTCGCCTGGTCCGCATCCTCCCGAACGGCACCCACAGAGTGCTGGTCGACGGCTCCAGCGGTATTCTGAGCGTTCCCACTGGCATGACGCTCGGTCCCGATGGCGCGCTGTATATCTCGAACGTCGGGTACGGCGCACCACCAGTTGGTGCGGGGCAGATCGTGAGGGTCGAGCTTGGCCACTAATGTGGGCGGCAGCGGCTCGGGGCGTGGCGGACTCCGGATCCGAAAGCAAAGTCGCAATGCTCTCGCTGCTATTCGTGGGACGGGCTAGACCGCGATTCTGACTGCGAGTGGGATCCAAAACGGATGGCCGATACACCCCCCGAAACCTGCCATTTACCAGGCGTAACGCGGGCATGCGCTCCCCGGAGCGCAGGATCAAGCTGTGCGTCAGATCCGGCGATAGCAGTACGCCAGGAACACTGAAAGTCGCCTACGAACCAGGATGTTGTCGATCCGCATCCGGAGGCTGCACCTGAATCAGTCACCCACGAGTCGCTAATGTAAACTTCCCGTTGCTTCCTCAATTGGAGCCCCGCCACTTGAAGCCCGAGTCTTCGCAGTCGAGTGCCGCCGTACCAGGCGTGGTTGCTGACGCGCGATCGCTGACTGAGGCCGAGCAGCGTATCCGTACAGCGCTGGCCGCCGCGCCCAACGTGGCGCGACTGCACGACGATCTGGGGACGATCCTGTCTCAGCAGGAGCGCCACGTAGAAGCGATACCGGCGTTCGAGCGTGCCCTGAGTCTCGATCCGGAATTTGCCTCATACGCGCAAGCGGCTCGCGAACGCGCTCGCGGCCTGCGGCCGGGGCCAGGATGCAGACTGGCACTACGCGCAGTATCTTGCGCAGGATCCGGACCGACAGGCGATCGCCGACGGCGCTGAGCATCTCGCAGCTGGTCGCAAGCCGGAGGCCGTCGCCGCGTTCGAAGGCGTACTGCGCCGCAACCCGGATCACATCGACGCGCTACGGATGCTCGCGCTGGCGTTGGCGGGCGATGCGGCGACGGTTGATGACGCCGAGGCGCTGCTGTGCCGCGTGACCACACTCGCGCCCGACTACACCGCGGCCTGGATCAACCTGGGCGCGCTGTACGTCGACCAGAAAAAATCGGTCAAGGCTGTCGACAGCTTCCGCACTGCAACTCGCCTCGCACCGGCGAATCCCGCGGCCTGGTTGGGGCTCGCAAACGCGCTGGCACAGGCCACGTACCCGGAAGAAAGCGTCGCCGCGTACCGCCGCGCGCTTGAGTTGAACCCGGGCAATGCCCACGCGCAGCTGAGCCTGGCACATGAATTGAAAGCCATTGGCCAGCAGGACGCGGCGATCGCGGCCTATCGGGCGGCGATCAGGCTGCGCCCGGATCTTGGCGAAGCCTACTGGAGTCTGGCCAACCTCAAGACCTTTCGCTTCTCGCCGGATGAAGTCGCGGCCATGCGCGGGCAGGTGGACCTCGACACGCTGACGCCGTCTACCGCCGCACATTTCTGCTTCGCGCTCGGCAAGGCCTACGAGGACAACGCCGACTACGATTCGGCCTGGCAGTGGTACCACACCGGCAACCAGCGCCAGCGGCCGCTGGTGTCGCACGATTCCCTGATCATGGAAAATCGCAACACGGCGATCATGACCGCTTTCCATGCTGAGTTCCTGCGCGAGCGCGCCGGTCAGGGCTTTGACGCGCCGGACCCGATCTTCATCGTCGGCCTGCATCGATCCGGCTCGACTCTGATCGAGCAGATCCTGGCATCGCACTCGCAGGTCGAGGGCACGGCGGAATTGCCGTACCTGGGCAGGATCTCCGCTGCCGTCGGCCGCTACCGGCCCGACAAGGCCGTATTTCCGGAGGCCACGCACGATTTGCGTCCCAGGGACTGGCGGGCCTATGGCCAGCAATACATCGAGGACACGCGCCGCCATCGGCAAACGGGCCGGCCGCGCTTCACCGACAAGATGCCGAGCAATTTTCCGTTGATCGGCTTCCTGCACCTGATCCTGCCGAACGCCAGGATCATCAACGCGAGCCGGCATCCGCTCGACAGCCTGCTCGGCAATTACAAGCAGCTATACGGTGGCGGACCCGACTACAGCTACGACATGGAAGAACTGTCGGATTACTACCGCCAGTACCATCGGTTGATGCAGCATTGGGAAGCAGGTGCTGCCCGGCAAGGTGCTCACGGTCCACTACGAAGACACGGTGCTGGACCTGGAAGGTCAGGTGCGGCGCATCCTCGAACATTGCGGCCTGCCGTTCGAGGAATCGTGCCTGCATTTCTACCGCAACGAACGCGCCGTGAAGACCGCCAGCTCCGAGCAGGTGCGGCGGCCGATCTACACCGGGGCGCTCGGCACCTGGCGCCGCTACGACAAGCATCTCGGGCTGTGGAAGACGGAGCTCGCCGACATCATCGAAGTGCTGCCGGAACGCGTAAAAAATGCCGGGCTCGGTCCGGCATGAGTCCTCAGTCGAAGGGCCAGACCTCCAATCCGTGGATCGCGTTGCGGATGTCGCGGGTCAGGTTTACCGACAGCAGCATCTCATTCGCCTTCAGGTCGTAGACCGTCACGGTCGACGGCGATGATCCACCCGCAACGATCGTGTCGCTGAGCAGGCACAGGCCGCGGGCGAATCCCTGGCGCGCAATGCCGCTGGTGTCGGCCTCACGATAGGTCAGGGTTTCGACGTCGTAAGTCGGCACCTTCAGGATGCGGTCTTCGCGCTCGTCGCGCCCGGAATAGCGCAGCGTCCCCGCCTGCGTATCGTTGAACAGTACGCCGTTGCGGAACGGCCGCGCGTTGTGCGTGCCGGGCGGCAGCTCCACGGACATCTGGATGCGCTTGCCCGATGAACTGCAGCATGCCGCCGGTGTTCAGGCCGCACAGGTACATGCCGCTGTCATCAGCGTGCACGCTGTTGATGTGCAGCTTGTTCAGCGGCACCGGACCCGCATCGCCCATGGGATCGAAGCGTGAAAAGAAGAAGCGGTAGTCACGCGTCTGCACGTGCATGGCCCAGTCGAAGGCCCGCTGGTCGAGGTTGAACCCGAGGATGCTGTCGAACCCGGTCGAAGTCAGGAACAGTTCGCGGCCATGCACGCTGAGTTCGTGGCAGTGGCGCAGATACGGGCTGCGCCAGGATCCGACGCGGCGAAAATCCGGCGTGTAGGCGAACAGCTCGTCGCTCGAGGCCATGTAGACCAGCTCGCCGTCGAAGGCGATGCCGCGCAGGCCCCGGTCCCAGCCGCGGCCCTGCCAGTCGATGTCGACGGTGTTCCAGTCGATCACCTGCACGGCTTCCCGCGCCTGCAGATCGATCAGGTAAACGCCGCCGTGGCTCTCGCCCTGCTTGCTGCCGCGCACGACCGACGAGGCCACGAGTCGCCTGACGTCCAAATGCCCGCCTCGATGGCCCGCCGCCGCGCTGGCCTAGAAATTCTTGCGGATCGTCAGGCCGATGTTCCGTGGACGAAACCGCGCCTGCAGATCGTGGAAGCGCGGATCACCGAACTGGTCAGCGTAAAAGCCCTCGCTGGTGGAGATCCAGTTCGAACCCTTGGAATCCCAGACGTTGTCGATCTTTAACGTGATTTCCGTCTTGTTCGGCGTTGTGAGCCCCAGCTGGACCTTGCCGTAATCCCACGGTTGCACCCTGCCAGCTTGCCCAGCTGCCTCAGCGTAGGAGAGTTTCTGATACTCGTAGGACTGATGGCTGTAGTCGAAGCGGGACCAGAGTTCTCCTCCCATCGGCTTCCACTCGAAGGCGTACTCGATACCCGCGGCGGCCTTGAACTTCGGAGCGCCGACCATCATGGTTCCGGCGGCTATCACAGAGCCGTCCGGATAGTGGACATCCTCGGTCAGTTTCGGATCCGCAGCCGTCAGGCTGAAGTCGAACGATATACCCCGCGACACGCGGGCCGCGCCGCTGATTTCTATGCCCTTGGTCTCGGCTGTTCCGCCGTTGATGGTGCCTCGCACCCACCACGGGCTACTGACGTTTGTGCCGTCTCCCGCATGGTTGCTCTCGAGCTGTATGTCGTGCCATTGCATCAGGAACGCCGAAATATTCAGCGTGAGGCGCCGGTCGAACCACTGGCTCTTCAGGCCGGCTTCGTAATTGAACAGCTTGTCGGGCTCGTACTTGAGCGGAATCAGGCCGGTGCTGGCGGCACGCTGGCTGTTGTAGCCACCCAGGCGGAAACCCTGGCTGAACAGCGCGTACGCCATGACATCCTTGTTGAACTTGTACTGCGTGCCCAGCTTGAACAGCGTCGCGCTGTCACTGCCGTTTCTCTCGTTGTCACCGGCTGCATTCACCGGTATGCCCAGCGGCACATCGTAATTCTGGTTGATGGCGCGGTTGTACTTGAACCAGCGCCCGCCGACGGTCACCGTCCACGGATCGGTAAACCTGTAGCTCAGCTCGCCGAATACCGCAGTTTGCTTGACGACCCGGTCAAACCACTGCGCATAGACCGTGGTGGTCGGCGGTAGCGGGCAGGTCGCGCCCGGAAAGGAGCCATCGCAGGCCGCAGTCTGGGAAGCGTCCCAGGCGTAGGTATTCATGAACTGCTGGTTATCGCTGCCGTAGTACCAGTTGTCGTGCACGCGCTCGAAGAACAGGCCGCCAATCCACTGCAGCCGGCTGGTGCCCTTCGAGGTCAGGCGCAGTTCCTGCGAGAAGCGGTACTGCCACTGGTCATTGAAGGTCGTGCTGGTCGTGAATGAGTTGTCGCTCTTCAGGCGCGTGTCGTAGATGTTGTTCGCTGGCGCTCCGTAGTAATCGGTTCCGTAAACTTTTATTTTGTACTGCTCATAGGTCATGTTGTCGGTGGTGTAGGTCATGTGGCGCTGGAAGTAGGCGGTCGCCGACTTCAGCTCCGCAAATCCCAGATCGACATTCACGGTAATCGCGTCCTGCCACCAGTTGTCGTGGCGTGACTGATCGATGAAGCGCGTGATCTTGGCATCGCCAAGGTAGGGGTCGCTGAGCCAGTCACCATGCGTGTTGTCATTCTGCACGGTGTAGTTGAACAGCACGTTGGCGCGATCGTTCACCGTCCACAGTGCGGCAAGGCGGCCACCGCTGACCTGCCAGATATTGGCATTGTCCTTCGCGGCGCTGGCATTGGTCAGGCCTTGGGCCAGATCCGGGCCCAGCACGTTGTCGATCCAGCCGCCTTGCTTGGAGTAAAAGCCGACGACGCGCATCGCGAGCTTGTCGTCGATCAGCGGGATGTTGAGATGCCCGTCCGCCTCGTAGCTGGGATCGCCGCCCTTGGTCGTGAAGCCGGTGGCGCTGTACTGACCTGAAAAACCCTTGTAGTCCGGCTTGTTGGTGATGATGCGCAGCACGCCGGTCTCGGCCGAGGAGCCGAACAGCGTGCCCTGCGGGCCCGGCAGCGCCTCGACCCGTTCGATGTCCACCAGGTACGGGCTGACCTGCGTGGCATTGGTGGTGATGGGCTGGTCGTCGAGGTAGACGCCCGCCTGGGCGTCGCCGTAGAAATCCTCGGTGTCGGTGGCGACACCCCTGAATACGATGTTGTTGCGTCCCGGCTCGAGCTGCGCCAACGTGACGCTGGGCAGCGCCTTGATGTAATCGCCCATCTCCTTGAAGCCGGACTTCTCGATCTGCGCGGTGCTGATGACCGTGATGCTCTGGGGCACGTCCTGCACGCTGGTCTTGCGCAGGGTCGCCGTGACGACGATTTCCTCGAGCGTGAGATCGTCCTTCGCCGCCTGGGCATTGGCCTGCTGGGCATTGGCCTGCGGGGCCGAGGCATACAGCACGGCCGAGATCGCGCCGGCCAGCATGGAATTGTTCTTGGATGCTACCTTCACGCCATTCCCCCTGTTCCCCAGCGCAATGGCAATAGTAGGCGTTCTCAATGGCTTTTGGTAGGGGCCGACCATCCGAGGTCCGCTGTTCAGGCGTTTCCTGCCGGCACGGGTTCCTTGTCGGCCGGCACGTAGTCAAAAATGAAGTGGATGCGATCAGTCGTGCCCTTGTTGGCCACGCTGTGCATCAGCTTGTTGTTGATCTCGTAGGCCTGCCCGACCTCGAGCTTGAACGGGCGGCCGTCGACGGTGAAGCGCACACGGGGATTGGTCGTGATGGGCACGTGGATCCTGTGACCGCAGCCGAAGGAAGGATGCGCGTCGCGATGGGGGTCGATCTTGCCGCCGGCCACCAGCTTGGCCGCCATGGCGCGGATGATGCGCCCACCCGGCGGATACCAGCGGGCGATGATCGAATCCATGAGCGGCACGGCCACCGCCGCCAGGCGGTCCCAGCCCGCGTGCCGCTGCACCTCGATGCGCGGCCAGGGATCGACTTCGGCAAACAGCAACACGATGGATTGCGTCAGCCGATGCACCTCGTAATCCTTCTGCCGCTGTTCCTGCTCGTTCCAGGCCGCGGCATCCTGCGCGGCGATGGCGGCCGCCAGCGGCGCGACGTCGATCGCGCCATGGCAGAGCACGCGGGACGATATATCCATGGGTTCGATTCTAGCCTGGGCCGCTAAGGGCACTGAACCCGGAGATTGCGAATCTTCCGCTCATGGGCCGTAGTATAGAGCTCTGCCGACATCGGCACGAGCCAGGACGACTGTCATGCGAACCAAAGTCCAATGGCGACGAATCATCCTGCTGGCAGCGCTTGTAGGCGGGGCCACTTGCGCGCACTCCGCCGCGCTCGTGCTCAGCAATGGTCAGGTCTATACGGCCGATGCGAGTCGCCCCTGGGCACAGGCCGTGGCCTTCGCCAACGGTAAGATCATCGCCGCGGGATCGGATCAGCAGGCCATCGCCGCTGCCGGTGCGGGCGCCCGGGTGATCGACCTTGCCGGCAGCACGGTACTGCCCGGCATCATCGATTCGCACATTCATACCGCGCTGGGAGAGTTCCTGCTGCATCGGCTGTGCAACGTGCGCAGTTTCACTGTCGAGGAAGGTTATTCCAGATTGCAGGAGTGTGCCAGAAGGGCACCGCCCGGTGATTGGGTCATTGCCTATGGCTGGTATTTCACCGACAACCCCAGGATCGGCGATGTGCGCCTGGCGCGGCTTGATGCCATCGTCCCGGATCGCAAGCTGGCGGTGATCGCGATGGATCTGCACAGCATCTGGGTGAACTCCAGATCATTAAAGGCATTCGGCATCACCCGCCAGACGCCCGACCCCAGTGGCGGGCGTATCGAACGCGATCCGGACACCGGCGAGCCCACCGGGGTGCTGCGCGACGCGGCGCATGGCGCGGTGCTGGCGGCCGTCCTGCATGAGTCCAGCTATGCCGCCTCTACGCTGGATCTCTATAGAACGGCCGTGCCATATCTGAACTCACTGGGCATCACCTCCATCCTGGATGCGCTGGCCGATGACGACATCGAAGCCGCGTATCACGCGCTCGATCAGGACGGCATGCTGACTCTCAATGTTTCGCTGGCCTTTGGCGTGAACCCGGCCAACTACCGCACCGAGATCCCGCGTATCGCCGCCAGGCGCGCGCATCAATCGGCGCATACCCGCATCGACTACGTCAAGGTGTTCGCCGACGGCAATATTGAAGATGATCTGGCATTCATGCTGCCGCAGGATGGCAAGCCGGCCACGCATGGCTATTACACGCAGGCGCAGATGAATGAGCTGGTCCGCCTGGCCGAAGGCAACGGGCTGTCGGTATTCGTGCACGTCATCGGCGATGGTGCCGCCCGCCAGGTGCTGGATGCCATCGCTGCCGCCCGCAAGGCGGGGCCCTGCGTTCACTGCCGCCACACCATCACCCATCTGCAGTGGGTGGATCCGACCGACCGGCTACGTTTCAAGCCCTTGGGCGTCATCGCCAACATCCAGGAGGGGTGGATCGCGCCGCGCGCGTTCGCCGGCCCGCCGGGCTACGACTACGCTCAAGGCAACGGCGCAGGGTCCGGCCGGCGCCAAGGCTGCGCAGATGCTGCCCTACGGGGACCTGCGCCGCGCCGGTGCGCGCATTGCGGGCGGCAGCGACTGGTTCTTCACCAACGAGAACCCATGGCAGGACATCCAGGCCGGCGCCACGTCGCGCGATCCGGGCGAGTCGGCACAGACACCCATGCTTGCGCAGCAGCGGCTGGACGTGCTCACGCTGGTGAACGCCCGGACCATCGATGCGGCCTACCAGCTGTACAGCGAACAGCGGCTAGGCTCGATCGAAGTTGGCAAACAGGCGGACCTGGTGGTCATAGACCGCAATGTGCTGAAGGTGCCGGTGGAGCAGGTCCACGAAACCAAGGTGCTAGGCACGTTCTTCGAGGGGCGGCAGGTGGCGGGGAAGCTGCTCCCCAGCAAACCGGCAGGTCAGTCGGGTGGCGCTACCTAATGATCGTCGCCGAGCTTTTCACCAAAGAGCACGCCCTCTTCAGGGCGTTGCTCGATAGCGTCGAACTCGACCTCGCTCAACGGCGAGGATCGAGCGCGTGCGGATGTGAGTAACGCACTCCGGGTCCTGCTGCCCTCGCTCGATCGGCATGCAGAGATCGAAAACATCGTCTTTCGCTATCCGCCCGACAACGTCGACGACGACCCCAAGGCGCTCGCCGAGGTCGCGGCTCAACATCGCGCCCTCGCCGCACTGAGAAATGAAATCCTGTTCGCTCTCGAGCGGTCCACTGAAGAATATTCCGTTCGTCAAGCTCAGCGCGCTGACGGAATCGCTGATCAACGACCTGCGCGAACATCTGGAGACCGAGGAGACGCGCTTGTGGCCGCTCTACCAGGCAGCCCTCAATCGTCCCGTGGATGCCGTAGTTCCGATCCATCTGGGCAAGCGCGCGCAGGCTCTCGACAAGCAGTTGGGCCTGGGCATTGCCGCAATCTCGCACTCCATATCACGCGATTCGGAGAAGTCCTAGAGGGGTTTCATGGCTGCCGCGATCGAGAAGGTGCTCGTGACGGGTGCCACCGGCTATATCGGTGGCCGTCTCGTTCCACGTCTTCTTGACCAGGGCTACTGGGTTCGCTGTCTTGCCCGCCATCCTGCCCATCTCGAGGACCGACACTGGTCCGGCAGTGAGATCGTGCAAGGAGACGCGCTTTGCCCCGGCGACCTCGAGAACGCCCTGCGTGGCATGGACGCGGCCTACTACCTCATTCATGCGTGGCATCCCGCGATAGCGATTTCCCGCGCCTGGAGGCGCAAGCTGCGCACAATTTCGCGCGCGCGGCCAGCAATGCCGGAGTCAGGCGCGTCGTCTTCCTCGGTGGAATGGGCGGCGGCGCAGGCCGTCTTTCCCGCCACCTGACGAGCCGGCAGGCCGTGGGTGAGATCCTCCGGCGCGAGGGGCCGCCCACCACCGAATTCCGGGCGGCGATCATCGTCGGTTCCGGCAGTGTGCCCTTCGAGATGATCCGCCACATCGTCGAACAGCATCCGATCATCCCGCGCTTTCACTGGCTGACGACCCGTTGCCAGCCCATCGCCATCCGCGACGTACTCAGCTATCTGATCCTGGCCCTCGAGGTGGACGCCGCCGAGGGCCGCATATTCGAGATCGGGGGACAGAGCGTTCACACCTACGAGGACATGATGCGCATCTTCGCGCGGCGCCGAGGTCTTAGGCGCCTGTTCGTCCCGAGCCTCAACCTCCCGGCTGCGATTGTGCGCGGCCTGGATCGGCATGCTGACACCGATCCCGGCTGACCTTCGCCTTGCCCCTCATCGAGAGTCTGCGTCACGAGATGATCTGCCGGGACGATTCCGCCTTGCGAGTTTTCCCGGTCCTCCCGCTGGACTACGAAACGGCGTTGCGTTACGCGTTCCTGCGCCTGGAGAAGGGCGAAGTCGAGACGACCTGGACCATGGCCCTGCTGCCGCAGCACCGGAACTTCAGCCCGCTCTCGGTGGTCGAGGGAATGATCTGCGAAGAACGTCGCACGCAGAT
The DNA here is from genome assembly GCA_963823235.1 of uncultured Gammaproteobacteria bacterium. Lineage (GTDB taxonomy): Bacteria > Pseudomonadota > Gammaproteobacteria > Steroidobacterales > Steroidobacteraceae > FEN-1191. Next base: position 220,793 of record CAWGKS010000011.1, on the reverse strand, counting down.
CTCGGCTCCGCCCGCCGTGGTCTTCGCAGTCTTCACCGGGATCGGCGGCAAGCGAGGCTGGTTCTACGCGGACTGGCTCTGGAAGATTCGGGCGGCGATCGACCGGGTGCTTGGGGGCGTGGGCATGCGTCGCGGGCGACGCGATCCCGAGGCGCTGCACCAGGGCGAGCCGCTGGAGGTATGGCGCGTCGAGCGCATCATCGAAGGGCGCCTGCTGCTGCTCCGGGCGGAGATGTTCCTGCCAGGAAGAGCCTGGCTACAGTTCGAGAGCCTACCAAGTGGTCCTGCCGGGCTCCACCCTGCGAGTCACGGCCTATTTCGAGCCCAAGGGATTCTGGGGGCGCGTCTACTGGCACGCCCTTCATTTCCACCACAAGCTCATCTTCTACGGCCTGGCTCGAGCCATCCGCAAGCGCGCCGAACAGCGCGCCGCTGGCGCGCCTGCATGATGAAATTCAAGCGCGCCTGAACCGCACGACATAGCCCCTGTCGGCGGCGTGATCGCCTTTGGCGCCGGGGCCATAGAACGGTTTGTCGTCCATTGTCAGCCCGGTGATCTGCGCGCCGATCTGCCCAAACTTCGCGGCAAAGCCCGCCTGTTCGAAGTGCCGCACGTTGATTGAAATCACAACCAGTCCGCCAGGCTGCGTGATCCGCAAAACCTCATCGAGGGCGGCGGGGCCGACATGACCGAGGGTGAAAGTGCCCGCGCTGACTACGCCGGCGTAGTGACGCTCTGGCACGTCGAGCCGCGCGCTGATATCACCCCAAAAGAGTCGCTGATAGATGCCTTTGCAGGCAGCGACAGCCAGCATCTCGGGCGAAAAATCGGTGCCATCGATCGGGGATACACCTAGCGCCGAGAGTGCGGTGGCGACTAGTCCTGTGCCTGCGCCGATGTCCAGTACGGGCCCGGCGCCGCCTGCCTGGACATAGGCCATGCTCACGTGATGCGGCATGATGTAGTCCATGGCGACCCCAAAAGTCTGGTCGTAGGTCGCAGCCCAGTTGCGGTACAGCGCAAGATTGTCCTCGGGCGATAGATGAGCCATAGACGGCGTTCAGAGTGGGCGTGCCATTCATTCAGGACACCCGTGGCGTTGGAGACAGGGTCAGTGATCCGTCGGAATTGAGTTTCTGGCGGCAGGCCCAGGTGACGGGATGGCGCTGTCCCTTGACCTCAAGCTCTGCCTTGAGTCGCAATCCCTTCCAGTCGGTGCCCTTGGGCAGGGGCAGCATGGCCTGCCGAACGCCCCGCGGCGTGGGGTATCCGGGATCCACGCATCCGCTGCTGTTCACTTTTCCGTCTACGCTGAAGACGGTGAGACGCAGCGTGCCCGGCACGCAGGCGATGCCATCGTTCACGAGGCCGATCACCAGGCCCGGATAGCCTTCCTTGTCGTAACTCCAGATCCAGGACGGACGGATGCGGTAACCGATGCGTCGCGCGGCGCGATCCAGAATATCGGGGCGCTGCTCGTGCAGCGCCAATAGGCTTTTGGCCGAGATGTTGTGGAAATTCCACAGCGACCAGTAGTTCGCGCCGACATCCAGCACATGCTCCATGATGTTTTCGGTGTGATCGAGACCTTCCGCGGACAAGAGCTTCGTCATGTCGCCCGGCATGCCAACTTCACAGACCGCGGCGATCCAGGGCGGACGATTGCTCAGCGGTTCGATCTGCTCGTTCTCGATGAAGATGGTGTCGGTGCGCATCCAGTTGTGGGATCGCACCGTACGATCCAGCAGTTCAGAATTTCCGACGCGACTGAAATCCGGCTGGGTATTGGTCACCAGCGGCGTCTTCGTCCACAGCTCCAGCTGCGTTTCCAGCATCGTGATCCAGGTGCGCTCGGCGATTACATCGTCAGCGAAGGGATGACCCTCGTACGGCCAGGAGTGCCCCTCGCCCCAGAATCCATACATCATCGTGTCCATGTACTCGATCTGGGGATGGCCGTTCAATTCCTGGGCCAGCAATTCGTTCAGTTCCCGGAAGGCCGCCTGGTAGGCCGGATGATCGTAGCGGGGCATCTGGTTAAGCGGCTTCTTTCGCAGTTCTTTGCCCTCCCGCTCCCATTGTCCCTTCAGGGACACATAGGGAACCTTGGCCATCAGGAATTCGGGCATACCGGGTTCCGGATGATCGGGATTCTCGAGCATGACCCGGAAACCGATTCGCTTGTCGTGACGCCTGGCAGCTTCGAAAGCGATCTTCCAGCCATCCGGGAAATCCAGCCTGCCGGGTCGATTCTGGATGTCGCGCCAGTTGAGCCGCACATACACCTTCTGCGCAAAGGGCAGGCTGATCAGGTCTTCGCAGTACTTTCTCCAGGGAATCGCCACGCGTACGCGGTGGCCAGAAATCGCCGGAAACGTAGACCGTGAGCCCCATGCCGTAGTTGGGAACGATCTCCCTGGAGGGCAATGTCGTCATGACCACGCTGCTGCCGGGCACCACTTCTTCGGGCAGGTACTGGGGAAAGGGGCCCTGGTAAAGGCGATCCTTCACGGCGGGAGCCGGCGCCGAAATCGTAGCTGCTCCCAGTTGTGCGACAGGGACGAAGGCCTGGGCGGCCGGAGGTCCTAAACCAGTGGCTAAAGCGGCCACACCCGCGCTCTGGAAGAACTCTCTGCGTTTCATGATCGTCTATTGATGATCGCGCGGAATACTCTCGTCCCACGCTTTCTCGCGCACCAGGACGCCATCTTTCAGCAGCCGGCGTGACCCGGTGTAGTAGAAGTGGTCGCGATCGCTGCGCCAGACTACAGTGCTCTCCCAGCGCAGGGTGCGATCCTTGAGCTTTACCGTCGTGCTGTATTCACCACGCACCGACGTCGCTTCGGGGTGATGGTCGTTGGCCTCGTGCGTGATCGTCTCGGTGTCGGTTTCCTCGCCCCACGGGTACCGGTGTGCAGAGTTGTTCGTGGCCACGACCTTGGCCGAGCCCGTCCGTGGATTGCGCTCCACGGACGAAATCTCCCCGTAGCCGGATGGCGTGCCCATGTCGATCGGCTCGAAGCCTGGAAGCACATCGTCGTGCTCGTCGATGGGCAGAAAGTTGGGGCGCGGACGTTCCGCCGGCGGTATGACGGGCAATATCAGGCGCGTGGCTTCGGGTCCGAGATACAAGGTCGTGGTCATCGGGGCGGGCGTGGGCCACAGCATGGGCCACTGTGCATTGCTCACTGCGAAGCGCATCCGGTGGCCCTTGGGAAACACCCAGGACGTGAAGTGCATTTCGATCTCCAGCGGAAAGCGCTCGCCAGGGACGATCGCCTTGCGGATCGCGCGCCGACACGCGATGCGCACCGTTCTGGCCGGCCGCTGCCACGAGTGTGGTCGTGCCGTCCGGAGCCACGTCGTTCGAGCCGCGCGAACCAGTCTGCCTGCGGCGCGTCGGCCGACACCAGCACCTGCGCGTGCGGCAGGCCCAGTATTTCCACGTCGGCTTCGAGCGGCGCCGTTTCGTACACGAGACTGTATGCATCGCTAGGCCGCTGATCGGGAGCCACGTCGCCGAACCACATGACCGGCCCGCCCACCTCGACTCCGGAAGTGGGTACGTAACGCAACTGCTCGGCAGCGACTTCGGGTGCCGTATCGGCAAGTGAGCGATCCGGCCGTGGGAAGAACGTACGCTCGTGGATTCGTGCGATCGGCCAGCCTTCCTCGTATCGCCAGCTGCCCGGCGCGGTCTCGAGGTACGGCCCGGGCGGATGCCAGTTGCGCACGTAGACGGCGAGGCGCGGCTCGTCCATGACGCCGGTGTCGCGGCCCTTGAGCCAACGGTCGAACCAGCGCACGGCTTCGTGGCGGAATTCAAAGCCTGGCTTCGGGTACGGCTCGTAGGGATAGGTGTGATTCCAGGCACCGACTATCGCCTTCATCGGCACCTTCATATGCTCAAGCATGCGCGGCACGCTGTCGCGGTAGCCGTCGTACCAGCCGCCGACCACAAAGGTCGGGATCTGGATCGAGTCGTAGCGCGTCTTGAGCGAGGTGCGATCCCAGAACGGTCCGTCGCGCTGCTGGCGCTTGTAGGTCAGCCCCCACGGCGGTCGGTCGAAGCGTTGGGCAAAGTACTTCTCGTCGATGATGTAGTCCGGCGCACCCGGCATGGCGTTCGCCAGGTCCTGGCTCATCTCCCAGGAATCCACGTGCATGATGCCGTCCATGAAGTGCACGTCGTCCTGGTACAGATCATCGGTCGCGTCGACCGCGATGATGGCCTTGAGCGCCGGCGGCCGGCGCATCGCCATGTGGATGGAGTTGAAGCCGCCCCAGGAAATGCCGAACATACCCACATTGCCATTCGAAAAGGGCTGCCTGGCGAGCCAGGCGATCACCGAGTCGCCGTCCTTGTTCTCGATGTCGCTGTATTCGTACGGGATCAACTCTCCTTCGCTGTTGCCCGTGCCGCGTATGTCCACACGGGCGACGACGTAGCCGCGCCGCACGAAATACGCGTAGAAGGGATAGCGGTCGCCGCGGCCCTCGGTCTTGCGATAGGGCAGGTATTCGAGCAGTACAGGAAATCGCCCCTGGTCGCCGTGGCCCTTCGGCAGCCAGATGTCGGCGGCAAGTTGCACGCCGTCCGGCATCCGGATCGAGACTTCCTTCATGACGACGTCAAATGAAGGCGGCGATGGCGGCAGCGCAGCCTGAGCAGATACCCCTACACCAGCGAAGCACAGCGACAACAGAGTCGTCGCAATGCAGCGCCTGCTCATTGCTTCTCGACCATGACCCGACCCTGCGGGTTCACATAGACGTGATAGCGGTGGCCATCCCTGCAGGTGGCAAGGTAGTCGCTGTCGGCATTGCGCTTGGCGCTGACGATCTCATCGCAGGGCAGGCCCTGCAAAACGATGGTCACCTTGAGATCCTTCACCATTGCTGCGTCATCGGCGGCGAGCGCCTGAGTGCCCCCGAACCCCGCCGCTACCAGCACCAGGGCGATCTTTGAAATGCGTGGCCTCATGTTGACTCCTGCTTGACTGCTCAGATGGTGGCAAATTTTTGCGGATCACGAAGAATGTTCCAGATAGCTTCACGTGATTGCACGATGTCGTTCGCAAGCGCCCGGTCGCTGTCCTGCAGCAGGCTGATGACCTTGAGCATCAGCAGGTCGTAGCGCTGCCGCAGGTCGGAAATCGGGACCGCAATCCTGCCGCGATAGAACTCACGGAACTGGTCCAGCAGGTCATCGACCTGGTTCTTGAGTGACAGCTTGGTAAACACGCCGATGGCGCGGGTATCGCGTAGTCGTTGCTCGAGTGATGTCAGGTTGAGCGCGGCAGGCGCGGGCGCCGGTTGCGCGGCGGCCGCCGCGGACGCCGCGGCAGGTGTTGGTGGTGCCGGCTTGGGCGGCGTGGGCTTGGGCAGCGTCGCTGTGGATTTTGGCGGCGTCGGTGCAGATCTGGGCGGTTCGGGCGGTTTGACCGGAACTGCTGCGGCGGCTGTTTCGCTGGCGGCGGCCGCCACGGTGGCGGAGGCCGGAATCGGCGGCGCGGCCGCTGGCGGGGTTGGCGGGACCGGCGCCACCGCTGGGATTGGCGCCACCGCTGGTGTGGCGGGCTGCGCTGGCACGGTAGCCGTAGCTGCAGCCGCGGCGCCCGGCGCGACCGGTTGCAGATGGCTGCACGCGGCCAGCACTACCGGGACCAGAAAGACAGCGACAATCTTTTTTTTCACGTCAGGTCACGCTGCGGGTCGGATGTTCGCATTGAGTCGAAACAGATTGCTTGGGTCGTATTGCGTTTTCAGCGCCGTCAGTCGCGCCCGGTTCGGTCCATAGTTGTCGTCCACGGCCTTCTGATCGGCGCTGTTGAGATTGACGTAGAAGCCGCTGGTGTATCGACTGACCTTGTCCCAGGCAGCGTGGACTCTGGCGCGATTGGCTGTCGTTGTCGGCAGCGTCCTTCCAGCTCGCGCCCACCATCAACTGAAAGGGCTCGCGCCGGTGCGCGATCGCCGTAGCGGTTGGCGCTACATCGCTGATGGCGCCGCCGCAGTGCATGAATTCAATGTTCACGAAGGCATCTGGCTTGAGCTCGTTCATGATCGCGTCAATCAGTCCTGGGCTGAGTTCCGCCACGAACCCGCCCTTCAGGTAATTGTTCTGGCTTGAAAGCGCTGGCCCGTCAAACTGGCGCTGGACGGTCAGGTAGTCCTGCAGCGCTATGCTGTCGCTGTGTGCCTTCACGCTCTTGCGCAGAGGCGCCAGCAGCTTCTCTCCATTCTTCGGATCGCCGACGTAGCACACGGCAAGCGTCAGATAACCATCCTCTCCCTCAGCGCCGCCCCAGGCGAGCTCGACGGTGAGTTCACGGGGAGCGCTGGTGGCGAAGTGGCTGTAGTACTCCAAAGCGTCGCGCGTCTGCGCCGGCGCATACACAAGGTTGCCGGCGAGGACCTTGGGTCCTACCTGATGCAGCCGATACTCGAATGAGCTGACCACGCCGAAGTTGCCGCCGCCGCCGCGTAGGGCCCAGAGCAGATCGGGATTGTCCGTGGCGCTGACGCGCCGCATTTTGCCATCGGCGGTAACCAGGTCGACCGACACCAGGTTGTCGCAGGCGAGCCCGTGCAGGCGACTGAGCCAACCGTAGCCGCCGCCCAGGGTGAGTCCCGCGACGCCGGTGTTTGAGATCTCGCCCATGGTCGTGGCGAGACCGAACTGCTGCGCTTCCCAGTCGAGGTCGCCGATCCAGGCGCCGCCCGCGACCTGTGCGGTTTTGGCGATGGGATCGACCCGCACGCCGTGCATGGTAGAGAGGTCGATGACCAGTCCACCCTCGCACATGGAATAGCCGGGAAAGCTGTGCCCACCGCCGCGCACCGCCACGAGCAGCTCGCGCTCGCGCGCGAAGGACACGGCGCGCGCGATGTCGGCGGCGCCACTGCAGCGCGCAATCAGCGCCGGTCGCCGATCGATCATCTTGTTCCAGACGCGCCGGGCCTGGTCGTAGTCCTTGTCGCTTGCCGTCAGCAGACTACCGCGCAGATGTGCGGCGAAGTCCTTGACCGCCGCCGCGGGGATGAGCGTGGGTTTACCCGACAGGGTGATGGCCTGCAGTTCACCGCCGGCAGCACTCGCCGGCTCGCTCGCAAAGGCCCGCAAGAATGTGGCGGGCAGCGTCGCCATCGCGCTGCCCAGGACTGCTGATTTGCAAAAATCGCGTCGCTGCACGAGGGCTCTCCCAATAGGTGAACTTCGCTGACTGGCCTAATATATTCCATTGCCGGGGCAACATCACCCAAGGCTCCCAACTACAGGGGAATTTCCATGTCACGTTATCAATTGCCGCGCCTGATCACGTGCTGGGCCTTGTGTGGTGTCTAGTGCGCTGGCCAGCCGGCTCGCTGGCTGCCGCGGAGGCAAAGCCCCTGTACACGATTACCAGGGTCGTACCGATTGGCGCGCCCGATCATTGGGATCTGTTGACCTTCGATGCGGATTCTCACCGGGTCTACATCGCACATGGCGACCGGGTAACTGTCGTTGACGGCAAGAACGGCACGCTCATCGGCAACGTTGCAGGATATCCGGGCGGCACCCATGGTGTTGTGGTCGTGCCGGGTTCCGGGCACGGCTACACCGATGACGGTGATGCTGGTGTAGCGGGCTCGTTCGATCTCAAGACCCTGAAGGCGCTCAAATCTGTCAAGACGGAGCCGGACGCCGATGCCGTGATATACGATCCGGCCAGCGGGCACGTCTTTGTGGTCGGGTCCGATCCGGGCAAGATCACCGTCATAGATCCCAGGACCGATCTGGCAATCGCGACCATCGACGGCGGCGGCAAGCTTGAAATCGGCGCAGCCGACGGCGCCGGCAAGGTCTATGTCAACGGTGAAGCAAAGCGGGAAATACTGCGCGTCGACACCCGCAGCAATCAGATCGACGCGCGCTGGCCGATTCCGTCCTGCACCAGCCCGCATGGCCTGGCCATCGATACCAGGAAGCACCGTGTATTCTCGAGCTGCGAGAACAATGTCATGGTCGTCGTCGATGGCGAAAGCGGCAAGCTGATCGCGTCGTTGCCGATCGGTGCGCGCACCGATGGCGCCGCCTTCGATCCGGGCACCGGGCGTGCATTCAGTTCCAACGGCGATGGCACCTTGACGGTTATCGCCGAACAGGGGCCGGATTCCTACGTGGTGCTCGGCACTGTTCCGACCATGCTCGGCGCGCGCACCATGACAGTCGATCCCGTTTCAGGACGTCTCTATCTGGTTGCGGCCGACATGAAGATCAATGAATCCGCCGACCCCAGTGACCGTCGGCACCGCTATTCCGTTGTGCCGGGCACGGCCAGGCTGCTGTTTCTGGACCCGGTCAAGCCGTAGCGGCCAGCCGCCCGTCACGATAGTCAGCGAGCGCCTGCTCGATTTCCTCGCGCGTGTTCATCACGAACGGGCCGTACTGCACGATCGGCTCCGCAATCGGTCTGGCCGCCAGCAACAGAAATTGCACGCCTTCGGCTCCGGCCTCAACGCGCACGCTGTCGCCGTCGGACAAGACGCCGGCGGCCCGATGTGGCAGCGGCTTGGCGGAACCTGATGCACCAATCTTGCCGTCACCCTCATACAGGTACAGAAAGGCACTGTGACCGGGCGCAGTGGCGCAGTAAATTCAGCTCCAGCCGGCAGGTGTACATCGAGATACAGGGGATCGGTGCTGAGCCTGGCGCCACGACCGTTGACGGGGCCGTGGGCAGTGGTCTCGCCGAGCGTGAGGACACCGGCAATGACTTTCACGCTGCCGCCCTGCGGCAGCGAGAGCTGCGGGACGTCGCTGGCGGGGATATCGCGATAGCGTGCCGGCTGCATCTTTTCCCTGGCAGGGAGATTCAGCCACAGCTGGAAGCCGCGCATGCGTCCCTGCGCTCTGCTGGGGCATCTCGGAGTGGATGATGCCGTGCGCGGCCGTCATCCACTGCACGTCGCCGGGGCCAAGATCGCCGCGATTGCCCATGTGATCCTCATGGCGCATGTGGCCGTCGAGCATGTAGGTGACGGTTTCGAAGCCGCGATGCGGATGCGCCGGAAAGCCGGCGAGGTAGTCGTCCGGGTCATCCGAATAGAATTCATCGAGCATCAGGAACGGATCCACATACAGGCCGCGCTGACTGCCGACACTGCGTCGCAGCTTGACGCCGGCGCCGTCCGAAGTCGGCATTGACTCGATGACATGGATCAGAGTGCGGGTACTCATCGCTGGTCTCCTTATGCGGCGAGCCGCGAGATTTCCGCTGCGGCACTGGCGAGGCCCGTGGCCTTGCTCTGCGGGCTGATGGCAAGGCCTTCAGCGTAGATGAACTCGACGTCCGTGATGCCGATGAAGCGCAGGAAGTCGCGCACGTAGCTGGTCTGCGTATCCATCGGGGTGCCAGCATAAACGCCGCCGCGGGCCGCGAATACCACCACCTTCTTGCCGGTGAGCAGGCCCACGGGCCCTTTGTCGGTGTACCTGAACGTGACGCCGGCGCGGGCGATGTGATCGAAGTAGGCCTTCAGTTGCGAGGGCACACCGAAGTTGTACATGGGCAGGCCCAGCACGATCACGTCAGCCTGTTTCAGTTCATCGATCAGTGTGTCGGAGTAGGCCACGACCGCATGCTGCGCGGTGCTGCGCTGGTCCGCCTGCGTGATGAAGGCACCAAAGCGCTCGGCATCGAGGTGCGGCACCGGTTCGGCGGCGGCGACGTCTCGCACCACCAGCTGCGCGGCGGGGTCGCGCTTCTGGAAGGCGGTTACGAACTGGTTCGCCAGCTGGCTGGACTGGCCGTTGCCGTTGTTGATGCTGGCGTTGATCTGCAGCAGGGTGGTCATCGATAACTCCTCGGTATGTGGCGGCGCGTTCTGCTCCGGGGAAGACATTTAAGTATTAAATGAACAGATAAAAAAGTAGAATTAATGGCGTATATATATCTAATGGATGAATAGATGGCTGCCAACCCACGTGTTTCCCTGGAGCAATGGCGCGCTCTGCTGGCCGTTGTCGATGCCGGCGGTTATGCGCAGGCGGCCGCCGTACTGCACAAGAGCCAGTCGGCCGTGACTTACGCGGTGCAGAGAATGGAGGCGCTGCTCAGCGTGAAGATCTTCGAAGTGATCGGCCGCAAAGCGCAGCTCACTTCGACCGGGAAGGTGCTTTACCGACGTGCGCAGTCTTTGCTCGAGGAAGCGGGTGCGCTGGAAGGTGCCGCCGGAACGCTTGCCGCGGGCTGGGAGCCGGAGCTGCGCCTGGCGGTGGAGATCATCTTTCCCACCTGGTTGCTGTTGCAATGCTTCGCGCGCTTCGGCGAGGAGCGTCCGCAGACGCGGCTCGAGCTTTACGAGAGTGTGCTCAGCGGCACCGAGGAAGCATTGCTACAGCGCAAAGTTGATCTGGCCATCTGCTCCAGGGTGCCGCAGGGATTCATGGGTGATCCGCTGATGCGGCTGCGCTTCATTGCGGCTGCGCACCCGGACCATCCGCTGCATCGGCTCGGGCGTGAGCTGACGCGGCAGGATCTGCGCAAGCATCGTCACCTGATCATCCGCGATACCGGCAGCCAGCGCCGCAGCGGCAGCTGGCTCGGCGCGGAGCAGAGCTGGACGGTCAGCCAGAAGGCCACCTCGATCCACGCGGCCGTCACGGGCCAGGGGTTTGCATGGTTTCCGGAGGAGACGGTGCGCGGCGAACTGGAACGCGGCGAGCTCAAAGCGCTGCCGCTGCGCGAAGGTGGCGAGCGTTCGGGCGATCTCTACCTGGTGTACGCCGATCGCGACTACGCGGGTCCGGGCGCATTGCGCCTGGCGGAGATTATCCGCGAGCAGGTCGCTGTTGAGTGCCGCAAGCACGCCTAGCCAGTGGGCTTATGCTCCAGATATAGCGTTCGAATGTCGTTTACCATGACCGCGGGCTGCAGGAACGCCAGTGTGTAGATTTCGCGCACCATGCCGCTGCCATCGATCAGGAACATCTTGAGCATGTGATGCAGCGTGCGCCGCGCGGTGCCGTCGGCTGCCCGCTCGACGCTGACGTCCTGGCCAAAATCCTCGAGCACCGGCAGCAGTTCACGCACCGATCGCGCCGTCAGCACATCCCATTCCATTGCTGAGTCGTGCGACACCATGTCCCGATAGCGTCCGATCGCCTCTGGCGTATCCGTAGTGGGATCCAGGCTGACGCTGACGAAGCGGACCCGCTGCCTGAGAGCGTCGTCCCGGACGACCGCGTCGCGAACCGCCGCCAAGGTCTGATAGGCAAAGGGACAGCCGAGCGGGTCGGCGCAATAGGTGTAGAAGAAAGTCAGCAACGTGATCCGGCCTGTGGTGACGGCGGACAGTCGCGTCGCCAGGCCGGAGGGTGCCAGCAATGTGGCTTCCGCGACCGGCTGGATCTTCTGCAGTACGTAGCTGCCCGGCCGCGGCGGTGTGAATTCCATGCGCGGCGCGACCGGCGCGCCCGGATCAACGGCTGCCACTGCGGCAGTCGAGGCCCAGATGGCCCCGGCTGCCGCCAACACGGCACGCCAGCGCGCCACGCTATCTGGCAGTGTCGACGAACGCGACCTGGGCTGCCGGTTTCGCAGTGAACTTCATGTGATGCGGTCGCCCGAGCTTTTCCTTGGTGAAATCGACCTCGAACGCGTTGCTGAGCGCGTGTCCGTCCCAGTTATAGGCGCGCACTACCTGCTCGTTGTCCTCGCCGCCCTTGTCCCATTTCGACAGCAGGCTCGAGGTGATGTACACGCGCTTGCCATCCCAGCTCTGCGACACCATGTTGACCTGCCTGCCGGTGTGCTTCTGGTAGGTCTCCTTCGGGTGTTCGGGATCGGTCAGGTCGAAGTAGTGGGTCATGCCGTCCATGAAGGTATTGACCCACAGGCCCTTGCCGTCGGCCGTGATGGAAATGTCGACCGGCAGCGGGATCTTGGCCGGATCGCCGATCGTGGCGACCTCCTTGGCTGCCCACATGCCCTGAGCGTCCTGCCTGATCAGCCAGATCTTGGACGTGAGCGCGGTCGCGGTGACCGCCCAGTTCTGTCCGGGCGCGAGCGCCCAGCGAATCTCCAGTGGTGCGCCCGGCACGCTCAGCACCTGTGTCGGCGTCATGCTCTTGAGATTCCATACCACCATGGTCGAGCCGAAGTGCTTCATCGCCTCCGGATCCTTCACCACCTCGCCCAGACTGCGCATGTAGTTGTTCCAGCCCGCGAAGCTCGAGGTCAGCATCACATTCTTGGCCGGATTGACGGCCACGTCGTAGCCGTAGCCGTCGCCCTTGACGCCGCCTACAGGTCCGGTGGGCATGGCGTACTTGGTGATGAAGTCGCCCTTGTTGTTGTAGAGCGCGAGGCCGGTGACGCCGCCCTTGTCCGTGCTGTTCGACAGGCTGCCAATGAGCATCCGTCCGGGCAGCGCGTAGAACGTGTGCGGCCCGACCAGCCCGGACTTTGCCGACAGGTTCGTGATAGTTCGGGTCAGACGCGGCTTGCTCGGGTTTGAGCCGACGTCGAAGACGTAGATCTTGCTGTCATCGAGACCGCCAGCCCACAGGTATTTACGGTCATCCGTGAAACCCATGTGATGCGCTTCGCCGCGCCCGCCCACCGACAGCGATGCAATCACCTTGCCGTAGGTTTTGGATGCCGGGTTCACATCGATCGTCACCAGTTTGTCGGAGCCGTCGCCGAGACCCGGCTCGCCGAGCGTCCAGACGTGGATGAAATCCTCCTGGCCCTTGATCAGGCTGCTCATGTAAGGCGAATTGCAGGTCTCGTCGCCGCGCGCCAGCGATACCCCGACCAGCAGCGCGATGAGCAGGCCGCCGCGCCTGATGTGGGCGGAAAGTTCGGGATTCTGCTTCATGACACACTAGCCCCCGTAGTGGAAAATCCTATAGTCGATGCTTCGTCCGCAGGCTTATTAATCCTTTGTGTTCCGGCTGTCAACGGCGTCCGGGCTCACGGCGAAATTGTTGCGACCAATCCCGGATCGAATGCCGCGTTTGGCTGTTGCGGCAGGTAGCCGCGCGGATTACACACCACGCGCGTGCCATCGACTTCGTAGTCCATCGATTCATGAGTGTGTCCGTGAATCCACAACTGCACCGGTTCGCGCACCAGCGCCGACAGATCCGAGGCGAACGCGGGATTGAGCAGGTCGCCCGCGTATTTCGCATGCACGCTGCTGGCGTGGGGCAGATGGTGAGTGATCACCACCGTCGCGCCAGTGAAAGGCTGCGCAATCTGCTCTGCCAGCCATGCCGCCTGACGCTGGTGAATGGCGAGCGTGTCCTGCGGTTGTAGCAGAGTGGAATCAGGCCGGCGTATGGCGCGATAGTCGACCATGCCCCTCCTGGCATCGGCGCAGGCGCGCGCAATCATGGGAGGCTCTGCGCCATAGAAAGCAAAGTCCGTCCACAGGGTGGCGCCAAGAAATCGCACCCCTTCGATCAGGACGGCATCGCCATCGAGTAGCTGCACGTCGTGTGCACCGGCGACGCGACGCAGCTCCTGCAGCGTAGCGCCCATCTCGCCGCCAAAAAACTCGTGATTGCCCGGCACATAGATGATCTGCGACTGGCCAAAGTGCCTGCGAGCCCAGCTCACGCCATCAACGCCAACATGAATATCACCGGCGAGCACCACCACGTCCGCCGGCGCCGGCGGCGGAGCCCAGTCCTGAAACTCCAGATGCAGGTCGGATAAAACGCGTATTCTCATGCGCAATGGTACACCGCGATTCGCATGGATCGCAGCTACGACAGGAGACAACAATGCTCAAGGGTGCGCGCTTTTCAGTTGCCGGTTTGCTGCTTTGGCCCATGCTGGTGCTGTGCCCCGGGTTCGCCAGCGCCGCAACGCCCGAAGTCGCTGCGCAAAAAGCCGTGCTGGTCACTGGCGCGAGCACCGGCATTGGGCGCAGTGTCACCGAGCACCTTGCCGCCGATGGCTACTTCGTCTATGCGGGGGCGCGCAAAGACAGCGATCTTGCGGCGCTGAACGCCATCAAGAATGTGCAGGCCTTGCGGCTGGATGTCACCAGCACGGCGGATATCGCCGCCGCAGTGCAAACGATCACCAAGGGCGGGCGCGGTCTCTATGCACTCGTCAACAACGCCGGTGTAGCGACCGTTGGCAGCTTCGCGGAAATGAAGGATGAAGAGTTTGACCTGGTCATGGCCGTGAATCTATACGGCCCCTATCGCGTGACCAAAGCCTTTACGCCACTGATCGTGGCCCAGCAGGGGCGCATCACGACCATCGGCTCGATTTCCGGCATTCTCGCCAGCAAGGACCTGGGTGCCTACAGCATGAGCAAGCACGCCATGGAAGCCTTCACCGATTCGCTGGCCACGCAACTGGCGCCGCTCGGGGTGCAGGTCAGCGTCGTCGAGCCGGGCAACTACAATTCCGAGATCGGCAAGAGCGCCAGCAAGCGGCTCGGGCTGGATTCACGCATTACCGATCGCACGATATACAAGAGTCCCGACGAAGTCGCCGCTGCGGTGGAGTTGGCGCTATTCGAGCCCAAACCGAAGCGCCGCTACATGGTGGTTCCGGACCAGCACGAAGCGGAGATCACCATCAGGAAGCAGATCGCGCAGCTGGTGCAGCTCAACGAAGGGCAGCCCTACAGCTATGATCGCGAAGGGCTGATCAGGATGCTCGACGAAGAGCTGGTCTCTGCACGGCCAAAGAGTGGCGTCAGTGCGCCTGCGAGTGCATCCGGTCATCCGCCTTGAAAAACTTGCGGGCCAGCGCCACCAGTGCCTTGTCGCTAGGGTGATCGAGCGCCTCGACGCCTGAAATTCGCGGCAGCAGTTCCGGCCGGTGATCGCGGGCATAATTGCTCAGCTCGGTCTTGGCCTGGCCGGGCCCGGTGAGCAGGATCGCGCCGGTGTGCGTAAGCGCCGCGATGACGCGCTCAAAGAACTCCTTGTCCACACCCTTGTGGCCGCTGCCTGGGGTGTTGGCCTTGTGCTGCAGGTGCCGGCCGGTCGCATGGGACTGCACGACGAGGCGGCTGACATCGGCAGAGTCGAAGTGAAATATCTTGGCTTCACGATGATCGATCCAGACGATGGCGTGGTAATGCTCGCTCATGAGGGCCTCCTTTGTTACCAGTGAGCTGGGCAGTCTGCGCCGCTGCGCACCGACAGTATGTACGTAAGCGTCCTTAGTGGGTGCCGGGGCGGCGCTCAGGCGAACGGCCGGGGCAGGCGTGCCTGCAGGTGCTGCAGCTGGGCTTCAAGGTCACTGACCCGCTGCAGCAGCGCAATTGCCAGGGCGATGCCATGCGGTTCCAGGTCAAAGCTCTGGCGCAGCCGAAAAGCGGTGCGGACCGTGACCAGGCAATGACTCCCAAAGGCCCAGGGCGTGGCTTCCGGGCGCAGGGGTGCCACTGCGCCGAACTCCACCAGCTCATGCAGCTCGCTCCGCTGACAGGCCAGAGAGTTCCGTCAGTTCTGCCATGGAAAACTCATGTGCTTCACTCATCCAGGTCGCTTCGCCCGGGTTAGTTGGCATGGTTCAGTTCCTTTCCAAAGCGGGCACGTGGTGCAAACGTCGACCCGCTCCTGAGTTGCTCATATAGACCCTGTTCGCTCGCGCTGGTTGTCGCGGGGACGACAATCTGCGCGATGGCGTACAGATCGCCCGCACCGCCACCGGGCCTGGGCAGGCCGCGGCCGGCGAGGCGCAGCTGCTTGCCGCTGTCAGTATTTGCTGGCACCTTCAGTTGCACGACCCCGCCCAGCGTGGGCAGTTCGACCGTCGCCCCCAGCACCGCTTCCCATGGGGCCAGCGGCAGATCGAGAAACAGATCATGGCCGCTGGCACGAAACAGGGGATGCGGCTGCAGCGTGATGTTGAGCCACAGGTCGCCATCGCGCCCACCGTTGAATCCCTTGCCACCCCGGCCGCGCAGGCGCAGCCGCTGCCCATCGCTGGCGCCCTTGGGAATGCGCACTTTCAGCGTCCGGGGCACACGTTGTACAAACCCCTGCGCAGTCATTTCCGGCACCGCCAGATTCAATTCCACTTCGGTGCCGCTGTAAGCCGCATCCAGCGGGATGCTCACTTTTGCCTCGAAGTCCTCGCCCGGCATGCGCAGTGGTGCGTGAGCGCGCCCCGCGCCATGCCTGCCGGCTGCCAGACCAGCCAGCAGATCACCGAGATCCAGATCGCTGAAGTCAGGCGCGGTGCCACCGGCGTCACCGCCCCAATCGGGTGGCGGACGGAAGTCTTCCCCGGGCGCGTGAGTGCCCAGCTGGTCGAAGGCTGCGCGTTTCTCCGGATCCTTGAGCGTCTCGTACGCTTCTGCTACTTCCTTGAATTTCTCTTCGCCCGCCGGATCCTTGGAGACATCCGGGTGATATTTGTGCGCCAGCTTGCGGTAGGCCTTCTTGATCTGCTCGGCGCTGGCGCCGCGCGCGACACCCAGAGTGCTGTAGTAATCTTTATACTTCATCGCGATACTCAGCAGTGCAGGGACATTGGCGCTTGCCCGGTTACGCCGGCTTCAGCCTCCGCCAGCCACCAGCACTGAGGCGCGTGAGTTGGTGCCGAGTTCAGCACCACCGCCGGGTTCAGCAATGGTGACATAGAACACGCGCGAATCATTGCGTGTGGCATCGCTGACGATCGGCACCAGCAACGTCACGCTGCTCACGCCGGCTGGCATCTGTTCGGCGCGCGGACCTGAAGCGATGAAATCGCGCTCGGGCAGCGCGCTGGCGCTTTCGGTTGACCACACGAAACTGACGTCACCATGCAGGTTGCCGCGTCGACGCACCTCAATGCGCGCCGCAGGTTCGCCGGGCAGTACCGTATAGCTGTCGGCGGCCAGCTCCAGGACCAGCGGTGCAGCAGGAGTCGGTAGCGCTGCTGGGACATGCGCCGGCGCGGTGGCCGCAACGGCGACCGGCCCGGCGCTTGCTTCCCCGACGCTACTGGTCGGCGCAGTGTCCGATGACGCACTGCTCGTCGGTGCATCGATCGCCGGCACGCTGGTCTCGGGCGGCATGGTGGCAGCGGTGCTGATCCGGCCGCGGCGCGAACCCGAGGCCACCACCAGCGCGCGCCTGGTGCCCGTTGTAGCGCTCTTATGTTCGGGCGCGGCAGTCGTGCTGGCCGCGGGACTGAGCCAGTCACCCAATGTGCGCAGTGGGTTGTTAAACGTAGTTGCCCGCAGCTCCTGCCAGGCCTGCGAAAGAACCTGCGCAGAGGGTAAGCGGCCGAGCACCGCTGCAGTCGCGATCGTCGCAGCCAGGCACGCAGCCACCACCAGCGGACGTCGATACCGTGCGCTGTCGTGGTGGTGGCAGGGCCGCGAGCTGCTCCAGCGCCGGCAGTCGCGCGGCGGCATTGCGAAGACCCATGCGCGCCAGCCACCAGCCGATACCCACGGTACGATTTTCGCGCCGCCAGGCCAGGCCCGCGCGCAGCGCCTGCCACGGGCCGCTGCGCACCAGCTTCGGGCGCCTGGGCAGCAGCGTGCGGCCACGCGCCTGGGCCGCGGACAGTCCGTTGAACGGGTGGCGGCCCGCGAGCAGCTCGAAACTGATGCAGGCCAGTGAATAAAGGTCGTCGCGGCGATCAGCAATCTGGGCTTTCCAGTGCTTCACAACTGGCGTAGGCGTTGGTCTCAGCTGAGGCATTGTCAGTGCTGCTGCGCGCGGCTGCGAAATCGATGACGCGCACCTCACCGCTCGCAGTAATAATGATGTGGCGCGGCTGCAGATCACCGTGCACGACGCCGCGATCATGGGCGTGCACCAGCGCGGCACCGACGTCGCGGATAATTGCCAGCGCCATGGCCTGCGGCAGTGGTTGTGAGCGGCGCCGCGCGAGCAAGGCATCGAGCGGTTCGCCGTCGAGCAGCTCCATGGTCATGAAAATCAGCGGCCCATCCTGGTCGAGCTCAAATACATTGACGATGTTCGGATGCGAAAGCGTCTGTGCACAATGGAATTCCGCGCGCAGATTGGCGAGTGCGTCGGCGTCGGCGACCGCGCCGGAATGCAATACCTTCAGGGCCACATAGCGACTGGGCAAGGGCATCTTGCTGCGGGTGCGATCGAGTGCCCGGTACATCGTTCCGCGCCTGCCAATCCCGACCTGCTCTTCGAGCACGTAGCGGTTGCGCAATACGGTGGTTGCCGATGGAGCCGCGGCATGCGGCGCCGGTGTCGAGGCTGGCACAGCCAGGGTGGCCGGTGCGGGCGCTGGCGTCAGAGTTGGCGCCGGTACTGGCACTGGCGCAGGCTCGGGCGCCGCCCTGGATTGTCCGACGTCCTGCCGGCCCAGACCGCGACGGTCTGCAGAGGCCTTGAGCTGACGGAAAAGTGGCGTCGGCAGCAGGCCACGACGATGGTACTGATCAAGCAGGCCCAATACAGTCCAGACTTCTTCAGCGTTGGCCTGACAGAGTCGTGCGACATCTGTTTCAAAGTCTTCAAGCGTGATGGCGCGCTGCAGCAGCAAATCGAGGCGCGCACGCAAACTGGAATTGACCAAGGGGTGCGATATCCGGACGTGCAGCGTTCGCAGCATTCATGCTTTTTTATTCTACCGGTATGGCGCCGCAGCGCACCGTTTCCAAAAGCGTGCTGCGAACCCGTCTTTCTACGCAACGCGACCCGCTTTGGCAACTAATATCAGGGACTCGCTGGGGGACTCGCTGGCGGATTCGCTGCGGGACTCGCAGGCGCCGGCGCAGGAGTGATCGCAGCGGGCGCGGCCGCGGGGACCGCGCCGCCCGGCAACCGGGGCAGTGGCACGTCTATATTCACGGCATCGACAAAGTAGCGCGTATCGCCAAAACAGCTCGAGGGCAAACCGCGATGCTCGTTGTAATGCACCCGCACCCGCTCGCCCAGCACGATGTCGAGTTGCTTGGCGACCTTCCGGTCGCGCACCGTAAAATCCCAGATCTGTGGCGCCACGCCACCGACTATATAGAGGGCGAGCTCGCCTTCGTTGGTCTTGCACACCCAGCCCTTGCGCGAGATCTTTTGCAGTATGCCGACGCGTTCGCCTTCTGAATACGACCAATTCAGGGCCAGCAGCGTGTAGGCCACGAACAGCGTCAGCATCAGCAGCAGCAACAGGTAGGGCCAGCGGCGGCGGCGGCGCGGCGTCAAGGTCGTGGTGGCGTTCGCCATGCGCACTCTCCCGGTGGTACGCGCATGATGCCGTAGTGGCCGCCGGCGCACAACCGCCGGCACAATGCTTCAGAAAGCGTTGTGTCCGGTGAGTTCGCGCCCGACGCTCAGCTGGTGGATGGTTTCGGTGCCTTCATAGGTGATGACACTTTCAAGATTGAGCATATGGCGAATCGGGGAAAATTCCGCGCTGATGCCGGCGCCACCGAGCATGTCGCGGCAATCACGCGCGATATCAAGCGCGGTGCGGCAATTGTGCCACTTGGCCATCGACACCTGCACGGGTTTCATCTCACCGCGATCCTTGAGGCGCGCCAGCTGCAGCGCCAGCATCTGCGCCGTGGTGATGCCGCGCGACATCTCGGCCAGACGCACCTGGATGGCCTGATTCTGCGCCAGTGGGCGTCCGAACAGCTCGCGCGTGGCGGTGTAGTCGATGAGCTGCGCGAGGCAGGCCTGCGCCGCGCCGATCACGCCCCAGGCGATGCCGAAACGTGCCTGCGTCAGGCAGGAGAGCGGCCCCTTCAGGCCACTGGCGGTCGGCAGTCGCTGCGCCTCGGGTACGCGCACTTCGTCGAAAAACAGCGCACCGGTGTGCGAGGCGCGCAGTGAAAACTTGTTGTCGATTTCGCTGGCGGTAAAGCCGCGTGTGCCCTTGTCGATGATGAAGCCACGCACGCCTTCATCGGTATCGGCCCAGCAGACACAGACATCGGCGATGGCGCCGTTGGTGATCCACATTTTCGAGCCGCTGATGATCCAGTCGCCACCACTGCGACGCGCACGGGTCTTCATGTTGCCCGGATCAGAGCCGCCGTGGGCTTCGGTCAGGCCAAAGCAGCCGATCAGCTCTCCCCGTGCCATGGCCGGCAGATATTGCTGCTTGTGCGCCTCGCTGCCAAACGCCCAGATCGGGTACATCACCAGCGAGGACTGCACCGAGACAAAACTGCGCAGCGCTGAATCGCCGCGCTCCAGTTCCTGGCAGATCAGGCCGCTGGAGATGGCGTTGAGACCCGCGCAGCCGTAGCCTTCGAGACTGGCGCCGAGCAGCCCCAGGGACGCCAGCTCCGGCACCAGCTCGCGCGGAAAGCGATGCTGTTCAAAGCAGCCGCGGATAATGGGCAGTACGCGGCTGTCGACAAAGCGCGCCACGCTTTCCTGCACCAGCTGCTCATCACTGCTCAACTGGCCCCGCAGGTCAAAAAAATCCAGTGCATTCATGTAGTGAATCCGTTGCTGTCGGCGCGTCGTTCAGTCGACGGGAAATTCTACGCCCTGCGCCAGTTGCGCGGCGGAGGAGTAATTTACCGTCTGCGTCTGGCGGCGCATATAGGCTTTCCAGGAATCACTGCCGGATTCACGGCCGCCGCCGGTTTCCTTCTCGCCACCAAAGGCGCCGCCGATTTCTGCACCGCTCGGGCCGGTGTTGACATTGGCGATGCCGCAATCGCTGCCGGTGGCGGACAAAAAGGTTTCCGCTTCGCGCATGTCGTTGGTGAAAATGGCCGAAGACAGGCCCTGGCGCACCGCATTCTGCAGCGCGATGGCCTCGCTAAAGGATTCGTAGGGCGTCACATAGAGTATCGGCGCAAAGGTTTCCTCACTCATCACGGCAATGGGCTGCCCGGTCTCTACCAGCGCGGGACGCACGTAGTGACCGCCAGCCAGGCCGGCTGGGGTCAGGCGTTCGCCGCCGATCACGGTTGCGCCCTGCTGCTTTGCAGTGGCCAGTGCAGCCTGCATGCGATCAAACGAAGCGGAATCGATCAGTGGCCCAACCAGCGTGCCGGCCTCGAGCGGTGAACCCACGGCGAGGCTGGCGTAGGATTTGCGCAGCATCTGCGGCAGGCGCGGGCACAGGCTCTGGTGCACAAACAGCCGGCGCAGCGTGGTGCAGCGTTGACCGGCAGTGCCTACCGCGGCAAACACTACGGCGCGCAGGGTCAGGTTCAGATCAGCGGTTGGCGTGACGATCGCCGCGTTATTGCCGCCCAGTTCGAGCAGCGAGCGGCCAAAACGCGCCGCCACGCGTGGGCCGAGCGCGCGGCCCATTGCCGTGCTGCCGGTGGCACTGATCAGCGGCAGCAGGCTGGAATCGGCCAGCTGTTCACCCGCCTCGCGCCGACCAATGATCAACTGCGAAATGCCGGGCGTGGTGCCAGGAAATTCGGCGATCGTTGCCGTCAGCAGGCGATGCAGCGCTACTGCGCTCAGCGGTGTCTTCTCGGAAGGCTTCCAGATGACCGTATCGCCGCAGACCAGCGCCAGAGCCGCGTTCCACGCCCACACTGCCATGGGAAAATTAAAGGCGCTGATGACGCCCACCGGGCCCAGTGGCTGCCAGCGTTCGAGCAGGTGATGACCGGGACGTTCGGAGGCGATCGTCAGCCCGTAGATCTGCCGTGACAGACCGACGGCAAAATCACAGATGTCGATGACTTCCTGTACCTCGCCGAGCCCTTCACTCAGTATTTTTCCCGCCTCGAGCGAAATGAGTCTGCCCAGGGCCTGCTTGTTGTCACGTACCCGGACCGCAAAGCGGCGCAGCAGCTCGCCGCGCTGTGGCGCTGGTACCGATCGCCAGCTCAGGAAAGCTGCGGCCGCCGCCTCGATCTTCGCCGCCACGGCGCTGCTGCTGTCGATGGGCAGCTGACTCAAGACCGAGCCGTCGATCGGCGTGCGCACTTCGAGTCCGGCCCCGGCTGCCAGCGGGGACGCTGCCACGCCAGCCTGTTGCAGAATCTCCTGGTAGTTCATGTGCGTGGGCCCTCCATTCCGCCCGGCTGGCGCATAGCGTAGATCTTGCCGAAACGGTTGGCGAGGAAATCGGCCAGCGGCACATCCTCCTGGCGCACAAAGCCGCGCTGCGGCAGCGTTCCCGCCGCCAGCAGATCGAGTACCGCACAGATGCCCGCGGCAGTGGTCAACTGGATGGCGCTGCGGTCGACGCCATTGACCCGCTGGCCGTAGACCTTGTTGGCGTAGGTTTCCTGCACCAGGCCGCCCTTCTTGATGCCGGTAACCGTGACAAACACGATGACAACATCCTGCAGCGTGGTGGGCAGGGCGCGTTCCAGGATGTCTTTCAGCACGTCGCGCCGCTCACGCAGCCGCAGATCCTGCAACAGTGCCTTCATGATGGCCGCATGCCCCGGATAGCGGATGGTGCGGTAGTTGAGATTGCGTACCCGCCCGCGCAGCGTTTCGCACAGGGTGCCGACCCCGCCGGAAGTGTTGAAGGCTTCGTAGGTGACACCGTCGAGCGAAAATTCCTCGCGCTCCTCGAGCGGCGGCGCATTGACCAGTTCGCCGTTGGAGATTGCCTCGCAGGGTTCGCAGTATTCGTTGATGACGCCGTCAGTGCTCCAGGTGAGATTGTAGTTGAGCGCATTCGACGGGTATTGGGGCAGGGCGCCCACGCGCAGGCGTACGTCCTGCAATGAATCGAAGTCTTTGGCCAGATCGTAGCCGACAATAGTGATGAAGCCGGGCGCGAGCCCGCATTGCGGAATGAAAGCCGTAGTGGCCGTGGTTGCGAGCTGCCGCACGCGCCTGGTGTTGGCCACGTCTTCGGTCAGGTCCAGGTAGTGCACGCCGGCCATGGCGGCGGCCTCGGCGATCTTGCCGGTGACCTGGAAGGGCGCAGCGCTGAGCACGGCATAGCGACCGCGCAGCGCCGCCGCAACGGCCTGCGGATCATTGACGTCGATCACCAGTCGTTCCACCGGCACGCCGCCCTGCAGGCGCTCGAGCTGCGCGGACGATTTGTCGATGACCGCCACCTGATAGTCGCCGCTATGGACCAGCAGGTCGGCGATCATCTCGCCGATCTTGCCGGCGCCTACTATTGCCACGCGCTGCATATTGATTTCTCGTTGAAGACTGGCCGGTTGAAAACTGGCGCGTATCTTCGACAAAGGCGCGACGAAAAGCAGCCCCGAAAACGTCAGGTTGACGAGCCCTTTTCGTCCATTTGCCGTATCATATCGGCACTATGACGATAGACAGCATCGATCGCCGCATTATTGCCCTGTTGCGCGACAACGCCCGGGCCTCGACTGCGCACCT
Organism: uncultured Gammaproteobacteria bacterium; assembly: GCA_963823235.1. Taxonomy (GTDB): domain Bacteria; phylum Pseudomonadota; class Gammaproteobacteria; order Steroidobacterales; family Steroidobacteraceae; genus FEN-1191. Next base: position 197,553 of record CAWGKS010000011.1, on the reverse strand, counting down.
GGGCAGGCATCTGGGCCTGGCGCGAACCACGGTGCAGAGCCGCATCGAGCGCCTGTTGCGGCGCCACGTGATCGCCGGCTTCACGCTGCGCATGGGCGCCGAGCGCGAACGCGGGCAGCTCACCGCCCATGTGATGATTACCGCCATGCCCAAGCTGCTGGCGCGTGTCGAGGCGACCCTGCGGGCACTGCCCGAAGTGCGCAAGCTCTATTCAGTCAGTGGCCAGCATGATTTCATCGCCGTGCTGGTGACCGATTCGGTGGGCGAAATGGACAAAATTCTCGATCGCATCGGCGCACTGGCCGGCGTCGATCGCACCGATTCTTCGATCGTGCTCTCGACCCGCATCGATCGCTGAGAAGATTCCCTGAGCTCAGGCGAGCGTGTGAAACACGCGCTGCACGTCGTCGTCCTGCTCGAGCTGATCGATCAGCTCGAGCGCTTCGGCGGCCTGCGCCTCGGCCAGTTCGATGGGCGCTGCGCAGATGTATTCGTGTTCGGCTGACAGCGGCGTAATGCGTCGGGCTTCCAGCGCTTCCTGCAGCCGGCCAAAATTGGCAAACTCGCAGCGCAGCACCAGCTGGGCCTCGCCTTTTTCACCGCTGCTCTCGCCCATCTCTTCCAGGCCGTGATCGATCAGCTCGAGCTCGAGATCGTCCTGATCAATGCCGGCCGGATTGAGCCGGAATACGCCCATCTTCCTGAACTGAAAAGCCACGCTGCCGGTGGTGCCCAGGTTGCCGCCGTGCTTGGTGATGATGTTGCGCACATGGGCCACGGTGCGCGTCGGGTTGTCGGTGGCGGTCTCCACCAGCAGGGCCACGCCGTGCGGCGCATAGCCTTCATAGAGTACTTCGAGGTAGTGGGTGGCATCGCGGCCGCTGGCGCGCTTGATCGCGGCCTCGACCTTGTCCTTGGGCATGTTGACCGCGCGCGCATTCTGGATAATGCGGCGCAGGGTCGGATTCGAGGCCGGATCGGCGCCACCGGTCTTGACCGTCATGGCGATGTCCTTGGCGACCCGCGCAAACTGCTTGGCCATGCGGTTCCAGCGCGCGAACATGGCATGTTTGCGAACTTCAAAGATGCGACCCATGATTGCCGGTGATCCTTTAGTCTTATGCTGTCGGCCTGGCTGCACCCTGGTGGTGCGAACCGGTAGTGTATACGGGCCTGTGGAGGGTTGCGTAGCGTGAAAAATTTCATAGCAAAAGAAGGCATTGCCATTGTCAGCGACGTGGGCGCGGCCCTCAACGCCGACTATCTTGCCGAAGAAGTGCCGCTGGTCAGCGAACTGGCCAGACAGGCGCGACTTGATGCGCCCGCGCGCGAGCGGGTCGCCGCCCGCGCCCTGCAACTGGTGGAGGCCGTGCGTACCGGCGCCGATGAGGCGGCGGGCATTGATGCGTTCCTGCAGACCTATGGGCTCGATTCGCAGGAAGGCGTGCTGCTGCTGTGCCTGGCCGAAGCGCTGCTGCGTATTCCGGATGCCGCCACGGCCGATCGACTGATCGCTGATCGCCTGGGCCGCGGCGACTGGCGCGCGCACCTCAACGACTCCTCTTCGCTGTTCGTCAACGCCTCGACCTGGGGCCTGATGCTGACCGGTGCGCTGCTGACTCCGGATGCCGCGCTCAGTCGCGATCCGCAAGGGTGGCTGCGCGCCATTGTTGGCCGCCTCGGCGAGCCGGTGGCGCGCACCGCGCTGCGTCAGGCCATGCGCATACTCAGTCAGCAGTTCATCTTTGGTACCGATCTGCATTCAGCGCTGGACCGGGCGCAGGGCGCGCACGCCGGCCTGCGCTATTCCTTCGACATGCTGGGCGAGGCGGCGATGAATACCCGCGATGCGCGCCATCATCTGGAGGCCTATCGCGATGCAATCGCCCAGGTAGGGCGTGCGGCGCTGCAAGGCGCGCGTGATTCTGCAGTAACGCCGCCCGCCCTCACGGCGCGCAACAGTGTGTCGGTCAAACTCTCGGCGCTGCATCCGCGTTATGAACTCGCACAGCGCGAGCGCGTGCACGCAGAACTGCTGCCGGCCATCGGCGCCTTGCTGGCGCAGGCTGAACAGGCCGGCATCGGTCTGACCATCGATGCCGAGGAATGTGATCGCCTGGAACTGTCGCTGCAGTTGTTCGAGCGCCTGCTGCAGATGCCGGCGGCCGCGCGTCCCGGCCAGCTGGGCCTGGCCGTGCAGGCCTATCAGAAGCGTTCCCTGCGGGTCATTGACTGGCTGGTAGAACGGCTGCGCGCCAGTGACCGTCAGATCACCGTGCGGCTGGTGAAAGGCGCGTACTGGGACACCGAAATCAAGCGTGCGCAGCAGGCCGGGCTGCACAGCTACCCGGTGTTCACGCGCAAGCAGCACACTGATATTGCCTATCTGGCCTGTGCCCGCCGCCTGGCGGCGAGCCGCGATGTGATCAGCGCGCAGTTTGCCACCCACAATGCGCATACCGTGGCCTACGTCGCCGAGCTTTACGGCACTGACACCGAGCGCTGCGAATTCCAGCGACTGCACGGCATGGGCGAGGCCCTCTATGGAGCAGTGCGCGCGGGCGCCACCGGGGCGCCCCATGCCTGCCGGGTGTATGCGCCGGTCGGCCCGCAATCAGAACTGCTCCCCTATCTGGTACGCAGGTTGCTGGAAAATGGCGCCAATACTTCCTTCGTGCATCGCGCGGGTGATCGCACGCAGGCGGCCGCCGAGGTGGTGCGTGATCCCACCGATGCGGCGGCTGCCAGTAAGGCGGCGAAGGCCGGCGCTGCAGCGTTCAGCACCACGTTGCCCGAGCCACCGTTCATGTTCGGCGCCGAGCGGCGCAATTCGCCGGGAATCAACCTGAGCGACAGCGAGGTCCTGGCGGCTCTGGCGCGCGAGTGCGCAGGCGCGAGCCGTAGCGAGTGGCTGGCGCGGCCACTGATTGGCGGCCAGGCCACCAGCGGCACCACCGTGGCGATTGCCAATCCGGCCGATCACAACGATGTGCTGGGCGAATGCGTGAATGCCACGGTGCAGCAGGTGCAGCAGGCTGCGGAGATTGCGACGCTGAGCTGGCCGGAGTGGGATGATGTCGGCGGTGCGCAGCGCGCCGCCGTGCTGGAGCGTGCTGCCGACCTGTTCGAGCGCGAGCGTGCCGGTCTGCTGGCGCGCTGCGTGCGCGAGGCGGGCAAGACCATGGCCGACAGCGTGTCCGAGTGGCGCGAGGCGATCGATTTCCTGCGCTACTACGCCGCCCAGGCGCGCGCCGAATTTACCGGTGAACGGGTGTTACCCGGCCCGGCTGGCGAGGCGAACAGTCTGCGCTTGCGCGCGCGCGGCGTGTTCGGCTGCATCAGCCCGTGGAATTTTCCGCTGGCCATTTTTACCGGGCAGGTGGCTGCCGCACTGGCTGCCGGCAACAGCGTACTGGCAAAGCCCGCCGAGCAGACGCCACTCACTGCTGCCTACGCCACTGCCCTGTTGCACCAGGCCGGAGTGCCCACGAATGTGCTGCAGCTGTTGCCAGGCGACGGCGCGGTGGGTGCCGCAATCACCAGCCTCGAGTGCCTGGCGGGCGTGGCCTTTACCGGCTCCAGCGAAACGGCGCAGCTGATCGCGCGCAGCCTGGCGGCGCGCACTGGCGCCATTGCCACCCTGATTGCCGAGACCGGCGGGCAGAACGCCCTGATCGCCGACAGTTCCGCGCTGGTGGAGCAGGTGGTGCAGGATCTGCTCGCCTCATCGTTTAACAGCGCCGGGCAACGCTGCTCGGCGGTGCGCGTGCTGTACGTGCAGGAGGAACTGGCGCCGCGCCTGATTGAGGCGCTATGTGGCGCCATGGACGAGATGGTGCTGGGCGATCCGGCGCTGCTGAGCACGGACATCGGGCCGGTGATCGATGCCCAGGCGCTCGCCGCGCTGGAGTTGCATGCACGGCGGCTGGGGGCGGCCGGGCAGGTGCTGCATCGCGGACCCAAGACGGCCAACGGACTGCCGGGGTGCTATTTTGCGCCGTTGCTGGCCGAGATATCCGGCATTGCCGAACTCGAGGGCGAGGTGTTTGGGCCGGTGCTGCATCTGGTCCGATTCCGTGCCAGCGACATCGGCCGCGTGGTCGACGACATCAACGCCACGGGTTTCGGCCTCACCCTGGGCGTGCACACGCGCATCGAAACCCGCGCGCTGCAGATTGCGCAGCGCGCGCGGGTCGGCAATGTCTATATCAATCGCAACACCATCGGCGCTGTGGTCGGTGTGCAACCCTTTGGCGGCTGCAATCGTTCCGGCACCGGGCCCAAAGCCGGTGGTCCGCATTACCTGACACGTTTTGCCACTGAACAGTGCCTGACCGTGAATACGGCTGCGGTCGGGGGCAACGCGGCGTTGCTGAGTCAGGGATGAGCGGCGCGCCTCAGGAGCTGCGCAACACGCGCGTGATCAGGGTTTCGGTGAGCGGCCGTTCCAGCCTGAGCTTTTCCAGCAGCGCCCGGCAATGGCGCGCGGTGACCGGCCTGCTGAAGAAATAGCCCTGCGCGTAGTCGCAACCGCGATCCTGCAGCAGTTGTGCCTGCTGCTGTGTCTCCACGCCTTCGGCGACTATCGTCATATTGAGTTTGCGCGCCATGTCGATGACGGCATCGATGATCGAGGTGCGCGCGTCATTCTTGCCCAGGTCGTTGATGAAGCTGCGATCGATCTTGATTGAATCAACCGGCAGGCGCGCCAGGTAACTCAGGCCCGAATAGCCGGTGCCAAAATCATCGATCAGCACCTGCGAACCGAGCGCCCGCAGGGTCTGCAGCGTACCCACCAGACCATCCGGATCATTGAGCAATGCGGTTTCGGTAATTTCGAAATGCAGCCAGCGCGGATCAACCTGATGCTCGGCCGCCAGCTGCAGTACCGAGGAGCAGAAGTCAGACTGTTCGAGCTGCACCGGCGAGATGTTGACGGCGATCGGCACCACCGGCACTTCGGCGTCCTGCCAGGCGCGTAGCTGCTGCAGCACGATACGCAATGCCTGCAGTCCCAGCTCGACGGTCAGGCCGCTGCTGTCAGCAACCGGTATGAACTGGCTCGGGGGTACCTGGCCCAGATCCGGATGACGCCAGCGCATCAGCGCCTCCAGTGACGAGACCCGTCCGGACTTCATGTCGATGACGGGTTGATATTCCATCGTGAACTGGTTGGTGCCGATGCTGCCCCGCAGCGCCCGCTCCATCGCCAGGCTTTCGCTGACGCGCACCAGCATGTCGGGCGAGAACAGTCGATGACAGCGTCGGCCGGCTGCCTTGGCCTGATAGAGCGCGATATCAGCGTGCTTGAGCAGTGATTCAATGTCGAGGCCATCATTGGGAAACAGCGCCACGCCCATGCTGGCCGATACCTCGAGCGGCACGGCCTCGAGACTGAGTGGCGCGCGGATGGCGGTCTGCAGGCGCTGCGCCAGCGCCTCTACTGCTGCGACATCGGGCAGCAGCCCCGCGATGATGACGAATTCATCGCCACCCATGCGGATCACGACGTCCTGCGCAGCTACCGTGGCACGCAGTCGCTTGGCGACAACCTGCAGCAGTGCATCGCCGACGCCGTGGCCGCACGAGTCATTGATATTCTTGAAGTGATCGACGTCCAGGTAGATCAGGGCCAGCAGGCGCCCGGAAAGCGTCGCCTGCTTCAGCGCACGTGGCAGGCGTGCGCGCAGGTACAGCCGGTTGGGCAGACCTGTGAGCGAATCGTGCTGCGCCATGTACACCAGCTTCTTGTGGCTGGCCTGTTGCTGCAGCTGTGCCTGGCGCCGGTGGCTGACGTCGCGGCCTACCAGGCACCACAGGCTGCGCTGCGCGTCGGTAATGCGGGTGATGGCAACTTCCGCATCGGTGCTGCCAGCGCCCTGACTATACATGCGCGATTCGAGCACCACGCGCGCGCCGCCGGCGAGCGCCGCCTGCTCGAACGCGGCGGCAGTCAGATCCGGGTACAGCTCAAATATTGTGCGCGAGCGGATCTCAGCGAGCGTGCAGCCCATGGTGTGCAGCACCGCCTCATTGGCCTCGACGATGCGTCCGCTTTCCGGCTCGACCAGCGTGATGGCTTCGTGGAGCTGCGCGGCAATGCGCGTGAAGCGCTGCTCGGCCGCCTCGGTGGCAGCAAAACTGCGCTGCAGGCGCAGCGCCATCCACAGCAACCAACTGCTGCCGATGATCAATAGCAGGGCGATGCTGCCGAGCATCAGGCCCGTGGTGCGCCGTCCGAGTTGATAGATACTGCGCGCCGCGTCGCTGCTGAACAGCATCAGGGGGTGACCGTCAATGTCGCGGGCCAGTGCGTAAGCGGTGGTCTGCTCACTGTTGGTGTTCAGCACCATGGTGTTGCTGGCGCCGCGATCGTCAATCCAGTGACGGACTGCAGCGGGCAGAGCATCGCCAGCACTGCTATGGTGTCCTGAACCCAGGATGCGCAACTGCATTGGCAGGCCCAGCGTCTCACGCATGCGCCCGACGGCGTCGCCGTTGATATAGCGGGCAAACATCATCAATGCCCCGGTGGGCGCGCTCAGATCGGTACGGCGAATCTGGTAGACGGTAAAGCCGACCGGGCCACGGGAAGTGTCCAGCAGGCGTTCCGCGGGCGGCCGTCGGTCCATCGCCGGGTCGATGTGCATGACGCGCCTGAGCTCAGCGAGCACAGCTGCGGGCACCGGCGTGATGACCTCGTTGGCGCGCGCGTCGTAAAAGCCAGAATAGAGTTCCACGCCGGTGCGATCTACGATCCACACCAGGTCGGCATGCATGGCACTCATGGATTCGCGCGTGAAGTTACCATCAAGAAAAGTGGGATTGGCGCCCGTGGCAAAGTCGGCCGCGCTGTCCCATTCGGCGTAGTCACGCGCCGTGATGGCGAGTTGTCGCAGGTCAGTATTCAGGGCCTGGTGGAGCTGACGAGCCTTCTGTCCGGTAGCCGAGGCCTCGATGGCCGCGAAGCTGTCGGTGAGGAATCGCGAGGCGATCAGCAGGCTGGCTCCCAGAGCCAGCAGCAGACCTACACCGACGCCCAGCAGTCGCCGCCGCTGGCGTCGGGCCGCAGTGCCAGCAGTCTTGCTATCGTCCACCCGGGTGCTCACCCCGCCAGTATCGACGCTAACGCGCTGAGCAGGGAGTGCATGGCTTGTGGGCCGCAGGCGAAATGCGTTACGTGTCACACTTTGCGCCAGACTGTCTGGTTGCAGCAGCGCGACGCTGCCAGACCACTGCTATTTAGCGGGTGCCGCCGGGCGGCTATAGGTTGCCGTAAAGCTCGCCTTTGCCAGCATGTTGGCGTTCAGGTTGAAACCAATCATCGCGCTGCTGGCATTGGCGGGCAGCTCAAGCCGCGCTACCTTCAACGCGTACACGGTAAATATATAGTGATGCGGACTGCTGCCTGGCGGCGGACATGGACCGCCATAGCCCGTTTGCGAGTAGTCGTTCATGCCCTGCAACGCCCCGGCCGGGAGTGGCGCGCTGCCACTGTTGCCGGCACCGCGCGGCAGTTGTGAAACCGCTGCCGGAATATTGTAGGCCAGCCAATGCCACCAGCCGCTACCAGTCGGTGCGTCCGGGTCGTAGACAGTGATTGCATAGGCCATGGTGCCTGCCGGGGCGCCGCTCCAGCGCAATTCCGGCGAAACATTGCCACCACCACAGGCCGCGTAGACGTAGGGCGCGCTGATGGTGGTGTGGGCCGCGACATCAGGGCTGCTGAGCATGAAAGCCATGGCGGTCTCCTTCAGTGGTTGAGAGTCGGGGCGCTGCGCACCGGCAACGGGACGTTGCACAGGTCGATGTACCCGGCCGGCTGCAGAAACCAGCTATCGTGACGATTGCGTCGCGCAGCAACCAGTGCCGTAAACGTGGCTGAATCGCTGCGCAGTACTTCAAGGCGCAGCCGTTGCGCCAACGGCAACTCACTCGCCAGCTGCGTGCTGCTGATCGTTACCCGCTGCGCCGGCTGGTCGTAGAAACCCATCTCCGCCGTGCCGCGTGGCAGGCTGGAGAGCAGTTCGATGCCCTGGCGTACGCGCCCGACCACGGTGACATTGTGATCGAGATGGCGCGGCGCGTGGCCGATCACGGCATACAGCTCGCTGCCATTGCCACTGGCCGGATCATTGTCACGTCCGACGCCAACCGCACCGTAGCAATGTGTCAGCCAGGCCATGCCCGTGGCGGGATCGCGTGCCGCTGCAAAGCTGTCGACAAAGCCAACCTGTGGGGCATAGCCATCATGATCAGAGAGCGGCGTAAAGGCCGCGGCACCCAGCGCCACCGAAAACTCCGGCGCCAGCTTCTGCATGTGCTCCGGTATCTTGCGCGCAGCGTCGGGATCGCCCCACTGCGCTACGTAGTTGTCCTGCACGCGCAATATCGACAGGCCGTCAAAGTAATGCAGGCGCACCAGGGCCTCGATGTTGGCCACGGTGCGTGGTGCCAGCGCCGGCAGCAGCTCGATGACGACGCGGCCGCCGGGCAGATCCATATAAAGTGTGTGCTCGTCGTTGAGCAGGCGCCAGGCACTGGCCGGCGCAGCGGCCAGAATCTCCGCCATCGACTGCGCTGGCGCGCTCGTGCCCGCGCCGATGCCGGAAGTCGCGGCCAGCAGCAGGATAATCGTGGCAAGGAATGGTCGTGATGTGCGCATGAGCCGTGGCCTTCCGCCCGTTGGTCAGTACCATTCTGACCCATCCCGTCGCCCGCGTGCAAAGCTGGTTATGCAGGCTGGCAATTGCGCATACTCTGGGGATTGCCGAGGAGAGTGATATGGACACGCCGGGCGCTGCGCGACGCTGGTATTCATCGCTGTATGTGCAGGTGCTGATCGCCGTGGTAGCGGGCGTGGCAATCGGTGCGCTGGCCCCACAGCTGGCGATCACCCTGAAGCCGCTGGGCGACGGCTTCATCAGGCTGGTCAAGATGATCATTGCGCCGGTGATCTTCTGCACGGTAGTTAGCGGTATCGCCGGCGTCAGCAGCTCGCGAAGACTGGGCCGGGTGGGACTCAGGGCGCTGGGCTATTTTCTGGTGGTCTCGACACTGGCGCTGGTGCTCGGGCTGGTGGTTGCCAATGTGCTGCAGCCCGGCGCCGGCCTGAATGCGGACCCGAAGCTGCTCGACACCAGTGCGATCGCCAGCTACCAGGGCCAGGCGCATCGGCGCACGGTAACTGAATTTCTGCTGCAGATCATTCCCGACACGGCGCTTGGTGCCTTCACCAGTGGCGAGATCCTGCAGGTGCTGTTGTTCTCGGTACTGTTCGGCGTCGGCTTGATGCTGGCTGGCGAGCGGGCGCGGCCGGTCGCGCGCGCCATAGACGCCATCAGCGCGGTCATCTTTCGCATCGTGGGCCTGATCATGCGCGTCGCCCCGATCGGCGCGTTTGGCGCCATGGCCTACACCATCGGCCAGTTTGGCATCGCGAGCCTGGCGCAACTGGGCAATCTGATGCTGTGCTTTTACCTGACCAGCCTGGTATTCGTGCTGGGGGTGCTGGGAGCCATCGCCCGCTACAACCGTTTCTCGCTGTGGCGATTGCTGCGCTACCTGCGCGCCGAATTGCTGCTGGTGCTGGGTACCGCCTCGTCGGAAGCGGTACTGCCGGCACTGATCGACAAGCTGGAGCGGGCCGGCTGTGCGCGTTCGGTGGTGGGCCTGGTGGTGCCGGCAGGTTATTCCTTCAACCTGGATGGCACGAATATCTACATGACTATGGCGGCACTGTTTATTGCCCAGGCGACCAATGTGCACCTGACGCTTGCCGATCAATGCCTGCTGCTGCTGGTGGCAGCGGTGAGTGCCAAGGGCGCCGCGGGGGTCAGTGGCTCGGGGTTTATCGTGCTGGCGGCAACGCTAGCCGTGGTGCCTGCCGTGCCGGTTGCCGGCATGGCGCTGATCCTCGGTGTCGATCGCTTCATGAGCGAGTGCCGTGCGCTTACCAATTTCGTGGGCAATGCGGTGGCGAGCATTGTCATTGCGCGCTGGGAAGGTGAGCTCGATGCCACGCAGTTGCAGCTGGTGCTTGCGGATGGGCCAGCAACGCCAGCGGTGGCAGCGTGAGCGCGCGGCAACTGCTGCAGTTGTATCGCGACACACTGCGGAGCGGCTGGCCGGCGGCACTGCTGATAGCGATGCTGACGACGGTATTCCTGGATCGCCTGGCGTCAGCGCTGCCAGACCCGCTGGCGCCCGATGCGGCCGAGCGCCTGGCGCAATTCTTCAGTTCCGCGAACCTGTGGCGCTCGGTGCTTGCGGTCTCGTTGCTATCGTTGTGGCCAATGTGTGCACTGGTGCTGTGCGCTGATGCCAATGTGCGCGGCGTAGCACCGCCGGCAGCCGGTGGATTGCTGGTGGCACTACGGGCGTACCCGCAGGCGCTGCTGGCAGGCCTGCTATTTGCCGTTGCCGTGACGGCTGGTTTGACGCTGCTGCTGATTCCCGGAATCTACCTGGCAGGCGCGCTGCAGCTATGGATCGTCGCGTTGCTGCTGCAACGGGTCGGCGCCCTGCGTTCGCTGCGCGTCAGTTGGCAGCTTGTGCACGTTCATTGGTGGCGCAGCAACACGCAGGTCGCGCTCATCCTGCTCGGCGGCCTGGGCGCAGCAGCGCTGCTGAGTCTGGCCGCGGGGATCCTGGTCCAGATGATGGACGCTGCTGTGCACCTTCATCCCGCACTGCAGCGCGCTGCCGCCCTGGGCGTAGCGCTGCTGGTCAATTTCGTCGCCGCACCCGCTTACCCGGTCGCCCTGCTGGTCAGCTACCACGATCTGCAGCGAACGCGCAGCAGTTGACTTTCAGCGGCATCGGGTTTCTCCTTCAGCCATGGGTGGCGTGAAATCCTGGGTTCTGGCTGTACCCTGCACGATGCTGGCGGCTTGCGCGGCCAGTGTGCGCTCCAAACCACCTGCGCCACCGATAGTCGTTACTCCGGTTGATGTGACAACCACCTATATTTCCACCTTGGGGCACCACTATGCCCACGGCGAATATGCCATCGTGAAGGTTTGCGTTGGGGCCGATGGCGCTATCGCCAGCACGCGCATCGTGGTGTCGTCCACCCAGAAAAATTTCGACGATTCGGCGCTCGGCTGGGCGCGGCAGGCGCGCTACCAGCCGCAGCTTGAGAATGGCAAGGCCGTATATGGCTGCCAGGAAGTTCGTGTAGAGATCAACCTGCGCCGCGATCACAGCGTTGGCCAGGGCGCCGATAGTGCACTGGGTTAACCGCGACTCCTGGCGCGCGCACTCGAGACGCAGACCAGATAATCGAGCGCTGCTACGCTGACGTGGTAACTGCCCGGCGCCGTGGGCGTCGCGGTGCAATGCCCGTATAGGGCCGTGAAGTCGTGCGAGCCGATATCCACCACCACCTGCGCATCGATACTGGCCGTGCTGGTATTGAAGGCCAGCAGCACTTCTGTGCCGCTTGCACTATCGAAGCGCGACGCGGCAAATAACCCCGGGGTCTTCGAGGCCGCGCGCACTACCTGCAGCCCGTGGCGCAGCGCAGGCTGTTCGGCTCGCAGCCGGGCAAGGGCGGCAATGGTCCGATACAGCGGATGGGTAATGTTGAAATTGCTCAGCGCCGTAGTTGAGCTGGTGCCGAGCAGCGGCTGATTGTTGTACGAGGCCACCTGGCTGGCAAACATATCCTGGCGTGCCGCCTGGTCGCCACCCCAGCCGACGAAACCCTGCTCGTCGCCCGAGTACACTACTGGTACCCCGCGCAGCGTGAGCAACATCGCGTGGGCCAGCTGCACGCGCTTGAGTACCTCGGCCGCACTGGCTGTCGGTCTGGCAAGCTGCACCTGGTGCGCAAAGCGACCGTCGTCGTGATTGCTGATGAAGGTGGGCAACTGCAAGGCAGCGGTCACGCCACCTTCGTAGAGAGGGTCGGCCGCAAACAGCCGCGCCAGCTCGTCGGTGCCGGCATTGCCCGCGATCGTGTCACGCACCGCCGCGGCAAAGGCAAAATCGAGTACCGCCGGGAGCTTGTCGACGCGCGTGTGCTCGGCCAACAGCGCCGGGTCCATTTCCTGCGTGCCCACTTCGCCAAAGATATGGAAGTTCGGCACGCCGCGCGCCGCCGCGTGTGCGCGGATGGCGGGTACGAACGCCTGCCAGAACTCGGGGTTCACGTGTTTAGCCGTGTCGATGCGAAAGCCGTCGATACCGAAGTTATCGATCCAGCCGCTGTAGATATCGATGAACCCCTGGACTACACGTGGATCTTCGGTATTGACGTCGTCCAGGCCGCTGAAGTCACCCAGGGTCGAACTCTCTCCAGTAAAGGTGCTGTTGCCCCGATTGTGGTAGTAACGCAGTTCGTTGAGCCAGTCGGGCACCTTGCGGTGCGCTTCGCCCGCCGGGATATAGGGCGTGTAGGCGTAGCTGCCGGCACGCTCCGGATAGTCGGCACGCGAACGGTAAGGGCAGATATTGCCGGAGCACTCGCGATAGCGAATCACATCGGCGGTGTGATTGATGACGATGTCCAGATACAGCTTCATGCCGCGAGCGTGTGCGGCTGCCACCAGCTCCTGCAGCTCCGCGCTAGTGCCGAAGTGTGGGTCGACGGCGGTGAAGTCAGTGATCCAGTAGCCGTGGTAGCCTGCTGATTCATAGCCCGGCGCGCCCTGCACCGGGTTGTTCTGGAAGATGGGACCCAGCCAGATCGCGGTGGCGCCCAGCGACTGGATGTAATCGAGACGCGAGTGCAGGCCCTTGAGATCACCGCCATGAAAGAAGCCTTTGCCGGCCGGATCGAAGCCGGTGTGCAGTCGATCGCCGCTCAGCCCGCCCCGATCATTGCTGCGATCACCATTTTCGAAGCGATCGGGCAGCAGAAAATAGATGATTTCATCGCTTGCCGGGCGATCGCGAAGTGGCAGTGCCTGGTCGGCATTGGTCAGTGCGCCGCATACCAACAGTGCCAGCACGCAGGCTGGCAAGCTCGTGAATCGACTACGGGTAAAATGTGCCATGCTCGCATTCTGCTTCAGCCACCAGCGCTACAGGTTATAAGCAGCACATGAACAAAGATACTGGGCATTCGCGACCCGGACTACGCGGCTTGCGCGCCATGGTGCGCGCTCTGCCGGTCGGCATCTGGGGGCTGGGCCTGACCTCCATGTTCATGGATATCTCCTCGGAACTCGTGCACAGCCTGTTGCCGGTGTTCATGTCTGGCGTACTGGGCGCCAGCATGCTGACTATAGGCCTGATTGAAGGCGTCGCCGAAGCCACGGCTTCGGTGACCAAGCTGTTTTCCGGAACACTAAGCGACCGCTGGGGGCGGCGGCGACCACTGCTGCTCGTGGGTTATGGCATGGCGGCAGTGACCAAGCCGATATTCCCTTTAGCCAGCACGATAGCCTGGGTTGCGGCAGCGCGCTTTATTGACCGCGTGGGCAAGGGGATACGTGGCGCACCGCGCGACGCGCTGGTCGCCGATATCACGCCGATCGAATCGCGCGGCGCGGCCTATGGTCTGCGCCAGGCACTCGATTCATTTGGTGCCGCGGTCGGGCCGCTGCTGGCGATTGGGTGCATGGTTCTGCTGTCCGGAAATATCACGGCAGTGCTGTGGGTGGGGGTGGCGCCAGCGTTCATTGCCGTGCTGCTGCTGGTGTTGATGGTAAAAGAGCCTGGGTCTGTGCCGCGCGTGGCGGACCTGAGTTCGCCATTTGGCTCGGTTGGCCTGCGCCGGCTGGGTGCGCGCTTCTGGTTTCTCGCGGCATTGGGTGCGCTGTTCACATTGGCGCGTTTCAGCGATGCCTTTCTGGTGCTGCGTGCACAGCAGGCCGGATTGTCGCTCACGCTTGTGCCGCTGGTAATGGTGGCCATGAATGTCGTCTATGCGAGCGCTGCCTATCCGGCCGGGCGGGCCGCTGACGGCCGCGACCCGCGAGTGCTGTTGATACTTGGCCTGGCAGTGTTGGTAATCGCCGACATTGTGCTGGCGCGCGCCGGGTCTGCGAGCATGGTGCTGGCAGGCGCGGCAATCTGGGGATTGCACATGGCACTCACCCAGGGGCTGTTTTCCAAGCTGGTGGCCGACGTGGCTCCCGCCGATCTGCGTGGCACGGCCTTTGGTGTCTTCAACCTGGTGACCGGCCTCGCAGTGTTGGCGGCCAGTGTAGGGGCGGGAGCACTGTGGACTCGCTACGGGTACGCGGCCACTTTTCTTGGCGGCGCCCTGTTTGCGGCACTGACTGCAGTAGGCGTGCTGTTCACGCGCCTGCGGGATCAGTCGGGCAACTGAATATTCTGCACCGTTGTGCGCCTGATCGCAGATCTACAGTGCCGGCGCCGGCGGCAATTGCAGCGGTAGTACAATCGGGACAATTTCAGGAGTTGCGTGTCATGTTTGCAATGAATATCAGCAGGGCCGGTTTAGGCGTTGGCGCTGGAGTGCTGCTGGCAGTGGCTGGCTGCGGTGACAGCTACAACCCTCCGCAGACCACTTTCACGCCCTTCGAGCGCAGCCTGGCGCTCGTCGCCGCAGATTTTGACGGTGATGGCCTGGCAGATGTGCTCGACGGACGCACGCTCCATCAACCGGTGTCGCCGTTCGAGAGCGGCTCGCTGTACATGTACCTGCACAACGCCGGTGCGGGCACCGGCTACGCTGCTGCCACCAGCACACCAGCGGGGATTGAGCCCTTCTACCTGGCGGCTGCCGATATCAACAACGACGGATTGCCCGATGTGGTCAGCGCCAGTGAAGATGATGGCAAGCTCTTCGTCTATCTCAGTCAGATCTCAGCGCCCGGCACTTTCGCACCGGCACTGCAACTCGACTCGCCGGGTGCGTCACAGGTGCTAATCGCCGATCTCAATGGCGATGGCCTGCCTGACCTGGTATCGGCCGACTACGGTGTGCATGTCTTCGTGCAGGATGCCGCCAACCCCGGCACTTTTCTCGCACCGCTCAGTCTCTCCGGCGGCGGGGCCAGCTGGGTGGCCAGCGGTGATCTGAACCACGACGGTCTGCCGGACCTGGTGGTCACCGACAACAGCGGTGTAAAGGTATATTTTCATTCGGCGACGGCGACCGATGCCAGCTTTCAGACTCCGCCGGTGACGGTCTTTACCCAGACGCCAAACCAGGCCTTTCATGCCGCGAACTATGTTGCCGTGGCTGACCTTGATGGTGATGGCGCGGACGACATGGTGATCACCGATCCGGGTCCGTATGATCCGACACCGCCGACGATCAATGTGCTGCTACAAATCCTGACTACGCCGGGCACCTTCCTGGCTCCGGTCAGTTTCTCGTTACCGTACGGGCATGTTGCACGCTCAATCGTGCTCTCTGACCTGAATGGCGATGGCCACCCTGATGTCATCGTCGGCGATGACTCTGGCGTCAACGTGCTGCTGCAGGACCCCAGCGCGCTGGGCAGCTTTGCGGTTGCCAGCTATTACACCACGCCCAATGGCGCCTTTCAGGTTGCGGTGGCGGACATCAACGACGATGGCTTTCCGGATATCGTGACCACGAATACGGCCATATCGCCGTTGATCTCGGGCACCTATACGACGCAGCCCGGTGTGCTGCTGCAGAGCGCTACTGTTCCAGGCACATTCGCCGCAATACAAAACCTTCCCTGATACGATTTCAGTCATCGCTGGGGCGCACGATCCATGGCACTGGGCGCCACTGTCTACAATTTTACCGTGCGCCTGGCTGATGCCGATCGCAACGTCTACGAAACCCTGAGCCTGCGCCTGGCACGGCATCCCTCAGAATCGGCCGAGTTTCTGGTGACGCGGCTGCTGGCCTATTGCCTTGAATACACCGAGGGCATTGCCTGGTCGAAGGGTCTGTCAGAGCCAGACGAACCGGCCATTGCAGTGCGCGATCTGACCGGCGCCATGCACACCTGGATCGACATCGGCACGCCGGAAGCCGCGCGCCTGCACAAAGCCGCCAAGGCCGCGCGGCGCGTGGTCGTCTATGTACACCGTGATCCTGAGTCCTGGTTGTCGCGACTGGACGGTGAACGTATACACAGGGCTGAGGCCCTGGAGATCATGGTCGTCGATCGGCCGCTACTGGATGCCTTCGTTGCCCGGCTGGAGCGACGCATGGACTTTGACCTTGCGGTTGCTGACGCTACGCTCTACCTGACCCTGGGATCGCAGACTCTGACCGGTACGCTGGCAACGCGGCGGCTCGGCCGCAGCGCGGCCTGAAACTTGACGGCCGTCACATCGTAGCGGGAATTGCCGGATTCGCAGCCCCCAAGCTGTGAACTACACCGTTACCTGACCCGGCTGCCAGGCGCCACTATGCGCATTACCCATGGCCGGGCGCAGGGTATGACTGACTCACTCCTGAATTCACTACTTGCCAGATTGCAGTGCACCCACGTCGTGGTGCACGCGCCGTCCTGGTTCGCCGATCTGGTTGTGCCGCCAGCGGCCGAAGACGCGGCCGAGGGTATTGATTCACTGACCCGGCAGCTGCTGTGGTCGATGGCGCGCGAGAATGACACGCCGCAGATCCTCAATCGGATGCGGCTCAAGCACGGCGGTCCGGTACTGCCTTACCGCGTGCTCTTTTGCCCGCTGGTCGGCGGCGGCAAGACCATAGGCCTGGTTGCAGCGATCCGGCTCCAGGCGCAACCGGAATTCGTGCCGGCTGATATTGGCATCCTGAGTGCTGCGGTGCCGGACCTGCAGGATCTGCTGGGTGGTCGTGTGGAAGAGAACACAGGTCTGCTGCGCCGGCCGGTGTTTGAGCTGGAAGTCGCGCAGCGGCTCGACGTTGCGGAACCCGCCTGCGTGGTCTATGCCGACCTTGACCAGATGCATGCCATCAATGAGATCGCCGGCTTCAGCGTCGGCGATGAAGTACTGAGTGACATCGGGCGCCTGTGGCAGTCACGACTACTGCCCGCCGGCAGCATTGCTACGCATCTCTCGGGCGATCGCTACGCCGCCGTGCTGTTCAGTCATACCCTGAATCAGGCGCGCAACTGGGCTGAGCGGGTCCGCGAGGCGATTGCAGCACTGTCGTACAAGTCGGCCCATACACGCGTGACCGCGAGTCTGGGCGTGGTGTCATTGAACAACGCCGATTCGTTTCAGCATGCGCTGGCCGCAGCCGAGACCGCCTGCCGCATGGCCAAGGAACGCGGCCGCAATCGCGTTGAAATCTACGAGATCGCTGATGCCACCATGATTCGCCGACACGCGGAAGTGCGCGAGTCGCGCGTCATGAGCGACGCGCTCGAAGACAATCGCTTCGTATTGTATGCCCAGCCGATTGTTGCCCTGGCGGCGCCCACGCGGCCCTCACACTTTGAAGTGCTGCTGCGCATCAGGGATCAGGACGGCAGGCTGATCAGCGTGGGCGAATATATGCGCGCTGCTGATCGCTACCAGTTGCTCGAGCGGCTGGACCGCTGGGTGGTCGAGAACGTGCTGCAGGCCGTGGCTCCGCAGGCCTACATACTGCGCAGCTGCGGCGTGCGCTTTGCCATCAATCTTACCGGGCAATCGATCAGCCAGCCGAGCTTCGCCGATTTTGTGCGCACGGCGGTCAAGCAGCACAACGTGCCTGCTGACCTGCTGACCTTTGAATTCACGGAAACCGCAGCGGTGCGCAACATCGGCGCCACCAAGCGCTTCATCGAGCGCATGGGCGACCTGGGTGCCGGCATTGCACTGGATGATTTTGGCACTGGCCTGTCCTCGCTCATGCACCTCAAGGAGCTGCTGATCCAGCAGATCAAGATCGACGGCACGTTCATCCGCGACCTGCTCAGCAACTCGCGCTCGGAAGCCCTGGTACGCGCCCTGGTACTTATCGCGCAGCAGCTTGAGCTGGAAACCGTGGCGGAGTTCGTGGAAACCGAGGCGGTCGCCACACGACTGCGCACGCTCGGAGTGCGCTATGCGCAGGGCTATCTGTATGGCAAGGCGCGGCCGCTGGCGGACGCGCTGGATGAATTACTGGCGGCTGACGGGGCAGTGGCGCGCGTGGCGCGCGCCTGAGCCGGGCCGCCTGGGCGCAAGCGCCGCGCTCAGCCCGCCGCCTGCGCTTCGCGCAGTGCCACTTCGATCAGCGTCATGGCTTCGTCTACGTGTGCGCGCGTGATCATGAGCGGTGGGATAAAGCGCACCGTGCTCGCCCCGCAGGAAAGCAGCAGCAGCCCGTTGTGATAGGCGCGCGTCAGCACCCGGTCGCACAGCTGTCTGGCAGCCTTGCGGCTGGACCGATCGGTGATCAGCTCCATGCCAATCATGAGGCCCTTGCCGCGCACGTCGCCGACGCACTCGAAGCGCTGCTGCAGCTGGCGCAGGGCATGCATGAAATATTCACCGACGCTTGCGGCATTGGCGGCGTATTCGTTTTCGACCAGCTCCAGCGTGGCGAGTGCCGCCGCGCAGCACAGCGGGTTGCCGCCGAAGGTGTTGCCGTGCGCACCGCGCTTCCATTTCTCCATGAGGGTGCGGCGTGCGACCGTCAGCCCGATTGGCATGCCGGACCCGAGCCCCTTGGCCAGAGTCATGATGTCGGGCTTCACGCCCCAGTGCTGGCTGGCGAACATCTTGCCGGTGCGGCCGATGCCTGACTGTACTTCATCGAATATCAGCAGGATGCCGTGGCGATCGCACAGCTCACGCAGACCCTGCAGAAAGCCATCCGGCGGCACCAGATACCCGCCTTCGCCCTGGATCGGCTCGATCAGAATGGCCGCGACCTCACTCGCCGGCACGTTGGCCTGGAACAGCGTGTTCTCGATGTACTCGAGCACCGCGCGGCCCTGGTCGGCGCCGGCGAACAGCGGCCGATAGATGTTGGGGTAGGGCACGTGGGTGACGCCCGGCATGGTGGGAAAGAACCCCGCCTGCTGCGTGTATTTGCTGGACGTGAAGGACAGCGAGCCCATCGAGCGGCCATGAAAACCACCCAGAAAGCCGATGAATCGCGGGCGCCCGGTCACGTAGCGCGCCAGCTTGAGCGCCGCCTCCACGGTCTCGGTGCCGCTCTGGCAGGCAAACACCTGCACCGGCTCGCCCAGCGGGTCGAGCGCGTTGATCTTCTCGCACAGCTGTGTCATGCGCTCATGCCAGTAGTCGCTCGAGATGTGGATGAAATCGTCAGCCGCGTCCTTGATGGCCTGCACCACCCGCGGGTGTGCGTGACCGGTGCTGCAGACCGCAATACCCGAGGCAAAATCCAGGAAGCGGTTGCCATCGACATCCCACACTTCCGCGCCGCGACCCTTGGCTATCACAAAGGGGTAGTCGCGCGGCAGGGATGGAGTGCTGACCGCGAGGTCGCGCGCCAGCAGGGCCTGCGCTTTCGGGCCCGGCAGTGCGGTACGAATGTGAGGTGGCGACATGATGATTCCTTTGGTTGTTACTCGACTACCGTCTGTGACTGTTCGCGCAGATACTGCGGCAGGTAATAGAACGAGGCGATCGCTTTGCCGGTATTGCCTGAGCCCTTCCAGCCGGCGAACGGCTGGTAGCCAGGCCACGCCCCCGTGGTGGCACCCTGTGGCCGGTTGGCATAGGTTACACCAGCCTCGATGTTCTGATGAAACCAGTCGATCTCAGCGCTGCTGCCGTAAAAACCGGCGCTCAATCCGAGCGGCGAGTTATTGGCGAGTTGCATCGCTTCCGCGTTCGATGACACCCGCTGCAGCATGAGCACTGGCAGGAACATCTCGGTGGCCCACAGCGGATGCCCGAGCGGCGCTTCGGCGAGTGTGGGACGGACAAAAAAGCCCTGCGCCAGTTCACCGTCACGCATCTGCTCGCCCCCGGTCAGTACGCGCGCACCCTGGGTTCGCAGCTGCCCGACGTAGCGCGGGTAGTGATCGTAGCCGGCTTGCGTGGTCACTGGCCCGAGCGCCGTGTCGCGCCTGCCCGGGTCGCCAATCTGCAGCGCAGCGGCCTTGTGCACAATGCTTTCAGCCAGGGCGTCGGCGACATCGCGATGCACGTAAAGACGCGAGAGCGCCGAGCATTTCTGACCACCCATGCCGAAGGCTGAACGCACAATGCCGGTGGCCGCGCGCTCAAGTTCGGCGCTGGCCGTCACGATGCAGGTGTTCTTGCCGCCCATTTCGGCGATGCAGGGACGCGGAAAAGCGCCCGACTGCATGGTGCGCACGATGCCCATGCCGACCGCATGCGAGCCCGTGAAGGTGGCGCCCGCTGCCAGCGGATGTTCCACCAGTGCGGCACCGATCGCCGCACTCGAGCCGCCGAGGTAATTGAAGACGCCTGGCGGCAGGCCGGCATCGCGGATGCAATCGGCCAGCAGCCGTCCCGCCCAGGGCGTCGCGCTGGCACCCTTCAGCACCACGGTATTGCCGGTGATCAGTGCGGCGGCAACCGGGCCGGCGGCGAGCGCGAGCGGGAAATTGAATGGAGCAATGACCACCCAGACGCCGTAGGGTTTCATCACGCTGCGGTTGCGCGATATCACATTGGCTATCGGATCATTGGGGAGCGGGTGATCAAACGCGCCGCAGCGCTCGAATTCATCGGCATAGCCACGGAAGAAGTCGGCCGATTCCTGCGCCTCGCCGAGCGCCTCCATGCGATTCTTGCCGACTTCCAGGGTCAGCGCCGCGGCAATGCTGTAGATGCGCTCCTCGATGAGTTGCGCGATGCGGTGCATCAGCTCGACGCGCGCCGCCAGGGTGCTGCGTCGCCAGGCCGGCCAGGCAGCGTGCGCCGCCTGCATCGCCGCTTCGGCATCGGACGCTGTGGCCAGCGAGAAACTACCCAGCACCTGGCGCTGATCCGCGGGATTGCGCGTTTCTGCCAGCTGGCCCGGGTAGTGATCGACGCCATCGATATAGAGCGGATGTCGGGTACCAAGCTGTGTCCGGGCCAGGCCCATCGCGGCTTCATAGCTGGTGTGCAGCTGCGCTGGCGGGTCGAACATCGTGGAGTAAGTCAGTTTGAAACTCATGTCACTGCCTTGGGATAGAAGGTATGGGTCAGCCTGGCCAGCAATCGATCGAGCAGGTTCAGCGCATCAGCCAGCTCCTGTTCCCCGATGACCAATGGTGGCGCGAGCAGGATGAGATTGCCGCGCGCGGCGAAGGATACGCCGGCCGCCAGCGCCTCTGCCAGCAGGCCTTTGAGCGCCTGATGCATCGTTGGCCATGGCGCAAGGGGTTCACGGCTGCTGCGATCGCTGACCAGTTCGAGCACTGCGTACAACCCGTGGCCGCCGCGCAGCTCGCCGATGATCGGGTGCTGTGCCTGCATCTGCCTGAGTCGCTCAAACATCGCGCCGCCCAGCTGACGCGATCGGGCGATCAGGTTTTCATCCTGGTAACTCTCGAGCGCCGCAACGCCGGCTGCGCAGGACAGCGGGTGACCGCAGTAGGTCAGGCCGGTGAGCAGCATCTGCGGCTCGAGCTGTCGCGCAATGGCCGCCGACAACACCACGGCTCCGAGTGGCAGATGAGCGCCAGTCAGGCCCTTGGCGAGGGTCATCAGGTCGGGCCGGGACTCAGCACCATAGCGCTGCCAGGCAAACCATTCGCCGCAGCGACCGAAGCCGCTCATGACTTCATCGGCGATCAGGTACACGCCGCGCTCGCGCGTCCGCTGGCGCAGTGCCGGCCAGAAACTGTCGGGCGCCACGATGCCATTGGTGCCGGCATTCGGCTCCATCATGACCGCTGCAACCTGGTCGCCGCCGCGTGCCTCAATGAGCATCGCCACATGATCAGCTGCGGCTATGCCACAGGCCGCCTCGCTGTCGGTGCCGAAGGGACAGCGATAGGCGTAAGGCGGTGGTGCATGCATCACGCGAAATGCTGCGGGCTCAACCTGTGCCAGGGTACGCGAGTCGCCCGACAGCGCCATGGTTGCGTAGCTGGCGCCGTGATAAGAGCGATCACGGGTGATGATCCAGCCCTGCGCCTTGTTACCGGCCTGGCGCGCAAATTTGACGGCATGCTCGTTCGCATCGGCGCCGCCGAGCGTAAAGTACACCCGGCCGCCCTCGAAACCCGATTTGTCCAGCAGCAGTTCTGCGAGGCGGGCGCGCGGCAATGCTCCCCAGGCGTTGGTGACAAAACAAAGCTGCTGCGCCTGGGCGCAGATCGCCGCCACCACGCGTGGATGCTGATGACCAAGGTTGCTGCACTCGGCCAGGCTGCTGAAATCGAGTATCGAACGGCCATCCTCGGTGTACAGGCGTGCGCCCGCGCCGCCGACGATAGTCGGTGCGTTCCAGTCAGTCTGCAGGCACCAACTGTGTAGTACTGTGTCTCGCTCAGTGCGCATGGCGGTGATTTATAATAGTTTGGCGCGCGCCAGTAACTTGCCGCAAATCACTGTAGGAGTCTGCGCTGCTGGCGTCAACGCCTGCCTGTATTGCGAAATATTCTGGAAGCCACTACGCTGATTACCGAGGTCCCGCACACTTTGCGGTGCAGCCGCCGGGGTGTGCGATGAGTTCAAGGTCTAGTCTGTTCGTGCTATTGCTCGCGGCCCTGGCCGGCACGGCTCATGGCGCAGGCGCGCCGCGGGCCCGTGACCTCGGCGTGCCTTTCGATGGAACGCCCGGGCCGCTGAACGCGGTGACTGACGTCGTGGGCGTCGAAGTGGGCCACACGACCCTGATCACAGGCGAAGGCGCGCTGGTTGTCGGCAAGGGCCCGGTGCGTACCGGCGTCACGGCCGTGCTGCCGCGGGGCAAGAAGTCAGTCGATCCGGTTTTCGCGGGCTGGTTTTCCCTCAATGGCAACGGTGAGATGACCGGTACTGCCTGGGTTGAGGAGTCGGGTTTTCTCGAGGGCCCGGTAATGATCACCAACACCCACAGTGTCGGTACGGTGCATGACGCGGTGATTCAGTGGCGCCTCCGGCACGGTGCGCCTGACAAAGCAGGCTATTCCTGGTCGTTGCCGGTGGTGGCAGAGACCTGGGATGGCTATCTCAACGATGTCAACGGCTTCCATGTCAAGCCCGACGATGTGTTCCACGCGCTCGATGCTGCGCATGGCGGCGCCGTTGAAGAAGGCAGTGTCGGCGGCGGGACTGGCATGGTGTGCAACGAATTCAAAGGCGGCATCGGCACCGCATCGCGCGTGCTCCCCGGCAAGCAGGGCGGCTACACCGTCGGCGTGCTGGTGCAGTGTAACTACGGTCAACGCGACCAGCTGCGCATAGCCGGCGTGCCAGTGGGGCGTGAAATTCCCTTCGCGACCGTGCACGATGACGATGTCGGGTCGATCATCGTCGTGGTCGCCACCGATGCACCACTCATTTCCACGCAGCTGCGCCGCGTCGCCAAGCGTGTGGCGCTCGGTCTGGGCCGCAACGGCAGCTATTCCGGCGACGGTTCGGGCGACATCTTCATCGCATTTTCGACCGCGAACCCCGGGGTCGCGAGCGCTGACGCAGTTCGCCAGGTCGCCATGCTGCCAAACGACAAGCTCAATCCGATCTTTATCGCCACCGTCCAGGCCACTGAAGAAGCGGTGGTCAATGCCATGGTTGCCGCCGGCACGATGACCGGGATCAACGGCCATACGGCACAGGGATTGCCGCACGCCGCCTTGCGCGACATCCTGCGAAAATATCACCGGCTGAAGAATTGATCGCATCAGCTGCGCAGCGCTGAGCGGGCAGGTCCGGCGTGCGCGGCCAGCCAGGGAGAAGGCAATGACTATCCGCAATAGCTTCCTGGTCAGCAGGACCCTGACTTTATCGATACTGGTTGTGCCACGGCTGCTGCAGGTCGAATCCAACTGGCTCGATCCTGCCGGCATACCCGGTCGCCCGCGGTTTCGCCATCTGCTGTAGGCCGCCCGCTACAACTACGATCACCTGGAGCTGCCGGGGCTCACCGAAGCGGTCGAAAGCGCGGACTGGAAGCTTGCGGCGCAGCAGGCGCAACGGCTGGAGGTTGCACTTGGGAAGAACACGGCGCTGCTGCGGGCGGCGCAGGCGGCCTGGCAGGAGCAGCACCAGGGGCAGTAGCGCCGCGCGCTGGCGGCGATCTTTTTATATTATTGCCGTTACATTATAATCTTTGCGTCACGGCAGGCGCACACTGCGCTGCTGGCAAACGAGGATCCGGCCCATGTCCGCAGTACGCACTCTAGGCTTGATGGGCACCGGTGTGATCGGTGCCGGCTGGGCGGCACGCGCCCTGCATTTTGGTGTCAATGTCATCGCCGCCGACGTCAAGCCCGAAATGGAAGGCGTGCTGCGTGCCACCATCGCCAACGCCGCGCCGGCGCTGGAGCGCCTGGTGCGTGCGCCACTGCCGGCGCGCGGCCAGCTGTCGTTCACGACCGATCCTGCGCACATGGCGCGCAGCGCCGACTTCATCCAGGAAAATATCCCGGAGCAGCTCGAGCTCAAACAGCGGGTGCTCGGCGAGGTCAGCCGGCATGCGCGTCCCGGGGTCATCATTGCTTCGAGCACTTCAGGGCTGCGTCCCAGCGATCTGCAGGCCAGCATGCAGGGACCGGAGCGTTTCTGCGTCGCCCATCCGTTCAACCCGGTCTACCTGCTGCCGCTGGTGGAGTTGGTGGGCGGCGAGCGGACCGCGGCCGCCACGATCGCTGCGGCGGCTGAGTTCTTCAGCTACATCGGCATGCACCCGCTGCAGGTGCGCCGCGAGGTGCCCGGCCACCTGACCGATCGTCTGCAGGAAGCGCTGTGGCGTGAAATCCTGCACCTGATCAATGACGGCGTCGCCACCACGGGCGAGCTCGATGAGTCCATCATCTATGGGCCGGGACTGCGCTGGGCCGGGATGGGCACCAACCTCATCTATCACCTCGCTGGTGGCGAGGCTGGTATGCGCCACATGCTGGAGCAGTTTGGCCCTTGCCTGAAGTGGCCCTGGACCCGCCTTGAGGCGCCCGAGCTGTCAGAAGCACTCATCGATCGCATGGTGGAGGGCACGAAGGCCCAGGCGGCGGGCCGATCGATCCGGCAACTGGAACAGCAGCGCGATGACTACCTCGTTGCCATCCAGCAGGTATTGTGCGAACAGGGTATCGGTGCCGGACTGACACTGCGTGCGCTCGAGGCGCGACTCCACGCCGCGGCCGCGGCCGCGGCCTCCGCTCGGCCGGCGCCCACGGCCGGACAGCCGCTGCGCCTGTTCGAGGCGCGCGTGCGACCGGAATGGCTGGACTACAACGGCCACATGACCGAGTCGCGCTATCTCTATGTGTTTGGCCTGGCCAGTGACACCCTGTTTCGCAGCGTCGGCGTAGATGAACACTATCGGGCCCGGGCGCGGATGTTCTTCAGCGTCGAGACCCACCTTACTCACCAGGCCGAGGCGCTGGTCAACGAGCCCTTTTATGTTACCGCCCAGCTGCTGTCAGTCGATGACAAACGCCTGCGCGTTTTCTATCGCCTGCAGCGTGAAAGTGACGGCAAGCTGCTCGCGACCGGTGAGCAGATGTATCTGCATGTCGATACTGCCATCAGGCATTCCTGTGCCATCGACGCCGCGGTGCGCACGCAGCTTGATCAACTGGTCGCTGCGCACGCGCAACTGCCCAGCCCGCGCGAGCGCGGGCGTTCGGTTGGCATGGCCGTTGCCAGCTGATTCATGCCGAAACTGGTCAATCACGACGAACGGCGCGAGCAGATCGCGCACGCGGCGTGCCAGGTGGTCGCGAAAGTGGGTTTCGAGAACGCCACCGTGGCGCGTATCGCCCGCGCTGCCGGCTATACCACCGGAATGGTGGCCCATTACTTTGAATCGAAGCAGCAGATCATTCTGGCCAGCCTGCGGCTGATACTGCATCGTATTGAACAGCGACTCACCCGGGGCGAGCGCGCCGGCAGTGATCTGCTCACCGTGCTGTCCGAGTCCCTGCCCATCGACGAATCACGGCTGGCGGAGTGCGCCTTCTGGACCGCGTTCTGGGGCCAGGTATCCGCTGACAGTCGGGCGCGGCAACTCAATGACTGGGTGCATCGCGAATATGCCCGGCTGTTTGAGCGTTGCATCGCCACGCACTGGCCCGAATCGCGTCGCTGGCCGGCAAAGATGCGCGCCGACGTGTTGCGTTCGATGATGACATTCATCAATGGCCTGACCGCGAGCGCGGTGACGAGCCGTAAGGACTGGCCGGTGGCGCGCCAGGTCGAGCAACTGGGCCTGCAGCTGCAGATGCTGCAGGGTTGGGCGAATCGTGCGCGCCGCACGCGCGCGCGGCGTATGCAGCTTCCGGAGTAACCATGGATTTCTCACTTACCGAAGAACAGCAGCTGATCATCAAGTCGACGCGCAGTTTTGTGGAAAACGAGCTCATTCCGCACGAGACGGAAATCGAGGCCAGCGGCGTGCTGCGCGAAGAGCTGTATCAGCAACTGAAGGCCAGGGCGATCGATGCCGGCCTGTACGCGGCCAACATGCCGACCGAAGTCGGTGGCGCTGGCCTTGATACCGTCACCTGGGTGCTGTACGAGAGGGAACTCGGACGCACCAGCTACGCACTGCATTTCAACTGCGTGGCCCGGCCCTCGAACATACTGCTGGCCTGCCGTGACGAGCAGCGCGAGCGCTATCTGCTGCCGACCGTGCGCGGCGAGCGCGTCGAATGCCTGGCGATGACCGAGCCCGGAGCGGGCTCGGATCTGCGCGCCATGAAGACCAGCGCCGTGGAGCGGGGCGGTGATTTCATCATCAACGGCACCAAGCACTTCATCAGTCATGCGGATCGCGCCGACTACGTCATCCTGTTTGCCACCACGGGTGTGGAAGCCGGCCCGAAAGGCCCGCGCAGCCGGCTGACGGCATTTCTGGTCGACAAGGGACAGGCAGGCTTCACGGTGCGCGAGGGCTACCGCAACGTCTCGCATCGCGGTTACAACAACGCCATCCTCGAGTTTCAGGATTGCCGCGTGCCGCGTGCGGCAGTCCTGGGTGAGGTGCACCAGGGCTTCGAGGTGGCCAACTCCTGGCTGGGGGCGACGCGCCTGCAGGTCGCCGCCACCTGCCTGGGTCGCGCCGAGCGCGCGCTCGAACTCGCCAAGCGCTGGGCCGTCGATCGGGTGCAGTTCGGTCAGTCAGATCGGCAAGTTCCAGGGCGTCAGCTTCAAACTGGCTGACATGGCCATGGAGCTGCGGGCCGCGGAATTACTGACGCTCGAAGCAGCCTGGAAGCGCGATCAGCACACCGATACCGATACCGACATGGCGCTCGCCAAGCTCAAGGCGACCGAGATGCTTGCCATGGTGGCGGATGAAGCGCTGCAGATACACGGTGGCATGGGCCTGATGGCCGACCTGCCGCTCGAGCGCATCTGGCGCGATGCACGCATCGAGCGCATCTGGGAAGGCACCAGCGAAGTGCAACGCCACATCATTTCGCGCGCCCTGCTGCGCCCGCTGGGCGGCTAGCGACCCGTCCAGCGTGGCTTGCGCTTTTCACTGAACGCGCGCGTACCTTCCTTCAGATCGTCGGAATGCACCACCTGCTGCACCAGGTCGAGCGCGTCATGCAGTGCAAAGGCCTCGTGTTCTGCCACCATTTCTGAATGGCGCAGCAGTTGCTTGATGGCGGGGAACAGCAGCGGCGGACCCGCAGCGAGCTGCGCGGCAATTTCCCTGGCCTTGCTCATGGCCTGCCCCTTGGGGACCACATGATTGGCGAGTCCCCAGTGCTTGGCTTCGGTCGCGTCCATCCAGCGCCCGGTCAGCAGGAACTCGACCGCGATGTGATAGGGAATACGGCGGCGCAGCTTGATCGTGCCGGCATCCGGCAACACGCCGACGTTGATTTCCGGCAGCGCAAAGCGCGCGTGCTCTTCCATGACGATGATGTCGCAACCGAGCACGACTTCGAAACCGCCGCCGCAGGCGATGCCATTGACGGCAGCGATGATCGGCTTATTGAGATTGCGCGGATGGTTGAAACCGCCAAAGCCGCCCGGGCCCCAGTCCTCATCTGATTCCTCCCCGGCCGCGGCGGCTTTCAGATCCCATCCCGGCGAGAAGAAGCGCTCGCCGGCACCGGTGATGATGCCGATACGCAGCTCCTGGTCGTCGCGCAGCAGGGCCGCGGCGTCATTGAGTGCCCGGCTCGCCGCCAGGTCGATGGCGTTGGCATTGGGTCGATCGATAATGATCTCGAGCACCGGCCCGTTGCGGACTACCCGGATGCCATCTTTCATGTCAGGACTCCTCGGTGGTGCGGATCAGTGCATCGACCGCCACGGCGCCAGCGCCGGGCGGACGCACGATGATCGGGTTGACGTCCATCTCAATCAGCGTATCGCAATGATCCTCAGCATAGCGGGCAATGGCGAGTATCGCCTCGATCAATGCATCAAGGTCGCCCGCCGGTCGGCCGCGATAGCCATTGATCAGGCGCGTGATCAGCAGTTTTTGCAACGCCGCTGCAATGCTGGCGCGTGACCAGGGCGCCAGCAGGTTGACGGTATCGCGCCACAGTTCGGCGTAGATGCCGCCGGCGCCGATGACCAGGATCTGTCCGTATTGCTCATCGCTGCTGATGCCAACGAGAACTTCCGCGACGCCATCGGCGATCATGGTTTCCGACCAGCAGCTGTGGCGACAGCCTGGCGAGCTGCGTTGCGGCAGCGCGAGCCTCGGCCAGCGAGCGGATGCCGAGGACTACGCCGCCCTGCTCGGTCTTGTGTTCCATGCCGGCTCCGGTGGCCTTCATGGCTACCGGAAAACCCAGCGCCTGCGCGGCCTCGGGTGCATCGAGCCGCGGCGACGATTCGTGACGCGGGAACCTGCACACCATAGGCGACCAGTGCGGTCTTGGCGGCGTGTTCGCTGAGCGTGTACACCGTGCCCTCGGTACGCTGCCGCCGCCGGAACAATGGCAGCTCGTCG
This sequence comes from uncultured Gammaproteobacteria bacterium, assembly GCA_963823235.1. Taxonomy (GTDB): domain Bacteria; phylum Pseudomonadota; class Gammaproteobacteria; order Steroidobacterales; family Steroidobacteraceae; genus FEN-1191. The sequence goes on along the minus strand of CAWGKS010000011.1, from coordinate 168,695 downwards.
TCGCCGCGTGCAGCGCCCATGGCGCCCGCGTGATCCAGCGCCAGCAATCCCTCATGCAGTCCCTGCAGCGGGACGACGCCGGAGGCCAGGCAGCGCTCACGAATCGCACTACCCAGGGTTTCGGGGAGCGAGGCCAGCAGCACGGCGCGCGCCCTGGCGCCGGCGGCCGCGGCGATGTACTCATCGATGACTGCAGTGAAAGAAGAGTCGTCCGCACGGCCTGCGGGTGGGCAATCCAGCATGAAGGCGACGGCATCGACATCAGCGCGCAGCACCTCGGCGAACAGGCTGCGCATGCGCAGCGTGATCGAACCACAGATAGGTGTGGATATCGAAGGGATTGCCGACAGTCACGCGCCCGGCGAGCAGGGTGTCCAGGCGCTGCGCGGACTCCGGCGTGAACGCCGGGTATTCGAGTGCCAGCGGCCGCGACAGGTCGGCTGCCATCGCCATGTCGCCGCCCGACGCCCCCATGACTATGACGCGCCGGCCGGCCAGTGGGCCACCCAGGTGCAGCAGCTTGAGTGTTTCGCACAGCACGCTCAGGGTCTCGCAGCGGGCGATGCCGGCCTGGGCGCAGAAGGCGTCGAAGGCGGCGTCACTGCCGGTCAGGGCGCCGGTATGGCTGAGCGCGGTACGCATGGCCGCCTCGCTGCGCCCGCTCTTGATGAGCGCGATTGGCTTGCCGCAGGCGCGGGCGCGCTGCGCCGCGCTGGCGAAACGCCTGATGTCCTTGATGCCCTCGAGGTAAAGGCCGAAGGCGCTGACGCGCGGGTCGTTGCACAATTCCTCGATCAGATCTTCAGCCGCGATGCGGGTCTGGTTGCCGACCGTGATCAGATAGCCAATCGGCAGCGAGCGATCATTGAACATCAGCGTCAGTGCAATGGTGCCACTCTGGCAGATCAGCGCGACGCCGCGCTCGACCGGATTGCCCACGACCTGATCGGGCAACAGCGCGACGCGATCAAAGTAATTGACCATGCCGTAGCAGTTCGGACCCAGAAACGGCAGCGTCCCGGCAGCCTGTTCCAGCTGCTGGGTCAATGCCAGACCTTCGGGCGTGCCGGTTTCCGAAAATCCGGCGCTGAAGCAGATGAATGCGCCGGCGCCGCGTCGCGCCAGTGCCGCGGCCACCGCCGGCGCCTCATGATTCGGTACCGCGAGGAATGAACAGTCGGGCACGCCCGGCAACTCATCGATGGAGCGGTAATAACGGGTCGCAGTCGTCGATTCGCGTTGCGGGTGAACGCGCCACAACTCGCCTCTATAGCCCAGCGTGCGCGCGCCCTGCGGCGACCGCATCCGTCCAGATGCCGGCGCCGACCAGGGCAATGCGCCCGGGATTGAGCAGGCGGTTGAGCGTGGCCCCGCCCATCAGCGCCGGGTGAGCGTCATCTGGCGCGAGCCTAGCGCCAGCCAGCGCTGCGTCGGGCGCCAGCGGTTGCCATGAGCGCAGTCGCTCCATGGCGGCCTCCGGCAACTTTGCACTGCGCGGCTCGGCGTCCTGTCGAACGTGCAGCAGCATGACTTCGATGACCGCTGCCGGATCCGGGTAGCGCCCGCAGTGCAGGGCCAGGAGCAGATGCAGGCGCTTGGCATCAAAGCCGATCAACTCATAGTGCGTGTGGAGCTCATCCTCGCCCTTGATCTCGTGCAGATAGCGCAGGTGCATCTCGAGCGTGTAGAGCGTGCAGCGGGTCGCGCTGCGGTAGCGCTCATCAATACCCAGCTCATCCATGAGCGCGTCAACCGCAAAACTGCCGATCAGGCCGTAGTAGGCATCGCGCAGGTGGCCGTTGTAGTCGATCCACAGCGGATCGATGCGGCAGCGAAACGGTGCGGGAGTCCAGGCAGCCATTGAATTAGCGCAGCCGCAGGCGTTCGCGGGTCTCGGCCGGCAGTCAGCAAGCGCGAGCCCATGGCCTCGATGATGCCGCGCGCCTTCAATACCAGCTGCTCGTTGCTGGCATAGACCCCCTTGCTCAGGTAGAGATTGTCTTCCAGGCCCACGCGCACGTTGCCGCCGAGCAGGATCGACTGCGCCACCCACGGCATCTGCATGCGGCTGATGGCAAAGGTGCTGAATATGCAGTCAGCGGGCAGTGCATTGACCATGGCGAGCAGGTGGCCGACGTCGGCAGGCACGCCGTAGGGAATGCCGGTGCACAGCTGCACCAGCGTGGGCGCATCCAGCAGGCCTTCCTTGACCATCTGCCTGACGAACGAGAGATTGCCGGTATCGAAGATCTCGAGTTCGGGCTTCACGCCCAGGTCGCGCGCGATCTTCGCGCCCTGGCGCAGGTAGTTGGGGGTCGAGATGTAGGCGCGATTGCCGTCGCCGAAATTGAGGCTGCCGCAATCGAGGGTCGCAATGTCGGGCCGGTACTTGCCTTCCTCGCACAGCTCGATCACGTGCCGCATCCGTTCTTCCTGGGTCACGAAATCACTGCCCGCGGCCGGCGTATCCTGCCAGGCCGTTTTCGCCGATGACGATGTAGCCACCCATGCCGCAGGTGAGATTGACGATGACGTCGACCTTGCTCTCGCGGATGCGCTTGACGACCTCGCGGTAGTGACGGGTCGCCATGCTGAAGGCGCCGGTCTCCGGATCGCGCACGTGGATATGGACGATGGCCGCGCCGGCGCGGGCCGCGGCAATGGCCGAGGCCGCGATCTGCTCCGGCGTCACCGGGCAATGTGGGCTGCGGGTAACCTTGGTGTCATCGCCGGTAATGGCACAGGTGATGAATACTGCTGGATTCATGCGATGGCTCTCCCAATGGTCTGGCCCGGAGGCCTCAGATTATATTATAACGTCGATAATAATAAGGCCAAGGCGTCGCCGGCGCCATTTGCGTACAATCCGGGGACCAGGGGCGGGGCCGGCAGGCCATCCGCGGGGGAGGGTGGCGGATGCTGCAGTTTGAGAAACGCTCGATCGACTATGTGCCGCTGGCCGAACGTCACGGCAAGGTCTGGCACCTGTGGCCGGTCTGGTTCAGCGGCGATGCGCACCTGGCCACGCTCGCGGTGGGCGTGCTGGGCATTGGCCTGGGCGGCAATCTGCTGTGGAGCGCGATTGCGGTCATCGCCGGTTGCGCACTGGGCACGTTCTTCATGTCCTTCCATTCGACCCAGGGGCCGCAACTGGGCCTGCCGCAACTCATCCAGTCACGGCCGCAGTTCGGCTACATGGGGGCGCTGCTGGTCTGGGTGGTCGCGCTGGTCGCCTATATTGGCTACAACGCCTTCAATGAAGTGCTGGTCGCGCAGACCGTCCGGCAGCTATCGGGCGCGGCGCGGGAAATCGACCCACCGGTCATCATCATCTTTACACTGCTGGCGGCGGCCATCGCCGCCGTGGGCTACGACTGGATCCACCGCACGCAACGCTGGCTCGCCTACCTGATGCTCGCGGTGCTGTCGTGCTTTTCAGTTGCCGCAGCGTTCACCATGCGCTTTCCGGCGCATCAGTGGGACCTGCACGAGTTTCGCGCCATACCATTCATGGTCCAGTTCTTTGCCGCGGCCGCCTACCAGCTCAGCTGGTCCATCTACGTCTCTGATTACTCGCGCTACCTGCCGCGGCAGGTTTCGGTGCGCGCCTCCTTCTGGTGGACTTACCTGGGCGCCTTTGTCGGTGGCATATGGATGATGCTGCTCGGTACCCTGGCGGCGGCGCTCAACCCGCACTTTGAGGTCGCCGCGGCCGTGCAGGCGGCAGCGGACAGCGTCATGCCGGGGCTGGGGCGACCGCTGCTGGCCACCGGCCTGCTGGGGTTGGTGACCATCTCGAGCCTGAATTTCTACGGTGCGTCTTTGGCGCTACTGTCGGTAGCCGATTCGGTGTGGCCGGCTCCGCCATCCACGGCCAGGCGCATGGTGGGCTTCGGGCTGGCGACCGTGGCCTCGATCGGCCTGGCGCTGGTGGCCTCGAAAGATTTCGTCAACCGCTTCGGTGATCTGCTGGCCGTGCTGCTCTATCTGTTTACGCCGTGGACGGCGATCAACCTCATCGATTTCTACGTGGTCCGCAAGGGGCACTATTCCATCCGCGAGATATTCAATCCGCGTGGCATGTACGGGCGCTGGAACTGGCGCGGCCTGCTGTCCTACTTCGTTGGCTTCATCGTCATGATTCCGTTTTTCAGCTCTGGCCTGTATCACGGGCCGATCGCCCGCATGTTCGGTGGCGCCGACCTGGCCATGCTGGTGGGCCTGCCGGTTGCCGCAATGCTCTACTGGGCGCTGTGCCGCAATATCGATCTGGCCAGTGAACTGCGCGCCATCGAGCAGGCCGATGCCGGGCTTGATCCCTAACGCGGAATTGCGCTGGCGCGGTTGGCCCGTTCCAGATCCGCGGGTGTGTCGATGTCGAGTGCTGCGTTCGCCATGGGCACAGTCAGCAGCGTTACCGTGCATTGGCGCAGCACTGAACGCGCGCCGTGGGCGCCGCGTAGCGCCAGCAGCTGCGGAAACTGGGCACGCGGAAAGATCGCCGGAACCCCACAGCCCTCATTGTATTGCGCAGCCACCACCGCCTGCGGATTGCCACGCCAGGTTTCAACCAGTCGCCGCAGGTCGGCGCTGGTAATCGCGGCCTGATCGGCGAGCAGCAGCAACGCGGCATCGCAGTGGCCTGGGAGCTGGCCGATACCGGTGCGTATTGAAGCGGCCAGGCCCTCGCTCCACTCCTGGCAGATCACCACTGCGACCGGCAGCTGAGCCAGCGCTGCAGCGATCACCCCGGCCTGTGCGCCGAGTACCACGCTCACCGGTTGATCGACCACCCTCAGTGCACGCTCGACGACCAGCCGCAGCATCGGTACGCCGGCAATGGTGGCCAACTGCTTGGCCGCACCAAAGCGTGTGCTCGCACCGGCCGCCAGCACCACGGCGCCCAGAGTCGGCGCACTCACGGTCTTTCCGCATGGGCGCGGCCAGCGCGCTGCTGCAGCCAGCTGTGGATTTCGGCAACGATAGACAGGGCAATGGCCGCACTCGAGCGCCCACCCAGGGGCAATCCGACTGGCGCGTGCAGGCGTTGCTGCAGCAGGGCGAAGTCTGCTCCGACGTCCGCGCGCAAGCGCTCACGCCGTGGCGCCGGACCCAGCAGGCCAACGTAATCAATGGCGCTGTTTGCCAGGACGCGCAGATAGGCGGCATCCGATTGCAGGTGATGACTCATGACCACGGCGGCATCGAAACTGTTGAGCGCCAGCCGCTCCGCCAGCGATTCAGGCCGGCCAAGCAGCACCTGCTCGGCGCCCGGCAATCGCTCACAGGTCGCCAGCGCCGCCCGATGGTCATAGACCGTCACCTTCCATCCCATGCGCACCGCGAATTCCAGCACCGGGCAGGAATCCGGGCCTGCGCCCAGTAGCAGGATGCGGGGCGGCAGCGTCAGCGGCAATGCAAATACGCGCAGTTGCGGAGTTGTAGACAGCCAGGCCGGTGTGCCAGTGCGCGCCGTCGCGGCGAGACCAGCCTCGAAATCTGCTGCAGCACCGGGCAACAGCACTGCGCCGCTGTGCAGGCTCGCAGCGGTAGAGTCGATGACCAGGCCGACTGCCATGGGACTGTGCGCCTTGAGCGCGGCCTCAAAGGCGCTCAGCGGTTGCCAGCCATTCATGGGTCCGACCCGCAGCATGAAGATATCCATGGCGCCTTCGCAGCCCGCCCCCAGGCCATACAGGATATCGTCGGGACCACGCATGTCGTAGCTGTACAAACGCGCACTGCCGTCCGCAATCACCTGTAGCGCATGCTCGCGCAGATCGCCTTCGAGACAGCCACCGGAAAGCAGGCCGGCGTAGTCGCCGTCTTGAGCCAGCAGCAGCGGGGTACCCCACTTGCTGTACGTAGACCCTGCAGTCTTGACGACTACTGCCAGGGCGAAGGGCCGACCGGCGGCGCGTTCGCGCGCATACAGCGGCAACAATGAATCGATCAGGGCATCCATGGGCAGGAGCCCCTGCGTTCAGGCTTGCTTCAATAGCGAGGTATCGATCGGCAGTGAGCGCAAGCGCTTGCCGGTCGCCGCGAAGATGGCATTGGCGACTGCCGGCGCGATCGGCGGAGTGGCCGGTTCGCCGATGCCGCCGGGATTTTCGCTGCTGGGCAGTATATGCACCTCGATCCTGGGCATCTCGCTCATGCGCAGCAGCTGGTAGTCGTGGAAATTGCTTTGCTCGACGCGACCATCCTTGAAGGTAATTTTTCCGTACAGCGCCGCTGACAGGCCATAGACGATGGCGCCTTCAATCTGGTGGCGGATGATTTCCGGATTGACGATCATGCCGCAGTCCACGGCAGCGACCACGCGGTGCACCTTCGGAACACCATCCGGGCTGACCGACACTTCGGCGACTTCGGCAACAAAGCTGCCGAAACTCTGCGCCAGCGCCACGCCCCGGAACACACCCTTGGGCAGTGGTTGACCCCAGCCGGCCTTCGCCGCCACCGCCTCGAGCACGCCCAGGCAACGCGGTTGCTCCTTAAGCAGCGCGCGGCGAAACTCCACGGGATCCTGCCTGGCCGCTGCAGCCAGCTCATCGACAAAACTCTCCATGAAGAATGTGTTCTGCGAATGACCCACCGAGCGCCAGAACCAGACCTGCGGACCTGGCTCGCGCCGACCGTAGGCGATGTGTTGATTGGCAATGTCGTAGGGATGATCGGCAATGCCCTCGACCGCAGAGTCATCAAGGCCGCTCTCCGGGAGCTTCATGAATCCTGAAGCAGCCGTGATTGACGGGGAGCCAACGCCTACCTTCAATGAGACCGGCTGGCCCTGTGAGTTCATTACCGCGGTGAATTGCGCTACCGAGGCGGGCCGGTAATAGCCTGCATTCATGTCATCTTCGCGGCTGTAGATCAGCTTTACAGGTTTGGCACTCAGCTTGCTGAGCAGCGTGGCATCGATCGTGAAGTCGGGGGCGAAGCGACGCCCAAACCCACCGCCCAGCATCATCGTGTTCACTGTTACTTTTGCGGGCGTGACCGCCGCCACCTGCGAGAGTATCCCCTGTGCCGGACCCTGGCTCTGTGTACCGACCCAGATCTCCACCTCATCACCCTTGACCCAGGCGGTGCAGTTCATCGGCTCCATGCAGGCGTGCGCCAGGTAGGGCGCCTCGTACTGGGCGCTCAGTGTGGTGGAACCCGCGGCGGGCGCCGGCGTCATATCGCCCGTATGTTTGGCGACCACGCTGGCCGACGCGGCCCCTTCGGCAAGCATGGCGCTGATTTTGGCGGACGACAGGTCGGCATTGGCGCCAAGATTCCACTGCACTTTGAGCGCATCGCGGCCTTTCCTGGCGGCCCAATAGCCGTCAGCCAGCACCGCAACGCCACTGGCAATGGTAATGACCTGTCGCACGCCCTTGATGGCTTTGGCCTGCGCCTCGTTCATGCTGGCGGGCGTAGCGCCCGGGAGCGGCGCGCGCGCCATGACCGCCACCAGGAGTCCGGGCACCTGTGCGTCCAGACCGAACCTGGCGCTGCCGTCGACCTTGGAGGGTGTATCGAGGCGCTTGAGTGGTTTGCCCAGCAGCTTGAAGTTCTTGCTGTCCTTCAGTTTCGGGTTCGCGGGTACTGGCTGGATGGCGGCAGCCGCGACCAGGGCGCCGTAGCTCAGTGTCCTGCCGTCAGGAGCAATGACCTTGCTCTCTGCCGTGCGCAGCGTCGCGGCGTCCAGCTGCCAGCGTTGAGCGGCGGCAGCCACCAGCATCTCGCGCGCCGCGGCGCCTGCCTTGCGCAGCGGCTCCCAGTGCGCACGCACAGTCGAGCTGCCACCGGTTGCCTGCATGCCGAACAGCGGATTCCTGTAGGCCGGGTCGGTTGGCGCCTGCAGCACGCTGACCCTGCTCCAGTCGGCATCGAGCTCTTCTGCCAACAGCATCGGGATGGCGGTCAGTACGCCCTGGCCCATCTCAGCCGAGCCGCACAACACGGTCACGCGATTGTCAGGCGTGATGCGCAGCCAGGCATTGGGCGCAAAGACGCTGGCAGCCTCTGCAGCCAGCGCGCGCCCGGAAGCGGCCGGCAATGTGAAGCCAATCACCAGCGCAGCGCCACCGCTCTGGAGAAACAGGCGGCGCGACAGGGCCGGCGGGAGCTGGGGCAGCTGTGCCTGGATTTTTCACGGCTTCGCTCCCTGGCTCAGAGCCGTCGATGCGTCCTTGATGGCCGCCCGAATCTGGTTGTAGGTTCCGCAGCGACACAGGTTGCCGCTCATCGCAGTGTCGATGTCAGCATCGCTCGGATGCGCATGCTCGGCCAGCAGTGCGCAGGCACTCATGATCTGGCCCGACTGGCAGTAACCGCATTGCGGCACATCGTGGCTGATCCAGGCATTCTGCACGGCCTTGCCGATGCGATCGTGGCCCACGGCTTCAATGGTCGTAACGTGTTTGCCCGCCGCAGCAGACAGCGGTGTTGTGCACGAGTGGACCGCCTGGCCATCCAGATGCACGGTGCAGGCCCCGCACAGCCCCATGCCGCAGCCAAACTTGGTGCCGGTCAACTGCAGCTGCTCGCGCAGGGCCCACAGCAGCGGCATGTCATCTTCCGCGTCTATGGAAACCGGTTTGCCGTTCACTGTGAGTTGGGTCATGGGGGTTCCGCCACGCGGTAATCAAGGGTGCTCGGGTTCAAGCCTACCGCAACTTCCGCGCGAATGTCTAAGCGCGAACCCGATTAGCAGACGCCCGTTGCCGGTACTATGATGGGCGGGCGCTCAGGCAATGGGAGAGTCGTATGCAGAAAGTAGTACGCAAATACCTGACGGCCCTTGAAGCGGGCGACGCCAACAAGGCCGCGGCACTATTCATTGCCGACGGATGGGTCGAGTCACCGTTCCTGGGGCGGCTGCCGGTGCGGGATTTTTTTGCGAAGGTGGCCGGCGCGTCGAGCGGCGCCAGGCTGACGGTGCATGATGTGCTGGTCAGCGCCGAGGGCCATCTGCGTGCGGTCGCCTATTACCTTTACGACTGGTCGCTGAAGGACGGCACGCGGGTATCATTCGACTGCGCCGACGTATTCAATTTCGATGCGGATACCGGGCACATTGCCTCGATTGTGCTGGTCTACGACACGCACCCGGTCCGCGGCGTAGTCAAGCAGAAATATTCCTGAACGGCCGCTGGCGCCTGGGGCATCAGGGCCGCGTACGTCGGCCGATGCGGCCGCGCCCGGCGGCCGGCGTCGCCTGTGGTGGCGGTAGCGGAGGCAGCTCGGGCAGCCGGGTCTGCTGTTGCAGACCGGCCATAACCAGGCGGCGCATCTCGGCATCGATTGCGGGATCGGTTTCGATGGGCTGGTAGGCAGCGAGGCGCCGGTCCACCTGCTCGCAGGCACGCTGGTAGGCGTCCTTGGAGCCAGTCCTGGCCCAGTCTTCGCGGCTACCGCGATCGATTACCGGGTCGGTCAGGTAAAGTTCCTGCGGCCAGTGCTTGAGCGTATGCGGCGCCGTGATCAGGTGATCGTTCTCGCGCAGATAGCTGACCAGATCGTGTGCCGGCAGGTCTTCAATCACGCTGATTTCGCGCACGAAGTGCAGGCATTGCCCGCACACTTCGTTGTCGAACACGAGCTTCGCCAGGCTGAAGGTGAGCACAAAGTCCAGCATACCCGGGCCCGAGACCGAGTTGACCCCGGCGAGCGCCGCGAGCATCGCGCTCGTCATGGTTTCCGCGCCTGCCTGGGCATCGAGCAGCTTGGCGTCGCTCAGCGCCATGTAGGCCTGGGTCGGCAATCCCAGTGATTTGGCGATGGCGACATAGCCGATGTTCAGGTGCTGCGCTTCGATGGCTGCCATCGGCGAGCTCGCCGCCTTCATGTGGAAGGTCGCGGGTGCGCCGCCGAACAGCACCGGCGCGCCGGGCCTGATGATCTGCGCCATCGTGATGCCGGCCAGCGTGTCGACGCAGTGAAACACCAGCGCGCCAACCAGCGTCACCGGCGCGATCAGGCCCATCAGCGTGACCGGGACGATTTCCACGGCGATGCCGGCCTCGACGCAGTCGATCAGGTTCTGGCAGGAATCCTCGCCGAAACGGAAATTGCCAGTGGCCGTCACCGTGAAGATGGACATGGGCTTCGCCACCAGCTCGGCATGATCGCGGCGAAACAGCTGCATCATCTGCACCATGCGCGGCACGCCGTGCTCGCCGAAGGCGCCCGAGACCACGGGTTTCTTCGAGCTGGTCAGCACCAGATAGAGTCGCCAGGCGTCGGAGACCTGCGATTCGATGTCATCGTTGGTGGAGAAGGCGGTGGCCAGGTAGGCGATGTGCTCCAGGCCGTCGCACAACCTCGCGTACTCCACGAAGTCGGTCGAGTTGGCAAGCCGCGATTCACCGCTGCGGTGATCCATGATCTTGAGGCCGCTCGACCCTGGCACGTAGTGAACGTTGTTGCCGCCGATCTCGGCGTGGGGTTGCCCGTCGCGGTTGTAGAGGGTGAAGGACTTGGGCGCGCTGGCGATGGCGCGATCGACTACATCCGGCGAGAACAGGACGCGCAGGCCGTCCTTATCCGTCTTCAGGCCGTGCTCCAGCAGGCGCTGGCGCATCTGCGGACCCCGGATCTCCAGGCCGATTTCGGCGAGGATCCGCTTCGCCTCGCCGAGTATCGAGGCGATCAGTTCGGGACTGAGGACGTTGAGTGTCGGTCGCAAGGGCCCTCACTAGTCCGTTTGTCGTCGCCCGCGCCTGACCCGTTGCTCTACGCCCGGGCGACCAGCACGCGGCGGGCGACCCGCTTCGCTGGCTCTGCGTGGGCCAGCGCGCCGGTCCTGATGATGCCGGTAACGGCACGGACAGTTCTGTGGCCGATCGCAGGCCGGCAGTGGCAGGCGGGGCGTCTCAGCCGACAGAAAGCGCTTGCCACGGCAGGCAGTGGCCGCCGCACAGAATTCAGTCGGGCTGACGATCTCGACCGCATGCCAGATATTCGACGGCGCCGCGGTGGCGCGCAGGGGTCTCAGGTCTTTCATGGTTCTCTCGACGTCGGCGCGCCCGAATGCTGTTACAGGTCTTGTTGAGCTGATTTGTAGTCCCAAACCGGGTACGGGTCAAGGTGCGCCGGGGCGCTGGTCACTGATACAACAGGTGATCGCCAATGGCGATGTAATCCACCGGCTTGCCGCGCGTCACCTTCAGCTTGTCGATCGCGGGCAGGCGTTGCACGATCATGGCGCGCGCGTCCGCACCGTGGCAGCAAACCACGCGGAAAGTCCGGCGCACATGGTCGAGCGTCCCCTCGACGGTATACAGATGAAATCGCAGCTGGGTCAGGCGATGCGGGCGCAGCCGCACTTTGGCAGTGGTGACCAACTTGAGCAGGCCTGTGGCAGTATTGTTGTCGGCTTTGCGCTGGGTCCTGATTGGCATGGCTGCGCCTCTTTATCCTTCTTAGGGGAGCAAGTATAACCCCACGACACCACTTGCTTGTTCACTGCGGTCGGCTATGCTCGCTTTACGGCGGACGGCCGCCACTGACTCCGGCTCAATACCCTACTCTCGGAGCACTCACATGAAACGTTCCTTGTTGGCGGCTATCCCGGCAATCCTCATTGCCTTACCGACGCTCGCCGCGCTGAATCAGGGCGCCAGCGCACCCGATTTTTCAGCTCAGGCATCCCTGGCGGGCAAAACCTTCGCATTTTCACTCGCCGAGGCACGTCGCAGCGGTCCTGTCGTAGTGTACTTCTATCCGTCGGCGTTCACTGAAGGTTGCAACATCCAGGCGCATGAGTTTGCCGTAAAAATAGACAAGTTCAAGGCGGCGGGTGCGACCGTGATCGGCGTGTCACTGGACAACATCACCCGCCTCAACGAGTTCTCCGCGGATCCCAAGTACTGCGCGGGCAAGGTGCCCGTGGCCTCCGACGCCGATGGCAAGATCGCGAAATCCTATGATCTTAAGGTCGGCGCCGAGGCGCCGGGTTTCAAGGACACGCGCGGCGTCGAAATTGGCCACGGATTTGCGGAACGCACCACCTTCATCGTCACTCAGGACGGCAAGGTTGCTGCGACGATCGGTGGCCTGGCGCCCAACCTGAACGTCGATCAGGCACTCGCCGAGGTGCAGCGACTCAACACTGCCGGCAAACCAGCGAACTAGAGGCCAACGCCAGAGGTCACCTTCATGAATTGCAGGATCAATCTGATTGGAGGATGCCTGCTCGCCCTGGCGGTATGTTCCACCGCAGCGGCTGCCGAATGGGTGCAGACCTGGGGCGCCGCGCCGTTGCCGCCCAGTGCGGCCATGGGTCCGTTTCCCGCCACGCCTGTTTTCGTGAATCAGACCATCCGCCAGACGATCAGGGTGAGCGTCGGCGGGTCGCGGCTGCGGCTGCGCCTGACCAACGAATACGGGACCAGGCCGCTGGCCATCGGCGCGGTGCGCGTGGCGCTCGCGGACCAGAATGGCAACATCCGGCCGGGCACGGAGCGGCAGGTGCTGTTTTCCGGCAAACCCACTGCCTCGGTGCCGGCTGGTTCGCCGTATCTCAGTGACCCGATCGATCTGCCTTTAGCCGCGCTTTCCACCCTGTCGTCAGCATCTATGTGCCGGAAGACACGGGCCAGTGCACCTGCCATGCGACCGGAATTCAAAACGCGTTTGTGTCGGAAGCCGGGTGACTACACCGCCCAGGCTTTCGTAGCGGCGAGCACGCTGCAGGTTCGCGCGTTTCTCTCCGGCGTCGACATCGAGGTCGCGAAAGCCGGCCGCGCGGTCGTCGTGCTGGGCGATTCGATTTCGGACGGCATCGGATCGACGGTCGATGCGAATCAACGCTGGCCGGACCTGCTCGCGAACCGCCTGAACGCGAAGGGTGCCAGAGGCTGGGGCGTCGTCAACATGGGCATCAGCGGCAATCGCGTGCTGTCCGATGGCGCAGGCCTGAGCGCGCTTGCCAGGTTTGATCGAGACGTGCTCGTCCACTCCCGGCGTGAAGACGGTGGTGCTCTTCGAGGGCGTCAACGATCTCGGCATGTCCTACGGACATTTCGAAGGCCCGATGGCGGAGGTGTTCAAATCCCTCGCGCCGGGCAAGAAGCCGACGGCCGAGTCGATGATCGCCGGCTACCGTCAGCTGATTGCCCGTGCGCACGCCAGGGGACTGACGGTGCTGGCGGCGACGATCACGCCTTATGGCAGCGCCTTCTACTACTCGCCGGAGGGCGAGGCCGTACGGCAGGCGATCAACACCTGGATCCGCACCGGGAGAGAAGTGGACGGGGTGCTGGATTTCGACGCCGTCATCCGCGATCCCAACGTGCCGACGCAGATGAAGGATGGGCTGCATTCCGGCGACCACCTGCACGGGAGCGACGCCGGCTATGCGGCGATGGCGGCTGCCGTGGATCTTTCACTCTTCAGGTAGTCAGCCGGACACTCGTCCCGTAGAAAGTATTGCCCGCCACGAATGCCGCCAGTCGCGCGGCAAAATGGCTATGGGTCGGAGTGAGAAGGGGGCGAGATGTTCCATCAGCTGTTGACACCGGTCGGAAACAGCCTGGAACTGTCATTTCTGGTGGCCATTCTGCCGGTCCTGACGGTGCTGGTACTGCTTGGCGTACTCCGATTGCCTGCGTGGCAGGCGGCGTTGGGCGGTCTGATTGTCGGCGTGATCGTTGCAGTAGTTCCCTGGAAGATGCCGATCGAACTTGCCGTCCAATCGATTCTCAGCGGCGCTACCTTCGCCTTGTGGCCGGTCATGTGGATCGTGATCAATGCCCTGCTGCTCTATAACATCGCGGTGAAGTCGGGTCGCTTCGATGCGTTCCGGAACTGGATCCTCGCCCATCTGCCCAACGACCGGCGTGTCGTGCTCGTGGTGATCGGATTCTGCTTCGGCGGCTTGCTGGAAGGCATCTCCGGGTTCGGTACCCCGGTCGCGATCACCAGCTCGCTGCTCATCCTGCTCGGATTCCCGGCACTGGAAGCGCTGGTATTCACGCTGATATTCAACACGGCGCCGGTCGCATTCGGTGCGCTCGGCACCCCGGTTACGGTGCTCGGTGCGGTCACGGGGCTGCCGACGCACGCGCTGGCTGCGATGATTGGCCGACAGTTGCCTGTGATGGCTGTGATCCTGCCGTTCTACGTGGTGGCGCTCTATGGCGGCTGGCGTTCCGTGCGGGCGCTCTGGCCGGTGCTGCTGGTCGCCGGTGGCAGTTTTGGCATTTCACAGTTCTGGGCGTCGAATTTCCTTGATTACACACTCACGGACGTGATTGCCTCGCTGGGCTCGTTGCTCGTGACGCTCCTGTTCCTGAAGTTCTGGCAGCCAGCCTCGGAGCCGGCGTTTCTTATCGAGGAAGCTGCGTTGGCAGGCGACCGCCCGGGATTGGCCGTGCCGCCCTGGCAGGGGTGGCTACCCTGGGTGGTCGTCGCCGCGACGGTGATTCTGTGGGCATCTTTCAAAGTGGCGGCCATAGCGCAGCAGAACATCCACTGGCCATTTCTGCACGAGGCGATTGCCATAACGCTTTACCACGACAAGCCCTATGCCGCGATCTGGGCCTTTCAGCCCCTCGGGACCGGAACGGCAATTCTCGTTGCCTGCGTGATCACCGCGCTCCTGGTCCGCCTGTCACCGGCGGCTTTTGTGAGTTGCATCGCCCAGACCCTGCGCCAGCTCTGGCTGGCGGTTATCACGGTCATGCTGATCATTGCGCTCGCTTACCTGATGAACTACTCAGGTATTGCCTACACGCTGGGCCAGGGGGCGGCTTCGACCGGGCACCTGTTCGTTCTCTTTTCGCCCTTCCTGGGGTGGCTCGCGGTCATGCTTTCAGGCAGTGATACCTCGGGCAACGCTTTGTTCGGCAATCTGCAGGTGGTCGCCGCCAGGCAGCTGGACCTCAGTCCGGTACTGTTCGCCGCGACCAACTCATCGGGCGGCGTAATGGGCAAGATGATTTCACCACAGAACATAGCAACCGGCGTCTCAGTGACAAACCTGAAAGGCCAGGAAGGCGCGGTATTCGCCCGCACCTTTGTGCACAGCATTGTGCTCACCATCATCCTCGCGCTGCTGGTTGCGGTACAGCAGTACCTGATTCCCTGGGTAATTCCGACTGTATGAAGCACACCTGGAGCGAGACAGCAGGCATCGTCGCTTTTGCGCAACCCACATTCCTACGGCACAAACGGAATCATAACGCCTGGGCGGGTGCGTACTTTTCCAGGAAGCCGGCCACCACATGACGCGTCACCTGGCCGCCAAGACTACCCCAGGCGGTGTCAAAGCCGTGATCGCCGTAGGGCACGGCGACAAGCACGTTGGGCACTCCCGCCTGCGTCAGTCGCCGTGCGGCATCGATGTGCCCGGCAAACGGCACCAGATGATCGTGCACTCCCGCTGCGATAAGAGTCGGCGCCGATTCGGTTCCGATGTGGAACACCGGCGATACGACGAGGTAGCGATCGGGGAACTGCTCGGGGGATCCGCCGATGTACCCGGTGTTGAACTTGCGCGCGCTGACCGGGCCCAGGCCCGTATCCAGATTCCACGGCAGCGCCAGGTCGTCCGGTGGATACAACGCTATGACCGCGCGAGGCCGGGGGGCTGTACCGCCGCAGCTTGACCGCACTGTTGCATCGGCGAGCCCGTAGGCCACCTGCATCGCCAGTGCGCCACCGGCGGACTGACCCATCAGCAGGACCCGATCCGCTGCAACGTCGTAGGTATCGGCGCGGGCCGCCATCCAGGTCAGGGCGCAGGCCACGTCGGGCGCCGCCTGATTCCAGGTGACCGGCGGGTAAAGCCGGTAGTCCACATCGAACACGGTGTAGCCGCGCGCCGTGAGCCATCGATCCCAGTCCCTGGTACCGCCGCTGCGGTTGCCGACGGCAAAACCGCCGCCATGCATCATGATGACGGGCGTGGAACGGCCCTTCCTGGCTGCTGGCTGCGGCCGGTAGACATCCACGTACAGAGATTTTCCATCGAACTCTGCATAGAGCTGGCTGTCATCCGCAGCAGGCGCGGATTCCGCGGCGACGATCCGCAGGTGATCGACCCACGACAGTGATGTGCCGGTCTGATGCGCGAGCCGCATCAGGGCGACGAGCGGCAGGATGGCGCCGAGTGTCGCGACACTGCCAAGGATCGCGATCGCTTTCGTGAACCGGCCGGCCCCTGCCACGAGCGCGAGTCCCGCACAGATAGTGCCGAGCACTGCCAACAGCAGGACATGCAGCGTGGCGAAGGATTCCGCCAGCGTACCGAAGGTGCCGATAACGGGTATCGACGGAACCAGCGCGCCCAGGACCAACGGAAACGCCACGATGACAGCCAGCGTGGCGAGCGCGCGGCATATTGCCCTGATTTTGGTTCCTGCCTGCATGTCCTGGACTCGCCCGTGGGTAGCCGCGATTTTCGATGATTGTAGCCAATGCGGCACGCGGTCAGGAATTCCTCGGCGCCGATATGAAGCGTCAGCAATCTTCGAGCAAGTTCGTCGTGGTCAGGCGTGCCGCCAGATGGTCGGAAACCAGTCGGCGCGCAGGCGCTGTCCTTCCTTCATTTCGTGGCCCGGATAGGGCGGCGATGTGCGGCCCGGTCGCGTTACATAGTGCGCGTCATCGCCAACCCACCTGATCGAGAAAGCACGGCGCCGATGCTCCGACATGTTTGCACGCGCGCCATGCACCGTCCTGTAGTGAAAGGCGACCGCGTCTCCCGGCTGCATCGGCCACTCGAGCACCGAGAACTTGTGCGGTTCCGCGTCGGGATCTGGAACCGGCAGGTAGTCGTCATCACCCGCATAGAAATTCTGGTCCGTCAGCCATCGTACGGGCATGACCAGCTTCGGCCATCGGTGCGAGCCGGCGATGCAACGCAATGTGGCTTGCGTGACCGGATCCACGGGGATCCAGAAAGAAACGGTCTGCTCGCCATCGACGAAATAATATGGTGAATCCTGATGCCAGGGTGTCGCCTTGGACGTGCCAGGCTCCTTGACCAACACATGATCATGGAAGAACTGGGCGCTGGTCGAGCCCATGAGTTCTGCAGCCGCCTCCGCTGCCGGTGACCGACGGACCACGCCCTGGAACTCCGCAATGCGCTCCCAGTTGCAGTAGTCATCGAAGAAGCGCCCGGTATCGCCGGCCTGCAGGTTTTCCGACGCAAACGGCCCTGGCTCGCGCATATTGCGCTCGATTCCGTCGCTAATGGTGTCCACCCAGTCCCTGAAGAGGCCAGGTAGATAGACCGCACCGTCGCGCCGATAGTCGGCAACCTGCTGGGGACTCGCATATCTGTTCATGCTGGCGGTTCCGTGAACGCCCGGTTTCGTGAAGTCTTGCTTTCCTCTGCCATAAAGTAAAATAATATTTATCGATATGCATAATCAATCAATCCTATCGCTTACCCTCAGGCAGATACGCTACACGGTGGCCGCGGCCGAATGCAGCAATGCCTCTCTGGCGGCGGCTCGATTGCATGTTTCGCAACCCTCAGTTTCGATGGCGATTGCGGCCGCCGAAGCTCATTATGGTCGCAGGCTCTTTGCCCGTCGGCGCGGGCAGGGCATGACGCTCACGAGCTTTGGCCGTCGCTTTGTGACCGAGGCGCGCGCAGTGCTCGATCGTGCCAGTGGATTGGTGCGGCTGGCGGATAGCGATTCGTCGGCCTCGGGTGAAGTGGCGCTCGGATGCTTTACTGATCTGTCGCCGTACTATGTGCCTGCCCTGCTCAAGCGATTTGCGGCCGCAGTACCTGCGGTGAGCGTGAACTTTCGCGATGCTGGATTCGATGTGCTCGCTAAGCAGCTTGAAGATGGCACCATCGATTTCGCGCTGACCTACGATCTCGGTTTGAGCGCCAGGATCGAGCGAGTGACACTGCTCAGCCTCGCACCCTATGCCATGCTTGCCGCCAATCATCCGCTCGCCCGCAGCAGGACTGTGTCGCTGCGCCGCCTTGCCCGTTATCCGCTGATCCTCACGGACCAGGCGCTAAGCTGGCAGCACGTGCTCGAGCTGTTTCAACGTAGTGGTTCAGGGGTGAATGTCCTTGCGCGAACGGGTTCCTTCGAGCTGCAGCGCGGCATGGTGGCAAACGGGCTGGGTGTCGCGGTTGCCTATACCCGACCGGTCGGCGATCGCTCCTACGATGGGCGGGACCTCGCCATTCGCCCGATCAGCGACCGTTTGCCCGATCAGCATATCCTGCTGGCGTGGTCGCGCCAGTCGCCGCTCTCTCATGGAGCGCGCGCGTTCCGCGATTTCGCCAGGGAAAGTTTCTCAAGCGCCGTTCAGTCGCCGAGGCGACGCTCCGAACAGCGTCAGTCTCCGGCATGAACTCACCTAAGTGACCGGAATGAACCCCTTGAAATTGGTCGGGGTGACAGGATTTGAACCTGCGACCTATACGTCCCGAACGTAGCGCTCTACCAGGCTGAGCTACACCCCGAAATTCAATGCTGGCGTTCGACGGCGAAGCGGGCCAGGGCCGTGAGGCCAGCGCGAAAGGGCGTTTCGGGTAGTTGCTGCAGGGCGGCAACGGCCTGATCGGCTTCGGCTTGCGCGAGCCGGGCAGTGTACTGAAGGCCCCCCGTCGATTCAATTGCAGCGAGTATTTCACTTAACTGCTCGCGGCCGTCGCCGGCGATGGCGCGGCGGATCAGCGCGGCGGTGGCCGCATCGCCATTGCGCAGGGCGTAAATCAGGGGCAGGGTGGGTTTGCCCTCGGCCAGGTCGTCGCCGAGGTTCTTGCCGCGGGTATCCGGGTCGGATTGGTAATCGAGCACGTCGTCGACCAGCTGGTAGGCAGTGCCGAGGTGGCGGCCGTAGCTGGCGAGCGCCTGCTGCACCGGGAGCGGGGCGCCGCTCATCACGGCCGCGACTTCGGCGCCGGCCTGGAACAGCTGCGCGGTCTTGCGCTGGATCACCTCGAAATACCGTTGTTCCGTGGTATCCGGGTCGCGGGCGTTCATGAGCTGCAGCACCTCGCCCTCGGCGATCACGTTGGTGGCCTCGGCCATGATCTCGATCACGCGCTGCGAGTGCACCGCCGCCATCATCTGGAAGGCGCGCGAATACACAAAATCGCCTACCAGCACGCTGGCCTGGTTGCCGAACACTTCGTTCGCCGTGTCGCGGCCGCGGCGCAGGGAGGACATATCGACCACGTCGTCGTGCAGCAGGGTGGCCGTGTGGATGAACTCGATGAAGGCTGCGGCCTGGATTGGCGCCGAACCGGCGCTGCCCGCAGCGCCGCAGGCCCGGCCGGCGAGCACCACCAGGAGCGGACGCAGGCGTTTGCCGCCACCGGCAATAATGTGCTCGGCGATCTGGTCCACCAGGGGCACAATGCTCTTGAGACCGCTGCGGATCGCGGCATCGACAGCCTCCAGATCCGGGCGCACCAGGGCGCGAATCTCCTCCAGCGCGGCGGCCGAGCCGGGCTGCGGGCCTTCGAGGGGCTTGAGTACGCTATTCAACTACCTGTTTCTCCAAGGAAAACGCGGTTTGACCGACGAGGCAACGCTTGAGTAGAATGCGCGGCCTTTTCCGCATCCCGCCGCCCCCAGGCGGGCAGCGAATCACACGGAGCCATAGAGACAATGTACGCGGTCATCGCCACAGGCGGCAAACAGTATCGGGTAGAAAAGGGCGGCGTGCTCCGCGTGGAATTGCTCAAGGCCGAGCCGGGCGCCACGGTCGAGTTCGACCAGGTGCTGCTGATCGCCGATGGCGAGAAGATCACGGTCGGCAAGCCGATGCTCAAGGGCAGCAAGGTCAGCGCCACGGTCGAGTCGCACGGCAAGGGCGACAAGGTGACGATTGTGAAATTTCGTCGTCGCAAGCATTACCTGCGCATGAAGGGGCATCGCCAGAATTACACCCAGGTGCGCATCAACGAGATCAGCGCGGCCTGATTCAGCAGCAGATCTGGAGTTAAGGTCACATGGCACACAAGAAAGCAGGCGGCAGTACCCGCAACGGTCGTGATTCCCACAGCAAGCGCCTGGGCGTCAAGGTGTACGGCGGCGAAGCGGTGCTGGCCGGCAACATCATCATCCGCCAGCGCGGCACCAAGGTGCGCGCCGGCAGCAACGTGGGTATCGGCACCGATCACACGCTGTTTGCGCGAAGAGCGGGCAGGTGCTGTTCGGTCGCAAGGGCGCGGACCAGCGCATGTACGTCAACGTGCTGCCGAGCGAGACCAGCGCCGGCAGTTAGCTCGCGGCGCCTGCGTTTCAGCTGAAAACCCGGCCCAGAGCCGGGTTTTTTTGTTTTGCGCCTGCGTGCGCCTGATACGGGTAAGCTGGTCGGATGAAATTCGTCGATGAGGCAACGCTGCGGGTGCAGGCCGGTAACGGTGGGCGTGGTGCCTTGAGTTTTCGCCGTGAGAAATCCCTGCCCTTCGGCGGACCGGACGGGGGCGATGGCGGGATCGGCGGCAGTGTCTGGCTGCGTTCGGCCGAGGGCATCAATACGCTGGCCGATTTCCGCAACGAGCGTCTCTACAAGGCCAGGTCGGGCGAGGGCGGGTCCGGCAACGACTGCTTCGGCAAGGGCGGTGAAGACCTGTATGTGAAAGTGCCGGTCGGCACGCTGGTACGCGATGCCGAGACCGGCGAAGAGCTGTGCGACATGAAGGTCGCGGGCCAGGAGTTCAGGGTCGCGCAGGGCGGCAAGGGCGGCTGGGGCAACACGCGCTTCAAGAGCAGCACCAATCGCGCGCCCCGGCAGTTTGGTTCGGGGTTGCCGGGCGAGAAGCGTACGCTCGCGCTCGAACTCAAGGTCATCGCCGATGTGGGTCTGCTGGGACTGCCCAACGCCGGCAAGTCAACGCTGATCCGTGCGCTCTCGGCCGCCAAACCCAAAGTGGCCGACTATCCCTTCACCACCCTCTATCCGAATCTGGGCGTGGTGTATTGCGGCGAGCATCGCAGCTTTGTGATGGCCGATATACCCGGGCTCATCGAGGGCGCGGCGGAGGGCGCAGGGCTGGGACATCGGTTTTTAAAGCACTTGCAGCGCACCGGCGTGCTCCTGCACCTGATCGACATGGCGCCGGCCGATCCGGACGCCGATCCGGTGCGCGATGCGCGCGCCATTGTTCAGGAGCTGAAGAACTTCAGCAAGGACCTGGTCACCAAGCCGCGCTGGCTGGTAATCAACAAGCGTGACCTGCTGCCTGACGAGGAAGCCGAAGCACTGGCCAGGGATATTGCGCGTCGGCTCCGCTACAAGGGCCCGCTGCACGTGATTTCGGGCGCCACCGGGCGTGGCACGCGCGAGCTGGCCGAAGCCATCATGAGTTTCCTGGAACAGCAGAGAAAAGATGCGCAACAGTAAAGTCAGGCAGCGCATTGCCGCCGGCAAGCTGAAGCTGCGCATCCGCGATCTGCGCAATCTCGGCGTGAAGTCCGAGCAGGTACTGGGGGCGCTGGGCATATACACGGCCGATGGCCTGCGCAAGCAGGGGGCGGTACGGGTCTATGCGGAGTTGAAGCGCACCGGCGCCGCGCCTTCGCTCAATCTGCTGTGGGCCCTGGCCGGCGCCCTCGATCCATGGCCGGAAGGCACGCATTGGCGCGAGATTGCGCGCGGGGATACGCGTACTTCGCTGCTGCTGGCGGTTGAAGATGTGGAGGCCAGCGCGGCGTCGGCGCACCGCCTGAAGCTCATCTCGGCAGTAAAGCCGGCTCGCCCCAGGTCTTAGCCGAGGGCATTGACCCGCGCAGCCAGGCGGCTCTTGTGCCGGTCGGCCTGGTTGCGGTGAATGATCTTCTTGTTCACCAGGGTGTCGATCAGCGGCACGGCCGCCTTGAAGCTGGCCTGGGCCTCGTCTTTCTTGCCGGCGGCCGCGGTATCGATGACCTTGCGGATGGCGGTGCGCATGCGCGAACGCAATGCGACGTTGCGTTCCCGGTGCTGTGCCGCCTGACGCGCTGCTTTTTCCGCTGATTTGGTATTCGCCAAGTGCCTGACTCCGCCGTGCTGAAAACTGCTGCCCCTCGAGGGCCGCGTAGTGTGCTCAGGCGCCCGGGCCTTGTCAATGCGCCTCCGGTATAGTTAGGGGCCACGTTGCCCCTGGGTTCCATGAGCCGCCCCATACTCAAGAATACTGCCGTCACGGGCGTAACGACCTTTCTCTCGCGTCTGACCGGCATGGGACGGGATATGGCCATTACGGCCGCCATGGGCGTTGGCGCGGTATCCGACACCTTCTTCGCGGTTTACGCGATTCCCAACTTCCTGCGGCGCCTGTTCGCCGAGGGCGCGTTCTCCCAGTCCTTCGTGCCGGTGCTCTCGGAATACCGCCAGCAGCGCCCGGAGTCCGAGGTTCGGGCCCTGGTGGCCGACACCGCCGGTACGCTCGGTGCCGTGCTGCTGCTCGTCACCCTGATCGGCGTGGTGGCCGCGCCGGTCATTGTCTATGTGTTTCTTCCAGGGTTTGCCCACGCCGGCGGCGATCGCATGGCGGTGGCGGTGGAACTGTTCCGCTGGGTGTTCCCCTATCTGCTTTTCATTTCACTGACTTCGCTCTACGCCGGGGTGCTCAACAGCTACCAGCGATTTGCCTTGCCGGCGTTCACGCAGGTGATCCAGAACGTGGTGATGATCGTCGCGGCGGTCTGGCTGGCGTCGGGCAGCGAGAAGCCGGGCCTGGTGCTGGCGATCGGCGTGTTCATTTCCGGAATCCTGCAGGTGCTCACGCTCCTGCCATCGGTGGCGCGCCTGCGACTGCTGTCGTGGCCGCGCTGGCGGCCCGCGGCCGAAGGCGTGCGGCGCATCATCAGGCTCATGGGCCCCGGCATCATCGGCTCGTCGATGTCACAGGTCAGCCTGCTGCTCAACTCGGCCATCGCCACTTTCCTGGCGGTGGGCAGCATCAGCGCGCTGTATCTCGCCGATCGCCTGATGGAGTTTCCGCTCGGCGTGTTCAGCATTGCGCTGGGCACGGTGATCCTGCCGAGCCTGTCGGCGCAGCACGCGAAGCAGGCCGGCGCCGAATTCTCGGCCACGCTCGACTGGGCGCTGCGCATCACGGTGCTGCTGGTGGCCCCGGCAATGATCGGCATGATGTTCTTCGCGGGGCCGATCGTCACAGCGGTATTTGGCTTCAGGAAGGTGTCGGCCACCGGCATGCAGATGGCAAGCTGGGCGCTGATCGCCTATTCCTGGGGCGTGATGACCTTCAGCCTGGTGAAAGTGCTGGCGCCGGGCTACTACGCGCGGCAGGACACCCGCACGCCCGTGCGTGCAGCGATGATCGCGCTGGCCGTCAACATGGGGCTGAACCTGTGCATCGTGGTGCCAGCGGTCAAGCTGAAGTTCGGCGCGCCTTATCTGTTGCTCGCGACCACGACCTGCATCTCCTCGGCGGTGAATGCCGTGCTGCTGTGGCGCGGCCTGCGGCGCAGCGGCGTATATCAACCCTCACGACTCTGGAGCGCTCTGCTGCTGCGCGTGGCCGTGGCCTGCGTGGCGATGGCGGCGTTGCTGTGGTGGATGGCATCGAGCCTGGATGCCTGGCTCGCCTACCGTCAGCTGGAACGACTGGGCCGATGCCTGGGCGGCATCGCGCTGGCCGCGCTGCTGTATTTCCTGGTGCTGTACGCGCTGGGTGTGCGCCGTCGCGACCTGCAGACGCGCGTGGCGCCATGAAACTGGTGCGGCTGTCGAGCGCACGCAGTTCCTGGCCCGGCGCCCGGGCGCTGACCATTGGCGGATTCGACGGCCTGCACTTCGGACACCAGGAACTCATCCGTTGCGCGCGCCGCGCCGCGCAGCGCCTGGGATTGCCAGCTTCCCTGCTCAGCTTCGAGCCCCTGCCACGCGAGTTCTTTCAGCGCGCGGAGGCGCCGGCGCGCCTGACCAATTTTCGCGAGCGCTGGCGCCTGCTGCAGTCGCTGGGGCTCGATGAATTCCTGGTGATACGCTTCGATGCGGGCATGGCGCAGATGAGTGCAGCGGATTTCATGCAGCTGCTGGCACGCGTCGGCACGCGGCACATCACCGTGGGCCACGACTTTCGATTCGGTCACGGCGGCAAAGGTGACGCGGCCCTGCTGGTGCAACACGGGCCGTCGCTGGGTTATGCGGTCGAGATCGTGGCGCCGGTGATGCTGGCCGGCAAGCGCGTGGGTTCGCGCATGGTGCGCGAGGCGCTGGCGAGCGGTGACCTGCCGGGCGCGCAGTCCATGCTGCGCCGGGCCTATTCCATGCGCGGCCGCGTACGCCACGGTGCGCAGCTGGGGCGCACGCTGGGATTTCCGACCGCCAACCTGGCGATGCATCGGCGCGCGCTGCCGTTTTCAGGTATTTTTGCGGTGCGCGTGCACGCACCGGCAGCCAGCGTCGCGGCCCAGCCGGGCGTGGCGCTCGATGGCTGGCCGGGTGTTGCCAGCCTTGGAACGCGCCCGCAGGTGAATGGCGTAGAGCCGCTGCTTGAAGTACACCTGTTCGATTTCAGCGGTGACCTGTATGGCCGCGAGATCGAAGTGGAGTTCGTCGCCAGGCTGCGCGACGAGCAGCGTTTTGAATCGCTGGATGTGCTCACCGCGCAGATGCACCGTGATGCCGCTGCCGCGCGGCAACTGTTGTCCTGAACTGGAATCGATGTGACCGACTACAAGAATACCGTCAACCTGCCGCGCACCGACTTTCCCATGAAGGCCGATCTGGCGCAGCGCGAACCCGCGCAGCTGGAACGCTGGGCTCAGCTTGATATCTACGCGCGCATGAGGGCGAACGCGCGCGGCCGTCCGCCCTTCGTGCTGCACGACGGGCCGCCCTACGCAAACGGCGCCATACATCTCGGCCATGCGCTCAACAAGGTGCTCAAGGACATCGTCGTCAAGTCCCGTGGCTTCGATGGTTGCGATGCGCCCTACGTGCCAGGCTGGGATTGCCACGGCCTGCCGATTGAACTGGCGGTCGAAAAGAAACACGGCCGGCCCGGGCAGAAGCTCGACGCCGCGGCCTTTCGCGCCGCCTGCCGCGAGTTCGCCGGCAAGCAGATCAACGCGCAGCGCGCCGATTTCAAGCGACTTGGAGTGTTCGGCGATTGGGAACGGCCCTATCTCACCATGGATCCGCGCTACGAAGCCCAGCAGATCCGCGCGCTGGGAAAGATCATCGCCAACGGTCACCTGTATCGCGGGCTCAAGCCTGTGCACTGGTGCCTCGATTGCCGCTCAGCGCTGGCCGAGGCGGAAGTCGAGTATGAGAATCGCACTTCGACCGCCATCGACGTGGCGTTTCGCTGCGCTGACCTGGCTGATTTCGCGCGCCGCAGTGGCCTGGCCCCGGCGCAGCTGAAGGCAGCGGACGGGGGCAAGGGCGACACACCGGTGTCGCTGGTGATCTGGACGACCACGCCGTGGACGCTGCCGTCCAATGAGGCCGTGGCATTGCACCCGGAGTTTGACTACGGTGCCTATCGAACCGAACGCGAAGTGCTGGTGCTCGCCGAACCGCTGGCCGCGGCCTGCCTCGCCCGCTATGGGCTCAGCGCTACACTGCTGGGCACTTTCAAGGGTCAGGCGCTCGAGGGCCTGAAGCTCGAACATCCCTGGCTCGCGCGCCAGGTGCCGGTGATCCTTGGCGAACACGTGACGCTCGAAGCGGGCACGGGCGCCGTGCACACCGCGCCGGCTCATGGCATCGATGACTTTGCAGTCGGCCAACGCTATGGCCTGCCGGTTGGCAATCCGGTCGGCGCCGATGGGCGCTTCGCGCCGGGTACTGAGCTGGTAGCGGGCCTGCGCGTCGACGCTGCCAACCCGATCATCGTCGAGCGGCTGATCGCCGCCGGTCGCCTGCTGCATCAGGAACCGCACCCTCACAGTTACCCGCATTGCTGGCGCCACAAGAGCCCGCTGATTTTCCGCGCCACCTCGCAGTGGTTCATCAGCATGGACAACAAGGGTCTGCGTGCCGGCACGCTGCGCGATATCAAGGCCGTGCGCTGGACGCCAGAGTGGGGCCAGTCGCGCATCACCGGCATGATCGAGAACCGTCCCGACTGGTGCCTGTCGCGCCAGCGCACCTGGGGCGTGCCGATTACCCTGTTCACGCATCGCACCAGCGGCGCCCTGCATCCGCGCACCGCTGAGCTGATCGGCGAGATCGCCACGCTGGTGGAGCACGGCGGTATCGATGCCTGGTTTGCGCTCGATGCGGCGACGTTGCTGGGCGCTGATGCCGAGCATTACGACAAGGCCAGCGATGTCATGGATGTCTGGGCCGACTCCGGGCTGTCGTTCGAATGCGTCGCGGCGTTGCGCGATGATTTCAAGTCACCGGCTGACCTGTATCTGGAAGGCTCGGACCAGCATCGCGGCTGGTTTCACAGTTCACTGCTGATGTCCGAGGCGCTCTATGGGCGCGCCCCCTATCGCGGCGTGCTCACGCACGGCTTCACGGTCGATGAGCAGGGCCGCAAGATGTCCAAGTCATTGGGCAACGGCATCGAACCGCAGGACATCACGCGTACGCTCGGCGCAGACATGCTGCGGCTGTGGGTTGCGGCGACCGATTTTGCCAATGAGATGAGCCTGTCGCAGGAGATCCTCAGGCGCACCAGCGATTCCTACCGGCGCATGCGCAATACGCTGCGCTTCCTGCTCGGCAATCTGGACGGCTTTCAGCCGGCCCAGGCGGTGCCGCCTGCTGAGCTGCTGCCGCTTGATGCCTACGCCGTGACGCGCGCACGCGAGCTGCACACCGAGATCGCGAGCGCTTATCGCGACTACCAGTTTCACCTCATCTACCAGAAGATCCACAATTTCTGCGTGGTGGATCTGGGTGGCTTCTATCTCGATATCGTCAAGGATCGGCTCTACACCACGCCCGTGAATTCGCTGCCGCGCCGTTCGGCGCAAACCGCGCTGTGGCATATCGCCGAGGCCATGGTGCGTTGGCTGGCGCCGATCATTTCCTTTACCGCCGAGGAGATCTGGCGATTCCTGCCAGGCACGCGCGCCGAGTCGGTGTTTCTTGCCACCTGGTATGAGCTGCCGGTTGCTGAGTCGGGCGCCAGCGCCGCCAACGGCATCGATTGGCCGCTGCTGCTGAGCCTGCGCGCTTCGGTCGTGCACGAGCTGGAGGCCCTGCGGGTTGCCGGTCGCATCGGCGCGCCGCTGCAGGCGGAAGTCGATATCTATTGCAGCGACGCCCTGTATCCGCGCCTCAATGCCCTGGGCGATGAGCTGCGTTTTCTATTGATTACGTCTGCGGCGCGCGTGCAACGGGTGGCCACGGCGCCGGAGGGTGCGACGCCGGCGGGCGACATGGCGGGCGGTGGCGTCTGGTTGCGCGTGCAGCCGAGCGAGCACCAGAAGTGCGTGCGCTGCTGGCATCACTGCGCTGACGTCGGCAGCCATGCCGAGCACCCCGAGATCTGTGGTCGCTGCATCAGCAACCTGGTGGAGCCCGGCGCACCGCGCCGGTATGCCTGATGACACGCGCCGACGCTGTACTTGGCAAACGAGTCGGTGGTCCGCCACGCGGCCAATGGCGCTGGCTGGCATTGAGTGCCGCCGTCATCGTGCTTGATCAGCTCAGCAAGCGCTGGATCGAGTCGCATCTGCAGAGCTTTGAAACCCGGGTGATCCTGCCGGTGTTCAATCTGGTGCGCGCCCACAATCGCGGTGTGGCCTTCAGCATGTTCAATGACGCCGGTGGCTGGCAGCGCTGGGCATTCAGTGCCCTGGCGCTCGGCGTCAGCTTCGCCCTGATCACCTGGCTGCTGCGCCTCGAACGGCGGGCGCAATTGCAGGCCGCATCACTGGCGCTGATTCTCGCCGGCGCGCTCGGCAATCTGGTCGACCGCCTGCGACTGGGGATGGTGATCGATTTCCTGCAGCTGCACTGGCACGAGCATTATTTCCCGGCATTCAACGTGGCCGATTCGGCCATCACGATCGGCGCCTGCGGCCTGCTGCTCGATGCGCTGCTGAGTTCGCGCCGCGCGGCTGAGCACTGACAGGTGCGTATCCTGCTCGCCAATCCGCGCGGCTTCTGTGCTGGTGTCGATCGCGCCATCGAGATCGTCGAGCGTGCGCTGCAGATGTTCGGCGCGCCGATCCACGTGCGCCATGAAGTGGTGCACAATCGCAGCGTGGTCGAGCGCCTGCGCGCACTGGGCGCCGTGTTCGTCGAAGAACTGGACGAGGTGCCCGACAACGCCACCGTCATCTTCTCGGCGCACGGCGTTTCCACGGCTGTTGAGGGCGAGGCGCGGCGCCGCGGACTGCAGGTCTTCGACGCCACCTGTCCGCTGGTGACCAAAGTGCATATGGAGGTCGCGCGCTTTGCCCGCGAAGCACGCGAAGTCATCCTGATCGGCCACGCCGGTCATCCGGAGGTGGAAGGCACGATGGGGCGTTTCGATGCTGCGCACGGTGGGCGCATCCTGCTGGTCGAGAGCGTGGCCGATGTGGCGCGCCTGGAAGTGCGGGGCCCGACGCGACTGGCCTTCGTTACCCAGACCACGCTCTCGGTCGACGACACAGCGGCCATAGTCGAGGCCCTGCGCGCGCGCTTTCCAGCACTGCAGGCGCCGCGCAAGGAAGACATCTGCTATGCGACGCAGAACCGCCAGGACGCCGTGAAGCAATTGCTGCTGGAGTGTGAGGTGCTGGTGGTGGTCGGCTCGCGCAGCAGTTCCAATTCCAATCGCCTGCGCGAGCTGGCCGATCGCGCCGGCGTGCCCGGCTTCCTGGTCGACGATGCTGAAGATCTGCGCCCTGAGTGGTTCACCGATCGCAAGGTCGTGGGCCTCACCGCGGGCGCCTCCGCACCTGAAGCGCTGGTGCAACAGGTGGTCGAGCGACTCCGCGAGTGGGGCGGGGCGCTGCCGGCCGAAACGGCCGGAAAGCCCGAGCACGTGGTCTTTGCCCTGCCGCGTGCGCTGCGGCGCACCTTTAACTAAAGCCTGCGAAATTGGCGATTTGGCGCCCGGTGCGGTACAAATAGCGGGCTATGAGAGCGAATCTACCCTTGCCGGACCACGAGCAGGCCGCGCCCGCCGCCGTCACGGTGGTCGAGCGCCTGCAGGCCTGCGGCATACGCATGACGGCGCAGCGCCGCCAGATCGCAGAATTGCTGCTCACGGCGCCCCAGCACCTTTCGGCGGACCAGGTGGCTGAAGCCCTGGAGCGCTCCGGGTCGCGGGTTTCGAAGGCCACGGTCTACAACACGCTGAACCTGTTTGCGGCCCGTGGCCTGATACGCCAGCTCAGCGTCGATGCGCAGCGCAACTGGTTCGACTCCAACGTGCAGGCGCACTACCACTTTCACGACGAGGTCTCGGGCGCGCTCACCGACGTCGCCCTGCCTGAGGTGCAGTTCAGCAAGCTGCCCGCACCCCCGAGCGGCATGGAGGTCGCGGGCATCGACATGGTGATCCGGCTGCGGCCGCAGGCCTGAAGTTCCGAAATCGGGCTGAAATCGCGTTGCCTGTCGTTGACGGCTTCTCTTAGAATGCCGCGCCTTCCTTGATGGTACTGGTTCCAGGCCGGGCCGGAGTAGCTCAGTTGGTAGAGCGGCGCATTCGTAATGCGTAGGTCGTAGGTTCGATTCCTATCTCCGGCACCAATCCCAGCACGTGATGCCGTTCCTTACTGCCTGAACCCCTTCGCCACCAGATAGACCTCGCGCGACTCCTTGCGCGATGCCGCCGGCTTGCGGATCAGCACCTTCTCGAAGTGCTTGCGCAGCTCCTTCAGGTACTGATCCGACCCCGAGCCCTGGAACATCTTGGCCGCGAAGCTGGCGCCGGGCTTCAGGGTCTTGCGCACCGTGTCGAGCGCCAGCTCCAGGAAATAGATCGACGAGGCCTGGTCGGCCGAACTGATGCCGGTGATGTTCGGCGCGATATCGGAAATGATGAGATCGAACTTGCCGCCACCCAGCCAGTCGAGCAGCTGCTGCACGATGGCGTCGTCGGTGAAATCACCCTGGATGAAATCGACATTCATCAGGGCGTCCATGGGCAGGATGTCCGTGGCCAGCACCCGACCCTTCGTGCCGACCAGCTTGCCCGCCACCTGCGACCAGCCGCCGGGCGCAGAACCCAGGTCCATGATGCGCATGCCGGGGCGGATCAGCCTGTCCTTTTCGTTCAGCTCGATCAGCTTGTAGGCCGAGCGCGAACGATAGCCGTCCTTCTGCGCCTGCTTGACGAAGGGGTCGCTGAGGTGTCGCGACATCCAGCTGGCGCTGCTTTTCGATACGAGCCATTTTTTTGAGGGAACCACGCGCTAGAATGGCGGCATTCTACCCCCTCTGCCGGATTTACCGGCCAGGAAGTCGCCGGTGATCCGCATTACCGAGTTGCCGTTGCCGCTCGACTACGCGCCCGAAGCGCTGCGTCAGGCCATTCTGAAGCGCCTGTCGCATTGCCGAAGCGGAGCTGCTGGACTTCACGCTGTTCAAGCGCAGCTACGACGCGCGCAAGAAGAACAGCGGCATCCTGTTCATCTGCATCGTCGACGTCACCGTGCGCGATGAAGCCGCGGTGCTGCGGCGCTGCGCCGCGCGATCGACAGGTGGGCGTCGCGCCGGACACGGCCTATCACCCGGTGGCGCAGGCGCCAGCACTGCTCAAGGAACGTCCGCTGGTCGTGGGCTTTGGTCCCTGCGGCCTGTTCGCGGCGCTGCTGCTGGCGCAGATGGGCTTCAAGCCCATCGTGCTGGAACGCGGCCGCGACGTGCGCCGTCGCACCCGCGACACCTGGGCGCTGTGGCAGCAGAACACGCTGACGCCCGAATCCAATGTGCAGTTTGGCGAGGGCGGCGCGGGCCTGTTCTCCGACGGCAAGCTCTACAGCCAGATCAAGGACCCGAAGTTCTACGGCCGCAAGGTGATGCACGAGTTCGTGCGCGCCGGCGCGCCGGCAGAAATCCTCTTCGTGAGCAAGCCGCACATCGGCACCTTTCGCCTGACCGGCGTGGTGGCCGCGATGCGCGAGGAGATCATCGCGCTGGGCGGTGAAGTGCGCTTCGAGAGCAAGGTCACCGACCTGCTCATCGAGAATGGCCAGGTCGAAGGCGTGGTGCTGGCCAACGGCGAAACGCTGCACAGTCGCCACGTGGTGCTGGCGCTGGGGCACAGCTCCCGCGACACGCTGCGCATGCTGGAGCAGCGGCGCGTATTCCTCGAGGCCAAGCCCTTCGCCATCGGCTTTCGCATCGAGCATCCGCAGTCGCATGATCGATGTCGCGCGCCTGGGCCGCTTTGCCGGCCACCCGGAGCTGGGCGCCGCCGACTACAAGCTCGTGCACCACGCCAGCAACGGGCGTTCGGTCTACAGCTTCTGCATGTGCCCCGGCGGCACGGTGGTGGCCGCCACCTCCGAGCCGCAACGCGTGGTCACCAACGGCATGAGCCAGTATTCGCGCAACGAGCGCAATGCCAATGCCGGCATCGTCGTGGCCATCAATCCCGAGCCGGACTTCCCCGGCGGACCGCTCGCCGGCATCGCCCTGCAGGAAGCGCTGGAATCGACGGCCTATGTGCTGGGTGGCAGCGACTACTGTGCACCCGGCCAGCTGGTCGGCGATTTCCTGCGCGGCGTCGGCTCCACGCAACTCGGCGACGTCATTCCCTCATACAAGCCAGGCGTGCTGCTGGGCGATCTGTCGCAGGCCCTGCCGGCCTACGCCATCGACGCCATTCGCGAGGCACTGCCCGCATTCGGCAGGCAGATCCGCGGCTTCGATCGTGACGACGCCGTGCTCACCGGTGTCGAAAGTCGCACCTCCTCTCCGGTGCGCATCACCCGCGACGCGGAGTCGCTGCAGAGCCTCAATGTGCGCGGGCTTTATCCCTGCGGCGAAGGTGCCGGCTACGCCGGTGGCATCCTCTCGGCAGGCGTCGATGGCATCAAGGTGGCTGAAGCGGTGGCGCGGAGCCTGTCATGAAATTCGAAGACATCAGGAAACTCCATCAGAAGAAGTATCGCGAGGAGTTCGGTTGCTTCCTGCTCGAAGGCGAGCATCTGGTGCAGGAACTGCAGAAGGCTGCGCTGCATGACGCACGCCTGCGTGCCAGTGAAATCTATTTCACGCGAGGAATATGCGCACTGGAGCACCCAGCTCACGACCCACGTGGTCAATTCACGCCACATGATGCAGCTCAGCGAGACGCGCTCGCCGCAGGGCATTGCGGCGGTCGTGCCGCTGCTGGCTGCGCCCGCGCCCCTGGCGGGCGAGCGCGCCATCTATCTGCATGAGATCCAGGATCCCGGGAACCTCGGTTCCATCCTGCGCACGCTGGCCTGGTTCGGCAAGTTCCGCTGCCTGCTGAGCCCCGACAGCGTCGATCTGCACAACGGCAAGGTCGTGCGCGCCAGCATGGGCGCCATCTTCCATGTGCCAGTGGAAATCGATGTGCCGATGGCTGCACTGCCGGCGCGCTTCGGGCGTGTCGCCAGCCTGGAGTTCAAGGGCCGCTCGATCGCTACGACCGCGTTCCGCAACTTCGACTGTTTCCTTTTCGGCAATGAGGCGCGGGGTTTGCCACGCGAGGCGCTCTCGGCTGTGAAGGCCCAGCCCTTCACGATCGCGGGAACCGGCGTGATGGAATCGCTGAACGTCGCGGCGACGGTGAATATTTGTCAGTATGAGCTGCACCGGCTACCCGCGGGGCGAATTGAGGAGCTGCCTTGAGTACTTTCCTGCTGACCTTCGGGGCACTGTTCTCGATCGTCAATCCTTTCACGGGCGCGTTCATCTTCTTCGGCGCAACGCGTGAACTCGCGCCACGCATGCGGGCCCTGGTGTCGCGCTGGGTGGCCATCTACGCCTTCTGCCTGGTCGCGGCATCCCTGTATATCGGTGCCTACGTGCTCGAGTTCTTCGGCATCTCGATCCCCGTGCTGCGCGTTGCCGGCGGCATCGTCATCGCGCTGTCGGCGTGGCGCATGCTCTCGCAGCCGGATGCCACCGAGCAGCGTCGCAGCGAGACCCCGAACCCGACCTCCATCGACGTGGCGCCGAGCCGGCTGGCTTTCT
This sequence comes from uncultured Gammaproteobacteria bacterium, assembly GCA_963823235.1. Taxonomy (GTDB): domain Bacteria; phylum Pseudomonadota; class Gammaproteobacteria; order Steroidobacterales; family Steroidobacteraceae; genus FEN-1191. The sequence goes on along the minus strand of CAWGKS010000011.1, from coordinate 135,686 downwards.
ATCCGCTGACCATGCCGCTGACCACTGGCCCCGGCACGATCGCGGTAGCCATCTCGCTGGGCACCGGTCGCCCGACCGGTTTTCACACGGCCACGCTCGCCTTCCTGTTCGAGACGGTGCTCGCCGTGGCCGCACTCGCGCTGATGATCTACCTGCTCTATCGCAACTCGGAGCGGCTGGCGCGCTTGATGGGCGCTACCGGCACCAGCATCGTGGTGCGGCTCTCGGCCTTCCTGCTGTTCTGCATTGGCATCCAGATCTTCTGGAACGGCGCCGCGGAGCTGCTGAGTGCCCTGCCTCTGGCTGCGTCCAGCCCCGCCCCGGCTGCCACGACCCATTGAAATCTGGGGCGGGCACCGATCGACGGCGCCATCCCGAAGGTCGTTCAGGGGTTGGTGTTTGTTTCGCCAAACAGCGACAGGGGAGCGTGATTTTCTGCACAAAATCAGGACCCTGGCTGCCAGGGCGTGACACCTCCATGACACACGCAGCCGTGCCCGCGGCTAGCCTCGATCCCATGAAATTGGCTGAACTGCATGTGCTGCATTTCGACGGGGCGAACGCCACCCTGTCCCCTGACGATCTGACCGCCGCCGGTGCGCAGTCGCAGGCCTGGGTGCTCACCACCTGCCAGCGCACCGTCGTCGTCGCTGCCGGCCGCGCGGCGCACGAGGCCATCCTGCGGCGTCTGCCCTCGGCCGTGGCGGCGCGCCCTTACCAGGGTGCCGAGGCTTACGCATTCCTGCTGCGCTTCGCCTGCGGGCTGGAAAGCAAATTGCTGGGCGAGACCGAAATCTTCGGCCAGATCAAGGAATCATGGCGGGCCTTCTCGGCGGCTCCCGGGTTGCAGTCGCGCCAGTTGGCGAGCTGCGTACAATCCCTGTTTCAGGATACGAAAGAAGTGCGCGCCAGCCAGCTCTCGGCCCTGGGCAGTGCTTCGTACGGTTCACAGGTACGGCGCCTGCTGGGCACGGTCAGCGCCGGCCCGACCCTGCTGATCGGTGCCGGGCAACTGGCGCAGTCGGTTGCGCCCTGGATCGAAACCGGCGAGCTGCTGCTGTGGAACCGCACTACCGACCGGGCGCACGAGCTGGCTGCATTGGTTCAGGAACGGCATCCGCAGCGCGCCTGCCGGGTACTCGAGAATTCGCTGGCCGATGAACTGGCTGGCTGGTCGCAGGCCGGCGATGTCGTGGTCTGTGCGCCGGTAGATGCCGAGCGCGATGTGGCGCGTATCGCCGCATGGCGTGCGCGCGCAGGGCACGGCGGGCGCATCGTGCATCTGGGCCTGGGCACCAGCCAGGGCCACGGCCAGAACAAGGGCAATACGGCGGAAAGTGTCTGGACCGGCGTGCCGGGTCTCACCAGCCTGACGGCACTCTTCGACATGCTGCGTGCGCAGTCCGATCTGCGGCAGGTCCAGGTCGTGCGCGCGCGTCGGGCCTGCGCCGAGAAGGCCGTGCTGCGCTCGCTGGGCGCCAATGCCACACAGCCGCATGGCTGGGAAGATCTCGCCGCTTTTGCCACTATCAGCCCCTGATTCTGCAGGGGGACCACCCGGGATGATCCAGCGGCTCTTAAGGCTAGGCACACGCCGTTCATTGCTGGCGCGCGCCCAGAGCAGCGCCGTGGCGCACGCTCTCGAGCAGGCGCACCCCGGGCTCAAGGTGGAACTGGTCGGTATCGATACGCGCGGTGATCGCATCACCGACGTGCCGCTCTCGCAGGTCGACGGCAAGGAATTCTTCACCGCAGAAATCGATGCCGCGCTGCTTGGGGGCGCGGTCGACATCACGGTGCATTCATTCAAGGATCTGAGCCTGGAGCGTCCGGTGCAGTTGCACCTGGGCGCGGTGCCGACGCGCGAAAACCCGCGCGACATCGTTTATTTTGCACCCGACGTCGTCGAGGTACTGGCGCGTGGCGGCAGCCTGCGCATCGGCAGTTCTTCGCCGCGGCGCGCAGCGTTCGTGCCCGCGTTTCTGGAGCGCGCACTGCCAGGTGCGGTGTCGCAGACAGGCGGGTCGGCGGCATCGGACCAGGTGCGGGTAGAGCTGTGCGCCTTGCGCGGCAACGTGGATTCCCGATTGCGGCGACTGCGCGAGCCGCGCGGCAGCGAGCGACATCTCGATGGCGTCATTCTGGCTTTCGCAGGCGTGTCGCGGTTGTGGCAGGACCAGGCCGTTGGTGCCGGGCCGCTGATGCGGGAGTCGCTCGCCGGGCTGCCGCGCATGTTGCTGCCGCTGAACCTTTGTCCGGCGGCACCGGCGCAGGGTGCACTCGCCATCGAGTGCCGCACTGACGACGCTGCGACGCGCGCGTTGCTGGCGGCCATCGACGATCCGGCGACGCGGGTGGCGATCGACGCCGAACGCCAGCTGCTGGCGGCGCGTGGTGGCGGGTGTCATCAGCAGTTCGGCGCGACCCAGGTTCAGACCGATGGTCTCGGTGCCTTGCTCTACCTGCGCGAGGCCGATGAGGCGGGCAGCGGGCCACCGCAACTGCACTGGAATGCGCCGCCGGGACCGGGCGCAGCATCGGGAGTGTCCCCGCAGATCCGCTCGTGGGACGGCAGCGCGCAGCCGGCGCCCGCCCTCGAGTCGCTGGCAGGTAGCGCGCCACTGTGCGCGCAGCGCATGAATGCGGCGGGCGCGGCGTTCATCGCGCACCGACGCGCGTTGCCGGAACTGCCAGCTGCCAGCATCAATCGCTGCCCGCATATCTGGGTGTCGGGCACGGCGAGCTGGTTTGCGCTCGCAGCGCGCGGCGTGTGGGTGGAGGGCTGCGCCGAGTCGCTCGGCTTTGCCTCGCTGGCGCGCACTCTGGCGGAACCATTGCTGAACCTGCCGGCCGCCGAGCGCTGGCTGGCACTTACCAGTGCCGAGGCTGTCGAGGGGTGGGGCGCGGTACCGGCGCTGGCGACTTATCGGCATGCACCGACCACGGTGCCCGCGCCCGCTTCCGCGCCCAACGAGGACGGCCAGGCCTCGCCCGCCAGTGCCACCCACATCTGGTGGCACAGCAGCGTACAGTTCGACCAGTGGCGGCATGCTGTGCGCAATGATTGCGCCCAGGCCTGCGGTCCGGGCAAGACCGCCGAGCACCTGCGACGCGCTGGCGTCACTACGCTGACGGTGTTTCCTTCGGTACGGCACTGGCGGGAGTGGTTGCAGTCGTGAATCTCAAGGCCGGGCAGGGTTCATTGAGCGTGATGCCGGCGCGGCGTGCGCGGCTGATCGCTGTGCTCGCGGCGATCTGGATCCTGCTGGTGCTCAGCCTCGGCGCCTGGTGGGTCACCTTCTTTGTGCGCCAGGCGCGGCTGATCGCCGAGTTGCAGTCGATCACCGGGCGCACCGATAGCGCCGTGGCTGCGCAGTGGGCGCGTACGCGCCTGATGCTGATTGGTGAATCGAGCGTGTTTCTGGCGCTGCTGCTGGCGGTGTCGGCGCTGCTGGCCTGGTTCTACATGCGCGAGAGCCGGCGCGCGCGCGGCATGCAGGCATTTTTTGCGGCCGTCACCCATGAGCTGCGCACACCGCTGACCAGTATCCGGCTGCAGGCCGAAGCCATTGCCGACGGCGATCAGCGCGCTACGCTGGCGCGCAGGCTGCTGGAAGATTCCAATCGCCTGGAATCCCAGATCGACAAGACCCTGGAGCTGGCGCGCATTGAAGGCGGCGGACCGCTGGCAGAACAGGCCGTGCCGCTCAATGGCTGGCTCGAGCGCACCCTGGGAGCGATCGCTGCCGGGCACGGCGAGCGTGTGGCACTGGCCGTCGAACTAGGCCCGGACCTGCCCGAAATATCGGCCGACGCTGCCGCCGTGCAGATGATCCTGCGCAATCTGGTGGAAAATTCCGTGCGACATTCGCAGCTCGAGCGCGTGCAGGTGAGTGTGGCGGCGCGAGCGCATGACGGACAAGTGCTGATCGAGTATCGCGACGATGGGGCCGGCTCGGCCGCACCGGCGCGCGAGCTGGGGCGCCTGTTTGAGCGCGGCACGGCATCGGGTGGCAGTGGCGTCGGACTGTATCTGGTGCGCGCGCTCATGCGCCGCATGGGCGGGCGCGCCGAATTCTTCACGGCTCCGGGCGCCGGGTTTCGCGCCGAGCTGCGCTTTGCAGTCAGTGCCGAGTGAAGTCGCCGTGAACAACGCCATTCATCTGCTGGTGGTCGAGGATGAGCGCAACGTGGGTGAGACCCTGAGCGAGCGCCTGCAGGAAGCCGGCTACCGGGTGACGCTGGCGGCGAGCGCCGCGCGCGCGCGCCAGGCCTGGCGCAGTGAGGCACCACAACTGGCATTGCTCGACGTGGGCCTGCCCGATGGCAACGGTTTCGCGCTGGCACGCGAACTGCGCGCGGCCGCACCGCAGACCGCCATCATCTTTCTCACCGCGCATGGCAACCCCGAGGAACGGGTGCGCGGCCTCGAAATCGGCGCCGACGATTACCTCACCAAGCCGTTTCATTTTCGCGAGCTGCTGCTGCGTATTCAGAATTGCCTGAAGCGCGCGCAGGATCTGGCCAATCTGCCCGGCGAAGTGCGCGGCACCCTGCGCATCGGTCGCGCGCTGGTCGATTTCGAGCGCTACAGCGCTGAAGTGGCCGGTGAGCAGCATGCACTGACGCATAAGGAGTGCGCGGTGCTGCGTCTGCTCGCCAGCCGCGTCGGCAAGGCCGTGAGCCGCGACGAGATACTCGACCGCGCCTGGTCGGCCGATGAGTTTCCGACTTCGCGTACCGTCGACAATTTCATCGTGCGCCTGCGGCGGCTGGTCGAGCCAGACGCCGCCGAGCCGCGTGTCATCCGCAGCATACGCGGCGTGGGTTATCTGCTGACTGAGGTAGTACGTGACTGAAACATTGCTGGCAGCGGCGCTGGGGCGACGCAATACGCGGCGGCCGCCGCTGTGGTTCATGCGCCAGGCGGGGCGCTATCACCGCCACTATCAGGCCCTGCGGGCGCGCCACGACTTCATGGCGCTGTGCAAGCAGCCGGAACTGGCGCTGGCCGTGACCATGGGGCCGATCGAAGATTTTGACTTCGATGCGGCGATACTGTTTTCCGACCTGCTGTTTCCGCTCGAAGCAATGGGCATGGGCCTCAGCTACGAACCGGGACCAAAGCTGGGCTGGCATCTGCACAGCAGCGCCGATCTGCCGCGACTGCGTGGCGGTGCGGCCGCAGCCGCGCACATGGAATTTCAGGCCGAGGCGCTGCGCCTGCTGCGGCCGCGACTGGCGAGCGACAAGGCGCTCATCGGCTTTGTCGGCGGGCCTTTCACACTCTACGCCTACGCCGTGGCGGGTTCGCATGAAGGCTTTGCGCGGCAGGGCCCGGCCGGACTCGAGGACGGACTTTATGCCGGGTTCTGCGAGCGTCTGGTGGAGCTGCTGGCCGCCAACATGGTGCTGCAGGCACAGGCGGGCGCTGACTGCGTAGCGCTGTTTGACACCGCCGCCGGTGCGCTCGACCCCGGGCAGTTCGCGCGGCATGTGGTGGCTCCGCTGGCGCAGGTCGTGGCGCTGTTTCGCCGCAGCTGCCCGCGCACACCGCTGATCTACTACTCGCGTGAAACCGGCCCCGAGCACTGGCGTGCGCTCGAGCCGCTTGATCTGCAATGCATGGGCGTCGACTGGCGCCACGATCTGGCCGACACGCTGCGCGCGCAAACGCCGCGCTGGTGCATACAGGGCAACATTGATCCGGAATGGCTGCTGCTGCCCGCGGCAGAACTTGAATTGAAGGTGCGCGGCGTGTTTGCGCGCGTGGCGGCGCTGCCGCAGGCGGCGCGCTCGGCCTGGGTGTGCGGGCTCGGGCACGGTGTGCTGCAACACACGCCCGAGGACAATGTGCGCCTGGTCATTCGTCTGCAGCGGGAGATGTTCACATGAACGCCGAGCAACGCCGTGCCCAGTCGGCCAAGTACGATGTGGCCGGGCCGCGCTATACGAGTTATCCGACTGTGCCCTACTGGGACGAAACGCCCAGCGAGCAGCAGTGGCTGGAGCGGGTCGGCGCGGCTCTGCAAGCCGGCATCGGCAACGGGCACGGGGCTGGCATCTATGTGCACGTGCCGTTTTGTCGCGCGCTGTGCACCTTCTGCGGCTGCAACACCAGGGTGACGCGCACCCACACGATCGTGCAACCCTACGTGCGCTCAGTGCTCAGTGAATACGCCCTGTATCGCGAGCGGCTCGGCGTGACCGAGCTGGATATAGGCGAACTGCACCTGGGCGGCGGCACGCCGACCTTTCTGAATCCCGACGAATTGGGCGAACTGGTGGGTGGCCTGCTCGGCGCATCGCGGCTGCGGCCCGACGCGGTGTTGTCGATTGAAGTCGATCCGCGCGTGACCAGCCAGGAGCAGCTGTCGCTGCTGGCGCAATATGGCTTCAGGCGCATCAGCCTCGGCGTGCAGGATTTCGACCCGCGCGTGCAGGCGATCGTCAACCGCGTGCAAAGTGTCGAACAGGTGCGCACCGTGACGGAGCAGGCGCGTACGCTCGGATTCAACAGCGTCAACTTCGATCTGATCTACGGCCTGCCATTGCAGACACTGGCGAGTATCGAGGCCACGATGGACGCGGTCTGCACACTGCGCCCCGATCGCATCGCGCTCTATGGCTATGCTCACGTGCCCTGGATCAGGCCCGGACAGCGACGCTTCACCGAGGCCGATCTGCCCGAAGGCGAGGCCCGGCGCGCACTCTATGACCTGGGGCGCGAACGACTGGAGAGCGCCGGCTATCGCGAAATCGGCCTCGATCATTTCGCGCTCGAAACCGACAGCCTGTGGACAGCGGCGCGCACTGGCCTCATGCATCGCAATTTCATGGGCTATACCGATGCCTATACGCGCCCGCTGCTGGGTCTGGGCGTGTCGGCCATTGGCGATGCCGGCGACGCCTTTGCCCAGAACGAGAAAGACCTGCAGCCCTACCAGGAACGCATCGCGCGCCGCGAATTGCCCCTGCACCGCGGCCACCTGCTCGACGCTGAAGACCAGGTGCTGCGCCGGCATATACTCAGCCTGATGACGCGGATGGAAACCCGCTGGGTGGGCGAGGATTTCACCCCGTTTCTGGAGGGTGTGGCCGGGCGGCTCGCGGAATTTGCGGCGGACGGCCTGGTGGAACTGGACGCCGACCACTGCCGCGTGACTGAAGCGGGCCGCCCGTTCCTGCGCAACATCTGCATGGCCTTCGATGCCCGCCTGGTGCGCCGCAGTCCTGACCGGCCGCTGTTCAGCAGCACCAGCTGAAGCGGGCCAGGCGCCGGGCTACATGGGCTTGAGCACCGCCAGAATAACTATCGGCAGCACCAGCAGCAGTGCGCCCTCATTGAAGAATCGCAGCATCAGGCCGCTGGGAAGGGCGGCGCCCGCGCGCATGCGTTGCACGAACAGTCGACAGGCGATGTGATAGGCGATCAGCCCGAGCACCAGCAGCAGCTTGATGCGCAGCCACAGGCCCGAATACGCATAGGCTTCCCATAGCCACAGCCCGAAGCCCATTGCGAACAGTGCCATCAATGTCATGAAACCATAGAGGCGTCCCGCCATGATGACCAGGCGGCGCACATCCTCGCCTGCATCACTGCCTTCGCGGTAGTGAACAAATATCCGCGGCAGGTAGAAGATGCCGGCCATCCAGGCCATGACGCCCAGGATATGAAAACTCTTGATCCACAGCATGGCCGCCATCCTGCCTGTTTGCGGACCAGTCACGCAAGCCGACTGGAATGCCCTAAACTTCTGCTGACATGACCGCTCCAGCGTCAACAACTGTCCGGGTCAAGAGCGCGCCGGCCCCGGGTCGGCCTGCGCTGTGGCTGCGCGCCCTGGGGCGCGTGCCCATGCCGCTGATGTATGCGCTGGCGGCGCTGCTGGCCTGGCTGCTGCGCTACCTGTTTCGATTTCGCCTGCAGGTGGCGCGTGACAACCTGCGCCGTGCGTTGCCTGAGCTCGATGAGCCGGCGCGCGAGCGCGTGGTGTACCGTCAGTACCAGAAACTCACCGAAGTGATTGTCGAGTTGCCCTGGATCAGCATTGCCACGGCTGAGCAGGTGCGCGCCCGCGTGCGATTTACCAATTTGGCGGAAGTGCAGGCCGATCTGGCCGCGGGCCGTCCGGTGCTGTTGCTCGGCGCCCACCTCAGCAACTGGGAGTGGATGCTGCAGGGCCTGGCGGTCGACATGGGCGCGCCGCTCTACGTAGCCTACAAGCCGCCGCACAGCGCACGCACCGACCAGGCGATGCTGGCACTGCGTTCACGCCTCGGCATCCGCATGGTGCCGGCCAAGAAGCTGGTGCGGGAATTGCTGCGTCTGCGCGGCACGGCGCATGTCGCCGGCATGGTGGCCGATCAGATGCCCACCAGTAGCGGCGGGCGCGTGTGGCTGAAATTCCTGGGACGCGAAACGGCGTTTTTCCCCGGGCCCGCCGAAGTCGCGCGGCTGGGCAAATACCGCGCTTACTTCGCTGCGCAGCGCCGCGTACGTCGCGGCCACTACGAGGTGCAGTTCGAGGCGCTCAATGCGCCGGGTGAAGTACTGGAAGTGCGCGCTTTCACCGAGCGCTATGCCGCGCGCGTTGAAGCCCTGGTTCGCGAGCAACCAGAAGAGTGGGCCTGGACCCATCGGCGCTGGAAGCTGCAGCCGCCGTGAATTCGCGACTGGGTACCTCGTACCCGCTGGAGCAATTGTCCATGACAGAGCCAGAGCTTACCGGCCGTTGTTACTGCGGTGCCGTGCGTTACCGTTGCGGCGCGCCCCTGTACGCACCCACACTGTGCCACTGTGAATCCTGTCGCCGGGTCGCTGGCGCGCACTCCGTGGCGTGGCTCACCGTAGCGGCCAGCAGCCTGGTCTACACCAGCGGGAGACCGGCCGAATTCAGGTCCTCGGCGCGCGCCCGCCGCTCATTCTGCCGCGACTGTGGTACGCCACTGACCTACAGCAGTGAAGATCGCGCCGCCGAGATCGATATCACGCTGGTTACCCTGGACAATGCCGCGAGTATTGCGCCGGTCGATCACTGCTGGATGGCGGATGCGCTGGTGTGGGACCGCCCCGGAGACGGCTTGCCGGAATTTCCAGGGACGCGTGCGGCGGAGAGTTAAAGCAGTTTCCCGCTGCATTGATAATCGCGGCCCCGGTACGCATACTTCGATCGCCGCTATGCCTGCCTGGCACGCAACCGGGGAAGAAAAATGGCGCGACGTTACAAAATTCTGCTGGGAATCCTGGCGTTTCTGGCCCTGACTGTCGCGGTGCTCGCGCTCTATGTCAGCCACGATTCCGCCTGCCAGCCGGCCCCGGCACTGCCTGCCAACGCGCAACGCATGAAGGCGATCGTCTATCGCTGCTACGGCCCGCCTGCGGTACTCAGGCTGGAGGAGATTGCCAGGCCGGTGCCGACGGACGACGGCGTGCTGGTCAAGGTGCACGCCGCCTCGGTCAATCCACTGGATTGGCACTACATGCGTGGCACGCCTTACATCATGCGCATGGAAGCTGGAGTGGGCGCGCCCAAAGACAGCGCGCTGGGAGTCGATTTCGCCGGTACCGTGGCAGCAGTCGGCAAGGATGTCAGGCGATTCAAGCCCGGCGATGAAGTGTTCGGCGGGAGAGACGGCGCCTTCGCAGAGTACCTCAGCGTAGGCGAGGGCAAGGCGTTGAGCCTGAAGCCTGCGAACCTGACGTTTGAGCAGGCCGCTGCCGTGCCCATAGCAGCGGTCACCGCTCTGCAGGCGCTGCGCGACAAGGGGAACATCCAGTCCGGGCAAAGGGTATTGATCAACGGCGCCGCGGGCGGCGTGGGCACCTTCGCCGTTCAGATCGCCAGGTCATTCGGTGCCGAGGTAACCGGCGTATGCAGCACACGCAATACGCAGCTGGTGGGCTCGATTGGCGCCAATCATGTCATTGACTACACGCGCGAGGATTTCACACTAGGCCCGCAACGCTACGATCTGATAATTGACACGGTCGGCAATCGCACTTTGTCTGAGCTGCGGCGCGTGCTGACGCCCGCTGGCACCGTTGTCATTGTCGGCGGGCCGAGCACCGGAAAATGGATTGGTCCCATGGCGGGGCTGGTCAAGGCCATGCTGTACTCGCCTTTGGTAAGCCAGAAGTTCACTTTCATGCTTGCACAGCTGAACCAGAAAGACCTGGAGGTGCTGCGTGAGCTGATGGAGTCGGGCAAATTGACGCCGGTGATTGACCGGCGCTTCGCGCTGAACGAGGTGCCGGCGGCGATTGAGTATCTGGAGGCCGGGCACGCCCGCGGTAAAGTGGTAATAGCCGTGGAATAGAATGGTCGCGCGCGCTAGCAGCTGATCTCGGCAATGCCCAGTTCCGCAAATGACACGCGCAGCTGTTGCCCGGGAGTGGCATAGCGGATGCCATTGCAGCTACCGGTAGTCACATACTCGCCACGTTTGAGGCCGACGCCCAGGGCCGCCAGATGATTCGCAATCCACACCAGCGGCAGCAGCGGATTGCCGAGCGGATGACCGCCGCGACCACTGTGCACGACGCGGCCATCCACCTGCACCTGTAGCGCCAGATCGTGCAGTGCGAGGCTCTGCCAGTCGTTGCGCGGCGGACCAACGATGAGCGCCTCGTTCATGAAATTGTCAGCCACCCGCTCAAGCTGTGACACGGCGTCGGCATTCACGAAGCGCGTGACGAGAATTTCAATCACGGCATGGGCGCTGGCGACTGCGGCGTAAACTTCTGCGGCGCTGTAAGCCGCTGCTGCTACGCCCGGCCCGCGTGGCGCCCGCGGCGGCAGATCCGCAGCCATGCGAAACGCGATCTCGGGCTCAATGCCAATCTGGCTGGCGTTGAGCGTTGGCGCGCTGAGCGAGGATAGCCGGGCTGGCGACGCCAGCACGGTGCTGGCGGCGATGGGTGCACAGATGCCATCGTGGGGATCGAACAGCGTGGCCTTCCAGGCGCCGATACCTGCGCCCAGCCCCTGTAGTACCAGGCGCTGAATGGCATAGGCCTCAGGCAGGGTCGCAGGCGCAACCTCTGCCGGCAGGGCACCCAGGCGCGGCGCGCCGCGGCGCACCGCCAGCAGCAGCTGTGCCGCCTGCGCGACGCGCTGGTCCGGCGCGGCGGGCATCAGCCTGCAGCACTCTTGTTGAGTCGCTCAGCCAGCAGGTGCGCCAGTTCGGCGATGCTCGGGTTGTCAAAGATATCCGTAATGTCGAGCAGCCCCGGCCAGCGCTGCTCAACGCTTTCATGCAGGGCCATCAGCTTCATGGAACTTACGCCGGCATCAAACAGGCTCTCGTGCACATCGATGTTACGGCCATCGAGCGCCGCGGTGCACAGCGCCTGCAACGCATTCATCAGTGGGTTGCTGCCATCGAGCGTGGCACCATGCTGCGTGGCAAGGGCGTGCAGGGCGGCCAGATCAGCCGCGTTGGCGCCGGCCAGGTACTCTGCTTCCAGCAGGTGGCGTTGCACCTTGCCGCTGGTGGTTTTCGGGATGCGCTTGACGGGTACGACGGCTGTGACTTCGAGACCGGCGTGCGCAGCGAGACGCCGCGCGACCTGGTGCGCGATGGGCAGGAATTCGGCGATTTCACCCCGGTGCAGAACGAAGACCACGAGCTGGTCGGATTCAGCATTGTCCGGGCGCACGCCGCTGACCACGACCTTGCCTAGCTCGATGCCGGCAATATCAAGCGTCAGCGATTCGAGATCGTGCGGGTAATAATTCTGGCCGTTGACGAAGAGAATTTCCTTGTGGCGCCCGGTTACATACAGCTCGCCCGCGTGAATGGCGCCCAGATCGCCGGTGCGCAGCCAGCCGTCGGCAGTGTGCAGCGCAGCGTTGGCTGCGGGCGCATCAAGATAGCCGGCAGTCACATTGGCGCCGCGGATCTGGATGTGGCCCACGTGTTCATCGGCCAGCGCTTGATCATCATCCGCAGCGATGCGCAGCTCGCACAATGGTATCGCCTTGCCCACGGCGACCAGGGCCAGTGCGCCACGATCACCCGGTGCCAGCAGCTTTAGGTGCTGACCTGGGTTCAGCTGTTGGCGGTCGAAATGCGACGCATGGTAGGGCGCGCCCAGGCGCGCAAAACTCACGGCAACGCAGGCTTCGGCAAGCCCGTATACCGGCAGCATCGCATTGCGTGCGAGGCCTGCGCCCGCGAGTCGCGTCATGAATTCATCGCACAGCGGCAGGCTGATCGGTTCCGCGCCGTTGAAGATCACCCGTACTGAGCGCAGATCCAGTTCGCCCAGGGGCCGCTCGGCCAGCACTTTAAGGTAGTGCCGGAAACCAAAATTGGGCGAGCACAACAGGCTCGCGCGCAGCCGCGCGGCCAGCTGCAGCCACAGTACCGGCCGGCGGATGAACAGTTCGGTGGCCATGTGGTGAATCTGTACGCGATTGCCCAGCAGAAAAATATGCATGCCTATCAACCCCATGTCGTGGGTGAGTGGCATCCACGACAGGCTGACGTCGCGCTCGGAGAATTGCGCCCCGCTGGTGGCGCCCTGCATGTTGGCGAGCAGATTGGCGTGCGTGAGCACCACGCCCTTGGGTGTGCTGGTCGAGCCGGAGGAATACTGGATAAAGGCGGCGTCGCCGGCCTGTGCGGCGTGCAGCCGGCCGGGCTGCGAGATGTCGGTCAGCTCATCGCTGATCAGCGTGCGGGCCTTGAGGCTGTTGAAGCTGCCTGACTGGTCGTGCTGTTCGGCGAAGCTGCGGATACGCTCGAGCAGCTTGCGTTCGGTATAAAGAAACGGTTTGCCCAGTTGCGCGGCAATGCGCAGCAGCTTGTGGCGATGTTCATCGCTGATGCCGGGCGCCACCGGCACCGGCGTGATGCCGCCGAGGATGCCGGCCCAGAAGGCATCGATGAAAGCCTCGTTGCTGTTCAGGAACAGCAGCAGGCGATCGCCCGGTCGTGCGCCCAGCTGCTGCAGGTGATGCAGGACGCCCAGTGCCCGCTGGTACAGTTCGCCATAGCTCAGCGTGCGCGCTTCATGCTCGCCCTCGTGATAGGTGATGCTGCGATCAGCATCGCGATTGGCCTGCAACAGGCCGGTAAGCGTAGTGGCATTCATGGAAGGTACGATTCTAGTCCTATTGCGTGAATCTGCCGTGCGCAGTGGGCGCGGCACCGGGAACCCATCATAATGGGTCGCATGGGCACAATGGGCGGCACGGCGAACCACAGCACTGTGGGCGACACCAGGTCGCCTAACAGCGTAGAGATCTCATGTGCCTGGCTGCCTCGGCCCCTGAACGCTGCCACCCGGACGCGGCTGCTATCGCAACTGCCCTACGGGCGTCGAGTGCGCGCGAGCGCCTCGCCGCGCCGGCAATCACAGAGCCTGGTAGGCGTGGCGCTGGCCTGTGAGATGCTGACGCGCGTCACGCAGCGAGCGCTGCGGCCCGCGCAACTGCGCTATACGGCGCATGGCAAGCCCTATGCCCCGGGCTTTCCTGAGTTCAACATTTCCCATTCGGGCGCCTGGGTAGTATGCGCGCTGGCCGCTGTGGGCAGCATTGGCATCGACGTGGAAACCGTGAACGTGGGCTCGAGGTGCGCGGCCCTGGCCACCTGGACTGCGAAGGAGGCGACACTCAAGGCCGCCGGCGCGCGCCTGCAGGATCTGCCGCAGGTGCAACTGCGCGGCAGGCGGCTGCAGTTTCAGGATCGACGCTGGTATTGCCGTGCGCCGAAGCTCAGTGATGACACCATGCTGCGCGTGGTCAGTTCAGTGCCCATCACCCGGCTTCGCCTGCGCAGAATGCTGGCGGGCCGCGTAGTGGCCTGGCAGGAAGCGTTGGGATGAACGAGGCTCCCAAGCCCAGACAGAGCGATGTGCAGCTGAGCGTCTATCGCCAGGTGCGCATAACCGGCCGGCATATGAGTCGCGGGCGCCGCGTTGCCTACCGGTTCCTGGCGCCCACGGTGGCGGGTCTGATCCGCCTGTGGTGGCGCACGGCCCGCGTCGTCGGGGTCGTGGGTGAGCAGCACCTCGAGGCCGTGCTGGCGCGTCACCCGTCGTTTCTGCCGGTGTACTGGCACCAGCATCACCTGTTCTGCGCGCAGTACCTGCTGGCGCAGCAGGCAACGCGCGCGCTGCGCACCGGGTTCCTGATCAGTCCGTCGCTCGACGGCGAGCTGGGCGCCATGATCATGCGGCGGCTCGGTGGTCATGTGATTCGCGGCTCGTCGACACGCACCGGGGCGCTGGCGATGAAGGAATATTTCCAGGCACTGATGCGCGAGCAGGTTTCGCCGGTGCTCAACCCTGATGGTCCACGCGGTCCGCGATTTCGCTGCAAACCGGGTGCGGTCATGCTGGCACAGATGTCCGGCCGCGAGATCGTGCCGCTGGCCTACGCGGCCTCGCGCGCCTGGCTGGTGCATTGGGACAAATTCGTGCTGCCGTGGCCGGGTGCACGCGTAGTGATTGCCATCGGCGCGCCGCTGACGGTACCGCGAGGCACGAATGCCGCGGGCCTCGAAGCGGTTCAGCATGATCTGGAGCGGCGCCTGCATGAGACATATCGGGCCGCCAAAGCCGCGCTGTCGCCGCAATCCGCCTGAAAGTTTCTCAGGAATCGCTGGCACTTAGCTTGCCTTCCTGCGGCGCTGTGGGAGAATTCAGCGCTAATGAGCAAACCGCCCATGGCCTTTGTCGGCGACCACAGCGCCTCGGATGTGCTCGCTCCGCAGTTCTGGACCGGGCGCCCGGAACGCGTCCTTCCCGGGCTGGACGTGGCCTGCACCAAGATCGCAGTCGACTTCCAGAACCTGCAGCGGCATAACGCCGATGAGTGCATACGCCAGAGCCTGACGCTGCTGCGCGAATCGACGGCCGCCGATGGTGCGTTCAGCGCATTCTTTGATGCCAGCGGCACGTATATCGAATCCGTCATGACCGCCGATGGGTCCTTTGCGCAGTGCCATCCTGAGGGCCTGCGTGGCGTGCCGCTCAACCGACTGCCGTATGTCGCGGGGCGCTCGGACCATCTGCGGCTCAGTGAGTTTCGCGATACCGCCAAGCCACGGCGCGAGCAGGGCGTGGACGCCGGGCTGCTTTCCGAGCTGTCGATCGGTGCGGCGCTGCTGGTGAATTTCCGCATTCGCGGCCGCAGCGCCGGACTGCTGGGCCTGGTGTATGGCCTGCCGCGCAGCGCCTTCGACGTCAACCTGCAGTTGCTGCTCAAGCTGCTGGGCAGCAGCCTGGCCGCCGGCCTCGAGCGCGTGCGCATGAGCCTGGCGCTCGAGCGCCTGGAATCGCGCGCCCAGCTGGCGGAACTGGCGGCCAACGATGGCTTGTGGGATTTCGACGTGGAAGCGCAGCAGACCTATTTCTCGCCGCGCTGGCGCACCATGATGGGTTACGACACGGTCGAGCTGAAGAGCGATTTCGACTGGCGCACGCTGGTGCACCCGGAAGACGCCAACAAGGTGCAGAACGCGGTCCGCGATCACGTCGCCGGCAAGACGCCGATGTTCGAGAGCACGCACCGCATGCATCATCGCAGCGGTGAGTGGCGCTGGGTCATGAGCCGCGCCAAGGCCACGCTCGATGCGCACGGTCGCCTGCTGCGCCTGGTGGGCGTCGAGCTCGATATCACCGAGCGCAAACTGTACGAAGAGGCGCTGTTTCGCGAGAAGGAAAGCGCGCAGATCACGCTGCAGTCCATTGGCGATGGCGTGGTCACGACCAATGCCGCATCGGTGATCGATTACATCAACCCGGTCGCCGAGCAGCTCACCGGCTGGCGCCTGGAAGATGCGATGGGCAAGCCGGTCGAGGAGATCTTCCGCGCCTTTCACGAAGAAACCTGCGAGCCGCTGGAAAATCCGCTCACCGTGGCGATCCGGCGCGCGCGCTCGATCAAATCAGTGCGGCCCATGCTGCTGATCCGGCGCGATGGCAATGAGTTGTATGTCGAGAGCACGGCAGCGCCGATCCGCGATGGCGGCGGCCGCACCGCCGGTGGCGTGCTGGTGTTCCACGATGTCAGTGAGTCGCGCGAGCTGAACCGGCGCCTGAGTTATCACGCCAGTCATGACCTGCTCACCGGCCTGGTGAACCGGCGTGAATTTGAGAACCGGCTGGAGCGCGCACTCAAGAGCGCCAAGGCGCGCGAGTCCTCGTATGCGCTGTGCTACCTCGATATTGACCAGTTCAAGATCGTCAACGACAGCTGCGGGCACAGCGCCGGCGATGCGCTGCTGGGCCAGGTGGGCGCGCTGCTCAAGTCGAAGGTGCGCTGGCGCGACACGCTCTCGCGCCTGGGCGGCGATGAGTTCGGCATACTGCTCGAGAGCTGCTCGCTCGATGAGGCGATGCGCATGGCCGAGACGCTGCGCGAGGCGGTGCGTAACTTCCGCTTTACCTGGGAAGAGCGCGTGTTCCGGCTCGGCGCCAGCATCGGCGTGGTGCCAATCACCGCCGACAACGAAGACGTCGCCTCGATCATCTCGGCGGCCGACAGCGCCTGCCAGGCTGCCAAGGAGCAGGGTCGCAATCGGGTGCACAGTTTTGCCGAAAACGACATCGAACTGATGCGCCGGCGCCGCGAGATGCAATGGGCGGCGCGTATCAATGCCGCACTCGAGGAGGGGCGTTTCGAACTGTTCCGGATGGCAATCCAGCCGCTGCAGAAGCCGGAGAGCGGCGCGCACTACGAACTGTTGCTGCGCATGCGTGATGAAGGCGGCCGGATCGTCTCACCCGACAATTTCATCGTGGCCGCCGAGCGCTACGGCATCACCCCGAACATCGATCGCTGGGTGATCGAAAACGCCTTTCGCTGGCTGGTGTCGGAAGCCGATGAACGCGAACGGCTGGCAATGTGTTCGATCAATCTCTCGGGCCAGAGCCTGGGCGATGACAAATTCCTGCCCTTTGTCATCGACCAGTTTCAGAAGAGCGGCCTCGACGCCAGCAAGATCTGTTTCGAGATCACCGAGACCGCTGCGGTCGCCAGTTTCTCGCAGGCCAATCGCTTCATCCATGCGCTCAAGGAGCTGGGTTGCAAATTTGCGCTTGATGATTTCGGCACCGGGCTGTCCTCGTTCGGTTATCTCAAGCACTTCCCGGTGGATTTCCTCAAAATCGACGGCAGCTTCGTGCGTGAGATCCTGCACGACCCGATCGATCGCGAGATGGTGCGCTCGATCAACGAGATCGGGCATCTGACCGGCAAGCAGACCATCGCGGAGTTTGCGGAGAATGCGGAGATCATCCAGATGCTGACCAGCATCGGGGTGGATTTTGCGCAGGGCTATGGGATTGGGATGCCGCAGCGGGTGCTTAAGGCGGTCAACGGCTGAAGACGGTCAGCGCGGCGTGGCGCGTTCAACGCCGGCGCGGGCGCACCGTCCCCCGCAATGTGGTCGGGCGCCGCCCCTGCGGGGCGGGACCTCGCCGCGAGCGGGCGAAACGGCTTGTTGTCTCGCGGTGACGTGTCGACCGGTACTGCGTTTCGCCTGCGCTCGCGGCGAGGCGCCCTCCAACACATTGCGGGGGACGGTGCGCCCGCGCCGGCGTTGAACGCGCCACGCTGTGATGGCGGCGGGGGTCAGAGGTTGGTCGCCTGGGGGGCGTTGCGCGCGCTCGCGCGCGGTCACTGGGGCAGCGTGTAGGGGAGGGGTAGCGGGACGGAGGAAATCAGGACTGCGCCTGCGGAGGCTGTGGGTCCGGCGGTGTCTGCAGTATCAGGCGATGTGGGTGTGCTGGCTGTAATTGCGGGTAGGGGGGCTACGGCCAGGAACTCGTGGGTGCCGTCGGGGAGGGTGACGCTGTCTACGAGCTGGGCGGTGCGGCCGTCTGACAGGTGCAGGGTCGTGCCTGGCGTGACCGGGAGAGCGTCTGAGGTTGCGAAGCGTTGCATGCGGCGTTTTACGCGGCCGCGGTAATGGGCGCGGGCGATGACTTCCTGGCCGGTGTAGCAACCTTTGGTGAATGAGATGGCGCCCACGCAATCAAGATTCAGCATCTGGGCGATGAACTGGCCGCTGCTGGCGGCGTAAACCTGGGGTTGGCCGTTGGCGATGGCTTGTGCCCTGGCAGCTGCTGTGGCGGCGGGCGCGCCGGGCAGGGCGGCGATCTGCGCACTCACTGGCATGACTTCAATGTTTACTTTGGCGCGCAGTACGAAGCGGCGCAGCGCGTTCGCGGCAGCGGTCGCGAGCTCAGCGGGCAGCAGTGCGAATAGCTCGTCCGCGCTTCCTGCCGTGAGCCATAGCAGGGCCAGCACGCGGCCCTGTGGACTGTGCAGGCCGGCGCACAGGAGGCGATCGGCGCTGAGCAGGTCCATGTCATTGGAGAGCTGACCCTGCAAAAACTTGCGGGCGTCGACGCCGCTGAAGCGCAGCATCGCCAGTGTGGGTGCGGTATCGGCGGCTGCGCCGCTGGCTGTTCCGGTGGCCGGCATGGACGGATTCTGGCACACTCACGCGTCATGCCGCTGCCGCCCGAAAACGCACCAGAACCAGCAAGCCCGCCCCTTGAGCAGCAGCCGGCGAGTGGTTCTGGCGCCGCTGGTGTGCACGTGGCTGAGGTGGATGGGCCCGCCGGGCCGGATCCCACGCGCTTTGGCGACTGGGAGCGTGGCGGACGCTGTATCGATTTTTGAGGCCGCGCCGCCCGCCAGCCCAAGGAATGCACATGCCACAGCGACCGTTGTCGCCACATCTGGGCGTCTACCGCTTCGCGCACACCATGGCGTTGTCCATTGCGCATCGAATTTCAGGTCTGGCGTTGACACTCGGAATTGGTACGCTGGTCTATTGGCTGATGTGCGCCTCGGCGGGCGAGTCGGCCTACGAGCGCGCCGTGACCCTGCTCTCCGGCTGGTATTTCCGGCTGCTGTTGCTGGCCTGGCTGGCCGCATTCTGTTTCCACCTGATCAATGGTTTGCGCCACCTGGGCTGGGACGCCGGCTACGGCCTGGAGAAACTGTCGGCGCGACGCAGTGCCAGGCTGGTCATCGTCCTGGTGGTGGCCAGCCTGCTCTTGCTGACCTACCTCTTTTACTGTCCGCACCGGAGCGCACCATGAGTCTGCGTTCGCCGCTCGGGGTGGCGCTTGGCCACGGCACTGCCGGCGACGGCGTAAGCCACTGGTGGTCCCAGCGCGTCTCGGCACTGGCGCTGGTGCCGCTCACGCTCTGGTTGCTGGTTTCCCTGTTGCGACTGCCATTGGCGGACTATGCGGCGGTTACGATCTGGATGGGCTCGGGATGGAATCCGGTGTGGCTGGCGCTCAGCGTGCTCGCGGCCTGCTGGCATTCGCGACTGGGCGTACAGGTGGTGATTGAAGACTACCTGCACGGGCCGGGATTAAAGCTCGCGGCCCTGCTCTGCAATAGCGGCGCCCACGTGTTGCTGGCGGCGAGTGGCGTCTATGCCATCCTGCGCGTGGCGCTGCGGGCTGCGCCATGAGCGCCTGCGAATTCATCGATCACACGCATGATGTCATCGTCGTCGGCGCGGGCGGCGCGGGTCTGCGCGCTACCCTGGGGCTGGCCGAGGCCGGCTTCTCGACCGCCTCGATCACCAAGGTATTTCCGACTCGCAGTCACACAGTCGCGGCGCAGGGCGGCATTTCAGCGGCGCTGGGCAACATGGGCGCCGATGACTGGCGCTGGCACATGTACGACACCGTCAAGGGCTCCGACTGGCTGGGCGATCAGGACGCGATCGAATTCATGTGCAAGCAGGCGCCCGCGGCAGTCATCGAGCTCGAGCATTATGGCGTGCCCTTTTCGCGCACCGAAGACGGGCGTATCTATCAGCGGCCGTTCGGCGGCATGACCACTGAATTTGGCAAGGGCATCGCGCAGCGCACCTGCGCGGCTGCGGATCGCACTGGTCACGCCATGCTGCACACGCTCTACCAGCAGTCGCTACGCCGTGCCGCCGAGTTTTACATCGAGTATTTCGCAGTCGACCTGCTCATGGAGAATGGCGCCTGCCGCGGCGTGGTGGCCATCGATCTGGCTGATGGACGCGTGCATCGCTTTCGCGCCCAGACCACGATTCTGGCCACCGGTGGCTACGGGCGCGCCTGGTTTTCCTGTACTTCGGCACACACCTGCACCGGTGATGGCGGCGGCATGGTGCTGCGCGCCGGCCTGCCGCTGCAGGACATGGAATTCGTGCAGTTCCACCCCACCGGCATTTACGGCTCAGGCTGCCTGATCACCGAAGGGGCGCGTGGCGAGGGCGGGTATCTGACCAATTCATCCGGCGAGCGCTTCATGGAGCGCTATGCGCCCAACGCCAAAGACCTCGCCTCGCGTGATGTGGTCAGCCGCGCCATGACGATTGAAATTCGTGAAGGCCGTGGCGTGGGCGCGCAGCGTGATCATTTACATCTGCATCTCGAACACCTGGGGCCGGAGGTGATCAGGGAGCGCCTGCCTGGCATTGCCGACACGGCGCGCATCTTTGCCGGCGTGGATGTCTCGCGCCAGCCGATTCCGGTGTTGCCGACCGTGCACTACAACATGGGCGGCGTGCCCTGCAATGTGCAGGGCGAGGCCCTGACGCTGCGCGCTGGCAAAGTCGAGGTGGTGCCAGGCCTGATGGCGGTGGGCGAAGCGGCTTGTGTATCGGTGCATGGTGCCAATCGCCTCGGCTCGAATTCATTGCTCGATCTGGTGATCTTCGGTCGTGAGGCGGCGCGCCACTGTGCAGCCACCTGCCAGCCCGGCGCTGCCCAGAAGCCGTTGGCTAAAGATGCCGGTGACAGTACCGTGGCGCGCATCGACGGGCTGCGCAATGCCAGTGGCACCCGGCCCACGGCGCAGATCCGGCTCGAGATGCAGCGCATCATGCAGATGGACGCGGCGGTATTTCGCACCGGCCAGACCCTGGCCGAAGGCGCCCGGAAACTGGCCGGCACCCTGGCGTCGTTTGCCGAAGTCGGCGTGAGCGATCGCGGCATGGTCTGGAATACCGATCTGATCGAGACCCTGGAGCTCGAGAATCTGCTGCTGCAGGCTACGGCGACCATCAATTCTGCGGCCAACCGCCAGGAAAGCCGTGGCGCGCAGGCGCGCGAGGATTTTCCACAGCGCGACGACCAGAACTGGCTCAAGCACACGCTCTGCTGGGTCGATGGCGGTGGCCAGGCGAGCTTTGGCTTCCGTCCGGTGCAGTTGCAGCCGCTGACCGACGAAGTCGCCAGCGTGGCCCTCAAGGCACGCACCTACTAGTGAAGGATCCGCACGATGGTTGAGCTCACTTTGCCCGCGAATTCACGTATCGATCGCGCGGCTGGCAGGCAGCACAAGGCACCGGCGGGCGCGACCCGGGTGCGCACCTTTCGCATTTACCGCTTCGATCCGGCGAGCGGTGGCAATCCGCGCGTCGACAGTTTCGAGCTCGACATGGCCGAGTGCGGTCCGATGGTTCTTGATGCGCTGCTCAAGATCAAGAACGAGATCGATGCCACGCTGTCGCTGCGCCGCTCCTGCCGTGAAGGCATCTGCGGCTCCTGTGCCATGAATATCAATGGCCTGAATACCCTGGCCTGCACGCAAGCCTGCGCGGATCTTGGCAAGGGTGATGTCAGCGTTTATCCACTGCCCCATATGCCGGTGATCAAGGATCTGGTCACCGACCTGACCAATTTTTATGCGCAGTACGCGGCCGTCAAGCCCTGGCTGCAGACGCGCACCCCGGCACCGCCCGACCGTGAGCGCCTGCAGTCGCGCACCGAGCAGGAGCAGATTGATCGGCCGTCAGCGTGCATCCTGTGCGCCTGCTGTTCGACTTCCTGCCCCAGTTACTGGTGGAACAGCGATCGCTATCTCGGACCGGCGGCGCTGCTGGCCGCCTACCGCTGGATCGTCGATTCGCGCGACGAGGCGCTGGGCGAGCGGCTCGACGATCTTGAAGACCCGTTTCGGCTCTATCGCTGCCATACGATCATGAACTGCACTGAGGCCTGCCCCAAGGACCTGAACCCGGCACGGGCCATTGCCAGCATCAAAAGGCTGATGCTCGAGCGCAAGCATTGAACAGCGCGGTGCCGGGGCAATTGCTCTGGCGGTGCCGGCGCGGCACGAAGGAGCTGGATCTGCTGCTGCAGAACTGGCTGACAAGTCGCTATGCTCGCGCCACGGCGGACGAAAGAGCACGTTTCGAGGCCTTTCTCGAGTTGCCGGACCCTGAGATCGCGCGCTATCTGCTGGGGAATGAGCCACCCGCCGACCCCAGCTACACCCCGCTCATCGCGCAACTGGTCCGATCTCAGGCTTGAACTGCGGGGGTCAGTACGCCTGGCATGGGCCTGGGCGTTGTGGTGCTGCGGCCTCGCCACGGCCATCTGGGCCGGCAGCGCCCTGCCGGTAGCGGTACGTTTCGCTGCCGTGCTGCTCACTCTGTGCGGCGCCGTGCGTGGCGTCGTGACCCTGCTGGCCCGGCGGGCGGGCGATATCGGGCAGTTGCGCTGCCAGGGCGACGGCCGCTGGCTGCTGCGGGATCGCCGTGGCGCTGGTGCTTATGTCCAGCTGCAGCCACCGCGGCGCCTGGGTGAACTGCTGTGGCTACGCTGGCACAGCGCCGGGCGGCTGAGGATTCTGATAATCGATGGCGCGCTCGTGGAACCGAATGACTGGCGCCGACTCAAAGCCACATTGAAGTTCAGAACCCCTGGCGGGGCGGGCGGCGCACGATGAGCGTGGACTGGAACACTGCTGTTAGACTGACCGCGGGCAGCGCTCCACGGGGGCAGTTTAGTGCAGGCAACACCCGCAGCATGGCGAATCTGTTGATGGCCGCCGATACCGGCGACTTGAGCCTGGTCAGACGGGTGCAGGCGGGCGAGCGCGCTGCCTACGATCTGCTGGTTCTGAAGTACCAGCACAAGGTCGTCAAGCTGGTGATGCGCTACCTGCGCAACCCGGCCGATGCCGAGGATGTCGCGCAGGAGGCATTTATCAAGGCCTACCGCGCACTGCCGCAGTTTCGCGGCGACAGCGCCTTCTATACCTGGCTCTATCGCATTGCGATCAACACCGCCAAGAATTCACTGGTGGCGCGCAAGCGCAATCCGGTGGGCTACGAAATTGACGCCCACAATGACGACGATGGGCCGGACATGCTCACTCGCCTGAGGGATCCCGATACGCCGGAGGGCCTGGCGCTCAGCGAGGAAATCCGCAATATCGTGCAGGCCGCGATCGGCCAGTTGCCTGAAGATCTGCGCAAGGCCATCGTGCTGCGCGAGCTTGACGGCCTGAGCTACGAGGAGATCGCCGCCGCCATGAGCTGTCCGGTCGGCACGGTGCGCTCGCGCATTTTCCGTGCCCGCGAAGCCATTGACCGGCAATTACGTGAAGTTTTCGACGGCGGCCTGGGCCGCGCGCAGGAGTTGTTGTGAATCGAGACGAACTGGATAGTCAGCTGTCGGCCATGTTTGATGGCGAATTGCCGGCCGTAGAATGCGAACTGCTGTCGCGCCGTCTGACGCGCGAAGAACAGTTGCGCGCCACCTGGTCGCGCTATGCCGTGATCGGCGCCGCCTTGCGCGCCGAGCCAGTGGCCGAAGTCAGGCCCGATTTCGCACGGCGCGTCAGCGCGCAGTTGCACGGCGCACCGGCAGGTGCAGCCGTGAGCCGACGGGCCGCGCGTGCCTGGCGCGGCGCGGCGCTGGGCGCCGCGGTTGCGGCCAGCGTCGCTGGTGCGGCCATCATGCTGTTGCGTGGTTCTGTGCCGGTGCAGGAAGAAGAGGCACTGGTGGCCTACTCGCCGACCGTGGAATACGCTGTGCTGCCACGCGGCACCAGCCAGCCGGCAGCGAGCCAGCTGGCATCATTGCCGGTTACTCGTGAGCGGGCCAGTGGCCCGGACCGTGAGCCGGGCCGGGAGCCGGCCAGCTACGTGGTGCCGCCGCGCAGCGCCGGCAATACGCTGGCCATTCCCGCTTCGCTTGCCAACTACGCGATGGCGCACAGTGCCGTGTCGTCGCCACTGGTGCGACGCGGCCTGCTCTCGACACTCATTGGCAATGAGGCGGTGCTGCCGTTCGAAGTCACCGAGCCTGCGGCGGCCGATGCGCAAACTGATGTTCCGCACTAGCGCGCGTGTAGTCGCCTTCGCCAGCCTGTCTTTTGGTGCTGCCGCCGTTGCGCTGGCAGCCGATGATCCGCGTACCTGGCTGGAACGCATGGGGCACGCCATCGCTACCCGCAACTACCAGGGCACCTTCGTACACGAACACGGCGGGCAGACCGATACCCTGCACGTCGTACACTGCGTTCGCGACAGCGGCGTCGCCGAGCGCATCCAGGCCATGGACGGTTCCGGCCGTGAGTTCGTGCGCCGTGACGGCCAGTTGCGCACCTATTTTCCGGATCAGCGCGTCGTGCTGGTCGAGAGCACACCCCAGGAGGGTTTGCTGCTCACTGAATTGCTGCAACTCAACATGGTCGCCCCGCAGCTCTACCGTCTGAGTGAGGCGCCGCAGGCCCGCGTCAGCGGGCGCACCGCCCATGTCATTGATGTCGAGCCACAGGACGAACTGCGCTACGGCTATCGGGTCTGGATCGACGAAGCCACTGCCATGCCGCTCAAGACCCAGCTGCGCACGCCCAACGGTGCAGTAGTCGAGGAACTGGTATTCACCGAATTGACCCTGCCTGCACAGATCGACGAGCGCGCGCTCGAGGCGCAGGTCGATGTTCGTGGCTGGCGCTGGGTGCGCCACGACAGCGCTGTGAGGGTGGCGGGGCCAGGTGCGCCTGCCGTGACCTGGCAGAGCGAGCAATTGCCGGCTGGATTTCACATGACGGCTCGTTCCACACGACTGCTGCCGGGCGCCAGGTCGGCGGTGACACACCTGGTTTTCAGCGACGGCCTGGCCACCGTTTCGGTATTTGTCGAGCAGCCAGAGCCAGCCGCCGCTGCGCCGAGTGGCCGCGGCGGGCCCGCGCACGCGCCTCCCACCATGACCACACTGGGTTCATCGGCGGCCTACTCCACTTTTGTTGATGGCCACAAAGTGATTGCGATTGGCGAGGTGCCGGCCGACACCGTACGCGCCATTGCCGGTTCATTGCGCGCTGGCGACGCGGCGGCGGGCCGCCCACGCGATGGCGGGCAGCATTGACAGCAGCGGCGGGCGTCGCACGCCTGACGCTGGTTACGCGTGCCGATTGCCACCTTTGCGAGGAGCTGCACAACGAGCTCGAGGCACTGCGCGGGCGCTACCCGCTACCCGCCGTAGCGCTGGCCGATGTCGATGCTGATCCGCAGCTGCTGCAGCGTTATGGCCTAAAGGTGCCGGTACTGCTGCTCGATGGCGTGCCGGTGTGCCATTTCAGGCTGGATCGCGCGGAATTGCTGCGGCTTTTGCGGCTATAATCCGCGCGCCCCGGCCCCTGGGGTCCCGGGTTTCCTACTTGATGCAATTCATACGAAATTTCTCGATCATCGCCCATATTGATCACGGTAAATCGACGCTCGCCGACCGCCTGATTCAGCTCTGTGGTGGCCTGGAAGAGCGCGAGATGCAGGCGCAGGTGCTCGATTCCATGGAACTGGAGCGCGAGCGCGGCATCACTATCAAGGCGCAGAGCGCGACGCTCTATTACAACTCGCCCGGCGGCCAGCGCTATCAGTTCAACCTCATCGATACACCGGGGCACGTGGATTTTTCTTATGAGGTGTCACGCAGCCTGGCGGCCTGTGAAGGCGCGCTGCTGGTGGTGGATGCCTCGCAGGGCGTCGAGGCACAGAGCGTCGCCAACTGCCACACCGCCGTCGAGCAGGGCCTCGAGGTCCTGCCGGTCATCAACAAGATCGATCTGCCCTCGGCCGAGCCGGAGCGCGTTGCTGCCGAGATTGAGGAAATCATCGGCATCAGCGCCGAGCACGCGGTGCGCGTCAGCGCCAAGACGGGCGCGGGCGTACCCGAGCTGCTCGAGGCCATCGTGGCGCGCATCCCGCCGCCCAGCGGCGACCCGCTGGCGCCGCTGCAGGCCCTGATCATCGACTCCTGGTTCGATAATTACGTGGGCGTGGTCTCGCTGGTGCGGGTCGTGAACGGCACGCTGCGCCAGGGTGAAAAGCTGCGCATGATGTCGACCGGTCGCAGTCACGGCGTCGACAAGCTCGGCTGCTTCACGCCCAAGTCGATGGCCCTGCCAGCCCTGAGCGCCGGCGAGGTCGGCTTCGTCATTGCCGGGGTCAAGGAGATCGATGGCGCGCCGGTGGGCGATACCATCACTCACGATTCACGCCCCTGTGCTGCGCCGTTGCCCGGTTTCAAGCAGGTGCAGCCGCGCGTGTTTGCCGGCGTGTTTCCGATCAACTCCGAGGACTACGAGAGCTTTCGCGACGCCCTGGCCAAGTTGCGGCTCAACGACTCGGCGCTGCACTACGAGCCGGAGGCTTCCACGGCACTGGGATTTGGCTTTCGTTGCGGGTTTCTCGGGCTGCTGCACATGGACATCGTGCAGGAGCGGCTGGAACGGGAGTATCAGCTGGACCTGATCACCAGCGCCCCGACCGTGGTCTACGAAGTGGCCTGCACCGACGGCAAGGTGCTGCTCATCGACAGCCCGGCAAAGCTGCCTTCGCCCGACCGTATAGAAGAAGTACGCGAGCCCATCATCACCGCCAATATCCTGGTGCCGCCCGACTACGTGGGTGCGGTACTTGGCCTGTGCAGCGAAAAGCGCGGCGTGCAGAAGAAAATGCAGTTCCTGGGCACGCAGGTGTCGCTGCAGTACCAATTGCCGCTGGCTGAAGTGGTGCTCGATTTCTTCGACCGCCTGAAATCCTGCAGCCGCGGCTATGCTTCTTTTGACTACGAATTCAGCCATTTCCAGGCCGCGCCGCTGGTCAAGCTCGACGTGCTGATCAACGGCGAGAAGGTCGATGCGCTGGCCCTGATCATTCACCGCGACAGCTCCTACCAGCGCGGCCGCGAGCTGGTGGACAAGATGCAGGAGCTGATTCCGCGGCAGATGTTCGAGGTGGCGGTGCAGGCGGCGATCGGCAGCCATGTCATCGCGCGCGCCACGGTCAAGGCACTGCGCAAGAACGTGCTGGCCAAGTGCTACGGGGGCGATCTCAGCCGCAAGCGCAAGCTCCTTGAAAAGCAGAAGGAAGGCAAGAAGCGCATGAAGCAGGTTGGCCAGGTGGAGATCCCGCAGGAAGCCTTCCTGGCGGTGCTCAAGATCGGTCGCAAGTGAGCGCTGCGCGTCAGGGCACGCACGCTTTAAGTTAAGGATCAGCCATGAAGATGCAAGTACTCACATTTTTGACTTACCTCGCCATGCCGTTGACGCTGGTGGCTGTCATCGATGACTGGTTCATCCGGCCAGGTCGGCGGCTGGCGGCGCTGCCCGCCGAAGCGCGCGACCCCGGCTGGCTGCGCGCCGTCTACCTGGTGCTGCCGATAGCCATTTTAGGCGCCATCGGGCGCCTGCTGACTTCCGAACGGCTCGATTTCTCGCTGGTATTGACCCTGGTGTTGCTGGTCTCCGGGCTCATCTGGCTGATCGACCGCTATCTGCTGGCACCGGTGCGGTTGCGGCGCGCGACAGCTGCTGGAGTTGCGGCCAGCGCACTGGCATTGCCGGTAACGGTGGACTACGCGCGCAGTTTCCTGCCCGTGGCGGCCCTGGTGCTGCTGGTGCGCTCGTTTATCTTTGAGCCGTTTCGCATCCCCTCCGATTCGATGATGCCCACGCTGCTCGATGGCGATTTCATCGTCGTCAATAAATTTGCCTATGGTCTGCGCCTGCCGGTCCTGAACCAGAAGTTCGTGGCCGTCGGCGAGCCGCAGCGTGGCGACGTGGTGGTGTTTCGCTATCCGCCCGATCCAGCGGTCAACTACATCAAGCGGCTGGTCGGCTTGCCGGGCGACACGGTGTCAGTGCAGGACGACCAGCTGATCATCAACGGCACGCCGGTGCCGGTGGCCGATGGTGGGCGTTACAACGATGGCTGCTACCTGAATTTACGCCTGGGGCTTGAGCAGCTGGGCGCCCATCGCCATCAGACGCTGTCCTGCCGCACCAGCGGCGAAATTGGCATTCTGCCGGTCGCCAGCTGCAATCGCAGCAACGAGCGCAGCTATCAGTGCGATGACAGCGAACACAGCGATGCGCCGGATCGCAACGATAAATTCGACATCAGGGTGCCGCCCGGCCAATATCTGATGATCGGTGACAATCGCGACAACAGTTCGGACGGGCGGGTCTGGGGTTTCGTGCCTGAAGAAAATCTGGTCGGCAGGGCTTCGAGAATCTGGTTCAATTGGGACCTGCAGCGCGCCGGTGGCCCGAACTGGCGGCGAATTGGCAAGCATATCGATTAGTCCGGGCCTTAGTCCGGGGAGGATGGTTACATGCGCAAACATCAACGTGGCGTGACCTTTATCGGCTGGGTGTTCCTGCTGCTGCCGCTCGCCGTCATGGTCTATGTCGGCATCCGTGTCACGCCGCTGTATCTCAACTACTTCCGCGTGGTGCGCTCACTGGAGCAGCTGGCGACTGATAGTCGTGGCGATGCGCAGATCAACCCGGTGGCACTGCACAATTCGCTCGAAAAGCGTTTCGACGTGGAGTATGTCGATCACCCGTCGGCCAAGGAGATCGACATCCATCGCGAGGGCGATCGCTGGGTGGCAGTGGCCGACTATGAAGACCCGGCGCCGCTGTTTGCCAACGTGCTGATAATTGTGCAGTTTCATAAGCAGGTCGATTTGCAGTGATGAGTGAGCGCGCCGCCGAGTGGCTGCTGCGCCAGCTTCAGTACCAGGTTGTTGACCCCAGGCTGTTTGAACAGGCGCTTACGCATCGCAGCGCCGGGCGCACCAACAATGAACGACTGGAGTTTCTGGGCGATGCAATCCTCAATCTGATCGTCGCCGAATTTCTCTACAGCCGCTATCAGCAGGCGGACGAGGGCTCCCTGAGTCGCCTGCGTGCGGCCGTGGTCAGCGGCGCGTCGCTGGCGCGTATCGCTACCACCCTTGAACTGGGCGAGGTGCTGGAGCTGGGCGCCGGTGAGCTCAAGACCGGTGGTTTTCGCCGCGAATCCATTCTTGCCGACGCCCTGGAGGCGCTGTGCGGGGCGCTCTATCTCGAGGCCGGGTTTACCACGGCGCGCGCGGTCCTGTTGCGCGTCCTGGGTCCGGCGCTGGCCGCGCTTGAGGCGGCCGCCGCGGGCGATGTTGATGAGCAGAAGGATGCCAAGACGCGCCTGCAGGAATGGCTGCAGGGGCGCGGCCTGGCGCTGCCGCAATACAGCGTCACCAGAACCGAGGGCGAGCCGCATTCACAGGTCTTTGAGGTGAGCTGCGCCGTGGCGGCGTTGCGCCTTACGGCCTGCGGCTCCGGCGTGAGTCGTCGCCGCGCCGAGCAGGTGGCCGCGCAGGCGCTGCTGCTGCAGTTGCCCGCATGAGCAGGCCATCATGAGCGCTTATCGCAGTGGTTTTGCCGCCCTGGTGGGCCGGCCGAACGTCGGCAAATCGACGCTCATCAACGCACTGCTCGGGCAGAAGCTCAGCATCGTGACCCCGCGGCCGCAAACCACGCGCCATCGGCTCATCGGCATCATCGAGTCGGACGAGGGCCAGATCGCCCTGGTCGACACGCCCGGCCTGCATCACGGTCCGCAACGCGCGCTCAACCGCGCCATGAATCGCACCGCGACCTCCGCGCTGGGTGATGCTGACGTCGCCGTGCTGCTGGTCGAAGCGCTGCGCTGGACCGACGAAGACGAACTCGCGCTGCAACGCGTGCTGGATTCCAGGCATCCGGTGATCTGTGTGGTCAACAAGATCGATCGGGTGTTTCCGCGCGAACGGCTGCTGCCCTACATGGAAGAGCTGGCCAGGCGTGCCGAATTCCTGGCGATCGTGCCGATCTCGGCGTTGCGCGCCGCCAACCTTGACGACCTGCGGCGCACTATCCTGGCGGCGCTGCCGGAAGGCGAGCGCATGTTTCCGCCCGGACAGATCACGGATCGCAGCGATAAATTCCGTATTGCCGAGAGCATCCGCGAAAAACTCACGCTCGAACTGGTTGAAGAGCTGCCCTACGGTATCGCCGTGGAGGTCGAGAGCCTGAGCGAATCGCCGGATGGCCGCTGCGAAGTGAGTGCCCTCATCTGGGTCGATCGGGCCGGGCAAAAGCCCATTGTCATCGGCGCCGGCGGTGAGCGCCTCAAGCGCGTGGGCCGCAGCGCGCGCATGGAGCTGAATCACATATTCGGGCGGCGCCACCACCTCACGCTGTTCGTCAAGGTGCGTGAGAACTGGGCTGACGACGCGCGCGCGCTCCAGCAACTGGAGCTGGAATAATGCGCTCCAGCCAACGAGTGGAGCTGGTGCGCGGCTACCTGTTGCATCAGCGTCCGTGGCGCGACAGCAGTCTCATCATCGAGGTGTTCAGCGCCGATTTCGGCCGCTTGACCACCTTTGCCCGCGCGGCGCGCGGTCCGCGCACGCGCTTTTCCGGGCTGCAGCCGTTCCGGCCGCTGTTGCTATCGTGGAGCGGGCGCGGTGAAGCGCCGTCGTTGACCGCTGCCGAAGGCGACGGCGCGCCACCGGTCGCCATGGCGCCCGCGAGCCTGCTCAGCGCCTGGTACCTCAATGAGTTGCTGCTCAAGCTGACCGTGCCGCATGATCCGCAGCCGGAACTCTATGCCCAGTATGCGGCTACCCTGGAGCGCATGCGTGGCGGCGCGCCGCTTGAAACGGTACTGCGACATTTTGAACTGCGCCTGCTGGAACTGCTGGGCTTTGGCATGGAGCTGGGGCGCGAATGCGCCGGCGGGCGCGCCGTGCGGCCCGATGCGTACTATCATTTCACGGCGGGCGAGGGCGTGCGTGAGAGTGCCGGCAACGGCATATCCGGGCACGTGCTGCTGATGCTGACCGCCGGTGAGCTGCCCACGGACCCTGAAGGTCAGCGCGCGGTGCGCAGTCTGCTGCGCACCGCACTCGATCATTGTCTTGAAGGTCGCGAACTGCGCACGCGCACGGTGGCGCGGGCAGTCGCCAGAATGGAGCGAGCCAGCGGATGAGCAGTGCAATGCAGCCAGGCGCGATCGAGCTGGGCGTGAACATCGATCATGTTGCCACGCTGCGTCAGCAGCGCGGCACCAGTTACCCGGATCCGGTGTACGCGGCGCTGCTGGCCGAGCAGGCCGGTGCCGACAACATCACCCTGCACCTGCGCGAGGATCGCCGCCACATCCAGGAACGCGACGTGCGTGCACTACGCGGTCTGCTGGCGACACGCATGAACCTGGAGATGGCCGCGACTGAAGCGATGCTGGCGCTGGCCTGCGAGCTGAAACCGGCCGATTGCTGCCTGGTGCCGGAACGTCGCGCCGAGCTCACTACCGAGGGTGGACTCGATGTGCGTGGCGCCCAGGCTGACATCCGCCGTGCCTGTGAGCGCTTGAACGCGGCCGGCATCCGCGCCGCGTTGTTCATTGATCCGGATCCTGCACAGATCGACGCCGCACTCGACTGTGGCGCCAGCGTCATTGAACTGCACACCGGCGAATACGCCGAGGCGAGCGGCGCGCGGCAGGCCCATGAGCTCGAACGCCTGCGGGTGGCGGCGCGCCACGGCACACAGCGCCGCCTGGCGGTGCACGCCGGTCACGGCCTCAACTATCGGAACGTCGGCGCCGTGGCGGCCATCGCCGAGATCAGCGAATTGAACATCGGCCATGCCATCGTCGCGCAGGCCGTGTTTACCGGCCTGCCCGAGGCGGTGCGCAGCATGCACGCCCAGATGCGCGCCGCACGCGCCTGATGACACGATGATCTACGGTATCGGCGTCGATGTACTGGAGCAGGTGCGCGTTACTGCGGTCTGGAAGCGTTTTGGCGACCGTTTTGTAAACCACCTGCTGCTGCCGGCCGAGCACGCACAATTGGCGAAGACCCAGCGCCCCGAGCGCTTCCTGGCGATGCGCTTCGCCGCCAAGGAGGCGCTGGTCAAGGCCATGGGTACCGGTTTCGCGCATGGCATGTGGATACGTGATGTGGGCATCGAGCAGAATGCCTGGGGGAAACCCGAAGTCATCTACTCGGCGCGTGGCGAGCGTGTGCGCCGCAGGCTCGGCGTGGGTGATGGTCACGTGACGCTGACCGACGAAGCCGGGTTGATCGTCGCCGTCGCGGTGTTGCTGAAGGCAGCGCGGCGCCGCGCCGCGGCGCCGGCTGCACGCCCGGCGCGCGCGCCACGCGCAGCGCGCGGCAAGGCCGCCGCGCGTGCAGGCAAGGTGCGCCGATGACGCGCCTGGTTTTTGACATCGAGGCTGCGGGTTGAGGCGGCGCCTGTCTGCCGCGCCCGAAACCGGTCGCGTCGAGTCACTCAATCACGATGGCGAAGGGGTAGTGCGCAGCGGCAAGACCGCCTTCGTCGCCGGCGCGCTGCCTGGCGAGCTGGTGCGTTTCGTGCGCCGCCGTGCCCACAGCCAGTATGACGAGGCCGAACTCGACGCCGTGCTCGAACCTTCCCCCCAGCGCGTCACGCCGCGCTGCGCACACTTTGGCGTGTGCGGTGGCTGCGCGCTGCAGCACCTTGACAGCAGCGCGCAGCTGGACATCAAGGAGCAGCAGCTGCGTGAGACGCTGGAACGACTGGGCAAAGTAACGCCGCAGCACTGGCTGGCGCCGCTCGCCGGACCGCCGTGGCAGTATCGGCGCCGCGCCCGGCTCGGCGCGCGATTCGTGCGCACCCGCGAGCGCTCGCTGGTCGGGTTTCGCGAGCGCCTGTCGTCGCATGTGGCCGAGTTGCAGCGCTGTGAGGTGTTGAGCGCGCCGGTCGGTGAACTGGTAGCGCCACTGGGTGCGCTGCTCACCAGCCTGTCGATACGCGAGCGCCTGCCGCAGATCGAAGTCTCGGTGGGGGATGATTGCGTGGTGCTGGTGTTGCGTGTGCTCGATCCACCCAGCGATGCGGATCGCCAGCGCCTGCTCGAATTCGAAGCTACCCACAAGCTTCGCATCTACCTGCAGCCCGGCGGTCTCAATACCGTGCATCCACTGCGCGAGCCTGCTGCCGTGCTCGCCTACGCGCTGCCGGAGTTCAATCTGCGTCTGCAGTTTGAGGTCAGCGATTTTATCCAGATCAATGCCGCGCTCAATCGTGCCCTGGTCAGTCGCGTGGTGGAACTGCTCGAGCTCGATGCACAGGCGCGCGTCCTCGATCTGTATTGCGGGTTGGGTAATTTCACGCTGGCCATGGCGCGCCGCGCGGCGAGCGTGGTGGGCGTGGAGGGCGATGCCGGCCTGGTCGCACGGGCCACCGACAACGCCACCCGCAACGGCATTGCCAACGCGAGTTTCTGCAGTGCCAATCTCGCCAGTGTCGAGCTTGCCGGGGCAGCGGGGGCGCCAGGCGGGGTCGCCGGCGCATGGACCCGCGGCCCATACACTCACGTGCTTCTCGACCCGCCGCGGGTGGGCGCCCGCGAAGTGCTGCCACTGCTGGCGCGCCTGGCGCCGCGGCGCCTGGTGTATGTCTCCTGCCACCCCGGCAGCCTGGCGCGCGACCTGGGCGAACTGGTGCATACGCATGGCTTTGAACTGCTGGCAGCAGGTGTTGCCGACATGTTTCCGCAGACCGCCCACGTGGAATCCATTGCCGTGCTGGCGCTGGCTGGCAGGTCTTGAGAAGCGCGCACGGGAAGCGTTGCCGCCATGCGCTTATGATGGGCCCATGACGGGCAGCCACCCGCGCCGCTGCATGCAAGAACTATGAGCCTCGGACCACTGATGGTCGATATCGCCGCCACCTCGCTCAGTGCCGAGGATCGCGAGCTGCTGGCACACCCGCTGGTCGGCAGTGTGATCCTGTTCACACGCAACTATGCCGACCCCGCGCAGCTCACGCAGCTGGTGGCCGAGATTCACGCGCTGCGCAATCCGGCGCTGCTGGTGGCCGTCGATCACGAAGGTGGCCGGGTGCAGCGCTTCCGCACCGGCTTCACGGCACTCCCGCCGCTGCGCCAGCTTGGCCATCAATATGACCTGTCCCATGCCGTCGGGCTTGATCTGGCGCGCCGCCACGGCTGGCTGATGGCCTCCGAACTGCTCTGCTGCGGCCTCGATTTTTCCTTTGCGCCCTGTGTTGATCTCGACTACGGGCTTTCCAGCGTGATAGGCGATCGGGCCCTGCACAGCAGTGCCGGGATTGTCGCCGAGCTCGCCGTGGCCTATATGCACGGCATGCGCGATGCCGGCATGGCAGCCACCGCCAAGCATTTTCCAGGTCACGGCGCCGTCGTGGCGGATTCGCACCTGGCATTGCCGGTCGACCGGCGTACCCTGGTCGATCTCGATGCTGACCTGGCGCCGTACCGACGCCTGATCGACAACGGCCTGCCGGCCGTAATGCTCGCGCACGTCCTGTTTCCCGGTATCGATGAGCTGCCGGCCAGCCTGTCGCGGCGCTGGATCGCCGAAGTGCTGCGCGGTGAATTGCGATTCAAGGGCACGGTATTTGCCGACGATCTATCCATGGCCGGGGCGGCCGCCTTCGGTGACATCTGCGCACGCGCCACCCTGGCATTGCATGCGGGTTGCGATGTGCTGCCGGTGTGCAACTCGCGCGCCAGTGTCGTGGCTTTGCTCGACCGCCTCAAGGTAGCGCCGGACGCGGCTGCGCATCTGCGCCTGGCTCGACTGCGCGCCCGCCATCACCCGGCGCGCGCGGCGCTGCTGGCCTCGGCGGCCTGGCAGGAATGTACGGCGGCCCTGCAACGCTGCGTGGCGCCGACGCAGCTGGAGTTCGACGGCGGTGCGTCAACATGAGTGGCGCCAGTGCTGCCCATGAGTGAGTGGACAATACCGTTCCTGCGTGGCGTGCTGGACGCGGCGCCCGAGGGCATCGTGATCTGCGCAGCACGCGGCACCGAGCACCCGGTGGAGTACGCCAACGCCGCGTTCGAGCGACTGAGCGGCTATTCGTCCAGCGAATTGCTGGGCAATGATCTGCGCCTGCTGC
The DNA here is from genome assembly GCA_963823235.1 of uncultured Gammaproteobacteria bacterium. Lineage (GTDB taxonomy): Bacteria > Pseudomonadota > Gammaproteobacteria > Steroidobacterales > Steroidobacteraceae > FEN-1191. The sequence goes on along the minus strand of CAWGKS010000011.1, from coordinate 100,677 downwards.
AGGGGAGCGATCGCGAACAGGCAGGCCGCGCGCCGCTGCGGGTCGCGCTCGAGCGCGGTGAGAGCACGCGCGTGTTGCTGCGCAATTATCGCAAGGATGGCACCCAGTTCTGGAACGAGCTCAAGATCGAGCCGGTGCGCGATGCGGCGGGCAAGATAACCCACGTCATCGGTTTCTATCGCGATGTCGGTGAGCGTGAGCGCGCGCTCGGTGAACGTGAGCGGGCCAGTGGTGTGCGCGCCGTGGTCGGACTGCCAACCTGGATGCGTGAGGACCGGCTGACCGGCCTGTGCGCGCGCGGCTATTTCGAAGAGCTGCTGCGCCACGACTGGCAGAGCGCCCAGCGCGAGACCCGGACGCTGACCCTGCTGATGTTCGACATTGACGCCCTCGGTGCCTATAACGACACCTTTGGTCGTCCGGCGGGCGATGCCTGCATCCGCCGCCTGTCCGGGGTTATCAGTGCGGCGTTCCGTCGCGGCTCCGACCTGGTGGCGCGCTGGGAGGGAGGCACGCTGTGCGCGTTGGCGCGCAATACCGACCGCGACGCCGTCAGGAGTTTTGCCGAGGGCATCGTGCAGCGGGTGCTGGAGCAGCGCATTCACCATCCACGCGCAGCCCCCGAAAAATACGTGACCATCAGCGTCGCCGTGGCCATGATAATGCCGGGCCCGAAGCAGCAGCCCGAAGCACTGCTACAGGCTGCCACTCGCGCACTGGCGCGCAGCCGCGTAAAGTCAGAAGGCGCGGTGGTACTCGCCACCGAAAGGACTTTATGTGACGCGTCATAGCGGCACCTCGAAACAGGTTGTCAGGATCGTGGCCGCAGCGCTGGTGTGCGCCAACACGGCGCTGTTTCTGGTGCTGGCCTGGTATCACCAGCTCAGCAGCCAGGGCAAGGGCCTGGTGTTCGTGGATTTCTGGGGCCGCTTTACGATTTATTCATTCTGGATTATTGGTTACGCGCTGTTCAGAAAATATCTGCTGCGCACCACGACACTGAATACCTGGTACTGCTGCTGGTGTGCGCCAATATTCCACTGTTCCTGCTGCTCGCCTACTTCGACAGGATCAGCAACGACCCGCAGAACCTGGTGTTCGTGGATTTCTGGGGCCGGCTGACGGTGTATTCACTGTGGTTCATGGTCTATGAGGCCTACCGTAAATACATGGATGACGCCGCCGTGCCTGGCGCGCGCCCGCCGGCCGGCTAACTCAGCCGATTCAGGCCGTTATAGGCCGCGACCCGATACGCCTCGGCCATGGTCGGATAGTTGAAGGTCGCATTGGTAAAATAGCGCAGGTTATTCAGGTCATTGCTGGCCATGACGGTCTGGCCGATGTGCACAATCTCGGCTGCTCCATCGCCAAAGCAGTGCACGCCCAGCACCTTGAGCGTCTCGGTATGGAACAGCAGTTTGAGCATGCCGATCTTTTCATCAGTCATCTGTGCGCGCGCCAGGTTCTTGAAGCTGGTGTGGCCGACTTCGTAGGGTACTTTCTGCGCCAGCAGTTCACGCTCGGTGAGGCCGACTGAGGAAATTTCCGGCAGTGTGTAGATGCCACTGGGCACCAGGTCGAGTCGTATCGCCTGCCGCTCCGGGTTCATCAGATGCTGCACGGCGTGGCAGCCCTGCACGTAACCGGCGCTGGCGAGTCCGGGCGGACCTGCCAGGTCGCCGACCGCGTAAATGTGCGCTCGTGCCGTCTGGTAGTGCTCGTTGATGGTTATCTGGCCGCGCGGCGTGACAGCCACGCCCGCGGCTTCGATATTCATGCCGTCGCTGTTGCCGACACGGCCGTTGGCCCAGAGCAGCAGGTCTGACTTGATGCGCCGACCCGACTCCAGCAGCATCACCACGTCATCGGCGCGGGCTTCGAGGCCGGCAAATTTTTCATTGTGGCGGATCACGCAACCCTGCTCATGCAGGTGATAGGAGAGCGCCTCGGCGATCTCGTCATCCAGAAAGGACAGCAGTCGCTCCTGGGTATTGACCAGCGTGACCTTGCAACCGAGGTTCAGAAATATCGAGGCGTACTCGCAGCCGATGACGCCGCCACCGAAGATCGTGACCGCAAAGGGACTGGCGTTGTAATGCAGCACGGTATCGCTGTCGCGGACCCGCGGGTTGCTGAAATCGAGCTCGGGTGGTCGATAGGGGCGCGAGCCGGCGGCGATCACCACGTAATCAGCGCTGATGCGTTCGGCCGTGCCGGCCTTGGTGCGCACCTCGAGGGTGTGCTCGTCGGCGAACCAGGCTGAGCCGCCGTACACCGGCACATGGTTGCGATCATAAAAGCGCCGGCGGCTGGCGACCTGGGCCGTGGTCACGCTGCCGGCCGAGGCCAGCAGTTGCGGGAACTCAATATGCAGGCTGGCGCGCAGTGAGCGCAGCAGCGGGTCGCGGCGCGCGTCGCGCAGTGTCTTGACGGCGTGGCGCAGCGCCTTGCTCGGAATCGTGCCCCAGTGGGTGCAACCGCCGCCCACCTCGCTGTGGCGTTCGATCACCGCCACGCGCTTGCCACTTTTGGTCGCCATCATGGCGGCGCCTTCGCCGGCTGGTCCGCTGCCGATCACGATGACGTCGTAGTGCTCCATAGGAGCGGTTTATCGGCTGGCAGCGCCCATCCTGCATCGGGCGGATGCCGACTGCGTCACGGAACAGCGCGGTGCACCGGGCTGACGATGGCAATGACGCCAAAACCCGGATGATCAAAATAATTCTTCTCGTTGAACTTCACTTTACGCAGTTCGCGCAGCGACCATGTCGGGTTGCTGCCCAGCTGCAGGTCGACGCCCAGGTGCAGGTATTGCTGGCCGCGTTCCAGGTAGATGCTGCCGTGCAGATCTGGCGCTGCCAGACCCACATCCGCCAGGTCCAGGCCGACATGCCTGGGCCAATCGGTCGCGGTCTGTATCCAGCCGGCATGCGCCAGCACCTGCCAGGTACCGCCGGTGCGCAGCCGTGCAGCGAGCCCGCCCAGCTGCATCTGCGAAGCATCGAGCTGGTGCAGTACCGACGGCGCTACGGCGCCCGGCGCGGCCGCACCTTCAAAGCCCCGGCCTTCTGCCGCCGCAGTCAGGTCTTCACCAGCAGGGGGCGTCACGACGCGAAATATGATGACTTCAACCTGATACGCGTTGCTGCCGGCAGCGCTGGCGGGCAGTGCGACTGGCTGCCACAGCAACAGGACCGCAAGGCAGGTGAGGGTGCGCAGTGGACTCATGAGCCTATGTTAGCAGGCGGGCGGGGTGCGACGGTGCGCCTGTCGTCGCGTGGCGTCAGTGCGCCGCCGGCGTCAGCGGGATCCGGGCGTCAGCCGCGTCATCAGTCTGGCTGCGAAAGCGAGGCGCTCGGCCGGCTGCGGCAACGGGCAGCTGATGCGCAGTTTCGCCGGCCCGTCCATTCGATAGACACGCGCTTCATTGCGCAGCAGATCAATAACGGCGTCGGCATCGACGCCGTGCTGGGCGTCGAACTGTACGCTTCCGCCCTGCGGGCCCAGATCCAGCCGCCGCAGTCCGAGCGCGCGGGCGCGCAGGCGCAGCGCGGCGACTTTGAGCAGATTGTCTGCCGGCGCGGGCAAGGGGCCAAAGCGATCCAGCAGCTCACCACTCATGTCCGCAAGCTCACTCGCCGAGGCCGCGCCCAGGCGCTGATAGAGCGCGAGGCGCAGCTGCACGTCGGGCACGAAATCTTCAGGCAGCAGTGCCGGCACATGCAGTTCTACTTCACTTATCGCGGCCAGCGGCCGCTCGAGCGCCGGAGTCCGGCCTGCGCGCATGGCAGCAACCGCCTGCTCGAGCAGATCCAGGTACATGGTCAGACCCACTTCCGAGAGCTCGCCACTCTGCTGCTCGCCGAGAAACTCACCGGCGCCGCGGATTTCCAGATCATGGGTGGCGAGCAGAAAGCCCGCGCCCAGCTCTTCCATCGCTTCGATCGCTTCCAGTCGCTTGGCGGCATCACCGGTCAGCGCGCGCCGCGAGGGCACGATCAGGTAGGCGTAGGCGCGATGGTGCGAGCGGCCGACCCGGCCACGCAGCTGATGCAGCTGTGCCAGTCCCAGGCGATCAGCGCGATTGATGAGAATGGTATTCGCGGTTGGCACGTCGATGCCGCTTTCGATAATGGTCGTGCATACCAGTACGTTGAAGCGCCGATGATGGAAATCGACCATCAGCTGCTCGAGGTCGCGCTCGCGCATCTGGCCATGGCCGACGCGCACCTGTGCCTCGGGCACCAGCGCGGAAAAGTCCGCCGCCAGTTTGTCGATGCCCTGGATCTCATTGTGCACCAGATAGATCTGGCCCCCGCGCCGCAGCTCGCGCAGCGCCGCTTCGCGCACCGTCGGGCCGTGCCATTCGCACACCGAGGTCTTGATCGCCAGCCGCGCCGCGGGCGGCGTGCTGATGAGCGAGAGTTCGCGCAGGCCGCCGAGTGCCATGTTCAGCGTGCGCGGAATCGGCGTCGCCGTGAGTGTCAGCACATGCACGGCGGCGCGCCAGGTCTTCAGGCGTTCCTTGTCGCGTACCCCAAAGCGGTGCTCCTCGTCGATGATCAGCAGGCCCATATTCCTGGCCTGTGCGTCGGCGTGCAGCAGGCGGTGGGTGGCGACCAGTATGTCGACCTGTCCGCCGGCAAAGCCGGCCAGCACCGCGCTGCTCTCCTTGCCGGAGCGAAAGCGTGACAGCGCCTCGATGCGCACCGGCCAGTCGGCGAAGCGATCGCGGAAATTCTGCAGATGCTGCTCGGCCAGCAGGGTCGTGGGCACCAGCACGATCACCTGGTGCCCGGACTGCACGGCGACAAACGCGGCGCGCATCGCCACCTCGGTCTTGCCAAAGCCCACATCGCCGCAGACGATGCGATCCATGGGTGTGGGCCGGCCAATGTCTTCTTTAACCCTGGCAATCGCTTCGGCCTGATCGGCGGTCTCCTCAAAGGGGAAGGCATTGGCAAAGGTCTGGTATTCCAGCTCGCCGGCCTGCAGCACGGGTGCCACCTGCGCCTGGCGTCGCGCATACAGGTCGAGCAGTTCGGCGGCGACATCGCGCACTGCCTCGGCCGCACGCCTGCGCACTTTGGCCCACTGATCGGTGCCCAGTTTGTGCAGTGGCGCGGCCTCGGGGCTGGCGCCGGTGTAGCGGTTGACCAGGTGCAGGGCATGCACCGGCACATACACACGATCACCATCGCGATACTCGAGAGTCAGGAACTCGCCGACGTCGCCGCCGATTTCCATCACCTCGAGTCCGAGATAGCGACCGACACCGTAGGTTTCGTGCACCACCGGTGATCCGGGTTCCAGACTCTGCAGGTTGCGCAGAATCGTGGCCGGGTCGGCGGCGCTGCGCCGGCGGCGTCGTTCCTGGCGCGCACGATTGCCAAACAGCTGCGACTCGGTCAACAGCAGCAATGCCGGATCGCGCAGCTGCAGGCCGTCGATCTCGCCAGCCAGGGTAATTCCCAGACGCGCATCGCCATTGGCAAACTGCGGCCAGTCGGCTATGGCTCGCGGCGAACGCCCATGAGCACTGAGCATCTGGCTGATGACTTCGCGCCGCCCGGGTGAGTCTGCGGCGATCAGCACGCGCCCTGGATATTCATCTAGGAATTCAATCAGCGGAGCCAGGGGCTGCGTGGCACGCGTATCGAGCCGAAATCCGCGTGGCAGCAGGCTGGCGCTGGGCGCTGTGGCACCGGACGCTGCTTCAGCGTGCGCCGGGCTGGTGGCCAGCGCGCTGGCCACAGCGCCGAAGCGCTCGATCTGTACCCGTGGATGGCGCGCCAGTTGCGTTGCCAGCTCAGAGGCGCTGACAAAAGCCTCAGCGGGCGGCAGCAGTGGACGCTCAATGTCGTGGCGATGCTCTTCGTAACGCAGGCCGATCGCGTTCCAGGCATCCTGCAATGCGGACTCAAGATCCAGGTTCGTGGCCAGCACCAGATCGGCGGGCAGATAGTCGAACAGATTTGCCGTGGCCTCGAAGAACAGCGGCAGGTAAAACTCGATGCCAGGGGGCGCGAGACCTTCGCTGACTCCGCGGTAGACGCTCATGCGTGCCACATCACCCGGGAAGCGCAGGCGAAAGCGCCGCTTGAAATCGCGTACCGCGGCGCTGTCAAGCGGCAGCTCGCGCGCCGGCAACAGGCGCAGCGCATCGATTGCATCGAGCGAACGTTGCGATTCGGCATCGAAACGCCGCAGCGAATCAATCTGGTCATCCAGCAGGTCGACGCGCACCGGAGTTTCGGTGCCCATGGGCCAGACGTCGAACAGCGAGCCGCGTAGTGCAAATTCTCCGGGGCCGCGCACCTGACTGACCGCCGCATAGCCAGCCGCGACCAGGCGCTGGCGCAGCGGTTCGATCGACAGGTGTGCTCCGCGCTGCAGATCAAAACTGTGCGCGTGGATGTAGCTGACCGGCGGCAGGCGTGTGAGCAGACTCTCGGCGGTCAGCAGCAGGATGCCGCGACGAAACGTCTGCAGGCGCTCCAGCGTGCGCAGCCGCTCGGAAACAATGTCAGCATGCGGTGAAAACTGGTCGTAAGGCAGGATCTCCCAATCCGGGAGGTTGAGGATTTCAAGTTCCGGGCCGCCATAGAAGCGCAGCTCGGCGGCCAGCCGCTCCAGCTCGCGCGCATCGGCCGCGACCACCGCCCAGGAGCGCGAGTCGGCCGCCACGGCTTCGACCAGCGCCAGCGCGCGCGCGCCGGCGTGCAGCGCGTGCCAGTGCAGCTGGCAGGCGCCCTGGGCGGGCAGCTCGGGTCGGATCAAATTGGGCATGGAATCAGCTTTCAGGGGCGGCGCGCGAGCTTAGCGTGCCAATACACGATTACAAGTGCGTCAACGTGTGTCCCAGGGCACCCCCATTCAGGAGCAGGAGCGTAGAATGAAGCCTGCCGGCCTGGTGAAATCGGCGGCACTGTACACACGAACTCAAGTTCAAGGGGACGTCCATGATTTACTTTCTGGCACTGATTCCGGCGACCGTATTGTGCGTCGCTGGCTATTTTGTACTTTTTCTATCCGGCCGTTCGACCGGTGCTTTCCAGAAGCTGGGGAAGTATCTCGGCTTCTGGGCCTTCACCCTGGCGGGGCTGGTGGTCCTGGGGGCGATATTCGCTGCGGCCCATGGTGGTCATTGTGGCGACATGCGCTCGATGCATGAAATGCACGGGATGTATGGGATGCACGGAATGTGCGCGACGCACGAGCGCATGCACGGCGGCTGGCCGTCCGAAGCGCAGCCCGAGGCTGCTCCATCCGCCCCGGCGGGCGAGCCGAACGCCGCCGCGCCGCCGCGTTAGTCGCGGCCTGTGCTCAGGGAGCGATAGCCACCGCGTCGATGACGCGCTCATTCTCAAAATAAACCACGAAGCCCGCGTAGTCCCAGCGCGTGATCGGTGGCGCGCCGACGGCGGCCGAGCGATTGACGGGCGCGCCGAAGTGCGCCTCGACGGCGCTCATGGTCAGGCCGCGTGCCGGGCGCTCGACAGCAGATTCACGCACCATGACCTGATCGTCGACCACGATGGTCTCGGCCAGCGCCACGACGCTCCAGCAGCTGGCCAGGGCCACCGACAGGCTCAACAGGGGTAATTTCACGGCCTGCCTCCACTAGTTGAAACGGGCGGCCCAATGCCGCAACCGGCAAATCATAACACCGCCGCCGCGTGGCCTGCCCATGCCGCCAGGCACCCGGTCACGGAACTGTGATTTCCGTCCACAGCAAGCTCATGTTTTAATCGCCGCCGCATGTTTCAACCCCTGTCCCTGTTTGTCGGCCTGCGCTACGTGCGTGCCCGCCAGCACAAATTCTTTGTCTCGTTCATCACCTGGGTGTCGCTTGCTGGCGTCGCTTTGGGCGTGGCCGCACTGATCGTGGTGCTGTCGGTGATGAATGGCTTTGAAGGCGAGTTGCGCGACCGCCTGCTGGCCCTGAGCGCTCATGCCCGGGTCGTGGCCAGCGGCGCGGCCGACCAGGTGGACGACGTGGCGCTGGCGCAGCGTTTGCGTGCGTTGCCGGGTGTGGCGGGGGTCGCGCCCTATATGGACCTGCAGGCTCTGGTCGTACACCGGCCGGAAATGCTGCCGCTGACGCTGCGCGGCATCGACGCGGCCGCTGAGCACCAGGTGACGGATATCGAATCGCTCATGGTTGCGGGTCACTACGCCGCACTCACCGCCGGTTCACAGGCGCTGATCATGGGTGCGGCGCTCGCCGAGCAGCTGGGAGTTGGCGTTGGCGATCAGGTCACTATTCTGGTGCCAGTGGCCAGCGCCAGCGCGCCGCCGGAACCGCGGCTGCGGGAGTTCACCCTGGTGGGCATTTTCGAGGCCGGCATACAGGATCACGATTCCACGCTGGCGCTGGCGGCCCTGGCTGACGTGCGGGCCTTTGCGCCGCAGGCCGAGGGGGCGAGCGGCCTGCGCCTGCGATTTGCCGATGCGCTCAGAGTGCCCGAGTACATGCCGGCAGTGCGCCGTGTCGTGGGCTCCGCTGCGCTGGTGCGCGACTGGACCCAGGATCACGCCAGCTACTTTCGCGCCATTCGCATCGAGAAGACCATGATGGCGCTGATCCTGCTGCTGATCGTCGCCGTGGCGGCGTTCAATATCGTCGCCATGCTGGTCATGGTGGTGACCGACAAGCGCACCGACATCGCCATCCTGCGTACGCTCGGCGCTGCGCCCGGCACGATACTGCGCGTCTTCATGATTCAGGGCCTGGTGATTGGCTGGTGCGGAGTAGCTGCCGGCGTGGCGCTCGGGGTGCTGATTGCGCGCCACGTCGATCGCATCGTGCCCTTTCTCGAGCGGCTGTTGCGCTTTCGCTTTCTCGACGCCGATGTCTACTATGCGACCGACATACCTTCGACGCTGCACGGCCGTGATGTGCTGTGGATCAGCGCGGCCGCGCTGCTGTTGACGCTGGCGGCCACTATTTACCCGGCACGCCGCGCCGCGGCGACACCGCCGGCCGCGGCTCTGCGCTACGAATGAAATTCCTGCCCAGGCTGAGCGGTGTTCCCTACGAATGGCTGCTGGGTACGCGTTACCTGCGCTCCACCCAGCGGCGCGGCTTTCTGTCCCTGATTTCCATGGTCTCGATGCTGGGCCTGGCGGTGGGCGTCGCCGTGCTGATCGTGGTGCTCTCGGTGATGAACGGGTTCGAGCGCGAACTGCGCACCCGCATTCTCAGCGTGACTTCACACGCCACGCTGATGGGCCTGCAGGGCAACCTGCCTGACTGGCGCAACGCGCAGCGCCAGGCGCAGGCGCAACCGGAAATCATCGCTGCCGTTCCCTATATCGAAGCGCAGGCCATGCTGGTGCACGGCGCACACAGCGCTGCCACGGCGTTGCGCGGCGTGCTGCCGGAGCAGGAGCGGCGCGCGGTCGGATTGGCAGAGCACATCAGTGGCGGCAGCATTGAAGCTCTGGTGCCGGGTAGTTTCCGCATCGTGCTGGGTGATGCCCTGGCTGAGAGCCTGGACGTGAAGGTGGGCGAGGATGTGGTGCTGATCGCGCCGCAAGGCAGCATTACGCCGGCCGGGTTTGCGCCCACGATGCGGCGCCTGCGCGTCAGCGGCCTGTTTCATTCGGGCATGTACGAGTTTGACAGCGCCCTGGCGCTGGCGCCCATGCAGGATGCGGCGCGTATATACCGCATGGGTGATCAGATCACCGGGCTGCGGCTGGCGCTGCACGATCCTTTTGCGGCTCCGCGCGTGGTGCGCGAGCTGGCTCTGGCACTGGGCGGCGGCTATTTTGTCAGCGACTGGACGCGCAATCATGCCAACTTCTTCCGTTCCATCCAGACCACCAAATCGATGATGTTCGTCATGCTGTTGCTGGTAGTGGCGGTGGCGGCCTTCAATATTGTCGCGGCTCTGGTCATGGTGGTGAAGGAGAAACGCCAGGCCATCGCCACCCTGCGCACTTTCGGCGCTCTGCCGCGCAATATCCTGGCGATCTTCAGCGTGCAGGGTGCGCTGATTGGCCTGATTGGCACGCTCGCTGGTGCCGCGGCCGGCATTCTGCTGGCGCGGCACCTGGCGCAGCTGGTGCAGGCGCTCGAACGCCTGAGCGGCACGCAGTTTCTCGATGCCAGGGTCTACATGATGAATGAACTGCCGGCGTATGTTGAGTGGCGTGATGTGGCACAGGTCTGCGCCGTGTCGTTCCTGCTGTGCGCACTGGCGACGCTGTATCCTGCGTGGCGTGCGGCCGGCACCCTGCCGGCGGAGGCTTTGCGGCATGACTGATGGCAATGCGGATGCGGGCAGCGTGGTGCTCTCGGCCCAGGGCGTGACGCGCGCTTTTCACGAAGGCTCCTCGACGCTGGAGGTATTGCGCGGCCTCGATCTGCAGGTGCGCGCTGGCGAGCGACTCGGCATCATCGGCGCCTCGGGCTCCGGCAAGACTACGCTGCTGCAGATACTCGGTGGACTCGATCGCCCCGATAGCGGGCGGGTGGCCATCGACGGGCGCGATCTGCACGCCCTCGGCGAAGCCGAGCGCGGTCAGCTGCGCAATCGCACGATCGGTTTTGTCTATCAGTTCCATCATCTGCTGGCGGAATTTTCAGCACAGGAAAATGTCGCCATGCCGCTGCTGGTGCGGCGCATGGACGCCGCCGCTGCCGCACAGCGCGCCGCCGCACTGCTCGCGCGTGTCGGCCTGAGCGAGCGACTGAACCACCGCCCGCATCAGCTTTCCGGTGGCGAGCGCCAGCGCGCGGCGGTAGCGCGCGCACTGGTGACGCAGCCGCGCCTGGTGCTGGCCGATGAGCCTACCGGCAATCTTGATGGTCGCAATGCCGAGCAGGTGTTTGCACTGATGCTGGAGCTCAACCGCGAATTGGGCACCAGCCTGGTGGTGGTCACGCACGATGTGCGATTGGCTGCGCGCATGGATCGGGTGCTGGAACTCGATCAGGGGCAGCTGCGGCCAATCGGCGCAAACAGCGTCGATTAGCAGCTGGCCCGGCGCCCGGGTCGCAGGCGAAACTTGCGGCGTACCGCAGTACGCCACACGAACTCCAGCCCCCAGCGACCCAACAGTCCGCTGATCACAGCGCTGACCAGGCAGCCGAGCAGAAATGGCTTCCAGCGTGGTCCAAGCCCGTGTTCCAGCCAGCGCCAGCTGAGCTGAAAGGCGAAGCTATGCGCGGGGCGATGCAGCAGCAGGGCGCCGAGTCGGTAGGCGCCATAAAACATGGGCACGACCGTGAACGGATTGACCACCCAGGTGCTTGCCAGCGTCACCGGCAGATTCAGGCGCCAGTACACGGCCACCAGCACCGCGACAATCATGTGCACCGGCAGTGGAATGAATGCGATCGCGAGGCCGGCGCCAAAACCGGCGGTGATCGAGTGCCGGTTCATCGACCACAGATGGTGGTCGGTCACGCGCTCGCCAAAGATGCGCAGATACCAGCGATCGCGCCGGGCCTCGACCCAGCGGGAAAGATGTTTGACGATGCGGCGTGGCATAGCGATCACTTTAACGCCGGGCGCAGCGTTGCGCACGGTCCTGGCCGAATTCGCCACGGCGTCATTGCAATGACGCTGGGGCCGTCACCGTAACGTGACCGCGTTGCTTGCTTTCGGACTGCTCTCCGGTGTGCTGCTGGCTCTCGGCGCGCAGGCGCAGGGCTGCATGCCGGCCGCCGGGCCGTGGCTGGCTGGGGCCTGCCTGCTGGCCTTGCTGTTGCTGGGTGCTCCGTCGCTGCAGCGCTGGCGAAAATTGCCGGCGCTGCGCGCGCTGGCAGCATTGATCGGCGGTTTCCTGCTGGCCTGGTGGCAGGTCAGGAGCTATGAGCAGCAGCGACTGCCAGAACAATTCGACCAACGTCTGCTCAGCACCGCCACGATCGTGGGCTTGCCACTGCGCCGTGGTGATGAGCTGTATTTCACGGCGCAACTGCAGGCCGCTGGCGCCAGCCCTGCGTTTACTGGCACCGCGCGCACCGCGCTGCGCTGGTCGGGCGCACCCCCGCTGCACGCCGGCGAGCGCTGGCAGCTGCTCGTGGCCCTGCATGCACCGGCACAGTCCGCAAACCCCGGCAGTGTCGATAGCCAGGCACTGAATCTGCGCGAGCGCCGCCACGCCAGCGGTCAGGTCATCGCCTCGCCACTCAATCGGGCCCTGCCGGGCGCGAAGCGCACGCTCGACTTCTGGCGTGAGCGCATCGGCGCAAGGCTCGCGGCGCTGGTGAGCGAGCGGGACACGGCGGCGTTGATCATCGCACTGGCCATCGGCGATACGCAGCGTATTTCGGTCGAGCAGTGGCGGGTGTTCAATGCCAACGGCATCACTCACCTGGTTGCCATCTCCGGACTGCACGTCACGCTCTTTTGCGTGCTGACCAGTGCGCTCATGGCGAGCCTGTGGCGGCGCGTGGGTTTTCTGCAGACCCGCGTGTCGCGCAGCAGCTGCGCGGCACTGTTCGGCCTTGGCGCTGCGGGCGTCTATGCCCTGCTGGCAGGCTGGTCAGTGCCCACGCAGCGCACCCTGCTGATGCTTGCAGCCTGGCATGGCCTGCAGATGCTGTCGCGACCACGGCGCGCCACGCGCACCCTGGCGGCAGGTCTCATCGGCGTGTTGTGCCTGGATCCGCTCGCGCCGCTGGCGGCCGGTTTCTGGCTGTCGTTTCTGGCCGTGGCGGCGCTGCTGCTGGGTGGTGCGGTGGCGGGCGAGAGGTCGCAGGGCTGGCGCGCGCTGCTGCATGAACAGGGGCTTGTGGCCGTGGCGCTGTTGCCCGCAACCCTGGCGGTATTTGGCTCGATGTCCCTGGCGGGGCTGCTGGTCAATCTGTTGGCCATTCCATTCTTCAGTTTCCTGCTGGTGCCGCTGATCCTCGCTGCGACGCTGTGTCTGGGAATCTGCCCGCCACTTGCGCTCGCGTTGCTCAAACTGTGCGCGTGGCTGATTGGCCTGGCCTGGCCGCTGCTGCAGGGCGTCGCCGACAGTCCCATGGCGCTGTGGCACGCCGATCCAGCGCCCTGGTGGTTTGCTTTGGCGGCCGTGGCCGTGCTCGTGGTGTTGTTGCCGTGGCCCGCGTGGATGCGTGCCAGCGCCGCGCTGGCGCTGCTGCCAGTGCTGGCGCCGGCGCGCACCAGCATGATGTCGGGCAGCTTTTGCGCAACGGTGTTCGACCTCGGCGCCGGCGAAGCCACACTGCTGCGTACTGCACATCACGCCTTGTTATTCGACGATGGAGAGGTCTGGGGCAGCGCCGGAACCGTCACCGCTACGCGCCTGTTGCCGGCACTGCGCCACTATCATCTGGCCATTCTGGATCGGCTGGTGCTGCCGCGCGTCGACGCCGATCGGGGCGCCGGAGCCGCGGCCCTGACAGCGGCAATTGCGGTGCACGAGCTCTACGCCGGCGGCACCACGGTGCCGCCGGTGGAGTTTCAGCCTTGCGTAACCGGCCAGCGCTGGCAGTGGGATGGCGTGGATTTCGAAACACTCGATGCCGCCTCATGTGCGATGCGCGTCGCTACCGAGAACAGTGAGCTGCTGCTACCCGGTAGTGCCAGCGCGGCGGCGCAGAGCGCACAGCTGGCGCCGCAACTGGCCGGACACCTGGCGCGGCATCCGGGCCAGACTGTCGTGACGCTGATCCCCGCTCATGGCAGTCGCAGTGCCTATTCTGCAAGCCTGGTGAATGCGCTGCAGCCACGGCTGGCCATACTGAGCGCTGCGGCGCGCGCGCCGCAGCGTGCCACGGTGGCCGCCACGCTGCGGGCCTGGAGCGCTGGCGGTGCACAGTTGCGTATCACCGGGCGGGACGGCGCTCTTGAACTGCAGTTTCAGCCCTCGGGCCGTGTTCTGCTGGCGCAGTGGCGAAAGCCTTAATCGCGCGCGCGCCCTCAAGTATTATGCCCACTCTGAATCTTCTGGAGTTTACGGCCCGATGTGGGAAATCGTTCGCGCTGGCGGCTGGATGATGGGGCCCATCATCCTGTTTTCAGTGATCGCCGCGGCCATTACGCTCGAGCGGCTCTGGACCCTGCAGGACCGGCGCGTATTGCCGCCCGATCTGACCAGGCGCGTCTGGCAGCTGGTGGAGGCCAATCAGGTCAGCGACAAGGTCATCGAGGCGCTGCAGCAGAACTCACCGCTCGGCAAGGTGCTGGCAGCGGGTCTTGCCAACCGGCATCGCAGCCGCGATGCGCTGATGGAGCGCCTCGAAGATGCCGGGCGTCACGTGGTGCATGAGCTCGAGCGCTTTCTGAACACGCTGGGCACGATCGCCGGGGTCTCGCCCCTGCTCGGACTGCTCGGGACGGTGGGCGGCATCATCAAGGCATTCAACGCCATCAACGCCGGTGGCATGGGCGATCCGCGCCTGCTCTCGGGCGGCATTGCCCAGGCGCTGGTTACTACGGCTGCGGGCCTGTGCGTGGCGATTCCCTCGCTGATCGCCTACCGGTACCTGCGTGGTCGCATAGATCGCATCGTCATTGAAATGGAAAAGGACGCTATTCAGCTGGCCGATGCGCTGGAAGCGGCGCGTGTGGCGGCCGCATGAACCTCAGGCCGCGGCGTGCCGAAGAGCCCGAGATCAACATGGTCTCGCTGATCGACGTGGTATTGATGTTGGTGATTTTCTTCATGCTCTCGTCAAATTTTGTTGGCGAAGGACGCATGCGCATCCGCCTGCCGCAGGCCAGCTCGGTGCCGATTGAGCGCGCCGCAACGGCGGCGCTGGTGGTCGCCGTGACCGCGCGCGGCAGTTACCTGGTCAACAATCGCGAGCTGGTGAATGCCAGCCCCGACACCCTGCGCGCCGCCATCGAGAAGGTGGCGCCCGCCGAACGTAATGTACCGGTGAGTCTCAAGGCCGATGGCCGCGCTACGCATCAGGCCGTGGTCACGGCCATGGATGTGCTCGGGCGCCTGGGCTTCGCGCAGTTGAATTTCATCACCACCAACGACACCGGGGCCACGACCCCTTGAGCGCGCCAGCATCGCCCGTGTCGGCCGCGCAGGTGTATCGCCGGCTGCTGCACTACGCCCGTCCGCACCTTGGCATGTTCGCCATCGGTGTGCTCGGCATGATGATGTATGCCTCGGTCACGCCAATCACTGCCTGGTTCGTCAAGAATTTCCTCAATGCGGCGTTCGTGGCGCAAAACGCCCAGGTGTTGCGCTACGTTCCAGGAGGCGTCATTGCCTTGTTTGTGTTTCGCGGCGTCGGCGACTACCTGGCAAATTATTTTCCGGGTTGGGTGGGTCGGCAGATGATCAAGGCGATACGCGCCGACCTGTTTGCACATTACCTGCGACTGCCCACCTCCTGGTACGAACGTGAGTCATCGGGGGCCATGCTCTCGCGCCTTACCTATAACGCCGAGCTGGTGGCCGATGCGGCCACCAACTCGGCCACGGTACTGATCCGCGATTCGCTGGCCATTGCCGGTGGCGTGTTCTACCTGTTTTATCTGAACTGGAAGCTCGCCGCCTTCGTGATACCGGTGGTGTTGGTGATCGGCATGCTGGTGCAGAGTGTCAATCGGCGCTTCCGCCGCTACAGCACGCGCATTCAGAACTCGATGGGCGATGTCACGCGGGTCGCCAAGGAAGCCATCGAGGCGCATCGCGTCGTCAAGGTGTTCAACGCGCAGGAGCATCTGCAGCAGACCTTTGACGTTGCCAATGAGCTCAACCGCCACACCAACATGCGCCTGATCTCGGTGCGTTCGAGCAGCAACCCGACCGTGCAGGTGATCGCCGCGCTCGGCCTGGCGGCGGTGCTGCTGGTGGCCAATCGCCAGGTCGCCAGCGGCGCCATGCAGGTGGGCGAATTTCTTGGCTTCCTGACCGCACTGCTGCTGGTGACCGAGCCGCTGCGTCGGCTGGTGGGTGTGAGCGGGCCGCTGCAGCAGAGCATTGCGGCCGGCGCCAGCGTCTTCGAAGTGCTCGACGTGCCCGGCGAACCGGCCGGCGGCACGCGCCGCCTGCAGCGGGCGCGCGGAGCGGTGGCGTTTCGCCAGGTGGAGTTCACCTACGATCGCGTCAAGGGCCAGGTGTTGCACGCCATCAATCTTGAAGTCGCGGCCGGCACCACGGTGGCGATCGTCGGGCGCTCGGGCAGCGGCAAGACCACACTGGTCTCACTGCTGCCGCGCTTTTATGACCCGAGCAGCGGCGCGGTGCTGCTCGATGGCTGCGACCTGCGCGAGTACGTGCTGCGCGACCTGCGCGCCCAGATCAGCCTGGTGAGCCAGGAAGTGGTGTTGTTCAACGACACCATTCGCAACAACATCGTGTTTGGGGCTGACAACGTCGACGACGCCGCGATTGAGGCCGCGGTGAGCGCGGCGCACGTCAAGGAGTTCGTCGATGAGCTGCCACTGGGGCTTGCGACCGTGGTCGGTGATCGGGGCGTGCTGCTCTCCGGCGGCCAGCGCCAGCGCATTGCCATTGCCCGCGCGCTGCTGCGCAATTCGCCGATACTGGTACTGGATGAAGCAACCTCGTCACTCGATAGCGCTTCGGAGCGGCACATTCAGTCGGCGCTCGAGCTGCTGGTGCGGAATCGCACCACTTTCGTCATCGCCCATCGGCTCTCGACCATCGAGCACGCCGACCTGATCGTCGTCATGCAGGATGGCGCCATCATTGAAACCGGCACGCATGCCGGGCTGCTGGCACGTGCCGGCGTCTACGCGCAACTGCATCAGCTGCAATTCAAGGTCTGAGGCCGCGGTGCGCGCCGTCATGCACGACTGGCTGCAGCGGGTCTGGTATGGCGGCGAGCGCGCGCCCTGGTGGCTGCGCTCCCTGGCGGCGCTTTATGGCGTAGTGCTGGGTATGCGTCACAGCTGGTATGCGCGCGGCTGGCTGCGCGCACAGCGCGTCGGCTGTCCGGTGATCGTGGTCGGCAATGTCACGGTCGGCGGCACCGGCAAGACGCCCATGGTGATCTGGCTGGCCGGCGAGCTCGGGGCGCTGGGCCTGAAGGTGGCCGTCATCACTCGCGGCTATGGCCGCGACGCTCACCCTGGCGTGCTGCGCGTCAGCGCACACAGCAGTGCGCGCGCGGTGGGCGATGAAGCGATGCTGATTTTTCGGCGCGCAGGAGTGCCGGTCTATGTGTGCCGCGACCGGCCCGCCGCGGCGCGCGCCGCGGTGGCCAGCGGCGCCCAGGTGGTGATTGCCGATGACGGGCTGCAGCACCTGCGACTGGCGCGCGATTTCGAGCTTGCCCTGATCGACGCCGCTCGCGGCCTCGGCAACGGCGCACTGCTGCCGGCCGGGCCGCTGCGCGAGCCGGCCGCGCGCCTTGGCAGTGTAGGCGCCGTGGTGCTGACAGGCGCGGGCGCTTACCAGCATCCTGGCGCCATGCACATGCAGCTGCGCGCTGAGCAGCTGTTGCCCGTGAATGGCGCGGGTCCGGCCGTGCCGCTGGCCGTATTCCGTGCCCGGCGTGTGCATGCCTTGGCCGGCATCGGCAATCCACAGCGGTTCTTTGCGACCCTGCGCGCCGCTGGTCTCGAGTTGATCGAGCATCCGTTGCCTGATCACCAGGCCATTGCGAGCCAGTCGCTGCATCCGGCCGACGGCCTGCCGGTACTGATGACCGAGAAGGATGCGGTAAAATGCGCCGCGCCAGCGCCCGCGAATTGCTGGTACCTTCCGGTCACGGCGCAGCTGGCCGTTGACGATGCTCAAGCCCTGTTACGGAGAATCCTGATGGACGCACGCCTGCTCGACATCCTCGCCTGCCCGGTGTGCAAGGGGCCCCTGCGGCTCGCATCGGACCCGGGTGGTGCACTGCTCGTATGCCGCGCCGACCGCCTGGGCTTTCCGGTGCGCGACGGCATTCCGGTGATGCTCGAAGAGGAGGCCCGCGTGCTCGAGGCGGGCGATCCCTTGCTCGAGCGCTGAGGGGCAGGTCGCCGCAGTGTTCAAGATCGTCATCCCGGCTCGCTACGCCTCGACGCGCCTGCCCGGCAAAGCGTTGCTGTTTCTGGCCGGCAAACCCCTGCTCCAATGGGTCCATGAGCGGGCGAGTGCCGCGGGCGGCGAAGTGCTGATCGCCACCGATGATGAACGCATCGCCGCCGCCGCGCGTGGCTTCGGCGCCGCAGTGCTGATGACCTCGGCCGATCATGTTTCCGGCACCGATCGCATTGCCGAGGTCGCGGCGCTGCGTGGCTGGGATGAAAATCAGATCGTGGTCAACGCCCAGGGTGACGAACCATTGCTGCCGGTCGAGCTCATACGCCAGGTGGCGGCCCTGCTGCAACGCCACGCTACCGCTGACATGGCCACGCTGGCGGCACCAATTGACACGCTGGCCGAGTTTCTCGATCCGAATGCCGTCAAGGTCGTGACCAGCCACGAGCAGCGCGCGCTGTATTTCAGCCGTGCGCCCATTCCCTGGACACGAGATGGTGCGAAGGCGGGGCTGGCGAGTCAAACACAATGGCAGGGCGCGCGCCGCCATGTCGGCCTCTATGCCTACCGGGTCGGTGCCCTGCTGCGGCTCGCGGCCCTCGCGCCCAGTGCCCTGGAGCTGGCCGAAAAACTGGAGCAGTTGCGCGCGCTCGAAAATGGCTTCGATATCCGCGTCGCCGATTGTCTGGTGGCGCCGGGCCCGGACGTCAATACCAGCGCCGATCTCGCGCGCGTCAGTGCACTATTGCGCCAGGCGCTTCCCTAGGAGCCGATCATGCCCGTCTACAGCCTCGGCGAGTCCGTTCCCGATATCGCCGCCAGTGCCTACATTGCTCCGGGCGCCAGCATCATCGGCAAGGTGACGCTCGGCGAGCACGTCAGCATCTGGTTTGGCGCCACGCTGCGCGGCGACAACGAATTGCTGCGCATCGGCGCCCACAGCAATGTCCAGGAGGGCACGGTGATGCACACGGATATGGGCTCGCCCCTGTCGATAGCCGAGTACGTCACCATCGGCCACCAGGCCATGCTGCATGGCTGCAGCGTCGGCGCGGGCACATTGATCGGCATCCAGGCGATCGTGCTCAACGACGCAGTGATCGGCCGCGACTGCATTGTCGCTGCCGGTGCCGTCGTGACTGAGCGCAAGGTATTTCCCGACGGCTCACTGATTCTCGGTGCGCCAGCCAGGGTAGTGCGGATGCTGAGCAGCGAGGAAATTGCCCGCTCGCGCCTGAGCGCTGAGCACTATGTGCAGCGCGGCGCGTACTTCAAAAAGAATCTGCAGCCGATCGCCTGAGAGCAATCCGGGCAGGTCATTGGTCCCTGACCTGCCCGGGTGCGTCTTTCTGCCAGTAGCGCTACTCGTCGCGACGCGCGTCCGATTGCCAGCTTGAAGGCGCCGGTCCGGAACTGAATACCACCTGTGGCCGCTCTGGCGCTACCGGGGCCACGTTGTCACCGCTACTCGGCGCTGGCGCCGGGGCTGCTGGCGGCCGCACCGGTGTCGTCCAGCTCATGGGCGGCGGAGCTGCAGCCGGGCTGTCGTTCATTGCATTGCCGCCGGTCGGTTCTGGTGCGCGTTCTGTGGGGGCACGCTCAACATTGGCGGTGCCGGCTTCATGGCCGCCACCGGGCGCATTGAACTCGTTACCGCCGCCAGCAGCACTGCCCTGGCCAAAGCCCTGAAATGAGCCCTGCGGCGACCCTAGAGCCTGGTTCGCTGCGGGATTCTGGCCGGCGTTCTCGCCGCCACCCTGGCCACTGCGCTCGCCACCGTCGCGGTTGCCACCGCCGCCACCACCGCCGCCGCGTCGGCGACGCCCGCCGCGACGCGAGCGTCCGGTTCGTTCCGGGCGATCGCCGCGATCGAACTGTTCACCTTCGGCCCTGCGCGGCTCGTTGCCGACCGGGTTGCGGCCTTCATCCCGTCGACTCTGATCGTCGCGCGGCGCTTCATTGCCACGTGGTGCATCGGCACGCGGTGCATCGTTGCGCGGTGCGTCGTTGCGTGGCGCATCGTTGCGCGGGCCATCGCCGCGCGGTGCATCGTTGCGCCGCGGATCGCGTCGGAGCGCATCGCGCGAACGGCCATCGGGCCGGCCATCGCCGCGTGGGCCATCATTGCGATTTCCTTCATTGCGATTGCTGTCGCTGCGATTGCCGTCATTGCGTGCGCCCTCGCGCCGGGCGCCACCGCGATCGCCGTACGGGCCGCGACCGCTGCCACCGCGTCGCGGGCGATTGCGATCAAAGCCATCACGGCGCGAATCACTGCGTCCGCCGCGCGCTGCCGGCGTGGCGGCGTCTTCGGCGCCCGAGCCGCTATCACTACTGGCAAACAGCCGTTTGAGCCAGGCCCAGAAGCCACCACCCGAAGCAGCGCTCACCAGGGGTGCGGCTCTGGCCGGTGCGCGCTCGGGCGCGATGACTGCCGGCGCGATGGCGGTTGGCATGATGGTCGCCACGGCGGGAAGTTCGGCCGCGGCTTTCTTGTCGTCGCTCAAAGTCGGGTCGGCAATCTGCGGCGCCACCGGCAGCTGATAGCTGAGCTGATTGTTCTCAGGCAGGGCGGCTTCATCATCACGCAGGCGGCGGATTGAATATTCCGGCGTCTGTATGTGCGGGTTGGGCACCAGCACGACATCGATGTGCGCCTTTTCTTCAACGGTACGCAGCCATTCGCGCTTTTCGTTGATGAGATAGGTGGCTACGTCCACCGGCACCTGCACGACGATGCGCGAGGTGCGATCCTTGCGCGCGTCCTCGCCGATCAGGCGCAGGATCGACAGCGCCAGCGACTCGACACTGCGTATGCTGCCGATGCCGGTGCAGCGCGGGCACACCAGGTGGCTCGATTCCCCCAGGCTCGGGCGCAGCCGCTGGCGTGACAACTCGAGCAGTCCGAAGCGCGACAGGCGACCGATCTGGATGCGTGCGCGATCCATCTTCATCGCATCACGCAGCCGGTCTTCGACCGCGCGCTGGTTCTTGACGTCTTCCATGTCGATGAAATCGATGACGATCAGCCCGCCGATATCGCGGATGCGCAACTGGCGCGCGATCTCATCGGCCGCCTCGAGATTGGTATTGGTCGCGGTCGCTTCGATGTCGGTGCCGCGCGTGGCGCGCGCCGAGTTGATGTCGATCGAGACCAGCGCCTCGGTGTAATCGACCACCAGGCTGCCGCCCGAGGGCAGCTGCACCTTGTGCGCATAGGCCGACTCGATCTGATTCTCGATCTGGTAGCGCGTGAACAGCGGGATGTCGTCGGTATAGGCCTTGAGCTTGCGCTGTGCATCGCCCGGCATGAAGCGCTGCACGTACTCCGCCGCCTTCTGGAAGGCGCCCGGATCGTCGATCAGTACCTCGCCGATGTCATCGGCCAGATAGTCGCGCAGCGAACGCGTCACCGCGTCGCCCTCCTGGTACACCAGGAAGGGCGCACTACGGCTGGTGCCAGCCTGGGCAATGGCGTCCCACTGGGTACGCAGATTGTCCAGATCCCACTGCAGTTCCTCGACGGCGCGGCCGACGCCAGCGGTGCGCACGATGGCGCCCATGCCATCGGGCACATTGAGCTGGTTCATGACTTCGCGCATCTGGTCGCGATCTTCGCCTTCGATGCGGCGCGAGACGCCGCCAGCGCGCGGGCTGTTGGGCATCAGCACCAGAAAACGCCCGGCCAGGCTGATGAAGGTGGTAAGCGCCGCACCCTTGGTGCCACGTTCTTCCTTCTCTACCTGGACCAGCAGTTCCTGGCCTTCGCTGACCAGCTCGCGGATATTCATGCGCCCGCCCGGAGGCTGGCTCTTGAAGTATTCCTTGGAAATTTCTTTCAGCGGCAGGAAGCCGTGGCGCAGCGCGCCGTAATCGACGAAGCAGGCTTCCAGCGACTGTTCGACGCGCGAAATGCGCGCCTTGTAGATGTTGGCTTTCTTCTGTTCCCGGGACGGGATCTCTATCGAAAGGTCATATAATTTCTGGCCGTCAACCAGAGCGACTCGCAACTCTTCTGCCTGAGTTGCATTGATTAGCATTCTCTTCATTTGCCCCTACCAATGGTACGTGTGGGGCCAACCGGGAGGCGCCGGGCCTGCATACAGGCGGCGTCGCGTTTTCAACAATAACAGCTGCAAACCCGAAGATTGATTGTCGGCGCGTCCGATGTGACATCGTTTTGATTATGCCGCCACGCGGGCAGCGCCGGAAAACCTTGAGGCCCGCTGACCTTTAGAGGGCGCTCGCCAGAGGCTCAACCTTGCGGGGAGCAGCTTTGCGGCGAGGGCCTTGAAACCTGGTCGGCCGAACTCTTGCACGATGGCCTCGACTTCGAGGACCAACTAACATGCGGCACTCAATGGCCGCGAACTTGCCGCCGCGCGCGACCCTGCTTGGTGGGAGGGTCCGCTGCGGGACCGTGGCAGTATAGTGGCAGCCCGCTTTAGAAACAACGATTTACGATTGAGGCCCCATTGACTAGGTCTATTGACCGTCCGCCCGCCGAGGGCCCGCCGCACCCGCCAGAGGGTGCGCGTTCAGCCATTCAGCAGATCCTGATCAGCGAGGAGGAGGCGGGCGTGCGCCTCGACAAGGCGCTAGCCAGGGTGCTGCCAACGGTGCCGCGCACCCGTATATTCCGCCTGATCCGCAAAGGCGAAGTGCGTGTCAACGGCAAGCGGGCGACGCCCGAACAACGCCTGGTCGCCGGCGATCGACTGCGAGTGCCGCCGGTACGGGCGCAGTCGGAATCGGGCCTGGCAGCTGAGGCTGCAACGGCCGCCGGCCGGCCGCGTCCGGCGCCGGCGACGCTTATTGCGCGGGTCAACGCCGCCATCATTTACGAGGATGAACGCCTGTTGGTGCTCGACAAGCCCTCGGGCCTGGCCGTGCACGGTGGCAGCGGCCTTTCCTTTGGTGTAATCGAGGCGCTGCGCGCGGCGCGGCCTGATGAAACGCTCGAGCTCGCGCATCGCCTCGATCGCGATACCAGCGGCATTCTGCTGATTACCCGCAAGAGCGCGGCGCTGCGCACGCTGCACGCGCTGCTGCGCGACGGCGCGGTGGAAAAGAGTTATCTGGCGCTGCTGGTAGGTCGCTGGGAGCTGGGTCGCAAGCTGGTCGATGCCCCGCTGCTCACCGATGCGCGCGTCGGTGGCGAGCGCACCGTGCGCGTTGGCGTGGGTGGCAAGAGCGCGCGTACACAGTTCGCACTGGTCCAGCAGTTTGGCGCCAGCGCCTCGCTGGTCGAGGCCGGGCTGCAGACCGGTCGTACGCACCAGATCCGCGTGCACGCGGCGCACTGCGGTCATCCGGTCGCGGGCGATCCCAAGTATGGGAATCCAGAGGCGAATCTCGCGCTGCGACAGCTCGGGCTCACGCGCATGTTTCTGCACGCGCACAGTGTTTCCTTCGATTGGCCGCAGGGCGGGCAGGTGAGCATCAGCGCGCCGCTGCCGGCCGACCTCAAGGCGGTGCTGGATGCGCTCGGTGCACGTGCCGCGCTCAAGGCAGGGCGTAGCCGCACGCGCGCAAGGTAGCGCTCAGGCGGATCAGCGGCAAGCCGATGAGGCCCGTCGGATCATCGCTCTCGATGCGCTCACACAGGCTCAGCCCCAGGCTTTCACTGCGTAGCGCCCCGGCGCAGTCGAACGGCTCGTCAGCCCGGATATAGGCGTCGATTTCAGTCTCACTCAGTGCCCGCAGGTGAACGGTGGTGAGGTCGAGAATCTGCTCGCAGTAGTCACGCTGCAGGCATACCACCGCTACGGCGCTGTAGAACTCCACGCTGCGGCCCGATTGGTGTCGCAGCTGCACCCGGGCCTGTGCACTGTCTCCCGGCTTGTCGAGTACCCTGCCCTCGCAGGCGGCAACCTGGTCGGCCCCGATCACCACCCGATCGGGGAGGCTTGAGGCCACCGCCCGGGCCTTGGCAAGGGCCAGGCGGGCTGCACGCATCGCCGGTGCCTCGTCGGGCAGGGTGGCCTCATCGACCCCTGGCGAGCGTGTCTCGAAGGGCAGGCGCAGCCGGGTCAGGAGTTGCTGGCGGTACCGCGAGGTGGAAGCGAGAATGAGTCCCGGCACTGTGGTCACGAAATCACCAGAAGAGAAACAAGGGCTTAAGTCGCATAACGGGTTTTGACTTGCCGCCAGCGCCTACCTATCATACGCGCCTCATGCTGGGCGGCTGGTCAAAGCCGCGCGAAGTCGCCAAACTGGCGGATACGCGCGCTGAGTTTGAGTTCGCAATTCCCGTCAGTGAGCTGCCGGGTATTCCTGCCGAATTGTCGCTCTCTGATGAGCCAGTGCGAGTGGTGCTGCGGTTCGCGCGCGAGCAGGGCGCGGCGGTGGCGCACGTCGAGGTGCGCGCCAGCCTGCGGCCACTGTGTCAGCGTTGCCTGGCGCCGATGAATTTGGAAGTGTCCTCCTCATCGCGGGTTGCGGTGATCGAGACTGCAGCGGCGGCCGAGACGGTGCCAGGGGAAATGGAAACTTTCCTCGCCCCAGACGGGCGCTGCGATCTGTCGGCGCTGGCTGCCGAAGAATTATTGCTGGCGCTGCCGGTTGTGCCGCGTCACGCCGAGAGTGAGCGCTGCGCAGCGGCGGTGGCGGCGACTGCGCCGGTGGACGCGAGCGCCACGCCGGCGGCAGCGCCTGATACGCAGCGGCCTTTTGCCGATCTGCGCACGCTGCTCGAGCGCGCCAAGAGTTGATGCAACGGATTGTTTTCAGGAGTAGTTGAACATGGCCGTACAAAAAAGCCGTAGGACGCCTTCCACGCGCGGCATGCGCCGCTCACACGATGGCTTGAAGCTGCCGGCGTTGTCGGTCGATTCGCAGACCGGTGAAACGCATCTGCGTCACTGCATTACGCCCGATGGGTTTTATCGTGGCAAGCGCGTGATCGAAAAGCGCGACGCGGAATCCAAGTAACAGATCAGCCAAGGCTAAAGCCGCAGCCCTGACCGGATAGCCGCCACCATGCACTCGAGAATCGTGGGCACGGGCAGCTACCTGCCGGTCGGCGTGCTCACGAATTTTGATCTTGAAAAGCGCATGGATACCACCGACGCGTGGATCCGTGAGCGCACCGGCATCGAACGCCGCCACATCGTGGCGCCCGGCGAGACCACCGTCGATATGGCCGAGCACGCGGCCCGCGCAGCGCTCGACGCGGCCGGCTGCCGTCCCGAAGATATCGATCTGATCATCGTCGGCACCTGCACGCCGGATCTGGTTTTTCCCAACGCCGGCGTCATGTTGCAGGCGCGCCTCGGTTGTCGCGGCGGCCCGGCCTTCAGTATCGAAGCGGCCTGCAGCGGCTTTATTTACGCGCTGTCAGTGGCCGACAAATTCATACGCGCCGGCGAGGCGCGGCGGGCGCTGGTGATCGGCGCAGAATCACTTTCGAAAATCACCGACTACAACGATCGCGGCACGGCCATCCTGTTCGGCGATGGCGCGGGCGCCGTGGTGCTGGTGCCTGATGAAAAGCCGGGCGTCGTCTCCACGCATCTGCACGCCGATGGCACCTATGTCGATCTGCTGCGCGCCAGCGGCGGAGTTTCAGCCGGACACACGCCCACGGGCGATGTCGTGCATATGGCCGGCGCCGAGGTGTTCAAGGTGGCCGTCACCATGCTGGGGCGCATCGTCGATGAAACCCTGGCCGCCAACCACCTGGAAAAATCAGCAATCGACTGGCTGGTACCGCACCAGGCCAACATCCGCATCATCCAGGCCACCGCGAAAAGACTCAGCATGCCGATGGAGCGCGTCATCGTGACCGTGCAGGAGCATGGCAACACCTCGACCGCCTCCGTACCACTGGCCCTTGATGTCGGGGTGCGTGATGGGCGCATCAAACGCGGTGATCTGCTGCTGCTCGAGGCGTTTGGCGGCGGGTTCACGTGGGGATCCGCGCTCGTACGGTACTGAGCACGCCGCGCCGAGCGCGAAGCGCGAGCGGGCCTGGCGCGCGCATGGTTCAAGTCGCTCCCCGATACTCGCTTTGTTGAACCACGCGCGCGCCAGGCCCGCTCGCGCTCCACGCTCGGTGCACCGGCCTCGCGATCGCGCGCGGGTGCACCCGCGTGATCGTGCGTGCGAAACGCCGCGAGTGCATCCGGCCCCGTGGTACGCCGCGAGTGGCTGCGGGGTGGCGTGCACAGGGTTCAACCAAGCGAGTATCGGGGAGCGACTTGAACCCTGTGCACGCCACCCCGCAGCCACTCGCGGCGCCCCCCGTAACCGAATACAGTCTCGATCTTCACCCGGAGCCCACCATGGACAGACCACCATTGCCCCCGTTCACGCAAGAGACTGCGGCGCAGAAAGCCCGTATGGCCGAAGACGCCTGGAATTCCCGCGACCCGGCTCGGGTGGCACTGGCCTATACCGAGGACAGTCGCTGGCGCAATCGCAGCGAGTTCCTGCAGGGCCGTGCGGCCATCCAGGAATTTCTGCAGCGCAAGTGGGCCCGGGAGCTCGACTACCGGCTGATCAAGGAAGTCTGGGCGTGGCGCGATAATCGCATCGCGGTACGCTTCGCCTACGAGTGGCATGACGGGCAGGGTCAGTGGTATCGCAGCTACGGTAATGAAAACTGGGAATTTGATTCCCATGGCCTGATGCGCACACGCATCGCCAGCATCAATGACGTGAGCATCAGCGCCGCTGAGCGCCGCTACCATTGGCCCCTCGGCCGCCGTCCCGACGACCACCCGTCGTTGACCGAGCTGGGCTTCTAGCGTGGCCTCTTACAGGTAACTTTACTCGCTCGCCTGGTATCGCGGCAGCGGCTCGGGCATTTCTGCCAGGAAATAGGCCAGCACGGCCATGGTCGCGACCTGGCTGTTGAGATTCTGCGGATCGACTTTATCGAGCGTATCGGCCGCAGTGTGGTGGTAGTCGAAATAATGCCGCTGTTCCACCAGCGGCGAAAACCCGGGTACGCCGGCGCCCTGGAGCGGTCCGATATCTGAGCCGAGTTCGTCATCGTGGTGAGACAGCACGCTGGCACCGATGGGCGCGAGGGCGTCAAGCACCGGTTGCAGCACGGCCAGCGATTTCGTGTCGACCGCGGCATTGACACCCAGTGAGCGGCCCGCGCCGGAATCGCTCTCGATGGCAGCTACCTGCATCCCGATCGTCGTGCGGACGGATTCGTAGTAGGCCTGGTTGCCGCGACTGCCATTCTCTTCGTTCGTCCAGCCGATAAAACGAATCGTGCGCCGTGGATGCAGATCAAGCTGCCTGAGTACGGCAATCACGGCGGCAGCGGCCATTACGCCCACACCATCGTCGGTCGCGCCGGTGCCGAGATCCCAGGAATCCAGATGACCTGAGACAATCACGTACTCACCGGGTTTTTCGCGTCCGGGCCAGTCGGCGATGACATTGAAGCTGTCGGCATCCGGCAGGGTCTGCGGTGTCAGCAGCAACCTGAGCCGCACTGGACCGGCCGCGGCCAGGCGCGCCACCAGGTCCGCATCTTCCGATGAGAGCGCTGCCGCCGGGATCGCCGCCTGCTGGTCCGCCCAGTCGGTCGCGCCGGTGTGCGGCAGGCGAAATTCCGCGCCGCCCACCGAACGCACCAGCGCCGCGACGGCTCCCAGGGCTGCCGCCCGCGAAGGGCCCGAGCCGCGATACAGGACCGCCTGACCGTAGGCGTCCATGGCGTTGCCGTTGTCGGCCAGGCGTTGATCAAAGCGCGCGTCAAACAGCACTATATTGCCCGCGACCTCACGGGAGTGCGCATTGAGATCGTCGAAGTCGCGCACCACCACGACGCGCGCAGTAAGGCCATCCGCGGGCGTAGCCGACGACGCACCCAGTGCCGTCAGGTGCAGGCGTTGCGTGATGCCTGCCGGTCTGCCCGGATATTCAACCAGTTCCCCCTGTTCTGCACCACGAACCCAATGCGGTACTTTTGCAGGCTGCAATGTCACTTGCGCACCGAGCGCGCGCATAGCGTCGGCGACCTGAGTCACTGCCGCAGACAACTGCGGTGAACCGGAGAGGCGGGGCCCAATGGTGTCCGTCAGTTCAGCCAGATGCCGCCACGCCCACTCACCGCTCATCGCGGAGCTGCGGATACGTGCCAGCGTTGCAGCATCGACCGGTGCCGGCGCCGCCTGCGCCGCGCCAACGGCGTCGGAGATGCCAGCGCACAGCACTGCGCCATTGACGACCAATGCCAGTGCGGCGATCAGCGCGTAATTTCGTTCTTGCTGCATGGCTCTTTAGTCAGGTGTACAAGTTTGCTGTGTGCGGGAGCGACGAAGCCTTCCAGAGCGCAACTCCCGAGTCAACCAGCACCGCAACTTCCCCAGGTTTCCAGACGACCGTCCGGTTGCCGACCGCCAGCCCCCGCCGCAGTTTTCCTGGACGCTGCGAATACGCCCCTACGCGACGTAAGCAGGAGCGGAGCGGGACGAGCAGGGTGGTTCAACCAAGCGAGTATCGGGGAGCGACTTGAACCACCCTGCTCGTCCCGCTCCGCTCCTGCGTACATTGAGTGGCCGCGCCTTCGCCGCGCCCAAAAAAAACGCCGCGCAGTGCGCGGCGTCTTCCAAACAGCGTGAAGCTGAATTGTCGGCTTACTTGGACACCGACTTCTTGAACATGCGATCGATCTTCTCGTTGGTCGCATCGACGCCCGACTGTGAAGCCTGCGCAGCGGCCAGGGCCTGATTGGCCGTGCTCTGCGCACTGCTGGCAGCAGCAGCAGCAGCAGCAGCATCTGAACTGGCTTTTGCTGCGGCAGCGGCAGTCGCACCATCAGCGGCCTTGTTGGCAGCCAGATCTGACTGCAACGCGGCAACCGAACTCTTCAGCGTATCAACCTGGCTCTGCAACGGCTTGAGGTCCGTGCAACCCGCGAGTGCTACGACGGCAGCGGCGGCAGCCAGCTTTACAATAATTGACTTATTCATTTTTCCAATCCCCTTAAAGTGCATGCATGTAGGTTCCTACCTCAACACGCCAGCTTTGCATTGCTGCCACGTGAATTCAGCGGAGGCGCAACTTGACCAAATATGGAGTAAGAAAGCAAGGACTGATTGCATTCATGTCGTTCGAAAGCGACAGAAATTCAGGGTCTTAGTGGACTTACGGCCACTTGGTAAAGCGACTTGTGCGCCGCGACGAACTGTATATAATTACAGCCATGTCAGACCTTACGCCCCGGCAGTCGCAGATTCTGCACCTGATACGCCGCGCCATTGTCGAAACCGGCATGCCGCCCACACGCGCGGAAATCGCGGCGCAACTGGGGTTTCGCTCGCCCAACGCCGCCGAAGAGCATCTGCGGGCGCTGGCGCGCAAGGGCTGCATAGAGCTGATCGCCGGCTCGTCGCGCGGCATACGCCTCAAGGATATTCTGCGCGAGCAGCTCGGGCTGCCGCTTATCGGCCGGGTGGCGGCCGGCAAACCCATCCTGGCCGAGGAACACATCGTTGATCATCTGCGTGTCGACGCTGCGCTGTTTCACCCCAGGCCGCATTACCTGCTCAAGGTCGTGGGCATGAGCATGAAAGACGCCGGCATACTCGATGGTGACCTGGTGGCCGTGCATCGCACCAGCGAAGTGCGCAATCGCCAGATCGTGGTCGCGCGCCTCGAAAATGAAGTCACGGTCAAGCGCTATCGGCAGCAGGGCTCCGTTGCCTGGCTGATGCCCGAGAACGCGGAATTCGAACCGATCAAGGTCGATCTGCAGCGCGAGCCCCTGCTGATTGAGGGCGTCGTGGTCGGCGTGTTGCGGCTGAACGCCTGAGGGCGGTTCAACGCCCTATATCGTAATCCTCAAAGTCGCTGATCAGTTCGGCGGTGTGCTTCTGCTCCATGCGCCGTTCCAGGCGCCGCCAGGCGGGCTCGCCGGTCTTGGCGGCGCGGCGTTTGGCGACGTCCATATCCTTCATGACGCGATCGACGTCGAGATCATCGTCACCAGCGGTGACATCAACCTCGTCTTCATCGTCAAACTCTTCGGTCTCTGGATTTGCGCCCATAACTTAAGTGCCTTAAGTTCAGTTGCCCCGATGCGCGGAACATAAATCCATCCGCGCCCGGATGCAACGGCAGCAGTTCACACTATTGTCATCGGATCAGTGAATTCATCTCGAAGATCGGCAGCAGCATTGCAAAAACAATGCCCATGACGAACAGGCCCATGGCGACGATCAGCAGCGGGCCGAGCAGCCCGGTCAGGGCAGTGACCAGGCCCTCGAGTTCGCGTTCCTGATTCAGCGCGGCGCGATCGAGCATGCTTTCGAGCTGGCCGCTGGCCTCGCCACTGGAGATCAGGTGGATGGTCATGGGCGGAAACAGCTTGCTGGCGGCCAGCGAACGGCCGATCGGCGCGCCCTCACGCACCCGCGCCGTGGCCTCGGTTACCGCGTCGCGCATCGGCAGGTTGGTGACCACCTCACCGGCAATGCGCAGTGCGTCGAGCACCGGCACGGCGCTGGCGGTGAGGATGCTCAAGGTCCGGGTAAAGCGTGCGGTGTTGAAGCCGCGCAGCAGCTTGCCCGCCAGCGGCAGCCTGAGCAGTGTGTGCTGCACGCGCCGGCGCGCCTCGGGTGCACGCTGCCAGCGCCAGAACAGCACCGCGCCCACCACCAGCGCCAGCAGCACCCAGGGCCCGAGGGTGCGGATGAAATCGCTCACCGCCACCAGCACCCGTGTCATCAGCGGCAGTTTGGCGCGGCTGTTCTCGAACACGGCGACGACTTTCGGGACCACGTAGGCGAGCAGCACTGAGACGATGGTGAAACACATGACAGTCAGCACGATCGGGTAGAGCATCGCGCCGAGCACCTTCTGACGCAGCACTTCGCGGCTCTCGGTGTATTCCGCCAGCCGCTCGAGCACCGCGTCCAGGTGTCCGGACTGCTCGCCGGCGGCCACAGTGGCGCGATAGATTTCGGGAAACACACGTGGAAAATCGCCCAGGCCGGTGGCCAGTGAGTGGCCCTCCATGACGCGGGCGCGCACCCCCAGCAATATGCTTTGCACCCGTGGTTTCTCGGTCTGTTGCGACACCGCGAACAGGCCTTCTTCCAGCGGCAGGCCAGCGCGTACCAGAGTGGCCAGCTGGCGCGTAAGCAGGGCCAGATCCGCGGTGGAAACGCGTTTGAACAGGCTCATGGCCACACTGCTGCGCTGCTCGCGCGACTCCTGCGCGGCTACTTCAGTGACGGTTACCGGCAACAGTGAGCGTTCACGCAGCAGCGCGCGCACCTGGCGCGCGGTGTCGCCCTCGAGCATGCCCTTGCGTGCCTTGCCGGCGGCATCCAGGGCCGTGTATTCAAAAGCGCCCATCAGGGAGTCCGGGCGCGCTTCAGTCCTCGCGCGTGACGCGCAGGACTTCCTCAATCGTGGTCTCGCCGCGCAGCACCTTGCCGAGCCCATCGTCGCGAATCGAGGGCGTGCTGAGGCGGGCGTGACGCTCGAGTTCCTGCTCGCTGGCGCCATCATGAATCATGGTGCGCATCGCATCATCGACCACGATCAGTTCGTAGATGCCGGTTCGGCCGCGATAGCCGACGCCGGCGCGCGCCGGCCGATAGAGCGTTGGCGAGGGTTGCTCGGGCTGCAAGCCCAGCAGTCGTCGCTCGTATTCACCCGCCTGAAAGGCTTGCCGCGTCTCGGGGCTCAGTACCCGCACCAGGCGCTGCGCCAGCACGCCGATCAGGCTGGAGGAGAGCAGGAACGGCTCGATGCCCATATCGCGCAGCCGCGTGAGCGCCCCGGCAGCGGTATTGGTGTGCAGCGTGGAGAGCACCAGATGGCCCGTGAGCGAGGCCTGCACGGCAATCTGCGCGGTCTCGAGATCGCGGATTTCACCGACCATGACCACGTCAGGATCCTGGCGCAGTATCGCGCGCAGCCCGCGGGCGAAGGTCATTTCCACCTTGGTATTGACCTGGGTCTGGCCGATGCCGTCAATGTAATACTCGATCGGGTCTTCAACCGTCATGATGTTGCGCGTGTTGTCGTTCAGGCGCTCGAGCCCGGCGTACAGCGTCGTGGTCTTGCCTGAACCGGTCGGGCCCGTGACCAGCAGAATGCCGTGCGGCTTGTGGATCAATTCGTCGATCAGCTTCCGGGTTGCGGAATCCATGCCGAGCGATCCCAGCTCCAGGCGCCCGGCCTGCTTGTCGAGCAGACGCAGCACCACCCGTTCGCCGTGACCGGAGGGAATGGTGGAGACGCGCACATCAACCGCGCGCCCGGCAATCTTGAGGCTGATGCGCCCGTCCTGCGGCAGGCGCTTCTCGGCGATGTCGAGCTTTGACATGACCTTGACCCGCGAGACCACCATGGGCGCCACGGCGCGCTTGGACTGCAGCACTTCGCGCAGGATGCCATCGACGCGAAAGCGCACCACCAGGCGATTCTCGAAGGGCTCGATGTGAATATCGGAAGCGTTCTCACGCACCGCCTGGGTCAATACCGCGTTGATCAGGCGGATGATCGGCGCATCGTCGTCGCTCTCCAGCAGGTCGGCCTGTTCGGGCAGCTCCTGTACCAGGTGCGCAAGATCGGTGTTGCCCTCGAGCCCTTCGACCGCCTGCATCGATTCATTGCCGGCTTCGTAGGTGGTGCGCAGCAGTTCGTCGAATTCTTCGGGCGCGACCGCGGTCAGCTTGAAAGTTACCTGCAGGTAGCGGCGCGCTTCGGCGACTGCGACGGCCGCGACCGGCGGCCGGTACAGGCACTCGCTGCTGCCATCGGCGTTGTTGCGCACCAGCAGGCCGTGGCGGCGTGCGAAGGCAAAGGGCAGTCGCAGCGCGGTGCTGCTGACCTGGCCCGCAGCGGCGCTCGCCGGTACGCTCAAGGGGTTGGCCCGTTGTCGCTGGTCGAGTCTTCTGCCGGCGTCGGCCCTGCGGCCGGTGCCGGCGCCGTCGCTGGGGCCGGTTCTGGTGCGGGAGCCGGCGCAGGTGTCTTTGCCGGCGGTCGTACGAACGGTGCCAGCGGTTCGGATTTCTGAAATGGCCGTAGCGGCAGCACCGCGCTGTCGTGATTGAGCCGGCGCTGCTCTTCCTGGATGTAATCGTATTTTGTATTGGTCTCGACCGCGGCCTCCGTGTCGTTGCGAATGATGTGCGGTTGTATGAACACCACCAGATTGGTCTTGTTCTTGCCGGTATCGCGGGTGCGGAATAGTTCACCCAGCAGCGGAATGCGGCTGAGGAACGGCACACTCTGTTCGGAGTTGGTGGTGGTATCCTGGATCAGGCCGCCGAGCACCAGTGTTTCGCCATCGGGGACCTGCACCGAGGTGGTAATGGTGCGCTTGTTGGTGATTCTATCGACGGTCCCGATGGAAAGGCCGGCCAGACTCGAACTTTCCAGCTGGATCTTCAGCAGCACTGAATCGCCACCGCCATTTACCTGCGGTGTCACACTGAGTATGGTGCCGACCTGTTGGCGCTGTACAGTCTGAAAGGCACTGCTCGTGCCCGTGCTGCCGGTGTACTGCCCGGTGATGAACGGCACTTCCTGCCCCACCTCGATTTTCGCCTCATCGTTGTCGCGGGCGATGATGTCGGGCTTGGAAATGATGTTGGTGCGCGAATCGCCCTGCAGCGCGCGCACGATGGCGGCAAAATTCACGCCGGTAGCGGCCAGGCGCCCGACCGCCATGGTGGTCCCCGTTATGGCGCCCAGATTGGGTGTAGTGCCCTGGCTGGCGTTATAGAGATCGACAATCGAGCTGCCACCGATGGGTGCAACAAAGCCGCCGAGCACCGCCTTGCTGTTGGCAGCATCGACTATCCAGTTCACACCCAGGTCCGCGGTCTTGTCGGCGGTGATTTCAACAATGATGGCCTGCACCCGCACCATGGCGCGGCGGATGTCGAGCTTGTCGATCACGGCGTTGATGGCGCGCATGGTTCGCTGCGGCGCGGTGATCACCAGCGCATTGGTATCCTTGTCGGCCCAGATGCTGCCCGTGCCGCCGGCCAGCGAGAACGAGGCAGCGGTGGCCGCGTTGGTGGGCGCCACCGCCGGCTGCGCCGTGTTGCCGCCGGCAGCACGGTTGAGCGCCGCCGCCGAGCCGGCGCCACCGCCGCCGCCAGCGCTCGTGATCTGCTCCTTGAGCTTGGAGGCCAGATCTTCGGCCTTGGCGAACTGCAGGTAGCGCACGTTGGTCTCGCCGCCGGTATCGAGCGGCGTGTCGAGATTCGCAATCAGTGTGCGGATACGCAGCCGCGCCGCCGGATCGCCACTGAGCAGGATGCTGTTGGAGCGATCATCCGCCACCATGCGCACATTGGGGCTGCCATCGGCGCCGCCCTGTGCGACCAGCGTGGTGAGCACGCGCACCGTGTCGGCCGCCGTGGCGCTCTGCAGAGGAATGACATCGATATCGGAGTTGCTGGTCTGATCAATGCGGGCGATGATGCGCGTCAGCCGGCTCACATTGGCAGCGCGATCAGAAACGATGAGCAGGTTGGCGCCGGTCACCGCGGCCAGCTGCGCATTCTGCGGCATGAGCGGGCGCAGCACCGGCACCAGTTGCGCGGCGCTCACGTTCTTGACCGACAACACCTGCGTGACCACCTCATCCGATGTCGAGCTGACATGATTGGGCAGATCGTTGCCGGGCATCTGGCGCATATTGGCATCGGGCAGCACCTTGATGACATTGCCGGCCGGCACGGCGATGAAGCCGTGCACCTGCAGGATCGCCAGGAACGCCTGATAGAACTGATCAGGCGTCATCGCCTTGTCCGACAGCAGCGTGACCTGGGCGCGCACGCGCGGATCGATGATGATATTGCGGCCCGTGGCCGCGCTCACCGCCTCGATGATCTGGGTGATGTCGGCATCCTTGAAATTGGGCGTAATGCGCGCTGCCCCGGGCTGCTCGGCGCGCACGCTTGCTCCCTGCAGGGTGGCGCTGGCCATGGCAATCAGCGCGGCGAGACCCACGACGCGGCGGGTGGCATGCGGGGCTGTCGGTTGCGACATGGCTGCGGGCTTCCTGTTACTCATTCGCGGGCTGGTCAACGGGTTCTTCGGCTGCTGGGCGGTGCATTGGGGCCCTCGACCGGCACCGGCGCAATAGTGCCACCACGCATTCCGGGAAAGCCGCTATGGCGCTGCGGCATGGCACCCTGGCTCACCGCGGCCTCGGCGTCATTGGCTACGGCCTCCAGGTTCAGGTTCAGGTCCTGCGCCTGACCATTGCGCAGCACGGTAACATTTGCGCTGCCCATGGAACTCAGGGTCTGGAGAATTTCGTTGCCGCGGTTGGGATCATCGAGCGGGGTACCGTTCACGGCCGTCACCAGATCGCCGGGTCGCAGGCCCAGCTGCGTAAAGGCTGCCGCATTGGTGCGCCCGCCCGGGAAGATGCGGTAGCCGCTGAGCTTGCCGCCCGAAAATACCGCCTGCGCGCGCACCAGGCCGCCCAGCAGCCCGCTGCCGCCACTCGTAGCCATGGCCGCCAGTCTTTGCGCCGGGCTCTGCAGCCCGCTTACGGGCGCCTGGGCGATCGTACTGAGGTGCTTGGGCAGCATCAGCGATTCAATGACGCCGTTGCGGTCGAGCAGTACGCGATCGGGATACACCGCATGCAGCCGCACGCCGCCCGGTATGGCGCTGCCGACGGCATACAGCTTGGCGGCGCCGGCGCTGGGCCCGATGATTGCCATGCCTTTTTGCGGGTCGGGTACTGCCAGCACACCAGCCAGCACCAACGCAGCCGACGTCTGCGGCGCGTCTTCAAGTGCGGTGCTGCGCGCCTCACCGAACAAATGGGCATTGACGATGGTGTCGAGCCGCAGCGCGGATGAACTGGCTACTGCGCCGCGGTCGGGCTGCGTGACGGCCGGAGCTCTTGATTCCACGTTCTTGAGGCCCATATTCTGTGAGGTGACCAGGTAGCCGGCCTGAATTGCGATGAGCCCGCCGAGCAGCATTACTGCCAGGCGCGGGCCGTATTCAGCCAGAGCCGCCTGGCGGCCCGATGCGGACTTCAGTTCATTCAGCCAGTCGGACGTGTTCAGTGCCATACCGGAGCATCATACGGCCCCGCGTGCATGGCTCTCAACTGTCTGTTTTTTTGCAGATTTCTTCGCTTCGGGGCCTATAATCTTTGCAACCTGGGCGCACTGGTGCGCCCCTGACCTAAGCGTGGTGACAACGATGGGTGAGCAGCCGCCCGGCGAACGGCCGGATCGTGGCGTGGCAGTGGCGGAGGCCGAGCCTGTAACCAAGGTGCCGCCGCTCTATCGCGTCGTGCTGCTCAATGACGATTACACTCCGATGGAGTTTGTGGTCGAAGTGCTGGAACGCTTTTTCGCCATGAGTCGTCATATGGCGACGCGCGTCATGCTCGAGGTGCACACCCGCGGCAAGGGTATCTGCGGGGTCTTTACCTACGAGATCGCCGAGACCAAGGTGGCGCAGGTGACCAGTTACTCGCGCGAGCAGCAGCATCCGTTACTGTGTACGCTCGAAGAGGCCTGAAGGATCAACCGGAGCTCATATCGTGCTGTCCAGCGAACTTGAATTCTGTCTGAACCAGGCGTTTCGCGAAGCGCGCGCCCAGCGTCAGGAGTTTCTCACTGTCGAGCAGCTGCTGCTGGCCATACTCGATACCCCCAGGGTGCGCGAAGTGCTCGAAGGGTGCGGTGCGAAGCTGGAGCGTCTGGCCGGCGAACTCAAGGAGCACATCGAGGCCAATGCGCCGCGCCTGCCCGAGGGCGAAGAGCGCGATGTGCAACCGACGCTGGGCTTTCAGCGGGTGCTGCAGCGCGCGGTGTTTCACGTGCAGTCGAGTGGCCGCAAGGAAGTCGGCGTACTCAATGTGCTGGTGGCGATCTTCAGCGAGAAGCAGAGTCACGCGGTATTTCTGCTGGGGCAACACCACGTCACGCGGCTGGAGGTCGTGCACTTCATTTCCCATGGGCTGGCGCGTGGCCCCGGCAAGAGCGAAGGCGAGGAGACGCCTACCGCCGAGCCGGAGCGCGAAGCCGAGGGTGGCAGTGCGCTCGATAAGTACACCACCAACCTCAACGCCCAGGCGCAGGCCGGGCGCATTGATCCACTGATCGGCCGCAAGCTCGAGGTCGAGCGCACCATCGAGATCCTCTGCCGCCGGCGCAAGAACAACCCGCTGTACGTCGGCGAAGCGGGTGTGGGCAAGACCGCCATAGCCGAGGGCCTGGCGCGCAAGATTGTCGAGGGCGACGTGCCGGACGTGCTCAGCGATTGCACCATCTATGCGCTCGATATGGGCGCGCTGATCGCCGGCACCAAGTACCGCGGTGATTTCGAAAAGCGGCTCAAGGCGGTAATTTCCGAGCTGAAGAAGCAGCCGGGCGCGATCATGTTCATCGACGAGATTCATACCGTGATCGGCGCGGGCGCGGCCTCCGGCGGTGTCATGGATGCCTCCAACCTGATCAAGCCGGTGCTCACCAGCGGCGAGCTGCGCTGCATAGGCTCGACCACCTATCAGGAATATCGCGGCATTTTTGAAAAGGATCACGCGCTGGCACGCCGCTTTCAGAAGATCGACGTGGTTGAACCTTCAGTGGCCGAAACCATTGAGATTCTCGAAGGCCTGAAATCGAAATTCGAAGAGCATCACGACATCACCTATGCGCCCGAGGCGCTGCGCGCGGCGGCCGAGCTTGCCGACCGGCACATCACCGATCGGCGCCTGCCCGACAAAGCCATCGACGTGGTCGACGAGGCCGGTGCCCGCGCCCGTCTCAAGCCCGCCGGTGAGCGCGAGCCGCGCGTCGAGGTTCGGCACATCGAAGATGTCGTGGCGCGCATGGCGCGTATTCCGGCCAAGACCGTGTCCTCTTCCGATCGCGACGTGCTGCGCAATCTCGAGCGCAATCTGAAGCTGGTGATCTTTGGACAGGACACCGCCATCGGCACCCTGGCCTCGAGCATCAAGATGGCGCGCTCGGGTCTGGGCGATCAACGCCGGCCGGTGGGCAGTTTTCTGTTTGCCGGGCCGACCGGAGTCGGCAAGACCGAGGTGACCCGGCAGCTCGCCCTGACCATGGGCGTGGAATTCATCCGTTTCGACATGTCCGAATACATGGAGCGCCACACGGTCTCGCGCCTGATTGGCGCGCCGCCCGGCTACGTCGGTTTCGACCAGGGTGGCCTGCTGACCGAGGCGATCGCCAAGCACCCGCACTGTGTACTGCTGCTCGATGAAATCGAAAAAGCGCATCCGGATGTCTTCAACCTGCTGCTGCAGGTGATGGATCACGGCACCCTCACCGACAACAACGGTCGCAAGGCCGACTTCCGGCACGTGATCATCGTCATGACGACCAATGCCGGCGCGCAGGAAATGAACCGCCCGTCGATTGGTTTCGTGTCGGCCGACAACACCAGCGATGGCATGGAAGCGGTGCGGCGCCTGTTCTCGCCGGAATTCCGCAACCGCATCGATGCCATCATCCAGTTCGCGCCGCTCTCCGAGCAGAGCATCGAGCGGGTGGTGGAAAAGCTGCTGCTCGAGGCGGAAATGCAGCTCGAACACAAGGGCGTGGCGCTGACGGTCGATAGTGCGGCACGCAAGTGGATCGCCGAGAAGGGCTACGATCCGAAAATGGGCGCCCGGCCCATGGCGCGTGTCATCCAGGAGCACGTCAAGCGACCGCTCGCCGAAGAACTGCTGTTTGGCAAACTCAGCGGCGGCGGGCAGGCGCAGGTGAAGCTGCGTGCCGACGGTTCAGGGCTTGAGATTGAGTGCCTGCCGGCGGCGGAGCCGGCGGTCACAGTTTGATCGCGCTGCTGCGGCGCTAGCGGCCGCGATAGACGATACGGCCCTTGCTCAGATCGTAGGGCGTCATTTCCACGGTGACGGCATCACCGGTGAGAATGCGGATGTAATTCTTGCGCATCTTGCCGGAGATGTGCGCAGTGACGACGTGGCCGTTCTTGAGCTTCACGCGAAAGGTGGTGTTAGGCAGGGTCTCGGCGACCTCACCTTCCATCTGGATAGCGTCTTCTTTGGACATGCCGCTCACTGTTGACCTTTAGGGCGGCGAATTCTGCATAAAGCCCTCTCGCAATGCAATTCAGGGTTGCACGGCGCCTGCCGGCTCCAGGTAGCTGAGGAATTCACTCCTTGGGATCGGGCGGCTGCCGAGGCTCCGCAGGTGCGGCGAGGGCATCTGGCAATCAATCAGCACGGTGCCGTCGGCCAGCGACATCCGGACCAGGGCTTCGAGGGCCGCCTTGGAGGCGTCGGCTTCACGGCTGAACATTGATTCACCGCAGAAAACACGGCCTATCCGCAGTCCGTACAGGCCGCCGACCAGCCGGCCGCCGCGCCGGACTTCCAGGCTGTGGGCAGCACCGCGTGCGTGCAGCAGGCAGTAGGCGCTGCGCATCTGCGGCGTGATCCAGGTGCCCGGGCTGTGCGCGCGTGGGGCCGCGCAGGCGTCGATCACCGCGGCGAAGTCCTGGTCCATCGTGCACACGAAACCACGCGTGCGCAGCGTCCTCGCAAGGCTGCGTGAGCAATGAAACTCCTTTGGAAACAGCACTTCACGCGGGTCTGGCGACCACCACAGCACCGGCTGACCGGGCGAATACCAGGGAAAGATGCCGCGCCGGTAGGCCGCCAGCAGGCGCTCGCTGGAAAGATCGCCGCCGGCAGCCAGCAGGCCTGGCGGGTCGAGCAGCGCACGTTCAAGGGGCGGAAAGCGCTCGGGTGGATCATCAGGAGCGAGCCAGGAGATCATGGCGCGAGCGCGGCCATCACGGTACAGCGCCCTCGCGAAACGGCGTGTGCAGCGCTGCAGCGTCAGCATATTCGACTATCGCCTCGGTCTCGCGCTTCAGAAATTGCGCTACCGCGTCGCGCAAGACGCTGGTCGGCGAGCCAGTGCGCCGACCAGGTGAACACCGGCTCAAAGCCACGCGCCAGCTTGTGCTCGCCCTGGGTGCCGGGTTCAAAACGCTGCAGGCCGTGGCGAATGCAATACTCGATGCCCTGGTGATAGCAGGCCTCGAAGTGCAGGCTGTGATAGTCGCCGCCCGCGCCCCAGTAACGGCCATAGAGCGTGTCATGGGAGCGAAAATACACGGCGGTGGCCACCAGTTCGCCCGCGCGCCAGGCGAGCACGGCGACAAAGGCCTGTTTGAGTGCCGTCGCGGCTTTGCAGAAGAACTCTGCCGACAGGTAAGGCTCATGGCCGTGACGAATGAAGGTTGCGGCGTGCAGTGCGTGAATATTTCGCAGCAGACTGGGATCGAGCTGATCGCCGCTGCGTGTTTCAAACTCGATGCCCTGTTCGGCAACGCGCCGGCGCTCGCGCCG
This sequence comes from uncultured Gammaproteobacteria bacterium, assembly GCA_963823235.1. Taxonomy (GTDB): domain Bacteria; phylum Pseudomonadota; class Gammaproteobacteria; order Steroidobacterales; family Steroidobacteraceae; genus FEN-1191. The sequence continues at coordinate 60,431 of CAWGKS010000011.1, read as the reverse complement.
GGCTTTCTTGCGCTTGTCGGCCGAAAAGGTCGCCAGAAAGTCCTCGAAGTCCCCATAACCACGATTGCACCACTGGAAGTGACAATCGCGGCGCAGCAACCAGCCGGCGGCCTCGGCTGCGACGCGGAATGGCTCGTCGATGAACAGGGCGTGTGCCGACGAGCGGCCGCGAGCAGCAGCATCCGCCGCGATGGCGTGCAGGGCCGCCAGGCGGTCTGCCACGCCCGCGCTGCCCGTCGCAGCGCACAGCAGCCGTGGCCCGCTGGCCGGTGTAAAGGGGATAGCGAGCAGCAGCTTGGGGTAGTAACGCAGCCCACGACTTTCCCAGGCACGCGCCCAGGCGAAATCAAACACGAACTCGCCCCAGGAATGCGCCTTTTCGTAGAGCGGCGCTACCACGGTGGGTTGCGCACGCTCACCCATCATGAGGTGGTGAGGCGTCCACCCGGTCGCGGGTGCGACACAGCCGGTGTCTTCGAGCGCCGCCAGGAATTCGTGGCGCATGAACGGATAGTCGCCCGCCAGTGAGTTCCACGTGGCCGCGTCGATTTCGGCCATGCTGCCCAGAAAGCGGACCGGGGCCGCGGCTGTCATCCGCCGCCGTCGAGCCGCTCCAGGTAGCGGTCAGCGTCCAGGGCCGCCATGCAGCCGGAACCGGCGGAAGTGACGGCCTGTCGATAGACGTGATCGGCGACGTCGCCCGCTGCGAACACGCCGGCTATGCTGGTCGCCGTCGCGTCCCCGCTGGTGCCGCTGTGCACCTGCAGGTAGCCGCCCTTGATATCCAGCTGGCCGGCAAATATTTCCGTATTGGGGCGGTGGCCGATGGCGATGAACACGCCGCTGATGGCGAGATTCCTGGTGCTGGCGCTGCTGGTGCTCTTGAGTCGCAGGCCGTTGACGCCCTGCTCATTGCCCAGAATATCTTCGACCGCATGGTTCCACAGGATCTCGACCTTGCCGGCGCGAACCCGCTCCATCAGCCGATCCTGCAGAATCTTCTCTCCCCGCAGGCGATCGCGCCGATGCACCAGCGTGACATGCTCGGCAAGGTTCGACAGATACAGCGTTTCCTCGATTGCGGTGTTGCCCCCGCCAATCACGGCGACGCGTTGGCCGCGAAAGAAAAACCCGTCACAGGTGGCGCAGGCCGAGACGCCGCGGCCGCGATAGCGCTCTTCGGCGGGCAGGCCCAGATATTGCGCCGAGGCGCCCGTGGCGATGATCAGGGCATCACAGCTGTAGGTGCCGGTGTCGCCCACCAGCTCGAACGGGCGTTGGCCCAGACGCACGGTGTTCACCTGATCGGGCACGATTTCAGTGGCGAAGCGCTCGGCATGGCGGCGCATGCGCGCCATCAGATCAGGCCCCTGCAGGCCCTCGACGTCGCCAGGCCAGTTGTCGACATCGGTCGTGATCATGAGCTGCCCGCCCTGCTCAGTGCCGGTGATCAGCAGCGGCTTGCGGTTGGCACGTGCCGCATAGACCGCGGCACTGTAGCCGGCCGGCCCCGAGCCCAGGATGATCAGGCGGCGATGTTCGAGCTTGCTCATGTACAATTTCCCACAATCAGCGGTGACAGATACGGCAAGGGCCGGCAGGGAATGGTATGCAAGCCCAGGCGCGCGGCCAAGCGACATTTACAGAGATTGGTCATTGACAACCCCAGCAGTCGAAAGCAAGTCACCGCCGCGTTTTTCGGCCGCCGTGTCGCGTGGCCTGCGCGAGGGCGGGGCGATAGGATTGGGCGTGCTGGCGCTGGTGTTGCTGGTAGCGCTGGCGAGCTACGATGCGCGCGATCCGGGGTATTCCTTCACTGGCAGTGGCGACACTGTCTACAACCGGGTGGGGAGCGCCGGCGCCTGGATCGCGGACGTGCTGTATTTTCTGTTCGGTCGCCCGGCGTACCTGCTGCCGCTGGGACTGGCAGTTGCAGCCGTCAGGCTGGCGCGTTCGCACGCCATTGTTGAAGGTGGCTCACGCGCCAATTTCATCGTGCGCCTGCTGGGTTTCGCCACCTTGCTGGTCTGCAGCTGTGCTTTGGCGGCACTGCATTGGAGTGCTGGCTCCCTGCGCCAGAGCGCGGGCGGTGTAACAGGCCTGGCCGTTGGTGGTGGCGTCGCCTCCAGCTTCAACCTGCTGGGCGCCACGCTGGTATTTCTGGCTGCCTGGGCCGCCAGCGCTGCCATCGCCTTTGGCATTTCCTGGCTGCAGGTCATCGACGGGCTGGGTGCGGCGGTATGGCGGGCGTATCGTTTTCTGCGCGAACGCCGTCAGGTCCAGATTGAGGTCGAGACCGGGCAGGAGCGCAAGCAGGCGCGCATGGAAGCCGTCGAGGCCGAGCACAAGAAAGTGCGTGCACGGCCGCCACCGCGCATAGAAGCGCCGGCGCCCGCGATAGCCAAGAGTGAACGTGCCGAGAAAGAACGACAGGTGCCACTGTTTGATCCGCCGCAGGCCGGTGAATTGCCGGCGCTCGGGCTGCTCGATGACGAGGGCGCGCGCGAGCCTTCCTATTCTGCCGAAGCGCTCGAGGCCATGTCGCGCCTGGTCGAGCTGAAGCTGAAAGACTTTGGCGTCGATGTTGAAGTCGTGGCCGTGCATCCGGGTCCGGTGATCACGCGTTTCGAGATGCGCCCGGCGCCGGGCGTCAAGGCCAGCGCCATCAGCGGGCTTGCCAAGGACCTGGCGCGCGCCCTCTCGACCACCAGTGTGCGCGTCGTCGAGGTGATACCCGGCAAGTCGGTCATGGGCCTGGAAATTCCGAACGAACGGCGCGAGGTGGTCACGCTCGGCGAGATCATCAAGAGTCGCGCTTATGAAGCCGTGGCTTCGCCGCTGGCGCTGGCGCTGGGCAAGGATATCGGCGGCGTGCCGATGGTGGCGGATCTGGCGCGCATGCCGCATCTGCTGATCGCCGGCACGACCGGCTCGGGCAAATCCGTGGCCATCAATGCCATGGTGCTCTCGCTGCTCTACAAGAGCACCGCCGAGCATGTGCGGCTGATCATGATTGATCCGAAGATGCTCGAGCTCTCGGTGTACGAGGGCATTCCGCATCTGCTCGCGCCCGTGGTCACCGACATGAAACAGGCCGCCAATGCGCTGCGCTGGTGCGTGGCGGAGATGGAGCGGCGCTATCAACTGATGTCGGCGCTCGGGGTGCGCAATATTTCCGGTTACAACCGCGCCGTCAAGGACGCCGTGGCGGCCGGCAAGCCGATCCGGGATCCGATCATGACCATGCGCGCCGCCAACGATCCCTCGATCGATCAGCGCCTGATCCAGGATCTGGGGCCGCTGCCGTTCGTGGTCGTGATCATCGACGAGCTGGCCGACCTGATGATGATCGTCGGCAAGAAAGTCGAGGAACTCATCGCGCGCCTGGCACAGAAGGCGCGCGCTTCCGGCATCCACCTGATTCTGGCCACCCAGCGTCCGTCAGTCGATGTCATCACCGGCCTGATCAAGGCGAATATCCCGACACGTATTGCCTTCCAGGTGTCGGCACGCGTCGACTCGCGCACCATTCTCGATCAGATGGGCGCCGAATCGCTGCTCGGCCACGGCGACATGCTCTATCTGCCGCCCGGCACGGCGATACCGACGCGCGTGCACGGCGCCTTCGTCAGCGACCAGGAAGTGCATCGCGTGGTCGACGCGCTCAAGAAGAATGCGGCGCCCAGCTACATCGATGCCGTGCTGGTCGGGCCATCGCAGCCGATCCCCGGGATCTCGGGCGAGGACGAGGAGACCGGCGTCGCCGGCGGCGATGCCGAGGAAGATCCGCTGTACGACGAGGCAGTCAAGATCGTGGTGAGCGAACGCAAGCCCTCCATTTCCTATGTGCAGCGACGCCTGAAAATTGGCTACAACCGCGCGGCGCGCATCATCGAGGCCATGGAGAGCGCCGGGCTGGTCGGACCGCTGCAATCCAATGGCGCACGCGAAGTGCTGGCGCCACCGCCGGCGGGCTCATGAGTGTCCACCGCGCGCGGCAGGCGTGGCGCTGTGCGTCCGCGTCGACGCCGGCGCTTGTGCTGCTGTTGACGCTGGCGCCATTTTCTACGGCCCTGGCTGCCGATGCGCTTGATCGTTTTCTCGCCGGCCTGACCAGCTGGCGCGCACCCTTCACCCAGGAGGTGGTCGACTCGGCCGGCAAGAGCGTTGAGCGGGGCAGCGGTACTTTGCTGGTGGGCCGTCCTGGTCGCTTTCGCTGGGAGTACACGCCGCACGATGCGGGTGCTCAGCTGCTGATCGCCGATGGCAGGAACCTCTGGTTCTACGACCAGGAGTTGCAGCAGGCCACCGTGAAGCCGGCGAGTTCGGCGCTTGCGGAGACGCCGGTCGTGCTGCTGTCGGGCTCGGACGCTGAGATGCACGCGGCATTCGAGATAGTTGCGCAGCCCACGCGCGCTGGCCTGGCGTGGGTGAAAGTGACGCCGCGCACCGCCACCGCCGACTTCGCCAGTGCCGAATTGGGATTTCGCGATACGCAGTTGCAGCGTCTGCGGATTCACGACCGCCTGGGCCAGATCGTGACACTGACCTTCACCCGCAGCGCGCGCAATTCGCCGCTGCAGGACAGCGAACTGCAATTTGTGCCGCCCGCTGGAGTGGATGTCATTGGCACGGCGGTCGCGCCATGAGCGCCGCAGCAATATGAGCACAGCAGTTGCCGCCAACGGCGCCCGCCACGCGCGCTTCTGGTACGTGCTCGGCGGGCTGCTGATCCTGGCGGTCGTGATTGCCAGTCTGGTCCCGGCGCGTGATCTGCCGCGCATGCACGTCAGCGACAAGATTGAACACCTGCTGGCCTATCTGTCGCTCGCCATCTGGTTTGGCGGACTGGTGCCGGTGCGTCACTACCTGTGGCTCGCCCTGGCGCTGCTGGCACTGGGTGGCGGTATCGAGATCGCGCAGGGACTCATGGGCCTGGGGCGCGAGGCGGATTGGCGCGACTTCTTTGCCGACGCCAAGGGCACGGGCCTGGGTCTGCTGCTGGGTCTGATCGGGTTGCGACACTGGGTGTGGTGGCTTGAGCAATGGCTGCGCCGATCGTAAAGGCCTGGCAACCACTTGCCGCTCGCATGCGCCCGCGCACCCTGGCGGAGTTCGTCGGGCAACCGCAGCTGCTGGGCGCGGGCAAGCCGCTGTACGAGGCGATCACTCATCGCGCTTTGCACTCGTTGATTCTCTGGGGCCCGCCCGGTACCGGCAAGACCACGCTGGCGCGGCTGATGGCGGAAGCCTCGGGTGCCGAATTCATTGCGCTCTCCGCGGTGCAGGCGGGCATCAAGGACATACGCGAAGCCGTGCTGCGCGCGCGCCAGGTGGCGGCGGCCGGCCACCCCACCGTGCTGTTTCTCGACGAAGTGCATCGCTTCAACAAGGCGCAACAGGACAGCTTTCTGCCGCATGTCGAAGATGGCACGCTCACCTTCATCGGCGCGACCACCGAAAACCCCTCGTTTGAAATTGTCGGCGCGCTGCTCTCGCGTGCGCGCGTCTACGTGCTGCGCGCGCTCGATGGCGAGACCTTGCGCGGCCTGCTGGAGCGCGCCCTGGGCGACCGGGAGCGCGGCCTGGGTAATGCGGGCTTGTCGATTGAGCCAGAAGCGCTCGAATTGCTGGCACAGGCGGGCGATGGCGATGCGCGCCGCGCCCTGGGTCAACTCGAACTGGCCGCAGGACTGGCCGCTGCGGCCGGCACCCGCGGCGATCACCCTCGCCATGGCGCGTGAAGTGGCCTCCGGTGGCCGCCGCCGTTTCGACAAGGGTGGCGAGCAGTTCTACGATCAGATCTCGGCGCTCCACAAAGCGGTGCGCGGTTCAGATCCTGACGGGGCGTTGTACTGGTTTGCACGCATGCTCGATGGCGGCTGCGATCCGCACTACATCGCGCGACGGGTGCTGCGCATGGCCAGCGAGGATATCGGTCTGGCCGATCCGCGCGCACTGAGCATCGCACTTGAAGCCTGGCAGGCCTATGAGCGTCTCGGCAGTCCGGAGGGCGATCTGGCGCTGGCCGAAGCGGTGGTCTACATGGCCGTGGCCGCCAAGAGCAACGCGGTCTACACCGCGCTCGGCGCCGTCCAGGCCGACATCGAAAAAACCGGTACGCTCGAAGTGCCCATGCAATTGCGCAATGCGCCGACCCGGCTCATGAAGCAACTCGGCTACGGTAGCGGCTACCGCTATGCGCACGATGAGCCGGGCGCTTTCGCAGCCGGCGAGCGCTATTTGCCTGACGCGCTGGCGGAGCGGCGCTACTATGAACCGGTGCCGCGTGGCCTCGAGATCCGCATCGGCGAGGCGCTGGCAAAGCTGCGGGAACGCAACAAAGTGGGACGCGAATGATTGATCCAAAACTCCTGCGCACTGCGCCCGACGAGGTCGCCCGCAATCTCGCGCGCCGCGGCTTCAGGCTCGACGTGCAGGCCTGGCAGGCGCTCGAAGAAAAGCGCCGCGCCGGGCAGCTTGAAGCCGATCGCTTGCGTGCCGAGCGCAACAGTCACGCCAAGGCCGTGGGACAGGCCAAGGGACGCGGCGAAGATATTGCGCCACTCATGGCGCGCGGCGAGTCGCTGGCCCGCGAGGTGGAACTCGCCGATCAGGCCCTGAGCGCGGTGCAATCCGAGCAAAGTGACTGGCAGCTCGGCCTGCCGAACCTGCTGCATGAATCCGTGCCTGAAGGCCGCGACGGAGAGCGCGAATGTTGAAGTGCGACGCTGGGGCGTAGCGCCGGAATTCGCTTTCACGCCGCGTGATCACGTCGCCATTGGCGAAGCGCTGGGCGGGCTCGACTTCGAAACTGCCGGACGCATTGCCGGTGCGCGCTTTGTGGTCATGCGCGGCGCCATGGCGCGGCTGCAGCGCGCGCTGGCGCAGTTCATGCTCGATCTGCACACGCGCGAGCATGGTTACACCGAAGTGTATGTGCCCTATCTGGTCTCGGCGACCACGCTGCAGGGTACTGGTCAGTTGCCGAAATTCGAACAGGATCTGTTCGCCGTGCGTGGCGAGCAGCAGTTCTACCTGATTCCAACGGCGGAAGTGCCGGTCACCAACCTGGTGCGCGAGCAGATCGTGCCCGCCGAATCACTGCCGCTGAAGTACGTCGCGCAGACACCGTGCTTCCGTTCCGAGGCAGGCGCCGCGGGTCGCGACACCCGCGGCATGATCCGCCAGCACCAATTCGAGAAAGTGGAACTGGTGCAGATGGTGCGGCCGACCGATTCCTACCAGGCACTCGAAGCACTGGTAGCGCATGCCGAGGAAGTGCTGCGCAGGCTGAAACTTCCCTATCGCGTCGTGGCACTGTGCGCCGGCGATGTCGGCCCGTCCGCCGCCCGCACCTACGATCTGGAGGTCTGGTTACCCTCGCAGGGCAAGTATCGCGAGATATCATCGTGCAGCAATTGCGAGGCCTTTCAGGCCCGGCGCATGCAGGCCCGCTGGCGCAATCCCGAAACCGGCAAGCCCGAACCCCTGCACACCCTCAACGGCTCGGCCGTTGCCGTCGGTCGCGCGCTGGTCGCGGTGCTCGAGAATTATCAGAACCAGGACGGCTCGGTGACGGTGCCCGAGGTGCTGCGCAGCTACATGGCCGGGCTGGAGCGGATTGCATAAAGTTCCGATCCGCGCTATTTAAGGCGCCGCTGGAGAGGTGGCAGAGCGGTTGAATGCACCGGTCTTGAAAACCGGAGGCCCTTTACGGGGCTCGTGAGTTCGAATCTCACCCTCTCCGCCATCGACACCCTAGGTCAGTACGAGTGGCAGGCTCCGCAGCCGCTTGCCGGTTGCGGCAAAGATGGCGTTGGCAAGTGCTGGTGCAACCCCTGGCACTGGCGGTTCCCCTACACCACCGATCGCAGCGTCCGGCGTGTCGAGCAGGATGGCATCAATCTGCGGGGCCTCGCGCATGCGCAGCAGTGGATAGTCGTTGAAGTTGCGCTGCTCGACGCATCCGCCCGCCAGTGTGATTTTCTCACCCAGGGCCGCCGACAGGCCAAACAGCGAGCCGCCCTCCAGCTGCGCGCGCACCTGCTGCGGATTGACGGCCGTGCCGCAGTCCATCGCAGTCACGATGCGCTTGACGCGCAGGCGAGTGCCTGTCACTTCCACCTCGATGACATGCGCGACAATCGAATCCCATTCCTGCAGCAGTGCCAGACCCATGCCGCTACCGGCGCGCTGCGCCCCGGGCCAGCCGGCCGCGGTGGCCGCGGCGCGCAGCACGCGGCGCGCGCGCTCGTTGGCTCCCAGCAGCGCATCGCGATATGCCAGCGGATCTTTGTCAGCCAGATGCGCGCATTCGTCGATGAAGCTTTCCTTGGCGAACATCGACATGCCCGCATCGACCGAGCGCCAGGAGCCTATCGGCACGCCGATCTTCACGTTGGTCAGCGTCGCCGCGTAGCCCTTGAGTGTGTAAGGCGTCGGCGCGCTGCCGCCCGTGACATCGTCGGCGGTTGCCGCCAGGAATTCGTAACCGCTCAGCAGTCCATCCTCAGTCAGCGCGGCACGCAGCACGGCGCGCATTGCCGGGCGGTAGTAGTCATGCGTCAGATCTTCCTCGCGTGACCACAGCACCTGCACGGTGCCGCCGTACGCGAGCGCAACCTGCGCTGCGCGCCCCGCATAGTCGCCCTTGAGCCGCCGCCCGAATGCGCCGCCCATCAGCAGCGGATGCATCGTGATGGCCGCCTTCTTCAGGCCTGTCATGCGCATCACGTCGTCGCGCGCCCAGGTCGGTGACTGACATGGCGCCCAGATTTCCACACCACTGGCGGTCGCTCGCGCAGTGGCGTTCATCGGCTCCAGTGGCGAATGTGAGAGATAGGCAATCTCGTAGCTGGCTTCGTGGCGCCGCGCGGCCGCGGCAAATGCGCTGCGCAGCAGTTCGCGCATTTCGCGGCCGCCCTGCCGGGGGCTGACCACGGCGTCCGCAGCGTCGATGCCGGCCGTGAGACGGCGCGAGATGTCAGCGGAGTCCGGTACCGGGTTCGCCACCGACCATCGAGGATCGAGAGCCGCCGCGCCCCGCAGCGCCTGATACGTCGTATCCGCCACCACCGCGACCGCATCACTCAGGCGGATCACCCTGCGTACGCCCGGCAGCGCCAGCGCGGGCTTCTCGTCCACGGCAGAGAGCACGCCGCCGAACAACGGGCACTGGCGGATCGTCGCGAACTTCATTCCTGGCAGGCGAAAATCAATCCCGTAGCGGGCGCGACCCGTCACCTTGTCCGCCTGGTCAAGTGTCGATACCGACTTGCCGATGTAGCGTCGCTGCTCGGGCCGCTTGAGAACAGGGTTGGCCGGCGGAGTCGATCGCGGCGGCGCGCTCAGCGAGCGCACCGTAACTCAGGCTGCGACCGGAACTGGCGTGACTCACATTGCCCAATGCGGCCTCGCAGCTCGCGGCCGGCACCCGCCACGCCAGCGCTGCCGCAGCGATCAGCTGATGGCGTACGCTGGCGCCCGCCCGGCGCAGCAGCTCGTAGCGTGTGCGCAGGGTTTCACTGCCACCCGAAAACAAGGCACCTTCAATCAGGTAGGGGTCCTGCTCTGGCGCCAGGACCACGCGGACATCCTTCCACGGCACGTCGAGCTCGTCTGCCAGGATCTGCGCCTGTCCGGTGCGCGAGCCCTGGCCCATTTCCAGCGAGGTGCTGACCAGCGTGACCGTGCCGTCGGCAGTGCAAGGTGATCCACGGCGACAAGGACTTCGTCCTTGCGTTCGCCCGCGCGGCCAGCGTCAGGGCATAGCCTCCCGCGATTGACCAAGTGAGGAATTCGCGCCTGTCCATCCCGCCGATGCTACGCAGCGCGATTGACGCTGGCAACGCCATGATGCCCAGACGCCAGACCGGGCGACGATGTCCGGATGTTCTGGCGATAAGGTACTCTGCCTGCAGTAGCGGCAGCCGGGCGGAATCCCCGATGGACAAGACTCCTATTGCACTCCTGGCGGCCGCACTTTTGGCTTGCGCCAGTTCAGCATCCGCCGCCAGCCTGGGCGTTCTCGTTCCTGTGCAACAGGGCGAGGAGGTCACGATCAAACCCAGCCCTGGGGGCCGGGCGATGCCAGTGCTCCAACCCGCGCCTGACAATGCGCTCCGTCGATCATTGATCAGGGAATCACAGCACGGCACCGTCGCCTTTGTGCTGAAGCTCGACGAGCAGGCGCAGCGTCTCAGCGGGCAGCCGACCGAGCCGACCTGGCTGCTGCTGACTGAAGAAGAGGGCGGCTTCGCCAAGCGCGGATTCTGGCTGCGCGAGCACGGCCACGATCAATATGTCGATCAGCCCTACGTGGCGCTCGTGGTCGATCCCGATTCGATCGCCGATGGCAGTTTTGAAGAAATCTTTGCGCACGAGACCGGCCATGTCCTGCTGCGCCGATTGCTAACCCGACTGCCTGCCGGCAGGTCGCGCATAAATCATGGCAGCCTGACCGTCACCGATGATCCGACTGCCTTTGACGAGGGCTTCGCGATCCATTTCCAGGCCCTGTCGCGCCTGATGACTGTCAACAGTGCGCTCAAGGCCAATGATTCCGGCCTGGGCAGGAAGCCATTCACATCGCTGTGGCAAAGCAACGTCGATGGAACGCTGCGGATCGATGGCGTGCGGCGCAACTGGTTCATTCACCGGCAGCTGCTGCCTCCCGGCGACGACGATGCCGTAGCGCGACAAGCGAACAGCAGCGCGTTTGATGTGGGGGCGCTCAAGAATGGCAATCAGATGATGGCTTCGGAAGGCGTCGTCGCCACGCTATTTTACCGCGCGATGGCGCCGGCCCGCGTCGGTGGGCCGATACGTTTCGCTGTTCCAGGCGATGCAGAATCTGAACAACCAGGAGCTGCATTCGGACTCGCCCTTGTTACCGCTGCTGGCGAAGAGCTGGGTGACGACCGATCCGCCACAGGGGAAGCGGTTCGCAAAGATATTCGTGGAGACGACCTATGGTGCGACGATCGAGCGCGCCTTGCCGCAGGCCACGATGGAACTGGCGCAGACTCGGCCGCCTCGGCAAACAACAGGCTTTCGTGGAGCATCTGAAACCAGCTCGCGCGCAGCTGGCTGAACTCATTGAAAGGATCAGCCAACAGCCCGACTCGCTGACTGCCGCGCTGGGTCCGGCATTGTGGATCGCAACAACGGAGCCGCTGGTTTTCAATCTCAATACCGCAGAGGAGGAGCAGTTGGTTGCGCTTGACGGTTCACTGGCTGAGTGGGGCGACAAGATCGTGGTCGAACGCGACCTGCATGGTCCCTACGGGAGTCTCAGCGACCTGGTGCAGCGTGCGGGGCTGCCGGAATCACTTGCCGTCAGAATTCGCAACATGGCGGCGACGGCAATCAGGCTTGGCACCAATCCTCGTCTGTGACCGGCGTCCTCGAAATTGTGCGGGTAGAAAGATGACATCACGATTCACGCTGTACTCAGGTCCCCTCAGTATGTTCGGTGCCAAGGCACAAATTGCCGCACTGGAAAAGCACCTCGATTTCGACCTGGTAATGGTGGCGTACGACTCCCAGCTCGGTTATAGCCCGAAGCACCCCGAGGTGATGCGCATCAACCCCAAGCGGCAAGTGCCGGTGCTGGTTCATGGCGATCTCGAGCTCTTCGATTCAACCCAGATTTTCGAATATCTCGAGGATCTGCAGCCAACACCGGCGCTATGGCCGCGTGAGCTGACAAACCGAGCGCGTGCAAGACGGCTGGAGCATCAGTCAGATGAAGTTTATTTCCCGCACGTCATTCGCCTCATGAGTCTGCAGAAAAACCTGGACGATGCTGTCGCGATAGCAAGCATTGAGGCGGCAAACAGCTATTACGCCGACATGGAACAGTTATTGGCTACCAACCAGTGGCTTGCCGGCAGCTATTCATTCGCTGACATTGCGTTTTACATGGCGGCGCTCTTCGGTGAGCGTCAGGGTGCGCCCGTGACTGGCGCTACGCCGAGGCTTCTGGACTGGCGGGATCGCATGACACAGCGACCTGCCGTGCGCTCGGTCGTCAGCGCCATGGCCGCTTGGCTGAAAACGGCGGGTCGACCGGTGCCCTCGTTCATGGTCATGCGATGAGACGAAGATGCTTTCACCGCCGGCGCCTGGGTTGCCGGGAGCTGCGCCTGGCCATGAGCTCTAGCTCCTAGCGACCGTCATCATCCGGCGCAGCGACCTCGCTTTCAGCCAGCCAGTCTTCCGGGCGACTCGGTGGCAGGCGCCGCGCATAGTAGGCGTAGAGTGGCAGGCCGAGTGCGACGATGCCGAGTCCGGCGAGCGCTCGACCTGGTGTCGCGACCAGGGTGTTGATCATCAGGCAGGCCGTTGCCAACAGAAACAGCGCCGGCACAAGCGGATAGCCCCAGACCCGGTATGGCCGCGCGGCATTGGGCAGCGTACGACGCAGGACGTAGACGGCGGCCACGGACAGCCCGTTGAACAGCAACAACACGAACACAATCAGGTCCGTGAGGACATCGAACGTGCCGGAAAAGACGAAGCCGAGAGCACAGGCGCCCACCAGCAACACGGCATAGGTGGGAACGCGCGCCCGCGGCGAGATCGTGGCAAACAGGCGCGGCAGCAGGCCGTCGCGCGCCATCGCAAAGGGCATGCGCGCCACGGCGAGGCTGGTTGAGTGGAGCGCACCAAATGTTGACAGCATCATCCCGACTGTCAGCACTGAGGCTCCACCCGCGCCGAGCAATCGCGTCAGCACCAGGCCGGCAACAGAAGAATCTTCAGGCACGTTCGCGACCAGCAGGGGATCCAGGGCATAGAAGTAACCGGCGTTGATGAGCAGGTAGAGCCCGATAACCAGCACACTGCCGCTGATCAGGGCGCGCGGCAGCGTGCGCCCAGGCTCGCGCACCTCTTCGGCAACGAAGCTGACGTTCGCCCAGCCGTTATAGCTCCACAGGGCGCCCACGACGGCGGCTCCGAATCCCGCCACACCGAAGCGCGCGCCGGATGCAACGCCCTCGCAGGCAGCGCCCGCAGCAGATCCCGAGTAGTGAGACCATGAGCCGTCGCTCAGCAGGAAGGCCGCGACACCGATGCCAGCCACGAGCAGCATCTTCAGTGCTGTCACGACCGTGGCAAGCAGCCCGTTGGTATGCATCGACGCCAGAGTCAATAGCGTCACTGCGACAATGGTTCCGACGGTCAGCAACTGGATCTGCAAGGGCGAGAGCGTTCCGCCCAGCAGATCGTTCAGGAAGATCACGAATACAATAGCAATGGCGGCAACGCTTACCGCGCCGTCCACCAGCGTTTCCATCCATCCGAAAAGAAAGGCCCAGACGCGCCCGAATGCCGCGCCGATGAAATTGTACTGCCCACCCGAGCGCGGCATCATGGCGCCCAGTTCGGCAAAGGTGAGCGCGCCGCCGAGCGTCAGCACTCCGGCGACGAGGTAGGCCAGCAATACCATCCACGGCGTGCCGACGTTGCAGACCATGACGCGTGCCTTGACGAACACGCCGGTACCGATGACCGTGGTGACGATCAGTGCGGTCGCCGGAATCAGCGTCAGTCCTCTGACCAGGGATCTTTTCATCGATCTGCGGACTTCAGTTCGCCACGTAGCTCGCCGCGAAGCGCGCGCGAATGCCGTCCAGCTCCTGCAGCAGCGGCGCGGGCAGATCCGCTACGGTGTGTTCCGCGAGAATCCGGCGCAGGTCGGCGTCGATGCGCTGGTAGAGATCGCGATCTTCGAGCGAACTCATGCGCGTGGGCATCTGCGGACCGAAGTAGCGCGTCTGCCAGAGTTGCTCGCGGCAGTGACTGACCGTATGGTCGAGCGCCAGGTAGTTGCCGCGCGGACCGACCGATCTGGCCTGCGCGAGGGCGAGCGTGTCATCGTCCACGATCACGCCCTGCCAGAGACTGCGCAGCAGGCCGGCCAGATCGTCGCACAGCAGCAGCGCGTGCAGTGAATAGCTCATGCCCTCGTCGAGCGAGCCCAGGTAGTCACAGGTCGCGGGCCGGCTGTAGAAGGCCTGCATCAGGTTTGCGGTCAGTTCCCACACCGCATCCTGGTTGAAGCGACGCGCCGCCGACTGGCCGCCGATGCCGGTGAATGAGGGCAGGTCGAGTTCCCGGCGCACCTGGCACATGAGCATGTCACCGAGCGAGGTCTGCGCAAAATTACCGATGGCGCCGGTGGCCGGCTCCATGAAGAACACGTCGGAACTGCCGATCACGAACGAGCCGCGTCGCGCCAGCTGGCCGAGCGTCATACCGGCAAAATCGGTGGCCAGGCTCTGGGCGATGCAGCCGGCGACCGTGATCGGCGAGGAGGCGCCGCCGATCGGCAGCGTGCCGACGCTGACCGGCACTCCGGCGCGCGCGGCCATCAACACCTGATCGACGTGGGTCCGGGCATAGTTGAGCGGCAGCGGCGTGACGATCTGCAGGAAATAGGGTCTTTCGGCCAGCGCCGCGGGGCTGCCGCGGATCGCCGCGGCCATCTCGATCACCACGCCCAGCGATTCGGCATGCTCGCACAGGTACTCGAGCGGCTTGGTGGTGTTGCGCGCCATGACGACGAACTCACCGATCTCGCCGTGGATGTCGGAGTGAGGAATATCCTTGCAGGCGATGCACACCGCGTCGATGTTCGGCAGGGCATCGGCAACGCGGGTGATGGTCGCCAGATCAGCGGCGCGTGCTCTCGCGCAACTCGTCGCTGGCCAGGTCGTAGACCTTGATGCAGGTCATGCCCGGCAGGAACCAGGTGTGGTGGTTATCGAGTACCAGGGAATGCTCGGCATTGCGATCCCAGAGGCGTGCCTGCCGCGCCACGGAATCGAGCGCGCCGCGCACCAGAGCGCGGTCGGGTTTCACGACACCGTCGGTGGCGACATCACAACCCGCTGCAGCAAACAGTGCCGGCGCCTCGCTGTCCGGATCAAACACCACGCCGGTCTCCTCCAGCAGCGTGAGTGCGGTATCGATCAGGCGGGTGGCAAGGCCAGGCGCAAGCGGCGCATAGGCTGCAGTCGGACCGAAATGCAATCCGGGATCTTCCACCCGTGTGACCGTGCCCTGTATCCGCCGTCGGCGCGCGCTTGCTGATTCGTGACGCATGCAGCCTCTTTCCTTTAATAGCGCCGCCACGCAATATGGCGCCATGTCAGAAAACTCGCGCTACAGTGCGCTGTTCGAGAGCGTGAAGATCGGGCCAGTGAGCGCGCCGAACAGATTCTATCAGGTCCCCCACTGCACCGGCATGGGCCACGCCTTGCCGCAGACGCTGGTGGCGATGCGCGCCATGAAGGCCGAGGGCGGCTGGGGCGTGGTCTGCACCGAGTATTGCTCGATTCATCCGAGCTCCGATGATCATCCCTATCCCTTCGCTGCACTATGGGATGACGGTGACCTCGGCAATCTCGCCGCCATGGCCGATGCGGTACACGCGCATGGCGCGCTGGCCGGCATCGAGCTCTGGCACGGCGGCAGCTACGTCGCGAATCTCGCCAGCCGCGCGCCCACGCTGGGCGTGCGTTCGATGCCGGGCCGCACCGATCCGATCCAGTCGCAGCGCATGGACCGGCGCGACATACGCGCGCTGCGCCGCTGGCACCTCGAGGCGGCGCTGCGCGCCCGCAAGGCGGGCTTCGACATCATCTATGTCTATCCGAGTCACGGCTATCTGCTTTCAGAATTCCTGTCGCGCAGCCTGAACGAGCGCACCGACGAGTACGGCGGCTCGCTCGAGAACCGCATGCGCCTGCTGCGTGAGCTGCTGGATGAAACACGCAGTGCGGTCGGCGATCGCTGTGCGGTCGCAGTCCGCTTTGCTGCGAACGGGCACGGCGATGAGCACCTGAGCGAGGCAGAGGCACACGATGTGGTGGCGGCACTCGGCCAGCTGCCGGATCTGTGGGACCTCGTGATTACCGACTATGACGAAGAGATGGGCTCCTCACGCTTCGTGCGCGAAGGCGCGCTCGAGGATCGCGTCGCCTACGTGCGCAAGCTCACCGGTAAGCCGGTGGTGTGCGTGGGTCGCTTCACTTCACCCGACAGCATGCTCGGGCAGATCAGACGCGGCGTCGTCGATCTGATCGGTGCCGCGCGCCCATCGATCGCCGACCCATTCCTGCCCACCAAGCTGCGCGAGGGGCGGCTCGAGGATATCCGCGAGTGCATCGGCTGCAACATCTGCTATGCGCATAACTTCCGCGGATCGGCGCTGCGCTGTACACAGAACCCGACCATGGGCGAGGAATGGCGCTCCGGGTGGCACCCGGAGCAGGTGCCGGCCGGCACCGGCGGCACGGTGCTGATCGTCGGGGCTGGTCCGGCGGGGCTCGAGGCGGCGCACATATTGGGCAAGCGCGGCTACGAGGTTGCGCTCGCCGATGCGGCCCGGGAAGCCGGTGGGCGCGTGAGCCACGAGAGCCGGCTGCCCGGACTCGCCGAGTGGGCGCGGGTGCGCGATTACCGCCTGGGCCAGATCAAACGCATGGCGAACGTGGCGCTCTACCTCGGCAGCTACATGGCAGCAGCTGACGTGCGCGCCTTTGGCGCGGACTATGTGCTGATCGCGACCGGTGCGCACTGGCGCCGCGAGGGCATCGGCCGCTGGCATGCGCGGCCGATTGCCGCACTTGACGCTGCCAACGTCTACACGCCCGATGATGTGTACGCTGGTCGCCTGCCGCAAGGCGAAGTGCTGATCTTCGACGATGATCACTACTACCTCGGTCCGGTGATCGCGATCAAGCTGGCCACGGCCGGCGTCCGTGTCCGCTACGTCACTACCGAGGGGCGCGCCGGTGCCTGGAGCCTGTACACGCAGGAGCAGGAGCGCACGCAGCGCGCGCTGATCGAGTTGGGCGTGGACATCGAAGCCAACATGGCGCTGGTCGCGTTTGAAAAGTCGCTGGCCACGCTCGCATGCGTATTCAGCGGCCGCACGCGCAGCGTTGCGGCCTCCGCGGTCGTGCTGGTCACTTCCCGTGTAGCAGACGAAGCGCTCTATCGCGCGCTGGTCGGTGAAGGGGACGATGAACGGCCCGCAGACGCCCTGGCGCAGCCCGGTCCTGCGGCGGTGGCGCGCATTGGCGACTGCCTGCAACCGGCGATGATCGCCACGGCTGTTTACTCTGGCCATCGGGCCGCGCGTGAATTGGGTTCCGCCGCGAAGATTCCGCGGCGCGAACGGGTGCTGATCTGAGTCCTGCCCGCCGCTGATCTGGCGGTGGCGATTGCGGCGACAGCAGCTATTTGTCCTGCACTGCGTCCTGCACCTGCTTTGCGCCGCGTTTCGCCGCGGCACCCACCTGATGGGCGCCATCCGCGGCCGCTTTGCCGACCGCCTTGAATTCGCGCTTAACGGCCTCGCCCAGCGCTTTGGCACTTTCAACCAGTGATTTTCCGGAATCGGCGGATGGCTGCTCCGCTCCATGGGCGGCACCGGCGATTGTCACTGCCAGCACCAGCATCGCGATAAGTTGGCAACGTGCGTTGTTCATGCGTACACCTGAGTCATAGGGCTCATATTATGCCGCCATTGATCGAAATTATCTGGCCGGTGACATATGCCGCCTCTTCGGAGGCGAGGTAGCCGACCAGGCTGGCCACTTCATGGGGCAGTCCGGCCCGCTTCATCGGCACCAGGCGTGCGATAGCCTCGGCATCGAAACTCTGCCCGGTCATTTTCCCGGCGATGATGCCCGGTGCGACGGCATTGACCGTGATGCCGCGGCTCGCGAGCTCGAGTGCCAGCGAACGCGTGGCGGCGTTGAGCGCGCCCTTCGCGGCCGCGTAGTTGACCTGACCGCGATTGCCGATCAGTGCGGCGACCGACGACATATTGATGATTCGTCCCCAGCGGCTGCGAATCATCGGCATTGACAGCGGCTGCGTGACGTTGAAGAAACCGTTGACCGTGACGTCCATGACACGATGCCACTGTTGCGGGTTCATTCCTGGAAACGCGGCGTCATCGTGCAGGCCGGCATTGTTCACCAGGATCTGGATCGGCAGGTCCGCCACCAGGGCTTCCAGCCGGGTGCGGGTAGCGCTGGCGTCCGTGACATCGAACGCCAGCACCTCGCTGCAGCGTGTAGTCTCATTGAGTTCCGCAACCAGCGACTGCCGCCGCGTCGCGATTCTGGTTGGCGTGGACGTAGACAAAGTGGCCCTCACTCGCCAGGCGACGGCAGATAGCCGCACCGATTTCGCCACTCGCTCCGGTCACCAGGGCGCGTCTCGGGGTGGCGTTCACTGTAGCGCTCGCATGGCAGCATGCCCTCCGGCAGATGTGTCGAAGGCGATCGTCGCCCGCCCGGTGAGCAGCACACGCGTCGCGTCGGCAAGACTGAATTCGTACAGCACCATCGAATCATCGCCATGCACGAATGTGGCGCTGGCAACCAGGGCGCCGGCGAGGTCGTCGAGACGCTCGACGTGCATGGCCAGGCCACGAACGCTGGCGAGCATTCCGGGGCGGACGCCGGTGTCGCGCTGCCCGCGCTCAGCAGCGCGCCGTGCACCGCCATCGCCTGGGCCGCGTACTCGATGCCGCAGGCGGCGCCGAGGCGGCCGTGGGCGCGCAGCGGATTGTCCTTGCTGCGGTGCGATTCGCTGCGACAGCGAATGTTGACGCTGGTCCATTCAATGACCTCGTCCAGCAGGCACATGCTGCCCTGGTGCGGGATATGGGCGGCAATCCAGGCGCGATCTAGCTGCATGGAGTCACCGCGACGCGCAGCGTCTGCGGTTCAAGATAGGCAATGTTCACTGTCGTCGCCTGCCGTTTCGCGATCGCCTCGAGCAGTACCAGACCCTGGGCCGCCGGAATGGCGGCGCGCAGTGCCTCCAGTTCCTGGTGTTCGAGACGATCCGCGGGCCCGCTGTCTATGCTGACGCTCAGCCGCGCAAGCGAGTGCGCGTTGCGGACTGGGGTGCAGGACCAGTGCCAGCCCGAATGGTGCCGGCACGCTGCGCGCGGCACGCAGCGGCGGCGGGTAGTCGAGGTCGTAGGCGAAGAGCGCAGTGGCGACTTTGCGCACGGCTATCTGTGCCAGGGTTTCGAGCAGCCCGGCGGCAAAGCTGGCGTCGTAGGCGCAGATGGTCGTCGAGGGAACCTGGGTGCCAGCGGCGATGCTCCAGTATCCGGCCGGCGCGTTGTGCACCGAGTTGTGAAAGCGCGTCGGCGAAAGAGACCGATCGGCTGATGCCAGTGTCTGGCAGATCTCGTGACAATTGTCGCCATCGCCACCTGAGGAAGCGAACACCACCGGGAGCTGCGCAGGATTCGCCTCGGCATGGCGCGTGGCCTCGAGTCCGATCGCAAAGGCGAGCCTGACGACGCGGCCGGTGCGACGACGTTCGGTTGGTGGCAGCGTCTCCGGAGCGGGCAGCAGCGTTTCCGCCGTGCACATAGGGCTGCAGCGCGCCCATGACGGCCTCGGTCTGCGGCCAGTCGGCGAGGCCTGGCCCGCGGACTCCGATTCCCGACACGTAGGCGACCAGATCATTCATCACGGTGCGACTCATGAGGGCAATCTGCCGAAGACCAGGCTGCAGTTGGTGCCGCCGAAGCCGAACGAGTTGCTCAGCGCGTAGCTGATGGATTGAGGCTGCGCTGTGTGTAAAGTAATTGAGCTGCAGGGCCGGATCGACCGCGCCAGTATTCGGCGCGCCGGGAATCAGCTGGTCGCGCAAGGCCAGCGTGCAGATCACGGCCTCGAGCGCGCCGGCCGCGCCCAGCGTGTGCCCGGTGGCACCCTTGGTCGAACTGCATGGCACGGCGTCGCCGAACACCTGCGTGACTGCAGCGCATTCCGCGCTGTCGTTGCTGGTCGTGCCCGTGCCGTGCAGATTGATGTAGTCGATCGCAGCCGGATCGAGGCCGGCCGCACTGAGCGCGGATTCCATCGCGAGGCGCGCGCCGAGGCCCTGCGGATGCGGCGCCGAAAGATGATAGCCGTCGTTGGATTCGCCCACCCCGAGCAGTGCGATAGCGCTCCCGGTGTCGGCGCGCCGGAGATTTTTCGAGCAGCACAAATGCCGCAGCTTCGCCGATCGAGATGCCGTCGCGGTCGGCCGCGAACGGCCGGCACTGTCGGCTCGAGCTGAGCTGCAGGGAGTGAAAACCATAGAGTGTCGTCAGGCACAGCGAATCGACGCCGCCCACCACGGCGGCATCGATGACGCCGAGCTCGATCATGCGTTGTGCGGACCCGAATGCCTTGGCACTGGACGAACAGGCCGTCGAGACCACGGCCGCCGGGCCTCGAATGCCCAGCAGTTCGCGGCTGAAGGCGGCGGCCGAGAAAACGTTGTGGCTGCCGGCATAGTAAAAACTTGCCGGCAGGGCGCCACTGTCAGGGTCGCGCTGCCGGTATGCCAGCTCGGTCTGCAGAATCCCTGAGGTGCTGGTGCCGATGAACAGCCCGACACGGTGCGCGCCAACGCGGCTGGCACAGTTCGCGACCGCCGCCATGAATCCGTCCTGGCCCAGCCCCAGAAATGCCAGTCGGTTGTTGCGGCACTCGAACCGCTCCCAGCTGACGGGCAGCGCAGCATTGTCGATCCCGGCCACCATGCCAATCCAGGTATCGAGCGCTACATCTTCGAAGCGGCAGGGCGCCAGACCCGTACGGGTATCGCTCAACGCCGCGGACAGTGCCCCTGATCCCGTGCCGAGGCAGCTCGTGGCTGTGTAGCTGGTGAGGAACAGCGGGGTCATAGCGGCGTTGCGACCAGCAGGACGTTGGCGAACATCGTGCCCTCACTCATCGGGATTGCCCGCAGCTGAAACCCACAAGCATTCAGTGCTGGCCGACCAGGCTGGTAGTGAGTGGCAATAGAGCTGCACCTGCCGATGACCGCGGGCGCGCAGCACTGCGGCGTCGACCCAGCGACTGGCACGGAATCGCAATCCGCCCGCTGCATTGCCGACGCGCAGCAACAGCACGCCGCTGGGTGCCGATCGCCGCACGCACCCGGCGCAATACCTGTTCCTGCGAAGTCGGGTTCATGTAATGAAGCACATCCAGAATAGTAACGACGTCGGCCGCGCCGTATTCGGCGCTGCGTATATCGGCGCACTCGATCCGTGCCAGCGCCCCCAGGGCGCGCCTGGCCCGTTCTACATCCCTGGGCATCAGCTCGATGCCCCGGAAGGCGCGCAGCCGCGGCGGCGCGGGCCAGGTATCCGGCCAGTTGCCCGCCTGGTGGCTGGCACGGGCCGCATCAAGCCAGGCCGCCAGCAGGCCCTGGCCGCAACCCAGATCAAGCAGGCGAGCGCCTTCGGGAATCAGACCGCGCGCCAGCAGCGCGGTGAATACCGGATCGCCGCCGAGCTTGCCGCGTGCGAAATAATAGGCAAACCGACCCGCGGCACGGTAGCGCTCCGCTGCCCGTGCCGCCAGTCGCCTCGGCAGGGAATCCGCGCTCATGATAGCGCTGCGTGCAGCGTTACAGTTTGCAACCCCGCGTGGGCGATGGTCTCGAGGAGCCTGGGCAACACCTCCAGAATAACGGGCCGTCCGCCGGGCGTGCGGGCAGCGTGGCCATCATGCAGCAGCAGAATATCGCCGGCCGCCAGCTTTCGTGCCAGGCGCGCATGTACCACATCGGCGCGCGGCGTGATCGTGTCAAAGCCGCGGCGCGTCCAGCTCACCAGCTGCATATCGAGCGCAGCGAGCACGGGTTCCAGGAACGGATTGCGCAAGCCGGCCGGCGCGCGGAAGAACCGTGGTCGTTCGCCGCACACGGCGTCGATGGTCTCCTGTGCCTGTTCAATCTCCAGTTGCATGCGGCGTGGACCCAGCAGGGAAAAGTGCAGTCGGTGATGCTGACTGTGGTTTTCTATGCGGTGGCCACGCGTCACGATATTGCGGGCCAGATCCGCATTGGCCAGCACCCGCTCGCCGACACAGAAAAAAGTCGCCCGTGCGCCATGACTTTCCAGGATATCCAGCACCTGTGGCGTCACTTCAGGGTCGGGGCCATCGTCAATGGTGATGGCCACCTGACCGGTAACACCACTGGCGGGAAGTCGGGTCCAGTTGGGACCGAGCCCCTGGCTCCGGGGCCAGAGGCCCGCCGCCGTCAGCACGGCATGATTGACAACGATCAGGCCTGCGGACCACCGCCACATGGAAGGATGCCAGGCGGCGATACCGGCGGCCGTGGCATGCAGTACTACGGAAGCAGGGATCAATGGTCGGGCGCGCCACGCCGAGCGGGACAGAGCTGAAAATGCAGCTGGCATTCGCATTGCCGGGCGCATTACCGGGCGCAACCTGGCACTGGCCACTTATCGAGGAAATGATTCCAGACCTGCCGCCATGTCGGCCAATCGTGCGCACCGTTGACGACATCGACCGACCCCGACGGCAAGACCTCAGCAAGCAGTCGGTGGCTATCTGCGAACCGGTCATCGCAACCCGAGCCAAGGTAGAGCGTCGGGCCCAGGCCGCTGCGCGATCTGATGAAGCGCCATATCTGCCGGTCTTCATCATCGGCGGCTACTTCGCCCGGATTCCAGGCTGCGACGCCACCGGCCCGGCTGATTTCACCGGTGAGTATTCTGGAGCCGAGGTACGGTGCCACCAGGCAAAGTCCGCTCAGTTCATCCGGGTAGCGTGCTGCGTAGGCGAGTGCCATGAAGCCCCCAAGTGACACGCCGCCCAGCCACAACGAGTCGCAACCGGCGGCACGAGCGGCGGCAACGGGTCCGTCGCGCAGGCGCTCGAGCATAGTCCGATCGGTCAGGTGCTCAAGCTCCAGGTCGCAACAATCCAGTTCAATGGCCAGTTCCCGCTCCCGGATCGCGTCGTGAAATCCCGCGCGCGCAAACCCGTCGCTGCGCTCGTTCGCGCCCGGCAACAGCAGAATTCGCGCCATGACCGGGCGCTGCTCACGCCGTTGCATTCTCGCGTCGCTCACGGCTCAGTAGGAGACACGGCGCGGCGCTACCGGCCTGGCCATCAGTGCCGCGAACAATAACGCCGCCAGGGCGCCGGGCGCGACCGTCATGCCCAGTGCGGACAGCACCGGGACGCTTGAAAACGCCAGCACCCCGAAGCCCAGGACCGTAGCGCAGTTGGCAATGAAAAGTGAGGCGAGCAGCGTGGCGCGCTGTTCCGCATTGGCCTGAGCCAGTCGCTGATCGAAGAACAGCGCGTAGTTTGAACTCACGGCCACGATCAGCAGCAGTCCAATCAGATGCAAGATGGTCAGTGCGTGCCCGCTCGCGACCAATGCGGCGCAGACGACCAGTACCGATAGCATCAGCGGTGCCACCACGCGTACGACCCGCGCCACCGAGCGCAGTGTTACCAGCAACAGCAGCACGATGGCGGCGAGTCCGAGCAGCGACAGGCGAATGGCCTCGGATTGATAGGCGGCATAGAGAGCATCCGCTTCGTGTTTGATGTCCAGCACCGTAACCGAGACGCCGGGTGGGGCCGCGCCCAGTGCAGCGCTGACGCGCGCCGCATCGATCGCGTAGGCATGTGCTCCGCTCGCCGGCGCGCGCAGCGGCAGCAGCGCCACGGCGCGCTCGCCACGCTGCGAGTACAGGGCATCGAGGCCCGTGGCGAGCGAGGTGCCGGCGAGATCGGCTCGGCTCAGCAGCGGGCCCGCGCGCGCCTGCTCGACGGCCGCGACAAAGGGTTCAAGCCGTTGCGCCTGCAGGGGCAGACCCGCTAGCGCGACGCGCAGCCGGGCCCGCAGCACGTCGCTGGCCGGCAACGCGTCGCGTCGCTGGCCCTGCAAGGCGCGACTTGGAAGATACCGGGCTGGAGTGTCGAAGCCAGCGAGTTCGCCGCTGCGCACGAGTGCATCAAGTCTGGCACCGACGGCTTCGGCTGCGTGCAGCGCGGCTTCGGCATCGGTGGCCGATATGACGATCAGGTCACTGACGTCCGGTGCTCCAAGACTGCTGCGCAATCGGGCGTCGAGCAGTTGATCAGCAGCTGACACCGGGCTCAATGCGGCCAGATCCCGGTTCCAGAGCGTATCGCGATGCGCGAACACCACGGCCAGGGCCAGCCATGGCAGCAGCCAGAGTACTCCACGGTAATTCTGCAGCCGGTCGATGCCACGCGCGATGCGCAGGCCAAGGGCCTGGTGCGGCCGGGCAGCCCAATGTTCTGGAAGCAGCGCCGGCAGCAGGTAGCGCGTCACCGCAGCAGCGGCCAGCAGCCCGGCCATGGAGTACAGACCGAGCTGGGCGAGCCCGGGAAATCGTGACGGCAGCAGCGATGCAAATCCACACAGCGACGTCAGCAACCCCAGCCTGACGGTCGGCCAGTAGCTGCGGATCCAGGTCGCCGCCGCGTTTCCCTGTGGGCCGCCGCGCGCCTGAATCAGCAGATAGATGGAATAGTCGACGGACTCACCAATCAGCGTGACGCCGAAGCCAAGCGTGACGCCGTGTATGACGCCGAACC
Source organism: uncultured Gammaproteobacteria bacterium (assembly GCA_963823235.1). Lineage (GTDB taxonomy): Bacteria > Pseudomonadota > Gammaproteobacteria > Steroidobacterales > Steroidobacteraceae > FEN-1191. The sequence continues at coordinate 35,985 of CAWGKS010000011.1, read as the reverse complement.
CCAGGGCAACGGCAGCGGCTCCCGCCAGCGCTCCGGAGGCCACCGGCAGCAATCCAAGCGCCAGGGTGCGTACCGAACGGTAGCTCACCAGCAGCAGCGTGGCGATCAGCAGAGTACTGAGCAGCGACAGGCGGATCGCCTCACGGGTAATGGTTGCCCGGGCTCGAACTGCAAACACGCCGGGGCCGCTCAATTTGAGCCCGATTGTTGCCGCTGGCGGCCCCGTGCCCGCCGTCGGGTTGCTCGCCCCACGCAGCCGTCCAAACTCCAGGTCGATGACGTCGAGCGCATGCGCCTGAGCGTCCGTGTCACTGCCAGTGGCCCGGGTCTGTGCAACCAACAGCGCTTCGCTGCCATCGGCTGACACCCATACACCGCCCAGAGAGCGCGGTCCGGTATCCGGGCTGAGTTGACCGAGCACCTGCAAGGTCTCACCGGTCGGATCTGTGAGCAGCAGGTCTCTCGCAAGAAAACCGGCGGGCGATGCCAGCGCGTCAATGCTCTCCTCAATAGCACTACGCAGGCCGGCACTCGTGAAGCGCTCCGCGCTGACCTGCTCGCTCAGCAGGTAACGGTGCGTGAATACCAGGTTCTGGTCGGGTTGCGACGCGCTGTTGCGGCCATTGTTGACGGCGACGAAGGCGGGATTCGCGCGCAGCCCGCTTGCCAGGCGCTGCGACCATTGCGCGCGTTGCGCCGGATCGCCGCCGTCGATGGCGATGAGGATCAGGCGTGCAGCCACGCCCTCGCGTAGCTCCTCGACCAGCGCGCGCTGCGCGAGTGAAGGACGCGCGGGCAGGAACGCCGACAGATCAGCCGTGTAATGGGCACGCGCGACCAGCCAGAGCGCTGCTCCCAGCAGCGCCACCCACACGACCAGGCTGACAATGCGTAGTCGCATCATGGATCCAGCGCAGCGCCGAGCGTCATTACTGAGTGATCGCCGTTTACCCATTGCACGCTCACGGTCCTGATCTCGGCGGACGATCCCTCGATGCGGATGGCAGTCAGTTCGGCAGCAAGCTGCGCCTGCAGCGGTGTCAGTGCGAGCGCCCAGTCAGCGCCCGATTCACTGAAGGCGAGGTGAAATACGCGCTCGAGCGCCGGCCGATCGCCGGCCAGCGTGGCGCGGATGCTGTCAATGTAGGGAACTGCCTTAGGGTAGTCCGCCAGCGCCACGTGATAGCTCTTGTGGTTTCGCTCGAAGTTCAGCTGCCCATTCTCGAGCACCAGCCGTTCGGAGCGTGGTCTGGTGGTGCGCTTTTCCAGTCGGGCTGGCGCATCATAAAAAAGCTCTCCGGAGGATTCGATCGGGCGATCAAGGAGGCTGGTGACGTGGCGTTCGGTGAAGGAAACGTGTCCGTGCTGGCGCTGCCTGAGCACTGCCATGAGTTGATCCAGAGGGTCGGTGGGCGGCGCAGCGAGCGCGCCACTGCCGAGCAGACTGGCACACAGCAACGCTGTGAGTCTGCGCCTGGGTCGCCCACCGGTGGGGAGCAGCATGGGGTTGTTCATTCGTTCGTGGTGGAGGGCGGAACCGCGGACCTGTGAAGCTGCCAGAAGTCCAGGAAGTTAAACCAGTTGTAGGGGAACGCGCGACAGTGGCGTTCGAGAATCGCCGCATACTGATGCACTGCGGCGCTGACCGATATGGTGCGGGCGCCGGGAGCGAGCGCGGAAAAATCAGCAATCTGCTCGAAGACAATGCGGTAGCGATTGCCACCAAGGTAGAGTCCGGTCATGAAGTAGACCGGGCGGCGCAGCATGGCCGCCGCCCGCATCGGTCCGAGCGGAAATGGCGCCTGCGCACCGAGAAACATGACTCGCTCGATCGGCTCATCCCCCAGGGTGCGATCGCCCAGCATGCCAACGAATGAGCCGGCATCGAGCCGGGCGCGGATCGTCAGCATGGCTGACATCTGGCCCAGTTCGATGATGTCCAGCTTGCCTTGAGGACTGATCGCCGCCAGGACAGCGTTTATCTTGCGCGCGTTGTCCGCGTACATTGCCATGGCAATATCGAGCCCCGCCTGGTGCTGGCCAAGCGCGCGCGTGACCTCGAAGCTGCCCAGGTGGGCGCCGACGAGCAGCGCGCCATTGCCCTGCGCCGCGGCTGCGCGCAGCAACGCTGCGCCGTCAACCGAAATATCAAACTCCTCGAAGCGCTGATTCAGCAGATACACGCGATCGTGAATTGTCGTTGCGAATGCGAGGATCTGGCGGAATCGATCGAGCGGCGTTGCCGGACGGCCGAGCGCCCGCTGCAGATACTCGCGCGCGTCGCGGCGCGCCTGCGGGGCGAACACAAAGAAATAGCAGGCTATGCCGTACAGCACGATGCGGCTGCAACGGCGACCAAGCCGCAGCGAAATCCAGCTCATCATCCGCAGCAGCAGCAGCGATCCGCGTTCGGCATGAACCGCCCAGGCCGGCGCTGCGCTGCTAGCGTTCATGCGCATTGTCGGCGGAGACTGGCCAGCTGAGTGTGCCGCTGGCAACGAGTCGGTCCGGCGTACGAATCGTAAAATTCATGCGCTGCGGATCCGCCGGCTCGAAGACTAGCTGCAGGAGCTCGCCCGGATGTACTGCACTGAGGAACTTGGCAGCGCTGATGGTGCAGTCTGCGTAAGCGAGTCCACAGGCAGCGGCAATCGATTCTAACGCTGCGTCGAGCAGCAGCACGCCCGGCACGATCGGGTTACCGGGAAAATGTCCGGCGAATGCGGCGTGGTCGGCAGGAATTTCCAGTGGCAGCAGCGTGATCATGGCGCAGTGCGTGGTGCTGGTCGCCGGTCAGTCGTCCGGCAGGAGCGATTGCAGCGCGTGTAGTGGCAATTTTCCGGTGGCATTGCGCTGAATCTCCGCAACCAGCAGCAGGGGTCGCGGCAGGAACGCCGGATCCAGTCGCGCGCGCAGTTGCGCGGTAATTTCCCTGGCATCGAGGTCCGGCGCCACTACCAGCGCACCCAGGCGCATGATGCCGGTCTCGGCAGAAGGCGCACCCTGGCGCAGGAAAAATGCGCCGTCGAGCACTCCCGGGATGCTGGTCAACTGATGGTTCAGATAGCTGAGTGAACTGCGCTTGCCCGCGATATTGACCTGATCCGCCGTTCGACCCTGCAGCAGAAAGCGATCGGTGCCGGTCACCTCCAGTATGTCCCCCATCGGCGTTGCTGCTTCAACGTGTCCGCCTTCAACCCATGCCTGGCCCGCGCGTATGCGGATGGTGACGCCAGGCCACAGCTGCCACTCGGCGGTCTGCGTGGTCCGCCGGCTGGCGATCTGACCGGTTTCAGTCGAGCCATAGATCTCGAGCAGTGGTGCCGCATAGCGGGCCTCCACTTCGCGCGCCAGCGATTCATCCAGGGGCGCGGTGGCCGATAGAATCAGTTCGATTGGGGGCAGGGCGATATTGGCCGCGATCAGTGCCCGCAGGTGGATCGGCGTCGAGACCAGCACCCGTGGAATGGGTGCCGCGGCCAGTGCGCTGGCGATGTCGGCCGGGTAGAAGGGGCGTTCGGCGCACAACGCATTGCCGCTCTGCAGCGCAACCAGCACGGTCGACTCAAATCCGTACATGTGCTGCGCAGGGACCGTGGCAACAATCGTGTACCTGCCGGCAGCGCTCAGCGCCATGCGTTCCGCTTCGATCTTCACGCAGCGCACCAGGCGGCCCCAGGTCTTGGCATGCGGCACCGGAACTCCGGTGGAACCGGAAGTAAAGACCAGGGCGACCAGCTGGTCAGCGGCGATGGCCGGGACCGGCCAGACACGTTTATCTGCGGCCGCCCCATCCGGAAACTGGAACCGGGGTAGCGCAATGTCGCAGGCCGGATCGTCGCTGAGGCAGATCGCGTCGGGTGCGAATCCCTTGAGGTGCTGTATGACTTCCGGCGTGTGGGTCGAGGGCAGCAGGCTGACGCGATTTGAGTAGATGGCGGCTGCGAGTCCAACGGCAAATCGGTAACGATCCTGGCAGGCGTTGAGGACGTGCCTGGTCGGGGGCCACACTGCGGCGAGGTGGGTAACTTCGGCGATGAAGCGTGCGGCGCTGATCGCCTGGCCGTCGCGGTAGGCGACGACGTCGTCCGGCGCGGCGTGGGCAATCAGTGGGCAGAGTGCCTGCGGATCAGGCATGTGGGGCGGTGGCTGAGGTAGCGCCGGCCCTGGTGGACAGCGCCCGGATGGTGTCGCGAATGCTGGCATGCTTCATGTCGGGCAAGGTACGTTGGCGTATCAGGTATTCACCAATGAACATCAACGCCACCAGCGGCACGGTGCAGAAGTTGGCGAACACCGACCATACGGCAAGCGGTGCAGTCGCGTAAAGGATCAGCAGGGTGGCGCTCATGGCGACAAAGAACAGCGTCCAGGCAATGGTGACGCTGCGCGTGTAGCGGCTGACGGGTAGTGTGAGCGGGCCATGTACCAGCGTGGCAAATTGCGTGCACAGCGGCACGTGCCGCTGGCCCAGGGAGCGACCGAAAGATATGGCCAGCAATGCGTAAGCACCAGCCTGTTGGATCAGATAGAGCCACATGAAATGGCGCTTGAGGTTGTCCCAGCACGCATATGCGAGCAGCGCACCGAGCAGGCAGGCCAGCAGGCCGATCCACTGATAGCTCGAGCGCCAGGCCAGAGCGGCCGCCGCCAGCCATAGCGGCGCCAGGGCGAGCACGGCGCCCAGATTTTCGTTCCCCGGAACCGAATTACTGACGTGAGCGAGTACCGCGTAAGAGATCACCGCGGCGGCGACGGCCATGGCGCGCGCACTCCGCAGCCTGCCTGGCATCACTTCGTGCGCCGTGCGGCAATAAACTCGGCCAGGGCCGTGAGCGAACCGAAGATCTGGTGGTTTTCGGCGCTGTCGGCCTTCAATTCGATGCCGTATTTCTTGGCAATAACCAGCGCGATCTCCAGGATATCGATCGAGTCGAGCCCCAGCCCTTCGCGGTAGAGCGGCGCCGCCGGGTCGATGTCGGACGCGGCAACATCCAGATTGAGGCCCTGCACGATCAGGTCGGCAAGTTCGCTGGTCAGTTCACCGGTTGCTGAGGCTGCCGCGGGATGCATCAGAACCTTCGCGTGGTTGGACGTGAACCAAATTTCTTGTCGACGAACGACGGCGGTAAACATTATATCGGCGGGTCGTTTGAACGCAACCCGCGGGTGCCGACCAAGCTACTGGATCTCCCAGCCAGATTCACGTGCCGGCCGCGCGCGCCACTCGCAGTGTCGCGGCACTGTGCTATGGTAAATCTGACCGGCGCACAGCTGGCAACCGCACGAAGGTTCTGATGAATCTGCCGCATCCGCCACACCCACCCCTGCCTGCGTACTACGCCGGCGAACCGGCGCGCAGTGGCTGGGTGCGCGATATATTCAGCCGGACTGCCGCGGACTATGACCGCGTCGAACGCACAATGTCATTCGGGAGTGGTTCCTGGTACCGCAATCGGGCGCTCCGCCTGGCCGGCCTCGATGCAGGAATGACGGTTGTGGACGTGGGCGTTGGCACCGGTCTGGTGGCGCGCGAGGCGGCTGCGATCGTGGGTGATCCCAGCTGCATTATCGGCGTGGATCCCAGTCCCGGCATGGTTGCCAACGCGAAAGTTCCCGACGGTGTGCGCCTGATGCATGGCAGCGCCGAGCATCTGCCGCTGGCGGCCGCCAGTACCGATTTCGTCAGCATGGGATTCGCCCTGCGCCACGTCGCGGATCTGGGTACTGTATTTGCCGAGTTCCATCGGGTGCTCAAGCCGGGCGGACGCGTCTGCGTGCTCGAAATCACCCGACCACAGGCAGGTTGGGCGCGCGCGTCGCTGAAGTTTTATCTGCGCCGCATCGTTCCCTGGATTGCAGCCCGCGTCTCCTCGCACCGCGATACACCGGAACTCATGCGCTACTACTGGGACACCATTGAAGCCTGCGTGACGCCGGAGGCCGTGATGGCGGCACTGCGCGTGGCGGGATTCGTGCACGTGGTGCGCAATGTCGAATTGGGAATATTCTCGGCGTACGGTGCGCAGAAGCCGGCAGCGTGATGGCCGCTCAGCGGCCCGTTGCGCGACGCCAGACCAGTCGCGGCAGGCGGATCAGAAAGCCGGCCAGCAAGCGCGTGTGCATCCAGGTCAACAGGGCATTGTCCCGGCCGTAACGAAAATGTGAGACGCCGCCCTCGTCGACGCGCAGGTAGCGGACTGCGGCCGGCAGGTTTATCGGGTGCACGCCCCGCCAGCACAGCCTGACCACCGCCTCGACATCAAAATCGAAGCGACGCATCCAGATCTGGCGACGCATGATGCGTTCCAGCGGGGCGGCCGGATAGACCCGGAATCCGAACAGCGAATCATGCACGCCGACCCAGAGTGTCTCGAGATTCGCCAGCCAGTTCGAGATCCGACGGCCGCGCACCCGGAGCAGCGGTGCACTCGCGTCGAACACCGGCTCGCCGAGTATCATCGCGGCCGGTGCCGCCGCCGAGGCGGCCATGAAGGCCGGAATTTCCCCGGCCGGATGCTGACCATCCGAATCCATCGTCAGCACATGCGTGAAACCGTCACGCCAGCGCCGCGCGTACGCCGTGCAGAACCGCAGCACCCTTGCCGCGGTTGCGCGGCTAGCCGGATTACCCGCAGGCCCGCGTCCTGCTCCGCGAGCTGAGTCAGGGCCTCGCCCGTGCCGTCATCACTGCCATCGACCACGACCCACACCGGCGACCAGTGCAGGCGGGCGGCGGCCACCGATTCGAATACTCTTGCTCCGGGGTTATAGCTTGGAATCAGTACGACGTGGGTGGTCGAAGACTGCGGCATGGGAGATTTCAACCCGGCGCTGGTGGGCGACGTTCGCTGAGCCAGACATTCTGGGGAGCGGCGGCCAGTTCGGTGCGGAAATAGTCTTCCAGCAGCGCGTCAAAAGCCCGGACGTCCTCGGGCGGGTCAAAGCAGCGCCCAAGGCGAATCCGGCAGGTAATCGGCAATACGGGACAGCGAAACGGCGACCAACCCTTGCTCAGGAACGGCGAATCAGTTTCCACAATCAGGGTCTGCACCGCAACGCGGGCACGCTTGGCAATCAGCCCGGCGCTGGTGTTGAAGGAATTGACCGGCGCCGAAATCGTGCGGGTGCCTTCCGGGAACAGCAGCAGGGATTGACCACGCTGCAGTTCGGCGACGGCATCCAGCACCATGCGGCGCGGCGGATAGTTGGTGATATAGCGGGCAAGTCGCGCCCCGGATCCGAGTATGACGTTATTCTTCAATACAGATTTCATCACACAGACCATGCGCGGGTGAGCACTCAGGATCAGCACCGCGTCAATCATTGACGGATGGTTCGGTGCCAGGATCACGGCCGGCCCGCGGCGTAGCGCTTCCATGGCACGGAGGTCCAGCCGGTAGGCGCCAATAAGTGACAGCCACGACGCGTATAACCAGGTCAGCCGGTTGAAGCCCAGGCGACCGATCCTGGTACCCAACTGGCGCGGCAATAGCAGGTACCCCGGAATCGCCACTACTGACCAGGTCAGGCCGAACACTGCAAACAGGAGCAGTGATGCCCACAGCTTCGCCCGGTCGCCCGCTGCTTGCATGATGTGGCTCATGGTGGTGTTCACGTCAGTAGTCACCGGGGACTGATTGCTGCGACTGGCTGATCAGCCACGCGACGCCGAAGCCGCCCGCCCAGTAGCTGTGGGATCGCACCAGCGGGCTGGGCAGAAACGTGGCACCGGCCAGCGTGTCGTAGCGCAGGAAGGCGCCGAACCACAAGTTGCGCAAGCGCCTCGAAGTGGACACCAGCAACTCGGTTCCCGAGTAGCCGCCCGCCGCCTGATATGCCGGGCGCTCAGGCTGTAGCAAATTCAGCCGCCACGGTATAGAAATAATCGTGGTACTGACGGTCGGCGAACAGCGGGGCAATGAACATGCCCATGTCCCATCTGGAGTAGCCAGCGATGTCGCGCAGGTCGAGATTGAGCCGGGCCGCGGCGACCCAGCCCGTGGCGTGTGGTTGCCGTTCAATCGTGAAGGCTTTGAGTACCGGTATGCGCAGATCCAGGCGCAGCCGTTCATTCCCCGAGCGCCACAGGTGCATATCCAGCGACGGGCCGATCTCAATGATGGACCTCAGGTCGGGCATGCCGGCGCGCGCGTCGTTGTCGCGGCTGTTGACCGGCGTCGTCAGGTCGAGGCTGACGTTGAATTCCACCACCGGAGTGTTGAGCAGCGTACCGCGCACGCCATCGCGATCGGCCCTGAACATCTTCCCATGGTAGACGAAATATGGAATCGGTAGCGGATAGACGCGCGAGCTGTCGGCGCCGCGGTAATCCGCGAAGGCAACCGCGCCGGCTCCCAGGCCAAATTCCCACAGCGGCCGATCAGCAGCTGTGCATACCGGGACGCCACAGGCCGCCAATGCCGTGACCAGGGCTACGCGCCAGTTGCTGCTGCGGGTTGTCATGGCCGGCTGTGCCCTTACTGCGGGCTGCCCACCGCCTCAATCTCCACCAATAGATCGCGGCGACAGATGTCTGCCTGCAGATAGGTGATTGGGCAACTGGTCGGCAGTCGCTGCGCGAGCTCGTGGCGAATCTCGTCCAGCTCCGCTGCGTGGCGCAGGTACACCTTGTACTGCAGCGCTTCGATGGCATAGCGGTTGGTGCCGCTCAACTGGTTGGCCTCGGCCGCGAGGGCCGCAATGTTGGCGATCGATTCGCGGGTCTGCGCAGTGACGTTGCCAGCGTGCACGGTGCCGTGTCCCAGAATGCTGGCGGTGCCGGAAATGAACAGGCAGTTGCCGTTCAGCCCGTTGGCAATGGCAGCTCGCGAGAACGTCGGGCTGTCGGGCCCATACTCCGCGGGGTAACGGAACGCGCTCACCTGCCTGGGATTTTCCAGCGAGTGGGCGGCGTTGGCACTGGCGAGAAAGTAGATTACCAGTGGCGAGCCAGCCGCCGAGCCCAGCGCCGAAGCGGCCGGGACCTGGCCCTCGACAGTACGCCCGGCATCCAGGAACGCCCGGCGGCGAGCGCTGTTGAATTCGTGGTAGCGCTCGCCCTGCGACGATTCGGCATTGATCCTTGCAAGGTAGTTCCAGACTCTCAGCAGATTGGGGTGCCCCAGGCGATCGAGCGCCGCGAATAGCTGTGCGTAGGCCTGCGCCGTAATTTGCTGGAGCGCGGTGCGGTCGGTGGCCGCATCACTTGCAGTTGCTGGCTCTGGCATCACCAGGCGCCCGAACATTACCTGCGCGCCGGCACGGTAATGCAGCCCGCCGCTGTGACCGGACTGCAGTGGCCCGGGCGCACGCCACACTTCGCAGGTGGAGCTGGTTGCGCCGAGTTCCATGAGCGGGACCGGCGCGACGGGAATGTCCGCATTGGTCGGGAACGGCTGGCCCCGATTGAACGGCACCACGCCCAGAACGCTTTGCCACCAGCTGTCCGGGCGCGCCAGCAACTGTTCGCGTGGCAGATACTCGACGCGCAGGTTGGCAATGCTGTTCATCGGCATCCCATCAATCGCCAGGCACGACGGAGCGCACGTCAGCAGCATGCTGGCGCAGTGCTTTCACAGTACGGCGGAGGTTGAATACCGACACCAGCAGGTAAAGGGTCTTGAATAGGCGTAACGATTTCCAGATTGGCGTATTGCCAAAAATGTCGCCGCCAAGTACCGATATCACCGCGCGCTTCATCCCCATCAGGTCACGCGGATGCATGAACAGGTCGCGCATGCTGGGATTGGTGACCCGATAGATGAACCAGGAGAAGACGCGCGGGCCATGGCGCATCACGCGATCGAATTCGCGTAGCGCCCTGCGGGCGTGAGGCAAATGATGCAGACGGGCGTCAATTGCCTCGGCCGCCACGGCGGCGCTGTTCATCGCCAGCCACACGCCGGAAGAAAAGACCGGATCGATGAACGCGTAGGCGTCGCCCACTATCAGGTAGCGCTCGCCGTGGCTGTGACTGGCCGAATAGGAGTAATTGCCAGTGGCTTCGACCGCGGTCACCAGCTGCGCATTGCGCAAGCGTGCCGCGAGCGGCGCGCATTGCGCAATCGTGTCAAGCAGGAACTCTGCGAGCGGCCCGCGACGCTGTTTCAGATACGCGGGCCATACCACTGCCCCGACGCTGGAGGCGCCGTCCGCCAGCGGAATGAACCACAGCCAGCCGTGCGCAAACCAGTATATTGAAATGTTACCGGCGCGCCGATCCGGGTAGCGCTCGGCGCCCGCGAAGTGCGCGTAGATGGCGGCACTGTTGTGCCTGCGGTTGCGCCGCTTGGCGCCCAGCTGCGAGGCGAGAAATGTATCCCGCCCGGAGGCGTCCACCAGGAAGCGGGCATGCCAGGATTCGAGTCGGTCGTCATCGTGCACTGCCTCCACGCGCACGAACTGCGCACCGGCCGCAACGTCGGCCGCGCGAACGCAGCAGCCCTCGACTACCTGTGCTCCGGCCCGCGCGGCTCGCCTGATCAGGATTTCGTCGAACTGCGATCGCCTGACCTGATAGGCATAGGGCAGCTGCACATTGACGGCGTCCCTGAATTCGAAAGTCTCAGCACGACCGTGCTGCGCGGAGACGAATTCCGCTCCCCATTTCTGCATGCCGATGGCCCTGATTTCCTCGGCAACTCCGAGGCGCTCAAACAGGGGCAGGTTGGCCGGCAGGAGTGATTCGCCAATGTGGAAGCGCGGATGGTGGGCTTTCTCGAGCAGCACCACGCGGTGACCGCGCTCAGCAAGCAGCGTTGCCGCGGTAGAGCCAGCCGGTCCGCCACCGATGATAAGCACATCGACATCGTGAGTTTCAATCGCAGTCTGAACCGCCGCCATTGATTTTCTCTACTGAAGGGCAGCTGGCCCGGGCCACAAGGTGCGCGTGTCTGCGGCGAAGATTCTAGCGCAGTCCACGCAATACAACCATGTCCGACGCCGGCGGGTTAACCAGCCCGGAGGCCTGTGATACGCTAGGTTCACACGGGGGGCAACATGAATACACGGCGACACCAGAGCGCAAGCCGGTCACTGTTTACGTTGTTGGTTGCGGCATTGGGCGCACTGGTGACTACGCTGGCCTTGGCCGCGGATAGTCCCAAGCCATCGTTTCCCTTCAAGGGATTTGCCTGCTGCACCCTGCACTACGAGAAAGACTGGATCAGCGACGGCAACTACGCAGTCCTGCCGAGCATTCCCGCTGGTACCCCGATAACGGTTCTGAGTTACGGGCGGCATCGCGCACATGCCGAGATCAACGGGCGCAAGATGCGCCTCGGGCACGACTATGGTCGCGAACAGGAGTCGCTGGACCAGTGGGTGCACAAGATCGTGGTCGACACCGATCCCACGGCGAAGATTGCCGGCTATCCACCGGACGTTCAGGCGGCCATCCGCCAGGGTCGGGTAATGAAGGGAATGACGCGCGAACAGGCCATAATCGCCATCGGTTACCCACTGACCAGCGAAACCGCTACGCTCGACTTACCCATGTGGCGCCATTGGGTCTCGAGTTTCGAGGAGTACCAGCTGCTGTGGGGGACAGACGGGCTCATCAAAGAGATTTCCGCCGTCGACACCGTCAGGAATGCCATCGTCTATCAACCCGCCCATAGCCTGATCAATGCTGCCTGGGCCAGGCCATGAACACCAGCGAATTGTTTCTGATCGCGATGGCGATCATCTTCACGATTCCGTTTCTGATCTGGCGCCTCGGGCGGACTGAATATTACGCACCGCTGGTCGTGGTGCAGATCATCACCGGAATCCTGCTGGGCCCAGGGATTCTCGGCGCGTGGTTGCCGGCCTATTACCAGTTCGTCTTCAACCCGCCGGTCATCCAGGCACTCAACGGCATCGCCTGGTGGGCAGTGATGGTGTTTGTGTGGATCGCCGGCATTGAACTCGATCTGAAACAGACCTGGGAAAACCGCGGGGAAGGCGGCATCACCGCCGGCCTGGCACTGGCCGTGCCCTTGCTGTCTGGCTGCGCGGCCGCCGCCGTCATCATTCGCTACCCCGGTTGGATAGGCCCACGGGCGCAGTCGTGGCAGTTCATCGTCGGCATAGGCATGTCCTGCGCCGTCACGGCGCTGCCGATACTGATCCTGTTCATGGAGAAGCTGGAAATTCTTCGCCAGCCAATCGGCCAGCGGATCCTGCGCTACGCGAGCCTGGATGACATAGCCATCTGGGGCGTACTGGCACTGATACTCATGGATTGGCATCGCGTTGGCCGGCAGGGTGGGTTCCTGCTGAGTTTCGCGTTGGCGGCCTGGCTGTTCCGCAAGCTCATGGTTCGCATACCTGAGCGAGATCGCTGGTATGTCGGGTTGACCTGGCTGACGGCCTGCGGCTTTGGTGCCGATTGGTCCGGCCTGCACTTCATGGTCGGTGCATTCCTTTCTGGGGCGGTGATGGATAACTCCTGGTTCAACGTCAAGCACATGGATAACCTGCGGCACAACGTGCTGCTGGTGATCATGCCGGTGTTCTTCCTGAGCACGGGGCTGCGCACCACCTGGACGCTGGGCGGCGGTGCCGTGTTCACTCGCCGCCGGCATCCTGCTGGCGGCGGCGGTGTCCGGAAAACTGCTAGGCCTGCGCCTCGCCGGCTGGATTCTTGGCTGGCGACCCGGTGAAGCGTCACTCATCGGCTGGCTGTTGCAGACCAAGGCGCTGATCATGATCATCTTCGTGAATATACTGCTGGACAAGCAGCTCATCACCAGCGGCTCGTTCACCGCGCTGCTGTTGATGGCAGTGGGCAGCACCATGTTGACCATACCGATCGTGGCGCCGAAGCTGCGGCGCCTCGCCACAGGCGGCGCCACGTTGTCGCCGCTGCTCCGGCATCCTATGCTGCCGACCGCCATGAGCATTAATTTCACCATCGTCAACGGCGTCGCCACCATAGAGATAGCACGCCCGGAAAAGAAGAACGCGCTGACGGCAGCGATGTATCAATCCATGTACGAGGCGATTGTTGCCGCGCGCTCCGACACCACGGTTCGCGCGCTGCTGATCATCGGCCAGCCGGGTATATTCACTGCCGGCAATGATCTCGCGGATTTCATGGCGAATCCGCCCAGTAGCATTGATGCACCAGTATTCCGCTTCATGCGCGCGCTCATGGGCTGCGAGAAGCCGGTGGTGGCGGCGGTCACGGGTGCCGCGATCGGCATAGGTACCACCATGCTGCTGCATTGCGATCTGGTCTATGTCGCCGAAGACGCGCGCTTCGCCATGCCTTTTACCAGCCTGGGACTGGTGCCCGAGTTTGCCAGCAGCCTGTTGCTGCCACAGCTGATGGGCAGGGTGCAGGCCGCAGAGAAACTGCTGCTCGGCGAGCCCTTCAGCGGTGCGCAGGCCGTAGCGCTCGGCCTGGCCAACGCCGCACTACCTGCGGCCGACGTCATCAAACACGGGCGTGCGATGGCCGAGCGCTTCAATCAGTTGCCCGCTGGGGCGGTGCGGGAATCGAAACGACTGCTGCATGCCCACGAGGTTGAGCGCAGCGAGGCGGCGCTGCTGCGCGAGGCCGGCGTGTTCGTTGCGCGGCTGCAGAGCCCCGAGGCGCGCGAGGCGTTCCAGGCTTTTTTCGACAAGCGCCGCCCGGATTTCAGTAAGTTGGCGCAGCAGCCGTGAGCGATGCCGGGCGCAGCCTGCGCGGCAAGACCCTGCTGATCAGCGGGGCCTCGCGCGGCATCGGCCTGGCCATCGCAAAGCGCGCGGCGCGCGACGGCGCCAACATTGTCCTGCTGGCCAAGACGGTTGAACCCAATCCAAAACTGCCGGGCACGCTGGGCACGGCGGCGGCCGAGATCGAAGCCGCCGGCGGTCAGGCCCTGCCCGTGGCCACCGACATACGCGATGAGAACGCGGTGGCGGCTGCGGTGCGTGCCGGCGTCGAGCGCTTCGGCGGCATCGATATCCTGGTCAACAATGCCAGCGCCATCAGCCTGACACCGACGCCGGCAACACCGATGAAACGCTTCGACCTGATGTTCGGCGTCAACGTGCGCGGCACCTATGCCTGCACCCAGGCGTGTTTGAGCGAATTGCTGCGCAGCGCCGCGGCCGGCCGCAACCCGCATATACTCAATCTCTCGCCGCCGCTGTCCCTGAAGACTCACTGGTTTGCGCCGCACGTTGCCTACACCATGGCGAAGTACGGCATGAGCATGTGCACGCTCGGCCACGCCGGCGAATTCCGCAGCCAGGGCATCGCCGTCAACAGCCTGTGGCCGCGCACTGTCATCGCCACGGCAGCACTGCAGATGATCCCGGGCGTCGATCTGAACAAGGCGCGCCGCCCGGAAATCATGGCCGATGCCGCCTGGTTCATATTGACCAGCGAAGCGCGCGCCACGACCGGCAACTTCTACATCGACGACGAGCTGCTTGCGGCCAATGGAGTCACTGATCTGGATCACTATGCGCTTGTGCCCGGTACGCGCGATCTGCTCGCCGATTTCTTCCTGGACTGAGCCGGCCGCTATAATGACTGCCGGCAACTTTCGGCCTGCGGGCCCGAGGATCGTCATGCAACGCAAGCTATTTTTGGTTCTGGTCCTGCTGGCAACGTTCGCAGGCGGAAGTGCCGCGAGCGCTTCGGCCCTGCACAACGAGTGGCTCGACAAGAGCGTCGACCCGCTCGTCGATTTCTTCCAGTACGCCAATGGCGGTTTTATCCGCGACAATCCGATTCCGCCTGCCTACTCGAGCTGGGGTCAGATCCAGATCCTGAACCAGAACAACCAGGACTATATCCACGAGCTGCTGCAGGCTGCAGCCGCCAACAAGTCGGCCGTGCCGGGGAGCGATGAACAGAAGATCGGTGATTTCTTTGCCAGCGGCATGGATGAGGCCACGGTTGAAAAAGCAGGTATCGCACCGTTGGCTGACGAATTGGCGCGCATCGCCGCGCTGCGGCGTCCCCAGCAGCTGACGGCGGCGCTGGCGCGGCTGCAGGCCCTGGGTGTGAATGCACTGTTTGGCATGGGTCAGATGCAGGATTTTGACGACAGCACCAAAGTGGTTGGGGTGGTTTCCCAGGGGGGCATTGGCCTGCCTGATCGTGATTACTACCTGAAGGATGATCCGAAATACGCCGCGATTCGCGTGAGCTATGAGGAACACATCGCGCGCATATTCACGCTGCTGGGTGACAAGCCAGCTCCGGCAAGCGCGGGCGCGCACGAGGTGATGGCATTGGAAACCCGGCTCGCCAGGGCCTCCATGCCGGTGGAAGAGCAGCGCGATCCGCACGCCATCTTCCACATGACCGACCTCGCGGGCCTCGCCAAGGCGGCGCCGGCCATCGACTGGCCGCGCTACATCAGCGCCATGGGTGCGCCGGCGATGGAGCGCCTGAACCTCGCGATGCCGGCATTCTTTGCCGCGGCGTCGCAGGAGATGAGCGGCACGCCGATGTCGCAGTGGCGCAATTATCTGCGCTGGCATCTTGTGCACCGCTACGCGCCCTATCTTTCCAAGGCCTACGTGGATGAGAATTTCAAACTGGCGCAGGCGATCAGCGGTTCCAAGGAACTGCTGCCGCGCTGGCGGCGCGTACTCAGCACTGAGAATGGTGCATTGGGTTTTGCCGTCGGCCATGAGTTCGTGAAACATCGGCTGCCGCCCGAGGCGCGCGCCCAGGTGCTCGACATTTTGCACGGCGTGCGCGCGGCCGTTGAGCAGGATCTGCAGACTCTAGCCTGGATGAGTGATGCCACGCGCGTCAAGGCCATAGAAAAGCTCAGGATGATCGAGGAGCGCATTGGTTATCCGGACCGATGGCGCGACTACAGCACGCTGCACATTGATCGCAGCAGCTATGCCGCCAACGTCATGCGTGCCAACCTGTTTGACAATGCGCGCGAGCTGGCCAAGATCGGCAAGCCGGTCGATCGCAGCGAGTGGGCTTATCCGCCGCAGGTGGTCAATGCCTATTACGATCCCTCGCTCAACAGCATCAACTTTCTGGCCGGCATCCTGCAGCCGCCATTTTTTGACGCCAGCGCGCCAGCCTCCTTCAACTACGGGGCGATCGGCGCAGTTATCGGCCACGAGATTACCCATGGCTTTGATGACCAGGGCAGCCAGTTTGATGGCCACGGCAACCTCGCCAACTGGTGGGCCAAGGAAGACGGCGACAAGTTCAAGGTAGGCGTGAACTGCGTCGCCGATCAATTCTCGGCTTACACGGTCGATGGCGATCTGCACCTCAAGGGTCACCTGGTGACCGGCGAGGCCATCGCGGATCTTGGCGGCCTGCTGCTGGCCTATCGCGCCTATCACGCCTCGCCGGCCTTTGCCGATGCGCCGACGCTGGAAGGCTACACGCCCGACCAGCAGTTCTTCCTGAGTTTCGCGCGTTTCTGGGCGCAGAGCCTGCGACCGGAGCAGGCACGTGCCTACGCGGCGGCCGACCCGCATCCGCCCGGCCAGTACCGCGTCAACGGCACGCTCGCCAACATTCCGCAGTTTGCGCAGGCCTTTGGCGCGCCTGCCAGCGCCACCAATCCCAAACGCTGCGTGATCTGGTAACGAACATGATTTTATTCATTATCATTCTGGCGCTCATTGCGGTGCTGACGGTTTATCTGGTCGGCATCTATAACAGCCTGGTCGCGATACGTGAGCGCCTCAAACAGGCCTGGGCCAACATCGACGTGCTGCTCAAGCAGCGCCACGACGA
Organism: uncultured Gammaproteobacteria bacterium; assembly: GCA_963823235.1. Classification (GTDB taxonomy): domain Bacteria; phylum Pseudomonadota; class Gammaproteobacteria; order Steroidobacterales; family Steroidobacteraceae; genus FEN-1191. The sequence goes on along the minus strand of CAWGKS010000011.1, from coordinate 19,277 downwards.
ACTGCCCAAGCTCATCGACAGCTGCCGGCAATACATGCAGTACGAACAGGAGACGCTCGAGAAAGTCATGCGCGCGCGCACCGCCGTGTCGCAGGCGAGTGCCGGCGGTGATGTCGCCGCCGTGGGTGCTGCCGAGCAGCAGCTGCGCTCCGGCGTCATGCACCTGTTCGCGGTGGCGGAAAATTACCCGCAGCTCAAGAGCAATGAATCCTTCCAGCAGCTGCAGACGCGCATCACCGGCCTGGAAGAAGCGATCGCCGATCGGCGCGAGCTCTACAATGAAGCGGTGCAGATCAACAACACGCGTATCGACCAGTTTCCCGATGTGCTGATCGCGCGCCGTTACGGTTTTGTCGCCAGGCCGCTGCTCGAGTTCACGGCCGGAGAAAAAGCGGACGTCGATGTCGGCGCACAGTTCAAGCGCTGAGGCCTCTCGATCGACGTTGTAAGCGACCCGGATTTCTGGAAAGTGGCGCTGGCGCTGGCCGCGCCACTGTGTTTTTACTTCAGCTTTCGCAACTGGCGGCTAGCCCGGCTGATCGACGACACACCGCGCTCGCGGGTGCGCTCCGCGGCGCAGGGCTATGTCGAACTTGGTGGCCGCGCGCGCCTGCTGCCGCAGGCGGAGAACCGCGCCCCGCTCACCAATCGCCCCAGCGTCTGGTGGCTGTTTCGCATCGAGCGCCACGTTGCCAGCGGCAACTCGCGCAGCTGGCACGTCATCAATCGCGGCGTGAGCGACACGCCCTTCCTCATCGAAGACGAGACCGGCACCTGCCTTGTCAACCCGGACGGTGCCGACGTGCGTCCGGAGGAGAAGACAGTCTGGTATGGCGCACAGCCGTGGCCGGAGAACGGTTTCGCGCAGGGCCGCATGACCCTGGGCGGCGATCGTGAATACCGTTATACCGAGCACCGGATCCAGGAATATGAACTCGTCAACGTCATCGGTGATTTTGGTACTGCGGGCGGTGTAGCAGCCGCCGACACCACCGGCGCAGTAATGAAACTGCTGGCCGACTGGAAGCAGGATCAACCTGCGTTACTGCAACGTTTCGACGCCAACCGCGATGGTGTCCTGAGCCTGAAGGAATGGGAGCTGGCGCGCGCCGCGGCCCGCCGCCAGATCGAGCAGCAGCCACCCAGCGCCAGCGCGCCGGTCACGAATGTCCTGATGCGCCCCCAGGACGACCGACCGTTTCTCATTGCCGCCTGCGATCTGAAGAAAGTGGCGCGTCGCAGCCGAATGGCGGCGGCGGGGTTGATCGCGGCCTTCCTGATTGCCGTGACAGCACTGGCAAAGCTGCTGCTGTGAACGGCGTGGCCCGGCTGCGGGCGTAGTCCGGGCGCTGCGTTTGGGTTTGCGGCGCTTGGGCCAGTACTCTAGAATCGCGCGCCTTGTGTGGGGCGGTAGCTCAGTTGGGAGAGCGCTGCGTTCGCAATGCAGAGGTCGAGGGTTCGATCCCCTTCCGCTCCACCATAACCTGTTGAACAATAAAGAAAATAAAAAAATCGCGCACGCCACTCTCGAGCGCTGCGGCGACTGCGGCACAGTGCGCACCGGTGCAGGTACTCGGGCGAAGGGTGAATGGGCCACTCTGGTATTGTGATTGGCAGAACCGCGGGGTGGGACCTATGACACTCGAACAAGTCTTCTATCTCGCGCAGATCGTGGCAGCGGTGGGCGTCATCCTGTCTTTAGGTTTTATCGGGCTGCAGATCAAAGGCAATACTGCCGCCCTTCAGCGCGCCGAGCACAACTCCACGATGTCTCAGTGGACTGTAATTCGAATGGCAATGGTCGAACATCGCGATATCGCGGAGTTAATGACCACGGGAATTCGCGGCGAAGTCGCCCTGGATGTGGCCGATCAGCTGAGGCTGGAGCAGTTCCTGGCTGAATATGCCTGGGCGGCGTTCCATATCTGGGATCGGACGCAACGCGGGATCTTTCCGAAGGGGACGTTCGAAATGACCGGTGGAGCACTCCTCGCTGGCGTGCTCAGGACGGCGCGCGGCGGTGACTGGTGGCGCAGCGCAAAACTAAGCACCTTCATTCCAGAGTTCGTTGCTGACGTGGACAAGATACTTGCAAAGAACGAGGGCGCGCCTCCCAGTTGAGCGGCGCCACTGCTGCACATGGCTACCGGGCAAACGACGTCACGGAGAAAAACGTTACAATTAAATCACGCCCCCGTAGCTCAGTGGATAGAGCGACCGCCTCCTAAGCGGTAGGTCGTCGGTTCAACTCCGGCCGGGGGCGCCATCCAAGGACGGCCAGGCAGGTCCAGGAACATTCACCGACCGCCAATGTTTCCGTGCAACTGCGCACTTCGGAGCCAGGTTTCGCCGGTTTCCGGCTCCAGCGAAGTCCAGTGACGTCCAAGGACATCCACGTGCAGCCAACGCGGATTCTGGGGTATCCGGGTGGGACATCACTCGTCAGATTTGTCAGATCGCCCACAGTCATCCTCCTGCCCAAAGCTGTAGTCACTCTCCTACAGGCTCCGTGCGCCGGGGCGGACAGCGCACGCCAATACTGGCGTGCACACTGGCTCTGCGCGGGTGGACTGCCGCTGCATCGGGTCAAACCTCTGGAGAAAAACCATGCTAATGCACGGAACCGCGCGGACTGCCGCCAACGAGTTGGTAGGCTCATCGGGCCGTCCGCGGAACAATGGCCTTCTCGATTCACTGCCAGCCGAAGATTACAACCGACTGGCATCCCATCTGGTGGGCGTGACCCTTGACTCTGGCCAGCTATTGAACGAACAAGCCGCGCGCCTGGAATACGTCTATTTCCCGGTGTCAGCGGTTCTGTCACTGCAGTGCCTGCTTGAGGACGGGTCCACCACGGAGATCGCCGGTATTGGCCACGAGAGTCTGTTTGGCGCCTCGGTGCTCATGGGCGATGCCATCGAGTCGAGTGAGGCGTTGGTCCAGAACGCGGGACTGGCTTACCGGGCCCCGGTCGACCCGGTCGCCAGGGAATTCCAGCGCGGCGGCGCATTTCAACAAATTGTGCTGCGGCATGTGCAGGCGCTGTTCATGCAGATGGCCCAGACCTCCGCGTGCAATCGTAGCCACACTGTGGAGCAGCGGCTGTGCCGGTGGCTGCTGGGCATACTCGAGCGTGGGGTGGACAACGAGCTGATCGCCACGCAGGATCGGCTGGGCTGCATCCTTGGCGTACGCCGCGAGAGCGTAACGGCGACGGCCGGACGGCTTCAGGAAGAGGGCGCGATCCGTTATCGTCGCGGCCGGATTGAGATTCTGGACGCGCCGGCGCTGGAGCAGCGCTCCTGTGCCTGCCACGCGGTACTCAAGCATCTGTACGAGCGCCCCTCGCATTCGCCCAGGCTTTCGAAGTCAGTCGGCAATGCCGGATACCGCCCGATCAGGTCGCCCGCAACTCGATCGGGTGCGTATGCGCGCGGCCCGGACTGGGCGCAGATTGCGACCCTCTGAGGCCTGGCGGCTAGTGACCGCTCGGGCACCATCAGCCGTCCCGCCGCCACCAGCTGGCAACGGCAAAGCCGGCCCGGCCACCGCATAACATAGAGCCCGGCACGGGTATAAACTCCAACGGACCATGCGGGAAAAACCCAGGGAATTGGTGCCGAATCTGGCGTCCGATGTGTTGACGCTGTTTCTGCTGCCCCGGTCCATCTGGTTGCCAATCGTGGCAATGTCAGCCATTGCCGTCGGTGCCGTACTGTTCAACGAAGCGTCGGTAAAGCGCATCGGTGCCGATTCGGACCAGCTGGATCGCCTGTTTGAGGCGCGCAGGAGCGTATTCGAGCTGCAGATTGCGATGCTTGATGCCGAGACCGGCCAACGTGGCTATCTGCTTACCCGCGACTCCAATTATCTACAGCCCTACCGCAACGCCGCCGGCAAGCTAGCGCAGATCTCCGCGACATTGATGGCGACGGCTGCCACCGACCAGGTGCTGCTGACCCAGATCAGGAAGATCACGGCGCTGTGTGCCGAAAAAATGGGCGAGTTGACCGCGACGGTCAAAATGGTTGAACAAGGGGTGCCTGGCGATGCAATGGAGGTGGTGAATTCCGACGAAGGCCAGCATGAGATGGACGCCTTTCGGATTGCATCGCAGCAGCTGCTGGATCAGATCGGAGCGCGCGCGACCGTGGCACGGCTCAACGCCTCGCGCGACGTGCAGTTGACCCGCATGGCTTTTGTGGGTCTGGGCATGCTGACGCTGGCTTTGCTGGTGGTGACGATCCGGCTGTTGAGGCGTGATTTCTCGCGCCTTGAAAGCAGCCGTCAGCAAGCGATGTCCGAGCAGCAGCGGCTTGAAGAGGTGGTGAAGGCGCGCACGGCAGAGCTGTCCAACCTGACCACGTACCTGCAGACCGTGACTGAGCAGGAGAAGGCCGAACTGGCGCATAACCTGCACGATGAGCTGGGTGGAATGCTGACGGCGGCAAAAATGGACCTGGCATGGTTGCAGGGTCGCGCCAGCGCCGTCGAGCCGCAAGTGCACGGCAAACTCGAGGCGTTGGCGCAAGGCATCGATGAAGCCATGAATGTGAAGCGCCGCGTGGTTGAAAACCTGCGACCGGCGCTGCTTGAGCATTTCGGACTGCCAACGGCTTTGCAGGCCTATTTTGATGACACCTGCGCCAAAGCAGGCCTGCAATGCCGGACTGTCGTGCCCGAGAACATCGAGTGGATTCCGCAGGAATTCGCCATGGCGCTGTTTCGCGTGGCGCAGGAATCGCTGACCAACATCATTCGCCATGCCGCCGCGCACAACGTGACGTTGGAGTTTGCCGTGGACTCACGCCAGTTCCGGATGTCCATTGCCGATGATGGTGTTGGTATGGGCGACGCCGCGTCGAGTGCCAGCGCCTCGCACGGAGTGGCGGGTATGCGCCATCGCATTGAAAGCCTGCATGGCGTGTTCAGGATCGGTGCCAACAGCCCGCGTGGAACGCGCGTCGACGTTGTAGTGCCCGCTCCCGTGCAGTTCGGGCTTGGGGGCCGGTGACGCGGCTAGGATCGTTGCTTGGCAATGAGTGGTTGCAGCTGCTCGAACTGCCGCATCTTGTCCAGGAAGTAGTCGGCGCCCGCAGCCAGGCAGCGATCCTTCACGGTCGGCAAAGCGTAGTTGGTCAGCACAATAATGAGTGGCTTGAGGGGCGTCGGCCAGCGAGTCCGGGCCTGTCTCACCACATTGATGCCGCTGCCGGTCTGTAGTTCCACATCAACAATCAATACATCAAAATTCAATGATTTAATCTGCTCGATCGCTTCGGCTTCAGTAGCGGCCATCGCGGTAACGCGGGCCAGGCCAGGCGTGGTGAGCATCTCGGCCAGCCTTATGCGCAGGCGTGCGGAGTCCTCCACCAGCAGAATGCGCAGTTCTGATGGATTCTGCGTGACTCCGGTCCCGTTACTGGATGAGGCTATTGCGGATGGCATAGGAAGTGATGTCGGCATTCGTCTTCATGCCCATTTTTTCCAACAGCCTGGAACGGTAGGTGCTTACGGTTTTGACGCTCAGGCACAGTTTATTGGCGATGTCAGTAACGCTGCGGCCCGCGGCGAGCTTGCAGAAGATCTGAAACTCACGTTCTGACAGCACGCTATGGGCGGGTATGTTGGCATCTGCGTCCATGCCGTTAACCAGCAGATCGGCCAGCTCAGGGCCGACATAACGCCCACCGCGGGCGACGGTGCGTACGGCGCGCAGCAACTCAGCCTCGTCCACACCCTTACTGACAAATCCATGGGCGCCGGCCCGCAGCACATTGATGCCAAACTGCCGTTCCGGATAGCCACTCAGCACCAGCACCGCCACGCTGGGGTGTTGAAGTCTTGCGGCTTTGATGACGTCCAACCCCGACATGTCGGGCAGTGACAGATCCAGCACCAGTTCATGGCAGGGATGAACCTGCAACGCCGCCAGCGTCTCCTTGCCGGTGCGACACTGAGCGACAACCTTCAGATCGGATTGCGCGGCCATCAGTTCGCAGATCCCGGCGCGAACCAGTTGGTGGTCATCGGCAATTATGAGGCTTAGGGCTGGCATGTGCTTCCGTGGCGTTATGCAGCAATTATAGGCCGAGTCAGTTTATCGAGAAGTCAGACAATTCCTACATCGTGCCGGTCAACGGGTCGGTGGCCATCGACCCGACCACGGTCACGGCCTGGGGAGCTGCCCGTCCGGCACGCCACCGGAAAGCAGGAGCCAGGTCAATTGGTATCGACCTGTCACTCCTGCGTTCCGGTCAGTGGCGTATCGCGATCAGTCGGGATTGCGGCTCTCCCACTCCTTGACGCGTCGGTCGGCCTCATCCTTCGCGAGACCGTAGCTCTTCTGTATCTGTCCAAGGAGTTGTTCGCGTCTGCCTGCGATCTGATCCAGGTCATCATCAGTGAGTTTGCCCCACTGTTCCTTCACCTTGCCCTTCAGCTGTTGCCAGTTGCCTTGCGCTTGGGTCCAGTTCATGGCGTTCACCTTCAAGTTGCTCGTGACCAGATGTCACGAAGTCAGGTTAGTTGCTGCCTGCGCGGAGCGGATCCGGTGAGGTCCGATTCAGCAGTGGGGGCGGTCCGACAATGGTGCATCACCAAGATCGTTGTGTCGGCCAGTTCTGACAGCAGCTGGGGTCATCGGCTGATGTGGCGGTCGCCTCAACAATAGGACGATTACAGCGCCGGAATTTCCGGTCACTGGAGAATGCCATCATGAACAGACGAGCCAGCGTGGCAATCAGATCAGTCCTGCTATGCGCCGCACTTACCTGCAGCAGTTGGACCATGGCCGCGAGCCCGGCGGAGATCGACGTTGGAGTGCAGGCAACGCTGCAATCGTTCTATGCGCAGAACAGCGAGCACCGTGAATTGGCGGACAAGGCGGCGGCCATGCTGGTGTTTCCGCATGTGACCAAGGCTGGTGTCGGAGTCGGTGGTCTGCATGGTGAAGGCGCGTTCCTGGTTCAGGGCAAAACCGTGAAGTACTTCCAGGTGACTGGCGCCTCGCTCGGCGCGACGCTGGGTGCCGCGGAGCATGCCGAGGTGATCCTGTTCATGACCAGCGAGGCACGCGACAACTTTCAGCGCAGCGAAGGCTGGACGATCGGCGCGGATGCCGGTGTCGCCGTGGCCTCGAAAGGCACTGGTGCCGAATACGACGTGGCGACACTGCGCCGTCCGATCCTGACCTTCGTACTGGACGAGCGCGGGCTGATAGGCGACCTGTCCCTGCGAGGTCTCCGGATCACGCCAATCGCGGGCTGATGGGAGGAACTGGAAGTGGCGCCGTGAGCAGCCGGATGCCGATCGCCGTTGCAGGCGGGTCCCAGGCGGTGGCGAGCCGGTTGCCGGATATTGCATTGAAGTCATGATTCCGTACGCAACCAGACTGGAGAATCAACATGAAGCCTTTTGAAAATAGTAGGACGGTTTTTCGCAGCACCCTGATTGCCGCGGCGCTGGCCGTAGGACTGGGCGCCACCGGGGCGTCGCTGGCCGAAACCGGCAACACCGCCGCGCCACAGCCTCGCAGCGACAGCGCCGGACCCGAAATTGCCGATACTGTGATCACGGCCGCCGTGAAGGCAAAGTACATGATGGACGAGCGATTGAGCGGCTCGGACATCGGTGTCACCACGACCAACGGCGTAGTGACGCTCACCGGTACCGTGGCGAAGGTTGAGTACACGCAGGTTGCCATCGAGGTGGCGAAAGCCGTCGAGGGCGTGAACAGCGTGGACTCGTCGGGACTTTCCGCCAGCGGTGTCTAGTGTTCTGGAGGAAATGGTCATGACCGCAAAGCCTGGTGATACAACGTGGCGAAAACTCAGTGCCCGAGTCAGGAAGCACTTGGCAAGGCTCGATGACGACGGCACTGACGCGTTTGTGGATCGATCAGACATGGTTGCCAACGGCGCCCAGTCCGCTTACGCCGTCTCCGCGGACGACCTGGAGCGACAGGTGCAGGTATGGTTGCGCCTGCTCGAGGGCAGGGTTGGTGCGGCGCCTGCTGGTGCGGCAGCCCGCGAGAACGAGAGCTGTTTTGCGTTCGAGGGAAATGATGCGCCGATCCATGGTACCTCGGCCGCGCGCACAACAACCGCGGCGTCCCGCAGTCAACGGCACCTGCGAGCGGGCCATGACCAGGGGCTGCCAAGCGGAGACAGTGCTGCCGACGTCCTCGCGCCTTTGAGTAGCAGTTAGGATTGGAGTCTAACCCCGCCTGATTGCTGGTCCGCTGCAGCAAGCGTTGGTACGATCGCCGCCGGCGCTCGAGCGTTCAGGCATAGAAGTCGACACGCCCTCCGGTAAGGCGATACATCGAACCGACGATCTTGATCTTGCCAGACTTTTCCAGGTCAGCCAGCACATCGCTGCGCTCACGTATCGCGCCGATGGTCAGGCGCACATTGGTCGTGGCTACCGCGTCGACAAAATCGCCGTTCTTGCTGGTGCGCTCGCCCTCATAATGCGTCGCATGCACTGCCGGCTTGATTTTGTCTAACAAAGCAGTGAGGTTGCCAAGCTGGGCACCATCAATCGCACCCTTGATCGCCCCGCATCCGGTATGCCCCATAACCAGGACGACTTTGGCTCCGGCCACTGCGCAAGCGAACTCCAGACTGCCGATCAAATCGTCATTGGCGATATTCCCGGCGATACGCGCATTGAATGTGTCGCCAATCCGGGCGTCGAGAATGATCTCGGCAGGCGCGCGTGAGTCAATGCAGCTGAGAATCACGGCAGCCGGATATTGCCCGGCGATGGTTGCGCGCTTTTGCGTGAGATAATCGTACTGCGACATCTTGCCGCTGCGGAAGCGCTCGTTGCCCTGCTTCATCGTCTCGATGACCTGATCAGGTGTAAGGCTGTCGCGCACCTCCCTGGTCAGCGCGGCTGCGTTGGACTGCTCTGACAAGCCCAGCAGTGGAACCCCGATCGCGCCCAGGGTCGCGATACCCAGCGCTGACCTGATCAGCGCCCGGCGGCCATCGCAGTGACTGGGGTGGGCAGAGCAATCATCGGCATTGGAATTCATGATCAGCATCTCCGAAGTCAGGATAGAGTTTGGCGTCCGACCCACATTTTCAGTGAAGCGGCCTTTAGAAGCCAGCCGCTCGACACGAGGGGGTTACATCAGAACTTGAACAGGCCCTCGACTGCCACCGATGACTGCTTGTCGTCGTAGGTGGTCCCCACCGGTGGGACGCTGACATCTTTCACGAACGTCGTCTGGTCCGACTTGTCGTAGCGACCTTCAACCCGCAGTTCGAAATTCTTCGTTGGCATCCAGCCGCAGGTGACGGTGCCCTTCCTTCACTGCTGTACCGTGCCCGTCTCGAAACCATTCTTGTCGTCGAGCAACTCGGTCCGCAATGAAACCCGCCAGGCAGGAGCTATCGCGTAATTAAGGTACAGAGCGCCCGTCGTCCAGTTGCCGCTGGTGGTGGCCGTGGGGTCGGCGACCGGGCAGATTCGCCTGACGACCCCAGTCATAGTTCAGGATCACGGTCAGAACGTCGGTCGCGTTCCACGTGCCGACGAAGTCGACGATGCTACGCGTGCCGTCCTGCGTGCTGCTGACCGGCTCCTTGCCGACGTAGCCCTGCAGGGCGAAAGACCACACCTTGCTCGGCGTCAAGTTCGCGCCGAATTCGATCGTCTTCGAGGTGTTGTTGTCGTGGACGACGTTCCAGCCGTTGTTCACGCCCATGATCAGGTTCACCTGGTCGCTCGCGGCGTAGGTCGCCCGAAGTACCCGTGTGGGTCAGGGGCTCGGCGAAGAAAGTGAAGCGAGCGGCTGATGTTGGCGTTACCCGTGGGTGCAATGACCTCGGCGCCTACCAGCGTCAGGAACTTTCCGCCGACAAGGGTCCATTGGCCCTCTGGCGTACTGGGCGTAGGCCTGCAGCACGTCAAAGTTGCTGGCCGACGAGCCTTCGGCGGTATTGACGACTGCGGCATCGTTCCCGGCCGTGAGCTGCACGACGCCGCCGAAGCCTTCCCTGGGCTGGTAGGCGAGCTGCAGGCCCGCCTGACCGAGCGAGAATCCGTTCCCGTCGACGTCAAACTGTCGGTAAGTCGGCACCCCGGAGAAGTGCTGGTAGGTGGTACTGATATAACCGGTCGCGGCAATTCCGGACGCAGTGAGGACGTCCGTCAGCGACGGGGCGGCCGGAGCAGCGGAAGCCGCCGGCGGATCCGCCGCGACCGCGGTTACGCCGAACGCGGCGATGAGAATCGGAACTGTGAGCAATGAAATATTGGCGCGCATGATATTCAGGATTCCTTCTTGAGATTTGCCGACCGTTGCGATGACACCATTGCCATCCGTGCTGCGGTTGATCCTGGACCCATGGCATGGTCGCCAACAGTGACAAAGCTGTGAAGAATTCTCACAGGCGACGCTGACCGATGACCCGTGTTCCGGGTAAGGAGCCGGCAGTGCAACTACGCGCAGGTACGTGCATCTACCGATTGGCATCGCTGGCAATGTGCGGGATAGACAGGGCGCAGGGGGCACTCGAGCGCGAGTTCGCACTGCAGTTTTTGCACAACTTTTTCACAACCGCGACGCTATATTGGTCCCGCGTTTTCCGCGGAGGTTGCCGCCATGGATGTCGTCTATCTGCTGATGCTCGCTGGCCTGTATCTGGTGAGCCACGCCCTGGTGTGGGCGCTCGATCGCCTGAGCAGGCCGTCATGAGCGCCAGGTACGCGCTCGCGGGGCTGCTCGCGCTGTTCCTGTTCGGCTACCTGCTGTACGCGCTGTTCAAGCCGGAGAAATTCTGATGAGCGCCGATGCCCTGTTCTATCTGCTGCTGGTGGTGTTCCTCGGCCTCGCCGTGCTGTGCGTCAAGCCGCTCGGCAGCTACATCGCCGACGTCATGGAAGGCCGGCCGAACCTTGCGGCGCGTGCCGGCGGGCGGTTCGAAGCCCTGATGTATCGCCTCTGCGGGGTCCACCCAAGCGAGGAGATGTCCTGGAAGCAGTACGCCATCGCCCTGCTGCTGTTCAACGTGCTGGGTGTGGCGCTCGTCTACGCGCTGCAGCGCCTGCAGTTCTTCCTGCCGCTCAATCCCCAGAAGTTCACCGCCGTCAGCCCGGACTCGTCGTTCAACACCGCCGTCAGCTTCGTCACCAACACGAACTGGCAGGGCTATTCCGGCGAGTCGACGATGGGCTACCTCGTGCAGATGGCGGGCCTCGCGGTGCAGAACTTCCTGTCGGCCGCCACCGGCCTCGTGGTCGCGATCGCGCTGATCCGCGGCTTCGCCCGGCATAGCGTCCAGACCATCGGCAACTTCTGGGTGGACATCACGCGCTCGACGCTCTACGTGCTGCTGCCGCTCTCGGCCGTGCTCGCGCTGGTGCTCGTCAGCCAGGGCGTGATCCAGAACTTCGACGGCTACAAGGACGTCACGACGATCGAGAAGGTCAGCTACCAGAACCCGAAGATGGATGCGGCCGGCAATCCGGTCAAGGACGCGGCCGGCAATGCGGTCACCGAGACCGTCACGACCCAGACGCAGACGCTGCCCATGGGCCCGATCGCGTCCCAGGAGTCCATCAAGGAACTCGGCACCAACGGTGGCGGCTTCCTCAACGCGAATTCGGCGCACCCCTACGAGAACCCGACGCCGCTGACCAACCTGCTCGAGATGCTGGCGATCTTCGTCATCCCGTTCGCGCTGACCTACACCTTCGGCAAGATGGTCGGCGATACCCGGCAGGGCTGGGCGATGCTGGCCGCCATGCTGATCCTGTTCGTGACCCTGGTGATGGTCGCCCACTACAGCGAGCAGCATGGCAATCCGCTGATCGCGAAGCAGGGTATCGACCAGGTCGCCAGCGCCAGCCAGTCCGGCGGCAACATGGAGGGCAAGGAAGCCCGCTTTGGCATCGCTGCCTCCGCGCTCTTTGCCGCCGTCACCACCGCGACCTCCTGCGGCGCCGTCAATACCATGCACGACTCGATGACGCCGCTGGGCGGCTTCGTGCCGCTGTTCCTGATCCAGCTCGGCGAACTGGCGCCGGGAGGCGTCGGCACCGGCATGTACTCGATGCTGATGTTCGCCATCCTCGGCGTCTTCATCGCCGGCCTGATGATCGGCCGGACGCCCGAGTACATCGGCAAGAAGATCGAGTCGCTGGAGATGAAGCTGGCCTCGGTCTTCATCCTGACCACGCCGTTCGTCGTGCTGATCGGCACCGCGGTCGCGGTAAGTACCGGCGCCGGCAAGGCCGGTGTCGCCAATCCCGGCGCCCACGGCTTCAGCGAGATCCTCTATGCCTTCTCCTCGGCCGCCAACAACAACGGCAGCGCTTTCGGAGGCATTTCCGCCAACACCGTGTTCTACAACGTCGCCACTGGCCTGGCGATGTTCATCGCCCGCTTCTGGCCGATCGTGGCGGCGCTCGCCATCGCTGGCTCGCTGGCCGGCAAGAAGCGCGTGCCGGTCACGGACGGCACCATGCCGACACACGGCCCACTGTTCGTCGCACTGCTCATCGGTTCAGTGCTGCTGATTGGCGTATTGACTTACGTCCCGGCGCTCGCGCTGGGACCGGTGGTCGAGCATTTCATGCTCGCCGCAGCCAGCTAGACAGAGAGATCCGCACATGTCACGTCAACAACTGTCCCTGTTCGATCGCAAGCTGCTCGGCCCGGCGCTGCTGCAGTCGGTCCGTAAACTCGACCCGCGCGTCCAGTGGCGCAATCCCGTGATGTTCGTGGTCTACATCGGCACGATCGTTACCGCCACCCTGTATGTCCAGGCGCTGGGAGGGCACGGCGAGGCGCCGGCGGGTTTCATCCTCGCCATCACGATCTGGCTGCTGTTCACGGTGCTGTTCGCCAACTTCGCCGAGGCGCTGGCCGAGAGCCGCAGCCGCGCCCAGGCTGCGTCGCTGCGCAGCATGCGCCAGACCGTGTTCGCCAAGAAGCTGCTGAACCCGGGCGGCGCCAGTCGGGAGACCACCAACGTCAAGGCGGAGGACCTGCGCAAAGGGGACGTCGTGCTCATCGAGGCTCAGGACATGATTCCGGCGGACGGCGAGGTCATCGAAGGAGCCGCCTCGGTGGATGAGAGCGCCATCACCGGGGAGTCCGCGCCCGTGATTCGCGAATCCGGCGGCGATTTCACCTCGGTGACGGGCGGTACCCGTGTGCTATCCGACTGGATCGTCGTGCGCGTGGCGGTCAATCCGGGGGAAACCTTCCTGGATCGCATGATCTCGATGGTGGAGTCCGCGAAGCGTCAGAAGACGCCCAACGAGATCGCGCTCACCATTCTGCTGGTGGCGCTCACCCTGGTATTTCTGGTCGTGATCGTAACGCTGCTGCCGTTCTCGCTGTTCAGCGTCGAAGTCAGCAAGGCAGGCAGCCCCGTGACCATCACGGCGCTCGTGGCGCTGCTCGTGTGCCTGATTCCCACGACCATCGGCGGCCTGCTGTCGGCGATCGGCGTGGCCGGCATGAGCCGGATGATGCAGGCGAACGTCATCGCCACTTCCGGGCGCGCCGTGGAAGCGGCCGGGGACGTCGACGTGCTGCTGCTCGACAAGACCGGAACCATCACGCTCGGCAACCGACAGGCGACGACGTTCATTCCCGCCGCCGGTGTCACCGAGCAGCAGCTGGCCGACGCTGCGCAGCTTGCCTCGCTGGCTGACGAGACGCCCGAGGGGCGCAGCATCGTGGTGCTCGCCAAGCAGCGTTTCAACCTGCGCGAGCGCGACCTGGGCGCGCTGGGCGCAACCTTCGTGCCGTTCTCGGCGCACTCGCGCATGAGCGGCGTCAACCTCGGCGACCGGCAGGTGCGCAAGGGCGCTCCGGACGCGATTTCCCGGTACGTCAGCGCGCTCGGGCGGGAATACCCGGCCTCTGTTGAAGAAACGGTGCAGCGGGTTGCGCGCCAGGGCAGTACGCCGCTGGTCGTTGCCGACGGCGCCCGGGTCCTGGGCGTGATCGAATTGAAGGACATCGTCAAGGGCGGCATCAGGGAGCGCTTCGCCGACCTGCGCCACATGGGCATCAAGACCATCATGATCACCGGCGACAACCGGCTCACCGCGGCAGCGATTGCCGCCGAAGCGGGGGTCGACGATTTTCTGGCCGAGGCGACGCCGGAGGCCAAGCTCAAGCTGATCCGCGAGCACCAGGCCCAGGGAAGACTGGTCGCCATGACCGGTGATGGTACCAACGACGCCCCGGCTCTCGCCCAGTCCGACGTCGCGGTCGCCATGAACACGGGGACGCAGGCGGCGAAGGAAGCCGGCAACATGGTCGATCTCGATTCCAATCCGACCAAGCTGATCGAAATCGTCGAGACCGGCAAGCAGATGCTGATGACCCGCGGCGCGCTCACGACCTTCTCGATCGCCAACGACGTGGCCAAGTACTTTGCGATCATTCCGGCGGCCTTTGCCATGACCTACCCCGAGCTCGGCGCACTCAACATCATGCACCTGGCGACGCCGAACTCGGCGATCCTGTCCGCGGTGATCTTCAACGCGCTGATCATCGTGCTGCTGATCCCGCTCGCCATCAAGGGCGTCAAGTACCGGCCGCTGGGCGCAGGGCCGTTGCTGCGGCGAAACCTGCTGATCTACGGATTGGGAGGCATCGTAGTGCCGTTCCCGGGAATCAAGTTGATCGATATGATCCTGTCGGCGGCTGGTTGGGCCTGAGGAGATATAGTCATGACTGCACGCATCGTTCGGCCCGCCGTCAGCCTGCTGCTGGTGATGACGGCACTCACCGGAATCGTCTATCCACTCGTGATCACCGGGATTGCCCGGGTGGTATTCCCTGACCAGGCGGCCGGCAGCCTGGTCATTCGGGATGGCAAACCGATCGGCTCGGCGCTGATCGGCCAGAACTTCTCGGATCCGAAGTATTTCTGGGGTCGGCCGTCGGCGACTGCGCCCATGCCCTACAATGCTTCCGCCTCATCGGGTTCGAACCTGGGGCCGCTCAATCCGGCCCTGATCAACAACGTCAAGGCGAATGCCAGCGCGCTGCGGGACGCGGACCCGGGCAATTCCCAGCCGATTCCTGTCGACCTGGTAACGGCTTCGGCGAGCGGGCTGGACCCGGACATCAGCGTTGCCGGCGCGCACTACCAGGCCGCCCGGGTGGCGCGCGCACGCCACCTCACGACGGACCAGGTCGAAGCCGTCATCGGCGTGCACGCGCGCGGGCGATTGCTGGGGTTCATTGGCGAGCCGAGGATCAACGTACTCGAACTCAATCTCGCGCTGGACAGTCTGCGCTGAATGCACCGGAGCCTGGCCGTTAAACAATGAGCGAGGACGACCGCCGCGATCCCGACAAGCTACTGGCCAACGTGCAGCGCGAGGAGGCGCGGGCGCGTCGCGGCCGCCTGCGCATCTTCATCGGCGCCTCCGCGGGGGTCGGCAAGACTTTTTCGATGCTCGAGTCCGCGCGCACGGCGCGCGTCGGCGGCCGTGACGTCGTGGTGGGCTACGTCGAGCCTCACGGCCGGGTGGAGACCGAGCGCCTGCTCGAGGGGCTCGAGCGGCTGCCGTTCCTGGAAGTGCGCTATCGCGGCCTCACCCGCAGGGAATTCGATCTCGATGCGGCGCTGCGGCGCGCCCCCGCAGTCCTGCTGGTCGATGAACTCGCCCACTCCAATCTCAGCGAAGGTGAGCCTCGACCGCGGCATGCCAAACGCTGGCAGGACATCGAGGAACTGCTGGACGCCGGGATCAACGTCTGGACTACGGTCAACATCCAGCACCTCGAGAGCCTCAACGACGTGGTCGCGGGCATTACCGGCGTGCGCCAGCAGGAGACCATTCCTGACCGGATATTCGACGAGGCCGACGAAGTCGAGCTCATCGACCTGCCGCCTGACGATCTGCTGGCACGACTCAAGGCCGGCAAGGTGTATGTCGCTGATCAGGTCGCCACCGCTACTGAGCGGTTTTTCCGCAAGCCCAACCTGCTGGCCTTGCGCGAGCTGGCGCTGCGCCGTACCGCCGACCGGGTGGACGCGGCGGCGCAGGAGTACGCAGGCCAGGAGCGCACGTCCAGGCCCTGGCTGGCGCGTGACCGGTTCCTGATCGCGGTCGCTCCGGACGATCAGGCGGAGCAGCTGGTGCGCGTCGGCAAGCGCTTTGCCGATGCCCTCGATGCCGAATGGGTCGTGGTATCGGTGGAGACGCCGCAGCTGCTCAAGCTGTCGGAACGCGAACGCAACCGTCGCATCGAGGTGCTGCGGCTGGCGGAGTCGCTGGGCGCCGAAACGGTCACGCTCGATGGTCCGTCGGCGATCGTGTCCCTGATCGAGTACGCACGCTTGCGCAACATCACGCGCATCGTGGTCGGTGAGGCGAAACGCACGGGCTGGCGCGCATGGCTGCGACGCTCCACGGCGACCGAACTGGTGCACCACGGTCGCGGCTTCGACGTCTCGGTGATCGCGCGGCGCGAAGGACCGGCCTCCAGACGGCGTGAACTGCCGACCAGTGGTCCGTCGGACGCCCACTGGGAGCGGTATTGGGCGGCGTTGCTGATCTCCGCGGTTTGCACGGGGATTGCCGCGCTGATGTACCCGTACTTCGAGCTGACGAACCTCGTGATGGTGTATCTGTTGGGCGGGACCGTCGCGGCGCTGCGCCTGGGGCGGGGACCCGCGAGTCTGGTGGCGCTCGTCAACGTCATGGCTTTCGACTTCTATTTCGTGCCGCCACGCTTCACCTTTGCGGTAAGCGATTTTCAGTACTTCGTCACGTTCGCCGTCATGCTGGTCATCACGCTGGTGATCGCCAGCCTGGTTGCCAACGTGCGCGCGCAGACGCGCGTTGCTGGTGCGCGTGAACGCCGGACCTCATCGCTGTACGCCATGAGCCGCGAACTGGCCGCCAATCGCAGCTTCAGCAACCTGTCGAGACTGGCCGTCAAGCACGTCGCTGAAACCTTTGCGGGCCAGGCGGTCGTGTTGATGCCGGACTCCGCCGGGCGCCTGCAGCCCTCGACCCAGCCACTGCTGCCAGGATCCCTGGAAGGAGCCGACCTGGCCGTGGCGCAGTGGGTATACGACCACGGCAAGCCGGCGGGGCTCGGCACCGACACCTTGCCCGCGGCGAGCGCTCAATACCTGCCACTGACCGCCACGCACCATACGCTGGGAGTGCTCGCGGTGCGCCCCACCCAGAAGCGGCGCCTGTTGCTGCCCGAGCAGCGGCACCTGCTCGAGACCTTTGCGGGCCAGATCGCACTGGCCATCGAGCGCTCGCAGCTGGCTGAGGAGGCAGAGGCGGCGCGCGTCGCGGCGGAAGCCGAAAGTGTGCGCAGCACCTTGCTCGCCTCGATCTCGCACGATCTGCGCACGCCGCTCGCCGTGATCCGGGGAGCGAGCACGGCGTTGAACGATCCGAACCTCAAGCTCGACGCGCAAGCCCGGTCGCGCCTGAATGGCCTGATCGACGCCAAGGCCGAGGAGATGTCGGACCTGATCTCGAATGTACTTGATCTGATGCGCTTCGAGGCTGGCGAGGTGCAGCTGCGACGTGACTGGCAAAGCGTCGAGGAACTCGTCGGCACTGCGCTGACGCGCCTCGACGGCCGCTTCGGTGAGCGCCCGATGACTGTGAATGTGCCGGACGATCTGCCAGCCATTTATGTCGACGCGCCGCTGGTGACGCAGCTCATCGTCAATCTGCTCGACAATGCCATCAGGCACACGCCGCCTGGCACCCGGATCAGTGTAAGCGCGCAACCCGAGGGCGAAGCGGTGCGTGTGGTGGTCGACGACACCGGGCCCGGGCTGCCTCTGGGAGACCCGGAGCGGCTGTTTGCCAAGTTCCAGCGCGGCCGCGAGGAAAGCAATACCGGCGGAGCCGGCCTGGGGCTTGCCATCTGCCGGGCCATCGTCAGCGCTCACGGTGGCCACATCAGCGCAGCGCAGCGTCCTGGCGGCGGCGCCCGATTCGTATTCACGCTACCGACCGTGGAGCCGCCGGCGTGACCGAGGCCATGTTCCTGGTGCTGATCGTGGAGGACGATGTCGGCATCCGTACGGTGCTCCGGACGCTGCTTGAGTCGCAACACTATCGTGTGGTGGAGGCTGAGTCGGCCGCTCTGGGAGTCAGCGAGGCGCGCAATCACCGGCCGGACCTCGTCATCGTCGACCTCGGTCTGCCGGACCGCGACGGGCTATTCGTGATTCGCGAGATCCGCAGGTTTTCGCCGCTGCCGATCCTGGTGCTTTCAGCGCGCACCATGGAGGCGGACAAGATTGCCGCCCTCGACGCCGGCGCCGATGACTACGTCGCCAAACCCTTCAGCACTCCGGAATTGCTGGCCAGGGTGCGCGCGGCGTTGCGTCACAACGCCCGCGGCAGCGAGCAGTTGCCGATGCTGCGACTGGGCCAGGTCACGGTAGATCTGACCCAGCGCACCGCTCACCGCCCGGACGGCGCGCTGCACCTCACACCGCTTGAATATCGCGTCCTCGACTGCCTGGTACGCAATGCCGGATTGATCGTGACCCAGGCGCAGTTGATCGGCGAGGTCTGGGGGCCCAATCGCCTCGGCGACAGTCGCGGCCTGCGTTCCTATATCAGGATGTTGCGCCAGAAGCTCGAGCCCGATCCGCAGCAACCCCGTTACCTGATCACGGAGGCCGGAGTCGGTTATCGACTGCATGTTGAAGACGATGGGGGTCTGCTGCCCATGCAGCGATAATCGCCAACCCGGGGCAGGCGGCCCGGCCACTGGACATTGCGCGTGCTACTGCAGGAGGCGATACAGGAGGCGGCTGACGGGTCCAGGCGGCGGCCGCGCGAGCTGCTGCGCCAATCGTTGCGTTTGCTGCAGGTGGGCCGCGAACGCGACCATGTCCTTCATATTGCGCAGCATGTGGTTGGCGGCCATGCGGCCAGCAGCTGTTTCCCGGCATATGACGGCAGCGGCAGTCTTCGGGCACACCTGCTCCTCGACCAGGCATTCCTTCACGATGAGCAGCGAGTAGCTGTGGCCACGCATTTCACGGAAGGTCTCGAGGTCTTTCTGCTCGATGCCCTTCTCTGCCAGGTTCATGATTGACTGGTTTAGTGCCAGCAGCGCTGCGCGCTGCTCGGGCGAACGGGCCGCTTCGAAGGCATCATGGATCCTGGCCCGAATCTGCCGCCAGTTGGCGACGGCCTCGGCGGTGGATTCGGGCACCTGGCCGATCAGCTCGTTGTTGGTCATGACGTGCGTCTACTGCGGAGATACAGACGGTAATATGCAGTGCGGCCGG
>CAWGKS010000010.1:0-157507 GCA_963823235.1 uncultured Gammaproteobacteria bacterium | reverse complement strand
ATACCGGTGGAACTCAGCAGACAAAATCTGGATGGGCGAGGTTGGGGTGGCAGAGCGGGAAGTCGAATTGGCCTGGCTGAAGGCAAGCGATGTACGAAGGAAAGAGTGTGGAAGTGGAGATTGAGACACTGACGGCGAAGCAACGGTATTCGAGTCGGCAGGGCAAGAAGGAGCGGTTGTGGATCTGAAGGTCGATTGCAGCGCCGCTGTCACGCACCGTCCAGATGCAATCGCATCTCAATCATGTGTTTTGAAAATCCCGCTTTTTCATAGGCACCCAGGGCGATCAGATTGTTGCTGTAGACGTCCAGCCGCAATTCCGTTACGCCCCTGGTACGACACCACTGTTTGAGTCGCTCGACTATTCCGCCATTGATCGACTGGCCCCGATATACGGGATCGACATACATCAGGCCCAGGTAGGCCTGCTGTGAGTGGCTCAAATACACTTTGGCGCGATCGATGCGGGCGAATCCGCAGCCAATGAGTTCATTGCCGCGTTCTGCGACCACAAATCGCACGTCGTCGCTCGAGCATCATCTTCTCGATATCGTAGTACTGGACTCGCCCCGTCTTAAGGGTGGGATCGAAGGCGCGCTCCGCGCTCACGATGCCCTGCTCGAATTGTCGAAGCGCGCCTATATCCCGAGCGGTTGCAGTTCTGAATGACGTTTCTGGAATAGATCTGGTATCCACCGCGCGTTCCCGATCTGACTTCATTTGTGGCCTTGATTCTACTTCAAGCCTGTAGTCAACGAAAAAATGGCGCAGAATGGCGGCGTCCGGGAACCTACATTCCAATAATCAGGGGAAGGCTATGAATCGTACTGTGATTTACAGTTTGCTTGGAATCCTCTCGCTGGGCGTGGCCGGGACACTGCAGGCTCAAATGCCCATGGGTGAGACGGAAAAGACTGTCGCCGCGCAGGAGCGGCAGTGGCTGCAGTCTCAGAAGACGAATAACGCAGAACTGCTCACACCGCTGCTGGCCGAGAAGTTCGTCAGTACGGGAGCGGACGGCAAGGTCACCAACAAAGCCCAATCGGTTGCAGCGGCGAAGGCGGACCATTGGACCAGCGCCGAGTATGAGAACCTGGAGGTCGTAGCCTACGGGGATGCGGCCGTAGCGACCGGTGTTTTCATCGGCAAGGGAACCGACGCCAAGGGCAAGCCTATGGATGAACAGGAGCGCTTTACCGATACCTGGGTCAAGATGCCAGGTGGCAAATGGCAATGTGTCGCCTCGCACGGTTCAAACGTAAAGAAATAAGGAATTGGGCCGGAGGCGCTGCCGGAGGGGCAGCGCCGCCACCCAATTCGCTAGCGACTATTTCCATTGCCGGGAAAAATCACCCGCCCGTACTCTGTGGCCCGCGCCAGCTGATCGAAGACGTTGTAGCTCTCTGCGGAAATCCGCCTGATGGCCGCTCGCCCGCTCGCTCGCTGGCCAGGAACGTTGTCATCACGCAGATCACGTAGGGTCGATTCTGAACGAAGACGATCCCGGAATCATTGCGCACACCCTCCAGCGACCCCGGCTTGTTGGCTATACGAACCTCCGGCGGCAGCTCCCGGGGCAGCCAGCTGTCCTTTGGTGTTGCCAGGACAGAGAAGAAGTCTTCCTGCAGCGCGGGCGCGATAACTTTTCCCCGATACAGCGCCTCGAGAAAATGCATCATTTCACGTGGTGTGGAAATGTTTTCCCGACCCTCGGTCGCGGCCTTCAGGTCCATCATTTTCCTGCGCAGCTGCGTGTTCTTGAGACCGAGACCATCCGTCAGTCGTCTTACGTTGTCCATACCGACGCGATCGATCAGCACATTCGCCGCGGAATTGTCGCTCACTGCGACCATCATCGTGGCGAGATCACGGTTGGTGAGTTGTGTGACGCCTGGCGTCAGGCCTCCCATGATGGCGCTGTCGGCCACCAGGTCCTCGGAGCGCATCTTATATAGATCCGTCAGCCGCGCTTTGCCGGGCACACCGTCGGTCGACTGCGCATCCTGATGATACAGCTCGGCCAGCACGGCGATCTTTATCGAACTCGCCTGCGGGAAGACCTCGTCCGGATGTAACAGCAGTTCGCGTCCCGTATTGAGATCCAGAATCGCGACCCCGACAACGCCGCTCAGCTGGCTCTCAACATTGGCGATTGAGACACGCAGGTGATCCCACAGCAGATCCTCCTTTGGGAGCGGGGTGGTGGCCGCGCGGAGCCGGTCCCACCACCAGCAATGTCGATATCAGCAGCGATAGACGTCTATACATCGGTGATCGTCTCCGGATGCGATGGTGGCCATATCACCCATATCTTCTTCGGTGACCTGTGGAGCGGGATCGGCCGGGAACAGCGTACGCGCAAGTTCACGGGTCGTGTTGCCATTGGAGCCGCTAATCGTGATCGTGGCGCGCGCGCGCTCCTGAAGTTGCGCGAGCTCAGCTTCGGAGATCGGGCTCGCCCGCTCGTGGCCCCTGAATCGCTCTACCGCCATGTGCCTGAATACGGTAGCCATCAATTGCCCCTGCGTAATGTAGCTGGTGGTGTCCGGGCTGGCAGCGTCGGCGGACATTTCGGCGCGGATCATTCCGTCGAGGATCGGATAGTGCGTGCAGAAATACCCCACTACGTCCGGTGAAAATCCCGGCGGGAGCGCCGCCCGTAGCAGCGCCAGGTCGCGCCGTACGGCGTCATGCTTGACCTTCAGGTCCGCGCCGTGTTCGATCATCTCGACCCAATTCGCGGGTGCGAGCTGGTAGATATCGATGCGACGCCCGTCAGGCAGCGTTGATCACGCTCCTTTGGGTCAGGCTCTGCACAGTAGCACCGGCAGTACTGAACCAGCGTGGTTGCACAAACGTGTGCGCAGGCTCCTCGACCAGTGCGGTTCCATAGAGCGCCGCAAGTTTCCTCGGATAGACCATGCTTTTTACTGTGGCGGGCGTAGCAAGGATCACAAAAATGGCGCTCTGGTGCGTCGCCAGTACGGAATCGATGCGCTGCCTGGCCTCCTGCGCTGAGATGTCGATGATCGAGACGACGGGCTTCACCTCGCCTGGGTACGCAGCATCCACAGCCTGGCGAATGCGCGCATATTGGGTGGACGCAGTGTTGCAGGCGATGAAAACGATGTCGGCTCCCTCCCGCAGTGCCGTCAGTACGCCCGCGCTGCCCAGTGCAGCGATCTGCTCGGGAGTCTTCTCGCCGTAGGGTAGATTCCTGGTGTCGCCGATTTCATGAATTGTGATGTCGGCTAGTCGCGCATGAGCGGCGACGCCTCGCGCTCGACGCTCTTGGCTGTGAGGTAGCCGCCAAAGCCCGAATCGAATGTGGCGACATGCAGAGGTACCGACGCTTCCCCTGCCGACGCAAATCCACTATGCCAGGCACAGGATAACGCGGCGGCAAACACCAGCAACGATCTGCGGAAGCTGTTGCCTGCTGCGGGTCGATGCCATGGGCTTGTATCCTTGTAAAGCAGTGACCCGCTCAGTGATAGCGGCTACTCGTGCTCAGACTCAGCGATGTCTCTCTTATATGAAGTAGAAAGCGTTCCCCTGGTCTGTGCGATGGACAGCAGCGTGGGATAGAACTGCACGAAAGTTGTATCCACGGCGGCGTGCCTTGCGTGACAGCTGTAGCAGTCCTCGCTTTGGGGGATCATCTTCGCCGGCGCGGCGGTGGTATCGAAGCTGTAGAAGGCCCACTGGTCAGCGAAGCGGCTGGCATCCCTGACGTGAACCTCCAGTCCCATGACCTCGGTGCCCTGAAAGCGGCCAGCCTTGTTGATTGAACCCTTCTCCATGGCGCCGCGCGCTTCGAGCACGAAGACGGCTTGGTCCGGCCAGGTGCCGCTCGCCAGAAAGGCGCGGTAAGCCTCGGGATTCACGAACACATTGCTGAACATGTGGTCACCCATGCGCATGGCAGGGTTGTAGCTCATGTCAAAGCCCGTGGAGAGGTAGATCCATTCCCGATAGCGATCGGGACGCAGCATGGCACCGTCTGCCGTGTATTGTACAGAGGGCGCTGGCATAGCTGCGTTCTGGCTGAGCGCTGCGGGGCAGAGCAGGAGCAGAGCAGCTGGCAGCAGACGCACACCTGACATTGCATTGGTCCTCTGGCGAATGTGCAACCCTGATCCCCGCCGTGGCGAAAGTCAATTCACGGGCCAGGGCTTCACCAATTGCTCAACCGCGAAGCGTACCGTCGCCACGTGACTCAATACAATGAACCGATACACTCCGGGATCTGCGCCCCACTTCTGCCACTTGCGGGCGCTCAGCCAGATCGCGAAAGCGTCATGTGCAAAGCGGATTTTCTCACTGCGGTAGCCTACACCCGTGTCGAGCGTTGAGAGTATGGCGTGCGCTTCGGCGAGCGCGGCATCGTTCCTGCCGGGACCGCTGTCTACCAGCGCAGCCAGTCGATCAAGTCGTGCCAGCTCCAGTGGGTCTGGGCCGCGACTACTCGACATTCGCAATCTTTACGATGCTGCCCTTCGCCTGCGGGTCGTTCGGATCCTTCACCACAGTTACGTACAAGGCTTTCTCGCCGTCGCCGAATGCGACGTTGGTGGTGCCGTCGCCAGCAGCGATCGCAAATTCATGCAGTAGCTTGCCGCCAGGAGATTTCTTCAGATGCCTGCCGCCACACCATTGGGCGACATAGAGCCCGCAGCGTTGTTCAGAACGGTGGCCGTCTTGCCATCCCACCTCGACAGGGTGTTCGAGATCCGGCCTACGTAGTAGAGGTTGCCGTCAACGTACAACGGTCCCTCAGGCCCAAGGAGATCACCGACAACGGTGAGTTCGTCAGCGCCGGCCACCGCCGACGCCAACATTGTCGCAGCAACGAAGCAGATAGTTTTACTTGCTATCACACGGGTAGTGTTCAGTGTCTGAAAGCCAGAGTCAAATGGGAAAATCGCTGAGCCGGCACGCTATACTTGAACCCAATGAATTCGGTGACCGCATCCCTGGCCGCGTACCTCGCCGCGGCAACGCTGCTGACCATTACGCCGGGTCTCGACACGGCATTGGTGCTCAGGATGGTCACTTCCGGGAGCCCACGGCGGGCCGCGCTGGCTGGCCTCGGCATCGCCATGGGCTGTTTCGCCTGGGCCGCGCTGGTTGCGCTGGGACTGGGGGCGCTGCTGGCTGCCTCGAAGCTCGCCTACACCGTGTTGCGCTGGGCCGGGGCAGCGTATCTGCTTTGGGTGGGATACAACATGCTGCGCCATCCACGACGCGAATTCCTGGCGCCGACGCCGAGTGAGCAGAATCACAGGGCAGCATTCGTGACCGGCGCGTTGACCAATCTGCTGAATCCCAAGGTCGGCGTGTTCTACGTGTCATTCCTGCCGCAGTTTGTTCCGGCAGGGGTGTCGGTCGGCCCGTATATCCTGTTGCTGGGCGGCATTCATGCGCTGCTGGGCATGGCCTGGTTCACGTGCCTGATCATCGCCACGCGGCCAGTTTCCACGTTCCTGCGACGGCCCGCGGTGGTGCAAGCGTGTGATCGATTGACGGGAGTAGTGTTCGTAGCTTTCGGCCTGGGCCTGGCCCTGGAATCCAGGCGCCCCTGAAGCAATATATTGCTGCAAGACCGCGCCGAGAGGGCGCGGCTACAGCTTCTTCATCACGGCAACGAGCTGATCGAGTGCCTTGCCCCAACCGCCGTAAAAGCCCATCTTTTCGTGCTTCTGTGCATCGTCTTCATCTTTGTGCATGGCCACGGCCACATATTCCGTGCCACTGCCGCTCGGCTCCAGCGTCAGGATACAGCTGAAGAATGGCGACTTGCTGGGCCTGAATCCGGGGCTCATCGCATCGGTGAACACCAGTTTCCGGCCAGGCACTACCTCCAGATAGCAGCCGGCGTTGTCATGCACCTGTCCCTCTGGGCCACGCATTACGGTACGGAAGATGCCGCCCGGGCGCAGGTCGATTTCGCACTCGGTGGTGATCCACGGCGCTGGTGTAAACCACTTCATCAGGTGCTCGGGCTGCGTCCATGCCTGCCACACCAGTTGAGGTGAAACGTCGACGATGCGTTTCAGTACCAGATCGAGACGCGGATCGGGTGTAAATGATTTTTTCTGGCTCACGACTCTGTTCCTTTTAGTGTTTCGAGATAGTTATCCAGTTGATCCAGCCGCTGATCCCAGGCAGCACGCTGCCTGCTCAGCCAGCCTTCCGCATTCTGCAGACGTTTTGGCACCAACTGGTAGGTGCGCACGCGCCCCTTCTTCCTGGAGCGCACCAACTTGCAGCGCTCCAGCATGTCGAGGTGTTGCGAGAAGGAAGGCAGGGCCATGGGGAATGGCCGCGCCAGCTCGCTCATCGAGGTCGGGCCGGCACTCAGGCGTTCGAGGACAGCCCGACGGGTTGGATCAGCCAGGGCCTGAAAGACCCGATTCAGCTGCACCAGTTGATTAGGCATAGACCTTACTATATGCATTAACAAAACTTAGGTCAAGACCTTTGTGTAAGCGGAATGAGGGGCCAGGCGCTCACGCGCGGGAGCTCGGGCGCTGCTACAATCGGGGCACGGCGTCGCCAGGCGCACACTTGCTGCGGAACAACTGAAAATGAAATCAATCATGCGATCATGGCAGGCGTCAATAGTGTTTATCGTGGTGGCGTGCCCTTGTGCAGCAAACGCAAGCAGCGACTACAGTTCCTTGCTCCAACTGGCCGAGGAGTGGCGGCGCTTCGAGCAGCCGGTGATGAGCCGCTGTGTTCCCGACTATGGCGCCGAAGCCATGAAGGTGAAGGCCGGTGCGCTGCCGGCGCTCCGCGCACGCCTGGACGACATGGATACCCATGACTGGTCGCCCACCCAGCGGGTCGACCATCGGTTGATCGAAGCAGAAATGAGCGGTCTGGATTTCGATCTCAGGGTGCGCAGGCCGTGGGCGCGTGATCCTTCCTTCTACGCGACCGTGTTCGGTGAGCGCAGCGACGTACCGCAGCATGAAGGCGTGACGGCGGCGCCAGTGATCGATCTGTTCGCCTATCAATATCCGTTGTCGCGCGCCGATCAGCGCAGTCTGACCTGCCTGCTGGGCGCCATACCGGCCTTGCTGGATCAGGCGAAGATCAACCTGCACGATAGCAATGCCCATGATCTGTGGACCTATAGCGTCGCGACGCTGCGCGACCAGGGCGATGTGTTGGCCCATTTGCAGGCGGGGACGCTCGACATGCGCACCCTGGAAGGATCGAAGCACGCAAGCCTCGCCGGTGCCGACAAGGCGCTGCTTGCTGCGACCGAGCAGGCCAGGACGGCGACTGAAGCATTTGTAGAGTGGATTGATTCCGAGGCGCCTAACAAGACCGGCCCCTCCGGGGTCGGCAAGGACAACTACAACTGGTATATGCAGAAGGTGCACCTGGTGCCCTACGACTGGGACCAGCAGGTCACGCTGGCTGCGGCGGGAACTGGAACGGGCCCGGGCGGGCCTCGCGCTCGAGGAGTTTCGAAACCGTGCGTTGCCGCCGCTGGAGCCTGCCAATACACCCGAGACCTGGCGCGCGCTGGTCGAGTCGCGGATGCAAAAGCTCACCGATTTTCTCATAGGCTCAGGCATCGTCGCGGATCGTGCTTACTATCGCGATGCGATGGCGCAGCAGGTGAGCAGATTCGTGCCGCCGGACAAGCGGAATTTCTTCGACCATGCGACCGCGCGCGAGCCGCTGGGCCTGTTCTCCCATGACTATCACTGGATCGAGCTGGCGCGGATGAAGGAGGAGCCCAATCAGAGCGCGATTCGCCGCCTGCCGGCCCTGTACAACATGTTCGACAGCCGTTCCGAGGGCCTGGCGACGGCGATGGAAGAATCGCTGATGCAGGCCGGGCTCTATGACGAGATCCCGCGCGGGCGCGAGATCGTCTGGGTCATGCTGGCCAACCGGGCGGCGCGGGGCCTGGCATCGCTCTACGTTCAGGCGAATCAGTTGACCCTGCAGCAGGCCGGGCGCTTTCATGCGCAATGGACGCCGCGCGGATGGTCCGACCCCGCAAGCAAACTGGTGGCCTTCGAACAGCTCCTGTACCTGCGTCAACCCGGCTATGGCACGAGCTACATCACCGGAAAGATGCAGTTCGAACGGCTCATCAGCGACTATGCCTATCAGCAGCCAGGCGGCAGGCAAGGCCTTTGATCTTGCCGACTTCTTTGCGCACATGAATGATTCCGGGACGATTCCGTTTGCGCTCATTGAAACCGAGCTGGTCGCTGCACCGGCCGAACGGGGTACGCCGCTAACCGACTCGCTCTACGAGCCCCGCGCAGCGCATTGAACGCCAACTGATTACCTGAAGCTCTTCGGGATCAGGCCATGCTCTCGGGCCTGGCGCTCCAGTTGCTCGCGAAAATCGGGGTGAGCAAGCGAAATCATCGCCTGCGCCCGTTCGGGGACCGACTTGCCTTTCAGGTTGACCATGCCGAATTCCGTGACGACGTACATCATGTCAGTCCGCGGCGTGGTCACCACGTTGCCAGGCGTAAGCTCGAGCACGATGCGGCTCTTGCGAATGCCATGACGCTCATAGGTAGAGGACAGGCAGACAAATGACTTGCCACCCTTCGACGCGTATGCGCCGCGAACAAATTGCAGCTGGCCGCCGGTGCCGCTGATGTGACGGTGGCCCGAGGATTCGGAGGAGGCCTGGCCCTGCAGGTCCATCTGCGTGGTGTTATTGATCGCTACGACGCAATCGTTGCGCATGATGGCATGCGGCAGATTCGAATACTCGACCGGGCAGCACAGGAAGTCCGTGTTGTGATCGATTGAGCGATACAGTTCCTGAGAGCCAAGCGCAAAGCTGAACACGATCTTGCCCGGCTCCAGCGTCTTCGCCGCTCCGGTGATGGATCCGGCCTTATACAGCGCTATGAGGCCATCAGTCAGCATTTCAGTGTGTATACCCAGGTTACGGATGCCGCTCTCGAGCAACAGTGAACACACGGCATTGGGCATCGCACCGATACCGACTTGCAGGCAGGCGCCATCGCCGACCTCCGCGGCGATCAGCCGTGCAACGGCACGATCCGCTTCGCAGGGTGGCGGGTTGGGCAGCTCGGGCGGCAACCCGGGATCGCCTGCAATGACATAGTCGACCTCGCTGATGTGGAGTCCATTGTCGACGCCGTGCACGTAGGGCAGGCCCGCGCTGATCTCCACGACCACTATCTTTGCGCGGGCGGTGATGGCCCGGTGCCAGAGATTGGTGGCGCTCAGATTGAAGAATCCGTTGGCGTCTACTTCACAGGTCTTGAGGACGACGATGTCCGGGGGTTCGATGAACCGGCGGTAATAATCCGGAATTTCCCCCAGGTTGCAGGGAATGTAGTGGCACAGTCCCGCGTCGTGCTGTTTGCGGTCGTACCCGCCGAAGTGCCAGCTGTACCAGTGAAAATGCTCGCGCTGCGGGTCCGCCTGCAGCACCGCTCGCGGCCTGGTGCTGAGGCAGGCGCGGATCTTCACTTCCCGCAGCTCCGCCTTGCGAGCGGCCAGGGCGCGGTCGAATGCGTCGGGTTGGGCCAGCACTGCGCCGTAGTCCACCCAGTCGCCTGACTTTACCAGAGCAGCCGCTTCAGTTGCCGTAATCCGGCGCGCTGACCTTCCATGCGTCGCTAATCCCATGGGATCCGTCCCCTCCGGTACGCGTCACTATTCGAGCGGGAATGTTAACGCTTTCCGTATCGATGTTGTTAAAGTCCTCGTGGCCCTGCCCGGGTCAGCTGGCCAAGGGCAATCGTGGTGTGCATTGCTAACAAGAGAGATGACCATGACAGAAAGTCCCTTCATATTGCGCTCGGACGCCGCCGGCATTGCGACCTTGACGTTGAACCGTCCGCAGGCGAGAAACGCGTTGTCGCTCGGCATGCTGCAGGCCCTATTGCGCGAGCTCGAGCGCATCGCCGCCGACTCGCAGGTGCACGTCGTGGTGCTGGCTGGCGCCGGACCGGCCTTCTGTGCCGGGCATGATCTGAAGGAGATCAAGGCCGCGAATTTCGGCGGCGCCTATACCAAGGACTTATTCGATGAATGCGCCAGGGTAATGCTGGCTATCGTCAACCTGCCAAAGCCCGTCATCGCACAGGTACACGGGATTGCGACGGCGGCAGGCTGCCAGCTGGTTGCGAGTTGCGACCTGGCCGTGGCCGCGGATGATGCTCGTTTCGCGACGCCAGGGGTCAATATTGGACTCTTCTGCTCTACGCCCATGGTGGCTCTGTCACGCAATGTGGGCCGCAAGGCCGCAATGCAGATGCTGCTTACGGGCGAGCTGATAGATGCAGCCACAGCTGTCCGCTTCGGGCTGATCAATGAGGTGGCGCCTGCGGCTGAGCTGGCAAGCCGGACTGCGGCGCTGGCGGCGAAGATCGCGGCCAAGTCGCCGCTGACACTCGCGATTGGCAAGCAGGCGTTCTATCGTCAGGCTGAACTTCCCCTGGCAGACGCCTACGCGTACGCCGCCGGAGTGATGGTGACCAACCTCTCCAAGCGGGACGCGCAGGAAGGCATAGCCGCGTTCATCGAGAAGCGCACTCCGACGTGGTGTGGGCAGTAAGGCTCATCGCGCCAGTTCCTCTCGAAGCCTCCGCGCCGCATCACTCAAACCCGCATCCCCCGCATACTTCACCCATTGCTCGAGCATCGCTCGCGCCACAGATCGCCGTCCCGCATGCACGGCATAGCGCGGCGAGCGCTACCACCTCCGCTTCCGACTCTGGCGTGAAATCGGCCGCCACCGCCGACACGGTTTCCATCACCGTCAAGGCCAACGATAATCGCTTGACCTGTAGCAGATGCGATAGCAAAGTCCGCGCCACCGTCGCCAGACCCCGCCGCTCCGGAAACTGCATCGCCTGATCAAGAATAGTCGGCACATCCACATGCAGGTGCTGCTCACCTGACTCAACCAGCCACTGCTTCAGCACCGTCCCCGCGCGCGTGCTGTTGCGCACCCGCACCGCGCCGTACACCTCGTCCATCATCACCTGCCGGCGCCGCGCACGCTCCCACTCATCTTTCTCTGCGCTACGCTCCGGACTCACACGCGGCTCAAATCCCAGCGCGGTGCGCTTAAGATAGATGGCTCCGCCGATGAGTGTGTACATGCACAGCAGCAACAGCTCGAGCACCGCATAGCGAAAAACACTCGCCAACGGCAGACCCCACACCAAAATGCCGCTGACAACCACCCCGCCCAATGCCGCCACCAGCATCAGGTAATGCGCGCCCAACCCCGTCACCACGCGCCACAGGGCCAGCGGATTGACGGCGTCGATCACCCGATGAGTAATGGCGAGTACGCCCACGGAGGAGGGGAACAGCAGCAACGCCGCCACAGCCACCGCCGCCCGACCCGATTGCGGCACGACGCTCATCAGTAGCAGCACGCCGCCCGCCAGTACCGGATGCACCCACGGTCGCACCCCACCAAATGGCCCCAGCATCTCCACCGATGCTACCGGCGCATCGCTGATCCCGTGCGCTGCCTGCTCAAGCTGCGCAAAAGCATACTTGTTGAGCCACGAGAGCAGGAAAAACGTCCCTACGATGCCATACACGCTTAGCCCAGCCGCCGCTCCCAGGAGCAGCGCCAACGCCAGTGCCGACAACCCGATGAACATCAGGCTGGTCAGGTGAAAGGGCATCGACAACGCGCGCAGCAAGTTCATGGTGCAATCCGGCAGAGGTCTGTTGAGCACCTACGCTTGACAGGAGCTGCTGCGCAAGCGGTTGCATCGCATCGGGTGGCGGGAACGCCTGGCGGAAGGTAAATGCTTGCGCCGTAGGGCCTTTGGCTCTTAGCAGATCGAGCCTGGCCCTGGCTTCGTCAATGCTGGGACGATGCCCGCTCGGAACCCACCACAGCACGAGATACGCCTCGTTCATGCGCTCGAACCACTCCCGGCGCCGGCGCATGATCTCGACGTGAGCGGAACTGTAGACATACCTGGTGAGTGACTCGACATCACGCCACACCGACATATTGACCAGCATCCTCTCGTCTTCGAAAGGGCGGATGGCTGTGGCGTCACCTGCTGCTGTCTGAAGCCGCCACACGAAGCCGGGTGCGCTGTCAGCAACGGCGTTGATTCGGTCAAGATTTGCGGCGAACTCGGCCATGAGCGGCGAGTCCATCGCGCCCCTGATGATGCCAATGTTCAATTGCGCGAGTTCATGCGCGGACACACTTGCTCCTGCAGCGAAAGCCAACAGCTAATGGAAGAAGGGAAATAGCCACCCGACGCGCTGGCAGGAAAAACACCACAATGTGCCACGCCATCGCTCCTCATCATGCGCAATCGCGACCAATCCTGTCCACTATCCCGCTGACCACGCCGCTTAAGCAGTACTTTGGGGGGGTGCAAGCATCACCCGCTAGCGTGACCCGGCGCCCGGTGAAACACTACTTAGGTTGTATCTCGGCTGTATGCCTTCCGTAACCACCCCGTAAGCGCCTCAGTTGCCAGATATCCCTTGCGGAAATCAACAGCACTTAACCCACTGGAGCCTCACTGTGAACGTCCCCGTGTTCTATAACACCCCGAGGTCCTGGTTTCCCAGGATGCGATGGGTGCGTGAATTCTTCGCACGGCCATTTGTCGCGACCGCCCCCAACTCGTTGCAGTGCGGTAAGGCGAAGTACGCCACACAGGCATGACAGTTGCGATCTGCCCGGGTGCGTGCGCCATGCGGGAGGCTCTACGCACCGCCTGATCTCGATCAGGATCGTATGCCTTGATGAGCCCATGGCGACCAGACACGCTGTTCTGACCCTGCGAGTGAACGCACGTGATATCCCCGCGCCCGATGCAACAAACCAGGCCGGGTAACTACCCAAGCCGTCGCTTCGATAATATTATAATCGCCTGAGCGGAATCCCTGAGCTTTGCGGTCAGGGGGGCTTGTCCCATGAACCCCGGACGTGAATGGAGCAAACGACGCTCGGCGGCGCGATGAGTGGGTATTCCAGCAGATTCCAGGGAGAGCAGGATGCGGGGAACACCGGATAGCCGACCAGCGAAATGCATGGCGCGTGGGCGCGATAGCCGTAGCTGTCGCCATAGTTGGTTGGATTATCTTGGGCGCTTCAAGACCATCCTCGCGGCTCGACCGCATATGAGCGCGCAGATGGTGCTGGTCCACGGCAAGATCATCACCGTCGATATTGCCGATTCGGTGGCGCAGGCCATCGCCATCCGCGATGGCAAGATCCTCAAGGTCGGGACCGATGCCGACATCCTGGCCCTGGCGGATCCGAACACCGAGATCATTGACCTCAAGGGCCGCGCGGCGACACCCGGCCTGATCGACACGCATGCGCACATTGCCAGTGGCGGCCTGTCGGAGCTGTATGAGGTGCCGCTGAGCGATGCTACGAGCGTGGCAGCAGGTAACCGCACGAGTGAAGGCCGCGGTGGCCCTCGTCAAGCCGGGTCAGTGGGTGCAAGGTAGTGGCTGGGATGAGGGCAAGCTCGATGAGCGTCGCTACGTTACTGCCGCGGACCTGAATGCAGTAGCACCAAACAATCCCGTGTGGCTCGAACACACCACCGGCCACTACGGCGTCGCCAATGACTATGCGCTTCGCCTGGCTCACGTCGACGCGAAGACGCTTGATCCCAGCGCCGGCACCATCGACAAAGATGCGCACGGCAATCCCAGTGGCGTCCTGAAGGAATCGGCGCAGGATTTGGTGACCTCGCTGATACCGCCGCCCACGCCCGAACAGCGCCGCAAGGGCATCGAACACATCCTGGACGTGCTGCATCGCGAAGGCATGACTGCGATCAAGGATCCTGACATCGACAAAGAGACCTGGGATGCCTATCGCGCCGTTCTGGACGAAGGACGACTGGACGCGCACATCTGCGTGCTGTGGCACGCCGGATCCACGCTTGCCACCGCTCAGGCGGCGCTCAAGCTCTTTCAGGCGGCGCCGCGCTTGCCACGTTCGCTGGGCGACGGACGCCTGCATGTCCTGCGGCGTCAAGATTTTCATGGATGGCAGCGGCGGTGCGCGCACGGCGTGGATGTACCAGGACTGGAGCAAGAACTCCACTGGCGTGGATGCCGGCAACGTTGGCTATCCCACCACTGATCCCAAGGTGTACAGGCAGCAGGTCGCTCTGTTCAATCGCGCCAATGTGCCCATCGGCACACACGCCATTGGCGATCGCGCGATCGACTGGGTCGTCGACACCTATGCGCAGGTCCTGAAGGAACAGCCTACGCACGGACTGCGCCACGCCATCATTCACGGCAACGTGCCCACCGACCATGCCATTGAAACGATGGCAATGCTGCAAAAGCAATACGATGCGGGCTACCCTGAACTCCAGGCACCCTTCCTGTGGTGGATCGGTGATACCTATGCCGCGAACTTCGGGCCGACGCGCTCGGCGCGCCTGATTCCGCTGAAGTCGTACCTCAGCCATGGCGTGATCTGGAGCGGTGGCTCCGATTACTTCGTGACGCCGCTGCCGGCGCGATATGGGCTGTGGTCGTCGGTTGAGCGCGAGACGCTGAAGGGCAGCTACGGCGCGCAACCCTTCGGCACTGCGGAGGCGGTGGGCATTCACACCGCGCTTCGCTCCTATACCGCGTGGGCGGCACGGCAGCTGTTTCTGGAACAGCGCATCGGCAGCCTGGAAGCGGGGAAGGATGCCGATATCGCAGTATGGGATAAGGATCCCTACACGATTGCACCTGCAGAGCTCAAGGATCTTCACTGCCAGCTAACAGTGTTCCAGGGAAAGATCGTATTTCGCCAGTAGGCGAGTGCCCGCGATGAGTGTGTTGCGATCTTAGCCCGCATCCGCGACCATGTCAGCCACCGTTGTCGAGCAGGCTCAATATGAACGCGTACTCGAGCGCAGTGTCGAGCTGAGACTGGAAGCGGCCGGATTTGCCGCCGTGCCCGGCGGCGACGTCGACCTTGAATACCAGCGGATTGGAGTCGGTCTTCCGGGCCCGCAGTTTGGCTACCCACTTGGTCGGCTCGTAGTACTGCACCTGCGAATCCCATAGCGCGCTGAAAACGAGCAGCGCCGGGTAAGTCTTCGCCGCCACGTTGTCGTACGGCGAATACGAGAGCATGTAGTCGTAGTAGGGTTTCTGCCGCGGGTCGCCCCACTCGTCAAATTCATTCGAAGTGAGCGGGATGCTCGCGTCGAGCATGGTCGTCACCGCATCGACAAAGGGCACATAGGCAACGATGCCGCGATAGTTCTCGGGCGCCATGTTGGCCACTGCACCCATCAGCAGGCCGCCGGCGCTCGCGCCTTCCGCGAACACCTTGTCCGGTGCGGCAATGCGCTTCCCGGTCAGAAACCGCGTGACGTCGATGAAGTCGGTGAAGGTGTTTTTCTTATTCAACAGGCGCCCGTCGTCGTACCAGCGCCGGCCCATCTCCTGTCCACCACGGATATGCGCGATCGCGACCACGAAGCCGCGGTCCATCAGGCTCACCCACTCACTGGCGAAGGTGGGGTCCGAGCAGGAGCCATAGGCGCCGTAGGCATACTGAAAAAGCGGCGCCGTGCCGTCGAGCGGTGTACTGCGCCGATACGCGATTGAAACCGGAATGCGCGTCCCGTCACGCGCGATCGCCCAGTGAAACTCCGTGCGGTAGTTGTCCTTGTCAAAACCA
The DNA here is from genome assembly GCA_963823235.1 of uncultured Gammaproteobacteria bacterium. Taxonomy (GTDB): domain Bacteria; phylum Pseudomonadota; class Gammaproteobacteria; order Steroidobacterales; family Steroidobacteraceae; genus FEN-1191. Next base: position 141,831 of record CAWGKS010000010.1, on the reverse strand, counting down.
CCGAGCACCTTGCGCGTCTTCTTCAGTTCGGTCATGCCGCTGGCGAGATCGATCTCGAAAGTCTGTTCCGGCGAAATGAGCGACTCCACCACGTAGCGGATCCGGCTGCTGCGGATGTCCGGCGTGGCTTCGATATCGACGACTCCGGATGCATCGATTGCCGGGATGGTGCGCGTCTCGCCGCCGGCCCAGGGTCTGATGCGCAGACGCTTCAGGCCAGCGCGGCGCTCCGTGTACGCCAGGCCCAGCGCCGACACCTCGAAGCTCTCGATGAAGGCGTCGCCATCCGTGGCCACGATGTCGCGCCAGCGATCCGGATCACTCGATTGTCCTACCGGCACGCGTACCAGCCGGTAGTTGGGCGCGTGCCAGTTGGTGCGGATGATGAACTCGTCGCCGAGTGCCTCCACGTCGTACAGATGCTCGCCATGACGCGGCGACACCGGACGGAAGCGCACAGCCGGATCAGCTGCTTCCGCATACAGCCATTCGCTCTGGCGGGTGCTGCGCAGTTCTATCAGCAGGAACCGCTCGGAGCGGCTGCGATGGAGACTGATATAGAAACTCGCATCCTTTTCGCGGTACACGAGCGGATCGTGAGCGCGCGCAGTGCCCAGCCGGTGCTTGTAAACTCGCACCGACAACAGGGTCACGGGGTCCTTATCCACGTACAGGAGCGTCGCGCTGTCTGCGGCCCACTCGAAGTCCGCCTCGACGTTGTCGATCGCGTCCGGCAGCACTTGCCCGGAGGCGATGTCCCTGACGTGCAGCGTATACTGGCGACGGCCGACCAGGTCCTCGGTGTAGGCGACACGCTTGCCGTCGGGACTGACCCGTACACGTCCCAGGGCGAAGAAGTCGTGTCCCGCGGCCATCGCGTTGCCATCCAGCAGGACTTCTTCCGGAGCCGTCATCTCAGACGGGCGGCGGGCGTAAACCGGATATTCAAACCCCGACAGGTAGCGGGAGTAGTACCAGTAACCGTGATCCAGCACCGGCACCGACGCTTCATCGGGTTGCTGCCGCGCTACGAGCTCATCAAACAGCTTGCTCTGCACGTCCTCGGTCGGCGCCATAACGCCTTTGGCGTAGGCGTTTTCACGTTTAAGGTAGTCGAGCATTTCCTTTGACTGGCGGGAGTCGTCGCGCAGCCAGTAGTAGTCGTCGACGCGCGCACCGGAGGGCGACTGAACGGTATATGGCCGGCGAGTCGCAACGGGAGGCGTCAGTCTCGCCAGCGCGGGTGTTCTTGCGGCGGGCGGTGCCGAGGCTGGTGCTATGTCTGGGCGCTCGCTGCACGGCGTCGGCCGGGTCAGGGGCCGCGGCGTGCACCGCAGCGACGGAGACACTCAATAGAGCGATCATCGGCAGTAGTCTGTGTATTTTCATTGCAGGGTATCTCCGGCGTAAATGGTCACAGTTGCGCCAGACTGGGTGCTGGATGCGATGGTTCCCTCGTCGCCCTTGCACATTGTGGTGGCGGGTTTGGTTGCAGTCGTTGCAGGCAGGCGAGCAGGCAGCTGATTCTAAGCCGCTTCCAGGTGGCCTGTCTCGAGCGGTCGATGCTGATGATATAATGAGGATTGCGATTTCAGAATTCGCCCTGTAGTCAATCTATGAATGCCTGCGGGCAATACCGTCGCGACCCGACAATCCGAATCCGGGCCCATGACAGCAACCCGACCTAGCCATTGATTCGCGACAGCGCTAGAGCTGGGGCGGAATCACCTGACTCCGCCCCTTTTCTACTGCGTTCTTCGGACCTCGGTCTGTCCCGTGTTCACGAACACCCCTGCCTCGAAGGTAGGTCTCTTTAGACGCGACCAGGTCTGCTCGGCGGCAAACTTGCCAATCATTTCATCAATTGGCTCTCTGAGCTGGTCGAGTGTTTGCTGCACCTGTGCCGAAATCTGTACCACGGAGAGCGAAGCCGCACCCGCGATGGGGGAGTTCCGGGCCTCGCGCAGGATGTTTGCGACACTTGAAATCTCGATGGCTGCAAAGGCCGCCTCGGTGTCGCGCAGGATTACTTTCGGAATGCTACCGAGATAGCGGGTGAGCGAGTGACTCACAGCGGCGACCCAGAACTCGCAGGCCGTAGACAGCACACGCTCCGTATGTGAGAAACGAGTTCCCGTCTCCTGCGCCTTCCGCAGTATTGCCAGCAACGAAGCGCTGGTGGTTGCCGTGTGTCCGCGCCACTGTGTCATTGTTTTCCCGCACCGCAACGACGGATCATGTAGATGTGGGTGCGAGGTTAGGCTGTCCTTGATGGCCGATTCAATTGTCATTATTCGCCGACAGTACGCAAGCTCCCGTCCAGGTTACAGGTTGTAACCGACCTCTCCGGGCTTAGTTTCCCGCGGAGCCCGCTCGCGACAGGTATTGCTGAAGCGCAACGCGATGCCGCATGCCCGTACCCATTCCTCGAAGGCACGACTGGTCAACTCGCTACCGCAGGCGAGGCGCAGCGTCCGGCGCGGTAGCTGCAACCGCAGCGAGCAGTACACTCCCGGCAAACTCCGTGCCAGGTAGGCGCGCCGAGTTTGACTGGCAAGCCACTACTATCTACTCACGAAGACGCACTTCGAGTAACTGGCAACGCCCTGCGAGTTGAGTCCCCCGTCCGTGGCGTAGAAGTCACCATTGATGACGAATCCGCCCTGCAGCATATTCTCGCCCGAGCCGGTAGTACAGCTACTGCTAAATCTCGAACCCGTGGATTTGTCTACGCGCGTGCTGACTTGATTTCCGGAGTTCACGAATTGTGGTGAGCTGAACGCTCCACTGACATGCAGGGCGCTCTGGAAGCCCCCAAATGAAGGGTCGTACACATCGTTGATAAGGCTGTAGCCAAATGTATAGCAATCCGGCGATGCAGGATCAAGCAGCGTCTCGGCAAGTGTCGCTCCATTCCTGTCCACTCTGAGTGTCGTCAGCTGAACAGAACAGGATATATAGCGTAAGGTAGAGCCCCCGTCCGAGAGATATCTGGTTTCGTTCAGGTCAAAATAAGTGTTTGACACCGTTCCAGTAAGTCTGTCGTAGCCGCTACTCGCAGAAAAACTCGCGCAAATAAGGGCGCCTGGTCCAGCAACGCAATTTCCAGCTAGAATGGAATTCTGGAGCAGCCGCGAGCGATCTGGAACCGACATTGGTCGTGCTGAGAATGCCAACAAGGGAACTGCGAGCAGCAAGGCGCCGGCAGTCTTTGCCACCCAATTTGATTTGATCATAGCTCCCCCTCATCAGTGAACGCGCCGCTCCCTACACGCACGCACGGCACGTAAGTTGTACTACTCAATCAGGAAGATTTCTTTTTGGTTCTTTCTTGCGTGTTGGTCTCGTGCTTATACGCTCGCCCGACTGCCGTTACAAGACCATGCTTTATGTCAACTATGCCTCAGTTCACCGGTGCGTTGTGGAGACAAAATAAGTAGCCCGCCCCGACAATCCACCGTCAGGGTCAGGACTCGCGGGCGCAGCGACTCCACCGCCAACGTACAGCCTCCGGCAGTCGCAACGGTCACGCTCTTGGCGCCTGCGCCATCCGTGGCGATCCGGCATTCTGGCAAGCGGGATCCCAGGCCAGTGAACAGGCGTCAAAGCTCGAGCAGTAGTCTGGCTTGTTATACTTCACGGCCATTTGCACTTCTCGTCATGGTGCGCCGACCGCGCGCCCAGGGAGGGCGTTGATATATGAGATTCCGGCGACTCGAACCAGGCGCGCTGGCTGCGCTCTTCCTATGCTGGGTTGACGCCGGTGCGGCAGCGGATCCGGCCTTCACGATGGCCCAGGCGTTGCACTACCCGTATGAATCGCAGCTCGCGGCGGCCGAGAATGCCGATGTGATTGGCTGGGTGCGCAATATCGACGGCGTACGCAACATCTGGGTCGCGCGCGGCCCAGCATTTGCGCCGTTGCCGGTCACGCATTACACACAGGACGATGGGCAGGAGATCACGCAGATCACTTTCTCATCGGATGGCACGCGCCTGGTCTACGTGCTCGGGGGCGATCATGACGCCAACTGGCCTGCGGAAGGCAATCTGGCGCCCGATCCGAGTTTATCGCCGCAACAGCCCGTCGCCGCGATCTGGACAGTGTCTATGAGCGGCGGCGCGCCACGCAAGATCGACGATGGCGATGCGCCGGCGATTTCTGCAACTGGGCAGCTGGCTTACCTCAAGGATGACCATGTCTGGACCGCGCCCCTGGACGACGGCAAGCCCGAACGCCTGTTCTTCGATCGGGGCAAGAATAGCCATCTGCGCTGGTCGCCGGATGGCGGTCGGCTCGCGTTCGTCTCCAATCGGGTAGACCACGCCTTCATCGGTATCTTCTCGTCCAAAGCGGTGCCGCTGCTGTATCTCGCACCGTCTACCGGATTCGATGCGTCGCCCCGCTGGTCGCCGGATGGCGCCCGCGTGGCTTTTGTCCGACGCCCCGGCGATGGCGGTCCGCCGGAGCCGATCCTGACGCAATCGCCGCATCCCTGGTCCCTCTGGACAGCGTCGGCCCTTGATGGTGTCGGCAGCGCGGTCTGGCGCAGCCCCCGCACGCTGGCGGGCTCCTATCCGGACGTCGAGGGCGAGGCGAACCTGTACTGGGCCCAGGGCGATCACCTGGTGTTTCTCGCGTATCTCGACGATTGGCCGCATCTGTATTCGGTCGCGGCGACGGGCGCTGCGCCGCTGCTGCTCACCCCCGGCGCCTACATGGTCGAGCATGTGACCATCAGCCGCGACCGTCGCTTCATGATTTACGACGCCAACGCCGGATCGACCGCCGGCGACGATGATCGTCGGCATGTGTTCCGCGTGCCCGTCGACCGCGCCGCACCGCTTGCGCTCACCTCCGGTGGCACACTCGAGTGGACGCCAGTCAGTGCCGCCGGCGACCGGGTCGCGTTCATCGCCGCCGGCGCGCAGCCGCCGCCGTCCATCGGTATCGTGGATCTGGACGGGCGGTCGCGCGCCGCGGTCGAGGATGCCCCGCTGCCAAAGGATTTTCCGCTCGCAGATTTCGTCGTGCCCAAGCGCGTGACCTTTGCAGCGGCCGATGGCACGCTTATCCATGGCCAACTGTTCGAGAAACCGGCAACAAGGGCCGCGGCGAACAGGCCCGGTGTGATCTTCGTGCACGGCGGCCCGCCACGACAGATGCTGCTCGGCTGGCACTACATGGATTACTACAGCAATGCCTATGCGGTAAATCAGTATCTGGCGGCGCACGGCTTCGTCGTGCTGTCGGTGAACTATCGATTGGGAATCGGCTATGGCCGCGCGTTTCATCAGCCCGAGCACGCCGGCAACGCCGGGGCTGCCGAGTACCAGGATGTCGTGGCGGGAGCCCGCTTCCTGCAGGCGCTGCCGGGCGTCGACGCGGCGCGCATCGGTATCTGGGGCGGATCCTACGGCGGCTATCTGACGGCGCTGGCGCTGGCGCGCAATTCGGATATATTCAAGACCGGCGTGGATCTGCATGGCGTGCACGATTGGTCGCGGTTCCTTGACGCCTGGGTCGGCAAGCCGTTGAGCCGTTACGAGAAGGGCGATAGGGACGAGGCGATGGCGGTAGCCTGGAACTCATCGCCCGACGCCGCGTCGATGGCTGGAAGTCGCCGGTGCTGTTGATCCACGGCGATGATGATCGCAATGTGCCGATTCAGCAGACCGTCGATCTGGCGCGGCGTCTGGAAGCGCGGGACCTGCCTTTTGAGGAGCTGATCATTCCAAATGAAATACACGGGTTCCTGCGGCATGACTCCTGGCTGCGCGTCGACACGGCCACCGCAAAGTTTATGGCGCACAAGCTTGGTGTCCCTGAGTAGCCGGCCATATCCAGTGCCAGTTGGCTTGGTTAGTGTGGAGTAGCTGAATGAATAGTGCGATTGAGAGCCATGCGGTGGTGCCCCGATACGGATTACTGCCCCTGTTTCTTGTCATTCTAACGGCCTGCACATCGGGGAAGACCACCATGGATACTGCCAAGTTAAACGAGTTCGGTACCCAGTACACTGCCGCCTGGTGCAGCCAGAAGGCCGCGAGCGTCGCTGCGTTTTTCGCCGAGCAGGGATCGCTGAAAGTCAATGACGGGAATCCAGCCGTTGGTCGTGCAGCAATTACCGCTGTCGCGCAGGGGTTCATGAGCGCATTTCCCGATCTGGCTGATCAGGATGGATAAAGTTACCGTGAACGGTGCTCAGGCAGCCTACCACTGGACGCTGACCGGAACCAACACCGGTCCCGGCGGCACGGGGAAATTTGTCCGTATCAGCGGCTTCGAAGAGTGGCGCTTTGGGCCGGACGGCTTGATCGCCGAGTCGAAGGGGCATTTCGACGCCACCGACTACCAACGTCAACTGCAGTCTGGGGCCAAGGGCTCGTGAGCGCATGCACCGCGCCCATTGCAGATTCTGGCGGTGGATGATGCACTGTTCGTTGTATAGAAGTCAGTCACAACAAGGATCAATTTAATGAAACTCAAGAATTTATTGATTGCCGGTCTGATGGTAGCGGCGGTAATCGGTGCGGCTGGCGCGGCGCAGGCCGAGGATGCGCGCCTGTTTGTTCGTCACGAGGTCGCGGACTATGGAGTCTGGAGAGTGGCATTTGATGCCTTTGCACCGACGGCCAAGAAGATGGGCGCCATCAATGGCGCCGTATACCAATCCGCAGACAACGCCAATGACGTGACGGTTACTCACGACTTCCATAGTGTGGAAAAGGCCAAAGCCTTCGCCGCGTCGCCCGAGCTGAAGGCAGCAATGGGGAAGGCGGGCGTGAAAGGTGCACCGCAGATCTGGATCGCGACGAAAAGCATGAAGTAGTTCATTGCGCTGGCGGGGCGGCTGGCGGAGTCGATGTTTCGATGACGCCAGGCCGCCTTGTCCTTCGACACCGGTCGATCCTTAGATGACCTCCAGTACCTGGTTGAGCGCGCGCCGCGATTCCTGGGCGGCACGGCCCCAGCTCTGTCTTCCGGAGAGCTCGCTGTGGCCAAACGCGATCGCGCCCATAGCGCTCTCGGATGACCTCGAGGGGCGCCGGACTGCCGGGCGTATCCGAAGTAAAACCCCGGCTGTGGCGCGATATACGCGTGACCCCAGCGATTGAGCACGACTCCCGCGATGTCGCGCCGGGCATTGAACCCTGCACTGCCGAACATCTGCTGCAGCTGCCGGCGATCTGCATCTCGAAGTCCGCGTAGCTGGTGCCAAACAGCAGTGCCGCGTGCCGCGCTGGTCTGCCGGTCGATCGGAACGCCTGGCTGCGGAAAACCGACGTAGAAGGTCAGCATCGCCGGCTGCGACGGGTCGAGCGGCACCGGCGCGCCGTCGATCCTCATCGGCTGGCGCATGTTGACGAAGAAGCCGAAGCCGTCGAACCAGTGCGCGGCCGTGATACCGAGCTTGGCGAACGCGCTCCAGTTACGCACGCCACGTTGGCGACCAGTATCGGCCCATGGTGAAACTGTCCGAATAAGCAGCGGCGTACGACGGCGGCAGGTCGCGCACGATGTGGCGCGCGATCCAGCCACCCGCTGCGACGATTCCGGCGCGTCCGCGCACGCGCGCAGCTCGCCACCGACCGCGTACGTCACGTTCACGCCCTGGGATGTCTGCGGAGATCCCTCGTGCCGCACTGCGACGCGGTCGCGCCGAGTCGGATCCGCGTGCTCTGCGGCCGGTCGAGCGCCGCGAAGTCGATCGGCGCAAACAGCACGTCCGCAAAGGAGCGCGAGCCCGTGATGGCCTCGGGATCAGGCCTTGACGATGTGACGCAGGATTGCCGCATTGCCGCCCGGGAACGAGAACGACTCGTCCGATACGCTGGCGACGTTCCCCCGGTTCCCGGGAGGCCGAGTAACTTCGCGCCGTAGGCGGAGACCGCATCTGAGCTGACGCCATAGTCGCCCGTCGCCACCAGCGGATCGGACAGGCGAAAAACCTCGCGGACAGTCCGAGCTCGCGGACGATGAGATCGCCATAGGACATAGAGTCGAGCCAGCGATCCGTCGACAGCCTCGTCGCCGCGCGTGAGCACCGGGTGCATGCTTCTTCCAGGCAGCCAGTCGTGGCGCGCGTCGGCTGGGATCGGCGCGCGGCGCGAGGTCGTCCGACCACGGGTCGACCACCCACGCCCGCTTCGAGGCGAACGGCTGTATCGAAGTAGTAGCCGAGCGACGCCGCGTCCTCGTTCCAGAACATCGGATCGTAGTTGTCGCGCGCGAACCTCAGCGAGCCCACCGCGCTCCGGTGCCACGAAATCATACGAGCGCGGCATCCCGATCTCATCCCAGAGGTCGGCAACGTGCGCGTAGGTGTTGTCCGCCCGCGGCACGATCGCGTCGTTGGAACCCTGCGGGCCGGTCAGCATGACGCCGTCGACCTGCATCTGGTTCTGCTTGGCCTCGCCACCGAATACCGGGTGGTTTTCGAGGATCAGGCAGCGTCCGTTCGGGCGCGCCTTGCGAAATTCGTACGCGGCGATGAGCCCGGCAAATCCGCCGCCGACGATGATCAGGTCATAGAGCTCGTCGACCACCGGCGCTCCCGGAATTGCCGCCTCGTAGAGGCCATCGCGCACGCCATGCGCCGCGTTGACGACGGAGGCGATGTTGCCGTTCGAGCGCGCGTAGTCGCCGATGCCCTGGTAGCCGTTCCAGTCGGTGGTCAGCTCCTGGGCCGCAGATGGGGCGGGCGCGCCCAGCAGCAGAGCACCGGAGCCCACGAGCGTCGCGCCAATGAAGTCGCGCCGCGTGATCGCCGAATGGAGCCCGAGCGACGGCCCCTGTCTACTGATCCGCATAGAGCTTGACCAGCTGATACAGAAACGTCCGGCCCTCATGAACCGACTGCACACGGACGCGCTCGTTCAGTCCATGGATATGGCCGCCATCGGGGTCGGTGAAGATGCCCGTGACCCCATAGGTGGGGATGCCCGCGCGATCCAGATACACGGCATCCGACCCGCCGGGCTCGAGTGCGGGCACGACCGGAACCCCGGGCCACAATTGCGCCGCGACCTTTTTGATTGGATCGAGGATCTGCGCCGTCAAGGGGGTAGGCGGCGGGAGCGGCCCTGGATTTCCGGTAATGCTGATTTTGACCGCCGGATCGTCCGCAATGTGTTGCAGCTGCTCCAGGATCGCCTCACGCGTGACTCCCGGAAAGATGCGGCAGTTGATGTTCGCGGTAGCGCGTTGCGGCAGGGCGTTGGTCGCGTGACCCGCCGAGAGCATCGTGGCTACGCAGGTCGTGCGCAGCATCGCATGCCAGTTTGGCTCCTTGTCGAGCACGGCAGTCGCCGCTGCATCGTGGGGATCGCGCACAATGGCCGCCATCGCGGCGCCGTCCACTCCGCCGATCAGCGGCGCCATTCCGGAGAAATAGCCGCGGTTTGCGTCGGCGAGCTGAACCGGAAATTCGTAGTGGCTCACGCGATCAACAGCGCGTACCAGATGATAGATTGCGTTATCCGGGACCGGTCGCGAACTGTGGCCGCCGGGGTTTGTGACCTCGAAAGAATAGTCAGCGTAAGTCTTTTCCGCCGCAAGGATGTTGAGCGCAATCCGGTGTCCCTGCGCGTCAAGCCCGCCATCGATGCCCTCGGTCAGGGCGAGTTCGGCATCGACGGACCCGGGATCATTCTTCGTCAGCCAATTGGCGCCATTCACAGCGGTGTCGGTTTCCTCCCCACAGGTCAACGCCAGCTTGATCGACCGCTTCGGATGGTAGCCTTCCTCGCGGTAGCGAATCAGGTTGTCGACCCAGATAGCGGCCTGGGCTTTCATGTCGCTGGTTCCGCGACCGTAGTAGTAACCATCTTCCTCAATCAGTGTGAACGGGTCGCGTGTCCAGTCTTCCCGCCTGGCTTCAACGACATCGATATGGGCGAGCATCAGTATCGCCTTGGCCCTGGAGTCGGATCCGTGTAGGACCGCCACGAGTCCACCTTCCTTCGCATGTCCTTCGGGGACGAACATGCGCAAGTCAGCATCAGGATAGCCGGCGGCCTTCAGACGAGCCGCCATGCGTTGCGCCGCCAGGGTGCAATCTCCGCTTGAAATAGTTGTGTTGGTCTCTACCAGTTCCTTGTAGATCCCTCGAAACCGTTGCAGTCCTTCTGCATCTGTGGCGGCTCGCGCTGCAATCGGTGCGCCGATGGCCGTGATCACCAATACCGGTAAAAGCGTGCTGACGCGTCCCATACCATTCCCTCGATTGATTGCCAGGATCCCACGGCACGAGCTGGGCATAGAGAGTTCAGTGTAACCGAATCATGCGCCGCGCAGTGCGGCGAGGCTCTGGCGCTGGACTCCGGCGCCATCGAAATTCGCGGGCGCCAGCCAACGCTCGAACGCCGCCTTTGCGGCCGGCCATTCGTCGTCGAGCATCGCATACCAGGCTGTGTCGCGACTACGACCGCGGACAATCATGTGCTTGCGGAAGATGCCTTCGAAGCTGAATCCGAAACGCAGAGCTGCGCGGCGCGACGGCTCGTTTAGTGCGTTGCACTTCCATTCGTAGCGGCGGTAACCCAGATCCTCGAATATGTATCTCATCAGCAGGTACTGGGCCTCGGTCGCACCCGGGGTACGTTGCAGACCCTTGCCGTAGAGAATGTTTCCGACCTCGATGCACCGGTGCGTCGGGTCAATTCGCATCAGGGTCTCGAAGCCCACTGCGCGCCCGGTAGATTGATCAACAATCGCGTAGAAGAGTGGATCTGTGGAAGCCGCCTTGCGAGCCAGAAAGTCGTGGAACGACTTCTGGTCCGCGAAGGGTTCGTCGAACAGGTATTGCCAGCGCGCTGCGGCGCCAATCCCGTGCGTGCTCTTCCCACAGTGATGAGCCGTGCCGGTCCGGATCGAGCGGCTCGAGCCGAATGAAGCGACCCGCGATCACCCGGCGTTCGGGGCGGGGCGCCGCGTGCGGCGGAACCTCCGGTCCGATGGGCAGGCTTGAGAGGGGATCGAGAACCTCGACGCTCATGAGAGGACTCCAGGAAAGCTGCGCGACGGTGCACCGCACCCACTATTCATATCAGCAACAATCGCATCGGTAAGGCTGCAGGGCAAGCCCATTCCCCGTGCCACCCTCTGCTTTGCGGAGCAGCGCCTGCTTGTCGGCGTCAGAGCCCGGCTTGTGCTAGACGCCGGCGCCGCGCAACGAAGGCATAGGCGGGGGCGGAGCCGATGAGCAGCGCGGCCACAATGATCGCGGAGCGAGGGTCCCCGGCAACAGCGGCCACCAGAAACAGCACCGAGCCCACCAGCACGACGGCCGTCGACAGCGGAAAGCCGAATGCACGGTACGGTCGCGGCAAGTTCGGCTCGCGGCGCCTCAACACGAAGACTGCCGCGTAAGCCGAAATGTAGTTGAACATGAATAGCACTACGCCCAAGGCGATGATCTGCTCGAACGTCCCGGTCAGGATCAGAAATGCCGCAGCCACGCTTGACAGACCAAGTGCGAAGCGCGGCGTGCCGCTCGCGCTGACCACTCCGGCCCTCTGAATGCCGAGGCCGTCGCGGCCCAGGCCTAGCTGTATCCTCGGCACCAGAATCAGGGTTGCGTTGAGGACGCTCAGCACGGTCACGAAGGAAATCACCGTGACGATCACGACAGCGCCGCGTGGCAGGAACAGGCTGGCGGCGTCGGCAGCGGGCAGCTGCGAGGCTGCCAGCACGGGCAACGGCAGCACCCTGATGAAGGCAATGTTGATGAGGAGGTAGAACGCCGCAAGCAATAACGTCCCACCGATGATGGCACGCGGTAACGTTCGCGCCGGATTGGTACACTCCTCAGCGACATAGATCGCGCCGTACCAGCCGTCGAAGGTCTGCAGCACCGAGCGCAGGGCCATGACGATCGCCGCGACCATCGCCATTGACATCAGTGGCAGCGAGGCGGCGGAGCTTGCAGGCGCCGTGGCGGTCGATGCCGGCGCTGGCGGAGTGACAAAGCAGCCGATCACCACCATCAACAGCATGAGCCCTACCGTGAGGGAGATGACACCGGTCACGGTACGGCCTAGCCGCAGTCCAACCCAGTGCAAACCGGTGAACACGGACAGTATCGCACAGCGACGCTGTCAGACTGTGTGCCGCCGCGGGCGCCCAGAGCGCACCAAGGAACGATGCAGCAGCGATGCACTGAAAGGCGATCGCAGAGATGTTGACGATCCAGTCGCTCCAGCCTATGACAAAGCCACCGCGGTCACCGAAGGCGCGCCGGGCGTAGACGTAGAAGCCTCCCGCCAGCGGTACCATCGCCGCCAGCTCGGCCACCGCCACGGCACCCAGCAACGCATACAGGCCGCCAAGGACCCAGAAGAGCACCACCAGGTGTGCATCGCCAAGGGCCGCCGCGAGCGTGCCGGGCAGCCGTAGGATGCCGACGCCGACGGTGTTGCCAAAGACCAGTGCGAGACCGAACCCGAGTCCGAGGATCCTGTGCAGGGGGCGCGCAGCTGTAATAGTCATCAGGGGTTGACGGCCAGGTGCCTGGCCAGCGCACTCTGTACCTCATAAGGCCGCTCCGCCAGGAGCATGTGCCCCGCGCCCGGCACGGTCACAAGCGTTGAATGTGGGATAGCCGCCGCCAGCAGGCGGCCATTCCTGAGCGGCGTCATCTGATCGCGCTCGCCGCAGATCAGCAGGGTGGCTGCGGTTATTCGCGCTGCGGCCGCAGTGCCATTCTGATAGGCACCGCAGGCGGCAAGATCATTGTACAGCACGCCCGGCTGCGCTCGCTCCAGCACGCGCTCGCCCACTCCGCACAGCCACATGCCTGGCGCCGGGCTGCCGCCGAGCCCCGCAGCGTAGCCGTAACCCCACAGGTTCACCATGTCGATGGCGGCATGGTCATTGGCCGCGGCAGCCGCGAGCAGGTCCGGATGAACCGGCATCGCCGCGGCGGCTCCGATCAGCACCAGGCTCGTGACGCGCTCCGGAAAGTACGCGGCGGTCTCAAGCGCGATCAATGCACCCATCGAGTGGCCGATCAGCGCCGCGCCCTTTGACTCCGCCGCAACGATCAGCTTTGCGAGCCACGCAGCCATGGCGCCGATGCCCGGCAATGGCGGGCCGGCAGAGCGACCGTGGCCAGGCAGATCGAGCGCCAGGACGTTCCAGCCGTGGAAGGCGAGCCAGCGGCTCTGCAGCGCCCAGACCGTGTGATCGAGTCCGGCGCCATGCACGAACAGCGCCAGCGGCCGGCCCGATTCGTGCGCTCGTCCCCCGGTCGCGGCAAAAACAGCATGTCCGTCGATGGTGAATTGCACCGGCGTGTCTCAGGGCTTCAGCGCCGCATGCAAAGCCTGACCAAGGTCACTGACGATATCCTCGACCGATTCGATCCCCACCGACAGCCGCACCATGTCCTCGCCAATCCCGGCGGCGCTGAGCTGATCGGCACTCATCTGTTGATGCGTCGTGCTGGCAGGATGGATTACCAGGGTCTTGGCATCGCCGACATTCGCCAGATGACTCGCGAGGCGCAGCGCCTCGATGAACTTCGCGCCGGCCGCGCGCCCGCCCTTGATGCCGAAGCTGATCATGGAGCCTGCACCGCGCGGCAGCAGGCGTAGCGCGAGTGCATGGTCGGGATGATTCAGCAGGCTCGGGTGCAGCACCCAGGCCACGGCGGCACTGCGCTGCAGGAACTCGAGCACGGCGATCGTGTTTGCCATATGGCGATCGACACGCAGGCTCAGGGTTTCGATACCCTGCAGCAGATGGAACGCATTCATGGGTGACAGGCAGGCACCGAATTGTCGCAGTCCTTCGGTGCGCGCGCGCATCACGAACGCCGCCGGCCCGAACTGCTCGGTGAAGACAATGCCCTGATAGCCGGCCACTGGCTGCGTCAGCGTCGGATAGTTGCCCGAACGCTCCCAGTCGAAGCGCCCGCCGTCGATCAAAGCGCCGCCAATCGCGATGCCGTGGCCGCCGATCCACTTGGTCAGCGAGTGCATCACCAGGTCGGCGCCAAGCTCCAACGGGCGGCACAGATAGGGCGTCGCGAAGGTGCTGTCGATCAGCAGGGGGATGCCGGCCTGATGTGCAATGGCAGCGATCGACGGAATATCCAGGACTTCGAGGCCGGGATTGCCGATGGTCTCCCCGATCACGAGTCGGGTATTGGGCCGGAGCGCGGCCCGGAAGCCGTCGATGTCACGTGGCTTCACGAACGTGGTCGTGATGCCGAAGCGCGGCAGCGTGTGCGAGAGCAGGTTCACGGTGCCGCCATACAGCGAAGCAGATGCGACGATGTGATCGCCCGCGCCCAGCAATGTCGCGATGGCCATGTGCATCGCCGCCATTCCGCTCGCCGTACAGACGCAGCCCACGCCGCCCTCCAGGGCGGCGAGACGCTCCTCGAGAACGGCGACCGTCGGATTGGAGATCCGGCTGTAGATGTATCCGGGGCGCTCCAGGTTGAAGAGCGATGCCGCCTGATCGGTATCGTCAAAGACGTAGGAGGTGGTCTGGTAGATCGGCACGGCACGAGCGCCATGCAGCGCGTCCGGGTGATGCCCGGCGTGCAGACTGAGTGTGTCGAATCCAGGCGGTCGCGGTGTGCTCATGCGTCTATAGACTCTCATCTTCCAGGCCGTGTGAACAGGCGTTTCAGGCACTAGCTTCGCGACAGGCGCAGGATCTCGGCCATGATCAACTCGACGTCGGACGGCTGGGTCCGCAGGTTCATGAAGCAGGCGCGCATGGCGAAGCGGCCCTTCACGCTGGCAGGGCCGAGAAATGCGATCCCGCTTTCCACCAGGCGTTTGAGCACGTCACGATTGCCAGCGTCATCCAGCGCCGCCACGCGGAAGCAAACCGCGTTGAATGTGACCGGAGCCACGAGTTCGAAATCCGGGGTGGTACTGGCAATTCGGCCCATCTGCTGAGCCAGGTCCGACATGCGCTCGACAGTAGCCACGTAGGCGGCTATGCCAAAATATCGCAGCGACCACCAGATCTTGAGCGCCTTGAAGCCACGCGACAGCTGCGGGCCCAGATCGGAGAAATTCACGAAGTCAGGGTCGCTTTCCTTGGCGAGGTAGCTGGGCATCACCTTGTAGGAATGCTCGAGTGTTGCGGGGTCCTTGACAAGTATGCAGCCAGCCTCAAACGAGGTGAACAGGAACTTGTGAGGATCCAGGGAAATGGAATCCGCGTCCTTGAGCGCCTGGAGTGGGCCACTGAATCGGTCACTTATCGCGGCCAGCGCACCGTAGGCGCCATCGACATGCAGCCAGAGTTCCTGTTCCGCACAGAAGGCCGCTATCTGTTCAAGTGGATCGACCGCACCCGTGGTCACCGTGCCAGCGGAGGCCACCACGCAGAATGGCGCGAATCCATCACGGCGGTCCTGCGCCACGCGCTCGCGCAGCAGGTCCATGCGGATGCGGAAATTGTCATCTGTCGGGATCTTGCGCAGATGTTGTACGCCGAGGCCGAGCTGCGCGGTGGCTTTGTCGGTACTGCTGTGCACTTCGTCCGAAGCGTAAAGCGTCAATGGCGAGCGCCGCCCCTGTAGTCCCAGATCACGTGCTCCTTCGCCGAGCGCGCGGTCGCGCGCGGCAGTGAGGCCGATCAGGTTGGCTGCCGAACCACCGCTCGTGATCAGGCCGCCAGCCGTGCTGTGGGCGCCAACGAACTGGCGAGCCAACGCACCACGCATTGCTCCACTGCGTTGGCGCTGGGGGAGAGCGCCCAGAGATTGCAGTTCTGGTTAAGGGTCGCGGCGACCGCTTCGGCGTAAGGTGAGATGCCATTGGGCGAGGGCTGGACGTAGGGCAGAAAGCGCGGATGAGCCGTGTGGGTCGCGTTCGGGACGATCACGGAGTCGAGTTCCGCGAACAGCGCGTCCAGCGTGACCGGCATTGTTGGCAGGGGAGCGTTACGTATGGCACGCAAGGCAACCCGGTCAATGGGCGGATAGACTGGCCGATCTGCAACAGTGGCCAGATAGTCCTCGATGAATCGCGCCGTCAGCCGTGATGCGGTGTCGTGCTCAGTCTGCTGGAACAGCAAGTCGTTCAATTGATCTACCTCGGGGTCTGGGCGTAGCATCAGGTAGTGCAACGAGCTCTGCTTGCCGTTGTATTATCAACCGATGCCGGAACGCCGTGGGCAGTCTAGCAAATGTTTGCTCCGGGCCCGCATGGCCCGGTATTTCTGCGAGCATCACCCCCGAAGGAGCTATGATGACGAGAAGCCTGTTCATGCTGATGCTCTTGCTGGGCGTAAGTACCGCCGCCATGGCTCAGGCCTCGGGCGGCGAAACACTCAGCAGCCATGTTGTCGTCGTGATCGTGACAGTAATGGCCGTGGTGCTGTGCGTGGTCACGCATTACGAGTCGCTCAGTTTTCTTTCCGGCTTTCTCAGGCAGGTACACCTGCCACCGCGGCCACGCATTCTGCTGCTGATATTTTCCATTCTGGCCATTCACGTGGTCGAAATCTGGATATTTGGCGGCGCCTTCTACGGCCTGGCCGCTGGCAAGGGTCACGGCGCGCTGCTCGCTGCCCACCCCGTCGAATTTCTCGACTACATCTACTTCTCCGCCGTCTGCTTTACCACGCTGGGACTGGGTGATGAGGTGCCGGTGGGTGCGATACGCTTCCTCGCGGGCACTGAGGCACTGGCCGGATTCGTGCTGTTGACCTGGTCGGCGTCATTCACCTTTGTCGAGATGCAGCGATTCTGGAAAGCGTAGCGGGAGAGGCCAGAGAGACTTTGTTATGGCTCTAGACGACAGAGACTACATGCGCCGGCGCACGGCAGGCAGTGACAATGAATGTCGGCCATTCAGCAATGTCCTGACAATCGCCGCCATCGTCATCGTGCTTGCCGTTTCCGGACTGTGGCTATATCGCGGTGCTCATTTGTCTGGCAACGCTGAAGGTTCGCTGGTCGTCAACATCAACACGGCGACGCAATCGGAGATCGAGTCATTGCCGGGCATTGGCCCGGCGCTGGCCGCCCTAGTGATGGCCGATCGCCCCTACGCAAGGGTAACCGAGCTCGAGCGCGTGCGTGGCATAAGCAAACGACAGGTGCAGTCACTTCAGCCGCTGCTGACTGTGACTGAGGTGACACACCGTGTCGACGACCGGTCCATTGTTACCAGGTTCGTTGAGTGGGCAGCACAGTTGAGCCTTTACTATGCAGTTATCTACGCATTGTTGACACTATTGGCGATTTACTACGCGAATCACTGGTTACGCATCTGGTGGCGGTGCAGGCAGAACGTGCGCACTCGCAGGCTGGCTGCAAATGCTGAGCGCAGGTGATGGGAAGGGCATCGAAGGGAGTAACGGGATACTGTAGAGTTCATCGCTCAAACCAATAGCGACGGCTACCAGGGGCGTGAGGATGACGAGATTCAGGATTCTGCTGGCTACGATATTCACCATTGCCAGCCTCGCGAACCATAACCCTGCCTCGGCGGCGGCGGACCCTGACGGGCTGCAGCGCTTCCGAGACATATATAAGGAACTCATCGAGACGAATACGACCCTGTCGGTCGGTGACTGCACCCTGGCCGCGCAACGCATGGCCGCGCGACTGAAAGCTGCCGGCTATCCTGACGAGGATCTGCGTGTGTTCGTCCCGGAGGGTCATCCAAAGGAGGGCGGGCTACTGGCCCTGCTCCATGGCACGGACGCCAGTGCCAAGGCGATCCTGATGCTGGCCCATGTCGACGTGGTTGAGGCGAAGCGTGAGGACTGGACCCGCGATCCCTTCACCCTGATTGAGGAGGATGGCTACTTCTACGCGCGTGGCACCAGCGACATGAAGGCGCAGGCCGCGATCTGGGTCGACAATCTGATCCGCTACCGGGAGCAGGGCTACCGGCCCAGGCGGACGATCAAGCTGGCGCTGACCTGCGGGGAAGAGACCAGTGGCGCACTGAACGGTGCCGAGTGGTTGACGAAGAACGCGCGTGCCGACATCGACGCGGAATTCGCCTTGACCGAGGGTGTCGACGGCGACCTCGATGCACAGGGAAAACGCGTTGCGCTTGAAGTTCTGGCTGCCGAGAAGACCTCGCAGAACTACGTTTTTGAGGTGACCAATCCCGGCGGCCACAGCTCGCGTCCCGTACCCGACAACGCGATCTATCACCTGGTGCGCGCGGTCGATCGAGTGAGTCACTACGAATTTCCAGTTCAGCTCGCTGACGCAAACCGCGGTTATTTTTCCGGAATGGCGCCGCTGGTTGGCGGCGAGCAGGGCGCGGCCATGACAGCTGTCGTCAGGAATGCAAACGACACTGCCGCCGTCGCGGTGCTCGACCACGATCCGAACTGGCATGCGATGCTGCGCACGACCTGCGTCGCTACCATGCTCTCCGCTGGTCATGCCACCAATGCCCTGCCGCAGCGCGCCCGCGCCAACATCAACTGCCGTATTTTCCCCGGGGTCGCTCGCGAAGAGGTCCTGGCGCAACTGATCAGGATTGCCGATGACTCCGCGGTCAAGGCGAGTATCCCGGAGGTACGCGGGCCGGTATCACCACCCGCACCATTGACGCCGCGAATCCTCGGACCGATCCGGAAGCTGGCCCAGCAGATGTGGCCGGGTGTGCCGGTAGTTCCAGCGCTCGAGCCCGGTGCCTCAGATGCGCAGTTCCTCAATCCCGCGGGAATTCCCACCTATGGAGTCACCGGTCTGTTTACTGACGCCGACGGCGGGCGCATACATGGACTGAACGAGCGGATCCGGATCAAATCCGTCTATGAAGGACGGTCGTTCCTGTTCCAGCTCGTGAAGCTCTATGCGGACCAGTGACCTATGAAGGCGATTCGTGTCGAGCGGCCCGGCGGACGGGAGACGCTGCAACTGGTGACACTTCCGGAGCCTCGCCCGGAGCGTGGTCAATTGCTCATTGCGATCGAGTTTGCCGGAGTGAATTTCATCGACGTCTACTACCGGCAGGGGCTATATCCGGTAGCCAGTCCATTCACGCCAGGCACTGAAGCGGCCGGTACCGTGATTGATGTGGGCGCCGGCGTGGAAGATTTTCGGGTCGGCGACCGGGTCGGCTATCAGGGAGTCATGGGCGCGTACGCCGAGCGGGCGGTGGTGCCTGCAGACAGAGTGGTCCGGCTTCCGGACAATGTCTCGACCCGCAACGCGGCAGCTCTCATGCTGCAGGGGCTTACCGCCCACTATCTTGCAACATCGACTTACCCGCTGAAAAGCACCGATACCTGCCTGGTACACGCCGCCGCGGGCGGCGTGGGCCAGCTGCTCTGTCAGCTGGCGAAACTGCGTGGTGCACAGGTGATTGGCACGGTGTCAACGCAGCAGAAGGCGGAAATGGCCCGCACTGCGGGCGCCGACCACCTGATCCAATACACGACGCAGGACTTCGTCGCCGAGACCAGGCGGCTCACCGTCAATCACGGCGTTCAGGTGGTGTACGATTCCGTAGGACGTGTGACCTTTGAACACAGTCTTGCGTGCCTCGCGCCGCGCGGACTCATGGTGCTGTTTGGCCAGTCGAGCGGACCCGTCCCGCCCTTTCAATCCGCAGTTGCTCAATCAGGGCGGCTCGCTGTACCTGACACGACCTTCACTCGCTCACTATGTCGCAACTCGTACTGAACTGCTGAGTCGAGCCGGGGAAGTGTTTGGGTTGCATGGCAGCGATCGGCTTGCTGTCCGGATCGATAGAGAAGTGGCGCTTAAGGATGTAGCGGAGGCCCACCGCGCGCTCGAAAGCCGGGAGACCATGGGCAAGATACTTCTGATACCCTGATCTGGCCTGGAGCATGAAATGAAATCCTTGTATCCGACGTTGCTGCTGCTATCGCTCATTGGACCTGTGAATGCGGGCGATCTGACCCAGCCGATTCCCTCCGCAGTCATCAGCGATCCGGTGCCGGACACCGATTATCCACCGCACTCGGCGCAGGTGCTGGTACCCAGCCACGGGCTTGGAATGAACGGCCTGTTCTATCTCGCGGGTGGCTCGGGATTGCACCCAACGATGGTGCTGCTGCACGGCTTTCCCGGCAACGAGCAGAATCTTGATCTTGCCCAGGCCATCCGCCGCGCCGGCTGGAATGTGTTGACCCTGCACTACCGGGGGTCCTGGGGCAGCCCGGGCGTGTTTTCGATCAGCCACGTGTTGGAGGATGCGGATGCCGCCGTTGCCTTCGTGCGCCGACCCGAGATCGCAGGAAAATTCGCAATTGACGCGCGGCGGATCGTCCTTGGCGGGCACAGCATGGGCGGCTTCGCGAGCGCGGCGCACGCGCGCAGTGATGCGGACCTGCTTGGAGTGGTCCTGATCGACGCCTGGAATGTTGGCGCGACCGGAGACAATCTCGGCAAAGTAACTGGCGCTGAACGCGCGGCCCTCTGTCTGAAGGAGTTTGACGACCTTGGTAATTCCCTGAGCGGTGCGACGCCGGCAAGCATTGGCGAAGAAGTCGTCGCACACCGGGCCGACTGGAACTATCAGTCCTGGGCCAGCGGCCTGACACGTCGGCCATTGCTGGTGATTGGCGCTTCGCGGGCGGGCGGCGCAGAAAACCGCAAGCTCGCCGCAGCAGTGACCAGCGCCGGAGGCAAGGTTACTGCCGTCACGTTGACCAGCGACCACAGCTTTCAGGATCATCGCATCGCACTCGCTGCTGAAGTGATCAATTGGTTGCAGAAGCTACCCAAAAAAAACTCACCCTGAATGACGACCGCTGCTGGCCGCAAGCGGCTTCATGCCGGCAGCAGGGAAGCCGTGACCGAGAGGCCTGAGCACGTGCCTGTAAATCAGGTATTCTTCGGGTTCGGTGCCGGACTACGCGGCCGCAACGGTAAACGCACATGAAATTCAGCAACCTGATTATCGCGCCAATCCTGCTGCTCTGCTCGCCTGGGGCTGCAATCGTGCTCCACGGAGAACAAGCCGGCCGCCGATCTGATCATTGTCAACGCCAAGGTGTGGACCGTCGATAAGGCACACCCGGACGCTCAGGCCGTGGCGGTGTTGGGCGACAGAATTGTCGCGGTCGGCGCGGATAGCAAAGTAGCGGCGTGGCGTGGGCCGCAGACGCGCGTGATCGATGCCGGCGGCAAGCTGCTGTTGCCGGGCTTCAATGACGCACACGTGCATTTTGTGTCCGGTGGACTTCAGCTCGACAGCGTGGACCTGAAGGATACTGGCAGTCCGCAGGAGTTTGCCCGCCAGATCGGCGCGCGCGCTACAGAGCGTCCAAAGACTGAGTGGATCACCGGCGGTAACTGGGACGAGACCAAGTGGCAGCCGGCTGAAATTCCCAGCAAGGAACTGATCGACGCGCTGACCCCTGAGACCCCGGTATTCGTCACCCGCTATGACGGACACATGGGTCTTGCGAACTCCGTGGCACTGCGGCTGGCGGGAATTACCGCGAAGACGCGCGACCCGCCGGGCGGCACAATCGTTCGCGACCGGAGTGGCAATCCGACTGGCGCTCTGAAAGACGCCGCCGCGGATCTTGTTTTCAAGGTCATGCCGCCGCTGACTCACGACCAGCGTCTCAAGGTGATCAGGCGGGCCATGGCATATGCCGCTTCACTCGGCGTGACCAGCGTGCAGCACATGGGCGCCGAGGCTGAGGACATTTCGGCGTACGCGGAATTGCTCCAGGGCGGCGAGCTCAGCGTGCGGGTGTACGCCGTCATGCCGATTGCGAAAGTCGCGGATCAGGTCAAGGTGGGCGTGCGTCGTGCATTTGGTACGCCGTTCCTGCGCGTCGGTGGCCTGAAAGCGTTTGCCGACGGTTCGTTGGGCTCCGGAACTGCCTATTTCTACGAGCCGTTTCTGGGCCAGGGCGAGAATCGCGGCTTGCTGTCGGATCAGATGCAGCCGCTCTCGTTGATGCGCGAGCGCATGATGCTCGGCGATGGCGCCGGCCAGCAACTGTGCACGCACGCGATTGGTGATCACGGCATATCGATGATCCTCGATCTCTATTCCGAAATTGCGGCAGCACACGGTGCGGCGGACCGCCGCTTGCGCATCGAGCACGCCCAGCACGTGGCCGCGAAGGACTTCCAGCGCTTTGCAGATCTGCACGTGATCGCCTCGGTGCAACCCTACCATGCGATCGACGACGGACGCTTCGCGGAAGTGCGCATTGGCCGCGATCGCTCCAGCCGCACCTACGCGTTCCGCAGCTTTCTCGATCATGGGGTGCATCTTGCCTTCGGCACCGATTGGGAAGTGGCGCCGCTGGACCCGCTGCAGACTGTGTATGCCGCGGTGACGCGGGCCACGCTGGACGGGAAGAATCCTGGTGGCTGGTTCCCGGAGCAGAAACTCACGCTGCCGGAGACGATTGAGGCCTACACCATGGGTTCAGCCTACGCGGAATTCCAGGAAGGCGACAAGGGTTCGATTACGCCGGGCAAGCTGGCAGATCTGGTGCTGCTGAGCGACGATCTGTTCACCATTGCGCCAGAGAAGATCCGCAGCGCGCACGTGCTCAAGACCATTGTCGGCGGCAAGGTGGTTTTTGACGCGCAGCTGAAGAATTGAACGCAACCTGTAGCGCTGCCGCTGTCGACCCAATTCCCTAGGCACGATCCGCGCATGAAACCAGGCGAACTGGGATTTACCATGCCGGCCGAGTGGGAGCCGCATGCAGGCTGCTGGATGGGCTGGCCGAAGCGGCTGGAGCTGTGGCAGGAGTACCTCGAGGCCGCCCGCGACGATTACGTCAGAGTTGCGCAGGCAATCGCCCGATTCGAACCACTGACCATGGTTGCGGAGGCCGACTGCGTGGCGGACGCCCAGTCGCGCTGTGGCCCGTCGGTCCGGGTTATCGCCCTGCCGATGGATGATTCGTGGTTGCGCGATTCGGGTCCCACATTTGTCGTCGACCGCAATGGCAAGCGAGCCGCGGCGTCTGTTCACCTTCAATGCCTGGGGCGCCAAGTATCAGCCTCACGATAAGGATGCGGCCATCGGCGCACGCATCGCGACGCAGGTCGGTACGCCAGCCTACAAGTCAGAGTCTGGTCGCGGAGGGCGGCGGTTTCTACTCGGATGGCGAGGGCACGCTCATAACGGCCGAGACCTGCATTCTCAACCCGAATCGCAATCCCGGCTGGACCAAGGCGCAAGCCGAGGCCGAGCTCGAAGCAATGCTTGGCGTCAGGAAGGTCATCTGGCTGCCCGGCGACGTAACGGACACCGAGACCGACGGACATGTGGACGGGCTTCATCGCCTATATCAGAGCCAGGCGCCGTGCTGTGCGAGGTGGTCGCCGATCCGGCAGATCCCCGCTTCGCCATCATGGCCGAGAACCGCAAGGTGCTGGAGATGTCGACCGATGCCCGCGGGCGCCGCTTCGAGCTGGTGCCGATTCCCGAAGCCCCACGCAGCGTCGTGCCCGACGGCGCGGAGGCCTACTGCCGTTCCTATGTGAATTTCTATCTGGCCAATGGCGCCGTGATCGCTCCTGCCTATGGCGTGGCTGAAGACACCGAGAGCCTTCGACACTACTCGCTCGCGTCCTATCCGGACCGCCAGGTCGTGCCGCTTGCCTTGCACGACCTGTTTCGCGGTGGCGGCGGCATACACTGCATCACCCAGCAGGAGCCCAAAGCCTAGCGTGCCTTGTCACGCCACATGCCCGTTACAGTTGGTCCATTTCGAGGTGCCTGAAACGACGATACTGGGCCTGAAACCGACGGACTGGTAGCGATGATCATTGGCCGGATTGGTTGATTCAAGGTAGGCGGGCATTCGCTGCGCATCAACGCGGGTCAGATTCTCCCTGAGCAGAGCCATGCCAAGGCCGCGCCCTCGATGTTCCTGATGGTTGCCGAGGAGACTGAGGTAGTAATGTGGCTCGGTGTGCGGATGTGCCTCGCCAAACGGCGTAATAGTTCTGCAACCTCGCCAGCCCGTGAACCGGCGAGCTCGGCCATCAGATCTGGAATGCCGGCTTCCTGCTCTTTGATGAACTCGTCCTGCGCCTGGTGGAATCCAGACTGCAACCGATTCAAAGCCGGCGGTTCTGAAAACACAGGGAAACCGCAGTGCTCCGTGAATGAACAGATTCATGAAGCGCCTTCTGGCCGTCAGCTCTGGGAAGAGCCCACGACCAGGTCGGATCAGCGCTGAAGGCAGATGAGATGACCTCAAGAACTCGCTCCGCCTCGGCCAGGGTTGCTGACACCACTTCAATAGTCATGGCTGATGGCTCGTGGTCAGTTCTTCGTCGCCGGCTGCTGCTGCGTCACGCAGTGAATGCCGCCGCCATTTTCGTAAATTCGATCCATATCGAGCGCGACAACCTTTCGGTCTGGGAACAGCCGTGCCAGTGTCGCCTGCGCCCGGGCGTCGGCCGTGCGGTCGCCGAACTGCGGCGTGTAGACCGCACCGTTGCCGACGTAGTAGTTGGCATAGGACGAAAAGAAGTTCGGCCGCGACGAGCGCACCTCGACTGCGCTCGCCACCTCGATGATCTCGAATGATCGCCCACGCGCGTCGCGGGCGGCACGGAGAATGGCTCTGCGCTGCCGCCTGCGCCTGAGCCCATTCCGAGTGGCGGTTCGGGTCGGCAGTCGCCAGCAACAGGCCAGGGCGCACGATGCGAATCGAGCCGTCGATATGCCCGTCAGTAATCTCGCGTCCACGCACGCCTGGAATCCAGATCACGACTTCGACGCCCAGCAGCGCCTTCAATGCCGCCTCGATCCCGGCACGACTCAGGCCGGGATTGCGATTGTCATTGACCCAGCAGCTCTCGGTCAGGATCAGGGTGCCTTCACCATCATACTCAAGGCCACCGCCCTCGCCGCGGACCGATGCCGCGAAGCGCTTGCAGCCCAGGTGTTCCGCGATCCGCCCGGCCAGCCTGACGTCGTGACCGTGGCGTTGCTTGCCGCCCCAGCCGTTGAAGTTGAAATCGGCCAGCGCCGCGCCACCGGCACGTCCGATCAGGAACACGGGACCTGAATCGCGGGCCCACATGTCGTCGGTCTCGATGTCGACCAGGCGAACCTTCGGCCCGCACAGCTGCGCCGCCAGTGCGTGGTGTTCGGCGCCGGCCGCCATCCATACCGGTTCATTCTCCGCAATTGCCCGCGCGAGCCGCCCGAGTGTCTCCTGCACGCTCTGGTAATAACTGCCGCCACCGTAGATCGCAGCCGTGCTCGGCCAGGCCATCCAGGTTCCGGCATGGGGTGCGTCTTCAGCCGGCGCAAAATATTCTTGAGTCATGGTTGTCTGCTCCAGGCGTAGTGGCAGGCGGCTGAGTGACTGGCGTCGGGACCCGCAAGCATCGGCAGCTCGCTCTCGCAGCGTGGTCTGGCCTGTGGGCAGCGACTCCGGAACGCACAGCCAGCCAGGAGGTTGATCGCTTTCGGCACCTCGCCGGATAGTGTCGCCGGGCCAGAGCGCTTCTTTGAATCGAATCTGGGAGCAGCGGCGAGCAGTGCCCTGGCGTAGGGGTGACGTGGGTCATTGAATGCGTCACGCGTCGGCTGGTCTTCGACCACGCGACCGAGGTACAGCACCAGGACGCGGTCGGTGACCTGGCGCACCACGCCAAGATCATGCGATATGAACAGCATGGTCAGTCCGAGCCGGCGGCGCAGTTCATTCAGCAGATTGAGAATGGAGGCCTGCACGGACACATCCAGAGCGGCGACCGCTTCGTCGGCAATCAACAGGTCCGGTTCGACCGCCAGCGCCCGCGCGATGGCAACCCGCTGACACTGCCCACCGGACAGTGCGGTCGGGCGCAGCGCCGACGCGGACGCGGGCAGCTCGACCAGCTCCAGCAGCTCGCGGCAGCGGTCTTCGATGGCATGCTCGGGCCGCAGCTCGTGCACGCGCAGCACCTCGCTGATGGCGTCGCCGACGGTCATCCTGGGATTGAGCGACGCGGCAGGATCCTGGAACACCATCTGGATCCGGCGTCGCATGACGCGATCGCGGGTGCCACCGAGTGCGATGCCACCGAGCATGATGGCTCCGCTGGTAGGCCGTACCAGTCCAATGATGGCCCTGGCCAGCGTGCTCTTGCCGCAGCCGGATTCGCCGACGATGCCCACCGAGGAGCCCGTCGCGATGCTGAACGACACGTCGCTCACGGCTCGCAGCACAGGCGGCTGCTGCCGTCGCACGCGTGCCCACAGGCTGGAGCCCAGGGAGAATTCGCAGCTCAGCCTGTCGATCTCCAGCAATGCGCTCATGAGCCTGACGCGCCTAGTGATTCGGGATGAATGCAGGCGCTGGCTCGGCCCGGACCAACCTGGCTCAGGGCATGTGACGCCACCCTGCAATCGGGCCGGGCAAACTGGCAGCGTGGCGCAAAGCGACAGCCGCTGCTGAAGGCCGTGGGATCAGGCGGCTGCCCGGGTATGGTCGGCAGCGCGCCGACTGTGGCATCGAGCGAGGGCACCGACTGTATGAGGGCGTGGGTGTAGGGATGGCGCGGCCGCGAGTACAGCTCGCTGACCGGACCTGATTCCATGACACGCCCCGCGTACATGATGATCAGGCGATCGCACAATTCGCCGAGCACCGCCAGATCGTGGGAGACAAAGACGATGGAGATCCCCACTCGTTGCCGCAGCTCGACCAGCAGCGCGAGTATCTGTTCCTGCACTGACACATCGAGCGCGGTGGTGGGCTCGTCGCACAACAACAGCTGCGGGTTCGTGGACAGCGCTGCCGCGATCATCACCCGCTGTCGCAGCCCTCCCGAGAGTTGATGGGGCCACATGCGGGCCCGCCGCTGCGGCTCAGGGATGCCGACGTCGGTCATCAATTGTATGGCACGGGCGCGAGCGGCTCGCATGCTCAGCCGCTCGTGGACCCGTGGAGCCTCGGCGATGAGATCTCCCACGCGCATGGTGGGATTCAGCGCGCTCATCGGATCCTGAAACACGAACGACACGCCGCGGCCGCGAACCGCGCTGGGCTCATAAGTGGCAAGGCCCTTGCCGTGCAGGTCAAGCAGCAGATCGCCGCGGCGTGTCATGCCGCGCGGATTCAGGCCTATGAGCGACTTGAGGGTGAGCGATTTCCCGGCTCCGGATTCGCCGGCGATGCCGAGGATCTCGCCGCGACCGACTTCGAACGAGACATCATCGACCGGTACCAGGGTGTCCGGTCCAAGTTGAATCTCGAGGCGCAGGTTGCGAACCGATAGCATAGCTAGCGTTGCGCCTCTTCGAGACCTTCACCGAGCAATGATAATCCAAAGCCGTAGAGGACGATCAGCAGACCAGGCGCAGCGGCCAGCCACCACTGGGTGCGGATGTAAGGCTGGACTGCGGCGATCATCCCGCCCCATTCGGCTGTGGGCACCGGGATACCGAGACCGAGGAAAGAAAATGCCGCCAGTCCCAGCGTCGCAAAGACGATGTCGGACGGAATATAAACGATGGTCTGGCCGATGACGTTGGGTACGACGTGGTGCCAGAGTATCCGGCCGCTGGGCAATCCGGCGGTTTCAGCGGCCTGGATATAGGCCAGCGAGCGGATGCGAATGACTTCGGTGCGAACCAGACGTGCGTAGATCACCCAACCCAGCAGGGTAAAGGCGGCCACAATGGCATTTGCTCCCTGGCCGAACGCGACGACCAGCGAGATGATCAGGATGTAGCTCGGAAACGCCTGGACGATATCGGCGAGCCGCATGATCAGCGCATCGACCCAGCTGCCGAAGTAACCGGCGATGAGGCCGAGGAAAGTGCCGATCACGGCCGGCAACAGTGCGCAGATGAGTCCGATCGGCAGATCAACGCGGCTGGCGAAGATCAGCCGCGACAGGGTGTCGCGACCGAGCTCATCAGTACCCAGCCAGTGGAGGCCTGATGGTGCCTGCAGCCGATTGACCGGATCCAGTGCCAACGGATCGTAGCGAGCGAGGAGCGGAGCGCAGAGCGCGATGAGCATATACACCAGGACAATGCCGGCCCCGATCCATACTTTCGTCGGCATCGTTGGCATGCGCATCCGCCCCATAGGCGTGTCGCTCATGAGTCGATCTCAACCCGCGGGTCCAGCAGCGCGGTCAGGATATCCGCGAGCAGGTAGACGACGACCGCGAGTGTCGCGAACAACAGGGTGTAGCCCTGGATGGCAGGCAGGTCGCGACCCCGGGCTGCGAGCACCAGGCCCTGGCCGACGCCAGGAAGCGCGAAGGTGGTTTCGACCACGGCGGTTCCGAACAGCAGGAAGCCGATCTCCAATGCGAACACGGTGATGAACGGGACCGCCGCATTGCGCAGTACGAAGCGGCGGATGACTCGACCTGCGGGGATGCCAAGCGAGCGGGCAGTGGCCACGTAGTCAGTGCCGAGGATTGCGATGATGCTGGCGCGCAGGCTACGGATCGGTACCGGCGCCATGCCGATCGCCAGTGTGAGCGCTGGCAGAATGACTGATTGCAGGTGCTCGCGCGGCGATTCGCCGAAGCCACCGGCAGGGAACCAGCCCGTCGGCAGGGCGATCAGCAGCAGCAACATGACGCCGACCCAGAACGCGGGCATGCTCAGCCCAAGCAGGCCGGCGATGCGGATCACATGGTCGACGGCCTGGCCCTGGCGCGTCGCGGCGATGATGGCAAGCGGGATAGCAATGAGCAGGACCATCGCGATGGCCACGCTCACGAGCCAGGCAGTGGCCTCCAGTCGGGCACCGATCATCGCGGTGACGGTTTCACGCGATTTATAGGAATAGCCGAGATCACCACGGACGGCATGGCTGAGGTAGCTCCAGTACTGGACCAGAATCGGCCGGTTGACGCCGAGCTCGGTTCGGACCTGGGCCAGTTCTTCCGATGATGCGCGCAGGCCAGCGACATTTCTCGCCGGGTCGCCAGGCGTTACCTTCAGCAGCAGGAACACGACGAACACGATGCTAAGCAGCATTGGGATCGCCTGCAGGAATCGCCTGGCGATGAACCCGAACCGACCCACGTCAGCTGCCCCCGCCGCGGCGAATGGTGTCGTAGTAATAAAGACCCCAGGGCGCAGGCGCAAAGCCACTCAAGGTCGCAGCCACGGCATGTATGGTGCTGTATTCCGCCAGGGCGATTACCGCGGCCTGCTCCAGCGCTTCGTCCTGCATCGCCACCACCGCGGCGCGCTTCAGCGCTGGTGAGGTTGTGCTCAGATAGGTGTTGTGCTGTACATCGAAGTGGCTGCGATCGTAGCCGGTGAAGAGATACGCGGTACCGTCAATCCATGCGAGCGGATCGGCGAGGTCCGGGGAGACCGCGCCGTAGGACCACACGATCATATCGGCGCTGAGGCTGTACGCCCGGTCTACGAAGGCGAGCGTCTCGAGGCCGGTCAGTTTGACGTCGATGCCAACCCTGGCGAGGTTTGCGCTGACGATCTGCGCCACCAGCCCATCGGCACCGATCGCGGCATCGTAGATGAGCTCGACCGGACGCCGCGCGCCCGGGGGCGAATCCTGCAGGAGTGCTTTGGCGCCAGCGAGGTCAGTCGCGTGGTAATGCACTGAGGGTGGGGCCCAGTTGGCGATATTCGGAGTCAGGAAACCGCTCGGGTAATGGGCGGCGCCCTTGAACGGGCCGTTGACGATCGAGTTGTAATCCAGTGCCATCGCCACGGCACGGCGAACCTTCAGGTCATCAAAGGGCGGGGCGCGCACATTCAGTGACAGGTGGCTGACCTGGCTGGTTGGAGTTACCACCAGTGCCGACCTGCGATATTGGCCGGCCATGATCGCTGAGACGTACTCGACGATGTCCGCCTGGCCAGACTCGAACAGGATGGCGAGTTCGTTGTCGTCCGGGACGACATCTATGACCACTTCGTCGAAGTAGGGCCGGTCGGCGGCGTAATAGTGTTGATTGCGGCTCAGCACGATGCGCCCGCCGCCAGACCATTTGCTGACTGTATAGGGACCAGCACCAATAGGCGCGGCGTAGTACCTGTCCTTCGACACGCCACCGAAGTTGGCCGGCATGACTCCCGCGATCGAGCCGCTCAGGGTCGCCGGCAGGGTGCTGTCGGGACTCTTCATGGCGAAGCGAATGGTGCGGGCATCGACAGCGACGACTTTGCTGATCCGGTCGAACGATCTGCCAAAATTGACGCCCTTCGACCAGATGCCGAAGGAGAACACGACATCCTGGCTGCTGACGGGCTCACCATTGCTGAACTTCGCATTGGCACGCAGGATGAAAGTCCAGGTGTAGGTGCCAGCGTCATAGGCCCAGGACTCGGCCAGGCCGGGCTCGACATGAATGCCATCCGCCGCAAAGCGCACCAGCGGCTCCATGACCGCGGCGTGCGTCTGATAGCTCGCGTAGGCCGCGGCAGCATCGAGCACCCAGCCGTCGAATGATTCGCTGCGATAGACGTGCAGGGTGTGGGCTGCGGCGGCACGGCCGCTGGCATTCGATCTGTTGTCAGAGCAACCCGTAGTGACCAACGACAGCGCCAGCAACAGAACAAACGGGTTACGCAACCGTTGGCCTGCCCAGGTCGGATGGCGACATCAGTCGTCCGTAACGATTGGGGCGCCGCGTGTACAGCAACCCGAATGCCAGCCAGTCGCGTCGCTGGTCAAGGTCGAGATCGGCAACCAGCACCGCCGCCTGGTCGCGGGGCGCCTCGACAACGATGCGGCCATAGGGGTCGGAGATGAACGACGAACCATAGAAGGTCAAAGGTCCTTCCGTGCCGATGCGATTGATGGCGATCATGAACGTGGCGTTGGCCAGGCCATTGGCGGCAATCATCTGCCGCCACAGTGGCTGGGAATCGGCCCCCGGGATGTGGGGCTCGCTGCCAATAGCGGTCGGGTAGACAATGACCTCGGCACCATCGAGCGACAGTGATCGCGCCAGCTCGGGGAACCACTGATCCCAGCAGGTCGGGAATGCGAACTTCACGCTACCCACCGCGATCACCGGACAGTTGGCATCGCTGGGCTCGAAGTAGCGGTCCTCGTGGTAGTAGCTGAACTCCGGAATATGAGTCTTGCGGGTACGCGTAAGCAGTTTGCCAGTGGCGTCCACGCAGATCGCGGTGTTGAATCCCCGCTGGTCCGCAGTGCGTTCATACAGGGAGGCGTGAACGGCAATGCCGTGGCGGGTTGCCAGCTCACGCGCCAGAGTCAGCGTGGGTCCGGATTCGAGATCTTCACCATAGCGCTCGAGCGCGTTGTGCACATCAGGGGCGACGCAGAAATAGGGCGACAGGGTCAGTTCCTGGAGCAGCACGACTTTCGCGCCCTGCGCGGCGGCAAGTTGCACGCCGCGCTGCAGCGTCAAGCGGTGCTCAGCGGGGTCGGGGTTCCAGGCGCACTGCACTGCGCCCACGCGCAGCAGCGGCCGCTCGGCCTTGAGGGTTCGAAACGGCGAGGGCAGCGGCGCGTCGATGCGGGTAATCAGCTTGAAGTCGTTCATAGGCCTTGTATACTCTCCTTAACTGAAAATT
This sequence comes from uncultured Gammaproteobacteria bacterium, assembly GCA_963823235.1. Classification (GTDB taxonomy): domain Bacteria; phylum Pseudomonadota; class Gammaproteobacteria; order Steroidobacterales; family Steroidobacteraceae; genus FEN-1191. The sequence goes on along the minus strand of CAWGKS010000010.1, from coordinate 110,379 downwards.
TGGTCAAGACTCTATGACCGACCGCCGGACTGCGCTGCTCAATGCGGCCATCGAGCAGATCGCCAGGAAAGGAACTCGCGGCATGCGCGTCGAGATGGTGGCCACGGCTGCCGGCGTGTCGCCCGCCCTTATCTATCATCATTTCGGTAACCGCTCCAGGCTGCTCCAACAGGCGCTGCAGTACGTTGGTGAACGGGCCGACACCTATACGAAGCCGGTCACGGGTACTGCCCGGGCGATGCTACTCGGTCTCCTGGCCAGCGAGTTTCAGGACCAGCGCACGGTGCGCACCAACTCAGCGGCTTGGGGTGAATTGCGTGATACGGCAATCTTTGATGCTGCACTGCGACCGACGCTTGCGGCGCTCACTCAGAAGTGGGTGCGCAGCATCGCCGAGCTGGTGCGTCGCGGGCACAAGGACGGGTCAATCAGTCCAGCGGTCAATCCCGAGGCGGCGGGAATCTGCTTCAGTGCACTGGCCGAGGGACTCAGCTCCCGCTGGCTCGCCGGGCTGCTGACGACCAGAGCAGCGCGCGCACACCTGGCAAGCGGGGTCAACGCCATGCTCAGTAAGGCGCGCGGATCTTGACCAACAGCACACTGAGGCACGGAGTCGGTTATGAATGAAGCCTTCATCTGTGACGCGGTGCGTACACCCATCGGTCGTCACGGCGGCGTCCTCGCCGGGGTACGAACCGATGATCTGGCGGCGATTCCGCTGCGCGAACTCATGCGTCGCAATCCCGGCATCGATTGGGAGGCGCTCGATGAAGTGATCCTGGGCTGCGCGAACCAGGCGGGCGAAGACAATCGCAACGTGGCGCGGATGGCGCTGCTCATCGCCGGCCTGCCGCAGTGCGTGCCCGGCACGACCGTCAATCGCCTGTGCGGCTCGGGGCTCGATGCGGTAGCGATGGCGGCGCGCCTGGTCAGGACCGGGGAGGCCTCGCTCGCGATCGCTGGTGGAGTGGAGAGCATGAGTCGCGCTCCCTACGTGCTCTCCAAGGCAGAATCATCCTACGGGCGCGAGCAGCAGATGTTCGATACCAGCATCGGCTGGCGTTTCATCAACCCCCTGTTGAAGAAGCAGTACGGCGTCGACTCGATGCCCGAGACAGCTGAGAACGTAGCCGAGCGCTGCGGCATTTCACGGACCGACCAGGATGCGTTCGCGCTTCGCAGCCAGCAGCGCGCACTCGCCGCGCAGGTATCCGGCCGTCTCGGTGAGGAAATCGTGCCGGTCGCAATTCCACAGCGGAAGGGAGATGCGCGCCTCGTGACGCAGGATGAGCACCCGCGCGAAACCTCACTCGAGGCACTCGGGCGGCTCGGCACACCGTTTCGTGTCAACGGCACGGTGACGGCGGGCAATGCATCGGGCATCAACGATGGCGCCTGTGCAATGATCGTCGCGGGCGCGGAGGCTATCCGTCGTTATGGTCTGCGTCCGCGCGCACGGATACTGGGTGCGGCTGCCGCCGGCGTCGAACCGCGCATCATGGGCCTGGGCCCGGTGCCGGCGACGCGCAAGCTGTTGCTGCGCCACGATCTGACGATTGCCCAGATCGATCTGGTCGAGCTCAATGAGGCGTTTGCCGCGCAGGCCCTGGCCGTGCTGCGGGAACTCGGGCTCCCGGATGATGCCGCTCATGTGAATCCCGACGGTGGCGCGATCGCACTCGGTCACCCACTCGGTATGAGCGGTGCCCGGCTGGCGCTGACCGCGACGCGGCAGCTCGAGCGCGGCGGCGGGCGCTACGCGCTGTGCACGATGTGCGTGGGCGTCGGCCAGGGTGTCGCGCTGCTGCTGGAGCGTGTCTGAGCTTTTAGACAAACTTCGCGACACTATCGAAGGGTAGCCGCTGGATGTCCGGCACCTGGCACCCTGCCGCAGGAAAGCCTGCTACCAGCAGCAGGAACGGACGTTCGAGGTCCCTGGGTCGTCCGAGGATCTCGTTGAGAAACTTCATGGGGCTCGGCGTGTGCGTCAACACCGCGAGGCCGGCGTGGTGCAGCGCCGCGATCAGCATCCCGGTAGCGATACCAACGGATTCGTCCGGGTAGTAACGCTTCTGCTTCATGCCCTGCGCATCGATTCCGAGTCGCTCGACGAAAATTGCAATCAGCCAGGGCGCGGTCTCGAGAAAGTCCTTGTGTGCGTCGGTGCCGAGCTGCGCCAGGGCCGTGAGCCACTCGGCGCTCGCGCGGTGGCCGTAGAATTCACGTTCCTCGGCCTCGGCCGCCACGCGGATCTGCCGCTTGATGGCCGGATCCGCGACCGCAACGAAACGCCATGGCTGCTGGTTTGCGCCGGAGGGCGCGGAGCAGGCCGCAGCGATGCACTGCTCGATGATGTCGCGCGGTATCGGGCGGCTGTCGAACTCACGCACGCTGCGTCGTCGCTTGAGTTCGGTAGCAAAGTCGCGGGCCCGGTGGCGCATCTGTTCCACGGTAAGTTCCGCGAAACTCAGCGGTATCGACGCGAAGGGCCGGGGCATCGCCGCGGGTCCGTCAGGAGCGTTGCCGCATCAGGGTGCTCTTGCCAAACATCGATTCCAGCAGGTCCACTGCCAGCCTGGCAGTCTTGTTGCGCACATCGAGTGCCGGGTTGAGTTCCATGATATCGAGCGAGCCGAGCAGCCCGGTGTCCGCCACCATCTCCATGCACAGCTGCGCCTCGCGATAGCTTGGTCCACCCGGCACCGTAGTGCCCACTCCGGGGGCAATGTCCGGATCAAGAAAATCGACATCGAAGCTGACGTGCAGGTGGGTGTTGGCGTCTACACCCTCGAGCGCGCGCTGCATTGTCAGCCGTACGCCCATTTCGTCGATGAAGCGCATGTCGAATACTTCCAGCTGCTGCTCGTGGACAAAGCGCTTTTCGCCTTCATCGACGCTGCGGATGCCAATCTGGCGAATTACGCTGGGGCTCACGATCGTACCCTGACCGCCGATGTCGACCAGTTCCGGCGGGCCGAAGCCGCACAGGCAGGCGACTGGCATGCCGTGCAGGTTTCCAGACGGCGACAGGCTGCTGGTGTTGAAATCAGCATGGGCATCAAACCACAGCACTCGCAGCGCCAGATCGCGCTCCCGGCAATGCCTGGCCACCGCGCTGATCGAGCCGATGCTGAGCGAGTGATCGCCCCCCAACAGCACCGGCAGCTGGTCGCGCGCCAATTCGTCGCGAAACGCGTCGTATATGGCGCGATTCCAGGCGACCACTTCCTGCAGGTGGCGGTAACCCCTTACCGGAGGCAGTGATGGATTCGCGGGGCCAGCCAGATCGCCGCGGTCGGTGACCGTGCAACCACGGCGCGTGAGCGCCTCGGTCAGGCCTGCCACCCGCAGTGCAGCCGGACCCATCGAGGCGCCGAGATCGGCAGCGCCGATGTCAGTCGGCGCGCCGATCAATGTGACCGCGCGTGCCGTCGGCAGAATCATGCCGGCAGCAGCTCGACAGCGCGCTCCGGCCTAGTGGCCGGCCGGGCGCGCTTCACGGGCTGCGCGAGCGCCGCATACAGGTCCTTCGGGTCCGCAAGCTCGGGCACCAGATCGATCGGTGGCGTAGTGCCCGGGAACCGGGCATGGAGCTGATGCAGGAACCGCAAGGCAGAGAAGTCTTCGAGCGCGAATCCGACCGAGTCAAAAATGGTGACCTGGGAATCATCGGTACGCACCAGTGCCTGTCCGTTCACCACCGCCGCGAATTCCGTGACCGCAAACGTGGGCTCGAGCTGCTGGATCTCGCCTTCAATCCGCGACTGCGCTTCGTACTCCACCACCACGCGCGCATCGTTGCGGCGCAGGATGTCGGCATGCAGCTCGGTCTTGCCGGGACAATCACCGCCGACCGCGTTCAGGTGCATGCCGGGCTCGATCATTTCGGGCAGGAGTATGGTCGCATTGCATTTATCCGCCGTTATGGTGGTGACGATATCGGCGCCCTTGACCGCCTCGGCCACTGTCCGGCAGCGCACGATCTTCAGTCCGGGCAGGTTGATCGCCGCGAGATTGCGCTCGAGTTTGTCGGTTGCGTCGGGATCGACGTCGTATAGCCGCAGCACCCGGATCCCGCACATGTGGTGAAAGGCAATGGCCTGAAATTCGCTCTGCGCGCCGTTGCCGATCAGCGCCATGGTGCGGCAGTCGCTGCGGGCCAACCAGCGCGCCGCGAGCGCCGACATCGCTGCTGTGCGCAGGGCCGTTGTGACCGTCAGCTCCGAGAGCAGGAGCGGATAGCCGGTGTCGACATCGGCGAGAATGCCGAAAGCGGTAACCGTGAGCAGGCCTGCGGCCGTGTTCTTGGGATGGCCGTTGACATACTTGAACGCATATTGGCGTCCGTCGCTGGTGGGCATGAGCTCGATCACACCTACCGGTGAATGGATCGCATGACGTGGCGATTTATCGAATTCGTGCCAGCGCCGATAGTCCGCGGCGATTTCACCGGCCAGCTGCTCTATAAAGGAAGCAGCGCCGACCTGGCTGACCAATTCGCGAACCCGTGAGACTGAGATGAAATCGACCATCTGGGCACCCCTGAAGGCTTTACCGAAACCGGATATTGCGCCAGTATTGCGCCCTTGCTTGCCAGCGAGTAGTAGTCAAAATGCTCAAATTGATGGCTATATTGAACGAAACGCTAGTGATTAATGGCGTTATGAGCAGCTACCCGGGATCGCGATACGGCCGGAACTGCGGTGGATGATCTCGACCGCGAGTTGATTTCCCTGCTCTGCGACGACGGGCGGGCCACGCTGGCCTCGCTCGCCAAGAAGCTGCGGGTGGCGCGCGGCACCGTGCAGAACCGACTGGCACGGCTTGAAAAGACTGGCACGATCATCGGCTTTACCGTGCGGCTGCGCCCGCTCACCGAAGAACACCGCATCAGGGGCTGGATGAGCATCGCTGTGGAAGGTAACCGTGCTGAGTCGGTCATCAAGGCGTTGCGCACCGATCCGGCCGTCGCCTCGCTCCATTCGACCAACGGCCGCTGGGACATCGTCGCCGAACTGCGCACTGAGAACCTGCCGGCATTCGACCAGGTTCTGCGCCGGATCCGGCTGATCGAAGGCATCTCCGATACCGAAACCAGTCTGCTGCTCTCCACCCACAAGGTCTAGGGGCAGCGAGTCCGCGCTTTCTCCCGGAACCGTGAGCCGCTTCACGCGTTGCTACTGCCTACCGGCCTAAGGTGCCGAAGCGCGCCCCTGTGGCGCCGCACCCGGACGTGCCATCTGGTAGGTGAGATCATGAGAGCAATTGCGGTTGCATCGATTTGCGTGGCGCTGTATCTGACAGGCTGCGCCTCAATGAGCAAGGATGAGTGCCGGGTGGTCGACTGGCGCACGGTCGGGTACGAGGATGGCGTGGCGGGCCGGGCCAGCGACTCCATCGGGCGATATCGCAAAGCCTGCGCCAGTGCAGGTGTAACTCCCGACCTCAATGCCTACCGGGCGGGCCGCGCCGAAGGCCTGCGCGAGTACTGCCAGCCGCAAAACGGCTTCCGGACGGGGGCGCATGGCGCCGACTACGCAGGCTTCTGTCCCGCGGACCTGGCACCCGCGTTCACACGGGCCTACGAATCAGGCCTGGAGCTGCACGCACGCAAGCACCGCCTCAACGAGGCCATGGCAAAACTCGCGTCGACGCGCAGCGAGATCGACAGCATTGAGCACCAGATGGTCAGCAATGGTTCCGCTGTCCTCGCCAAGGACAACAGCAGCGAGGCCACGTGCGCAGGCGCTGCTCGAGACTACGCAGCTGGCCGAACGACATCAGCATCTGCAGGACTCACTCCCCCAACTCGAGCAGGACAAGTGGCGTTGCGAGCACGACCTCGAAGAGTACGAGACGCGGCTCGCATCGTGGCGCTGAGGGCGCACCTGGCGGCGCCGACGGTGGCGATTCCTGTGACTATTCCCGGGCTGCAAACAGCAGGCTGGAACAGGTCAAGCCCGATTCCGCTTTCTGCAATTCAGAAATATCCAGCAGTTCTACTGCGAAGCCTTTGCCCCTGATCAGATCGGCAGTGCGTGGGAAAGCAGCGGGAAACACCACGGCGTCGCCAATCTGCAGTGCATTGCCGGAATGCGGCTCCGTGGGATGCACGTCTACCCATTCAAAACCAGCCATCCTGCTCCAGTCAAACCAGGCGCGATTCGCGAGCAGAGTGTTTGCGCCCAGCAAAGTAACGGCGGATTTCAGGTGCAGGCATCCGCTCACGGGCACCGCTGTCAGTTCATAGCCGTGAGCGTGCACGATGGTGGCCAGCTGGCGTATGCCCTCGGCATTGGAGCGCCGCGATACACCGACGAATAGCTGCTTGCCGACCCGCAGCACGTCGCCGCCTTCCAGCGTTCCCGGCAATGTTATGTACACCAGTTCGCGAAACGGCTCGAGCGCCGCAGCGATGCTCGGCGCTTCCTTGCGCCGTGTTTCGGTACCGAGGGGGCAGATGATCGCAATCTCATCGAGCACGATCGCCGGATCTTCCACAAACATGGAGTCCGGCAGCTGCGCTTCTTCGGCCAGCGTAATCACCCTGGCGCCAAGCTTCTCCAGCAGCGCCGCGTAGCTGTGGTGCTCTGAACGGGCCTTCGCCAGGTCGATTGGTTCGCGTTCAATAAAACTCAACTCGCAATTGGCAAAGGCGGGACTTACGGCGCGTGTGATTGCCGTCAGCATGTCATGCCTCTGTCAATATGCACCGCCGTCTGCGCCCGGCTAGTTCGCCCGGTACACCCATTCGCCGCCGACCATGGTCCACACTACCTGGGTGTCGCGCATGATTTCAGGCGACACCGTCAGCACGTCGCGATCCACCAGCGTCAGATCCGCCGCCTTGCCCGGCTCGATCGATCCCAGCTTGTCCTGCTGGTTCATCGCGCGCGCCGCGTTGATCGTGTAGGCATAGAGCATCGCTTCACGCGGCATGTCCTGATTCGCGTCCAGCACGCCCTTCGGCCCTTTGCGGGTCTCGGCCTCATAGATGGCGTTGAATACGTTGGGAGTGGACACCGGCCAGTCGCTGGCGCCGGCGATGACTGTGCCGGCATCGAGCATGGAACGCGCCGGATACTGCCACTTGTAAATTTCCGCCGTCACATAGGGCTGCACCAGATCGATGCTGTCGGTGCCGGCAGCCGCCCACAGCAGCTGATAGGAGGCGACGACCCCCAGCGGCTTGAAGCGCGGCACATCCTGTTCACGCACGAATTGCAGATGCGTGATGGTGTGAGGCAGGCCGCTGTTGCCGTTGGCAGTGCGCGCTGCCTCATAGCCGTTCAGCGCCTCGTGCACGGCCAGATCGCCGATCGCATGGGTGTGCACGATCAGGCCCTGCTTGTCGGCGTCGATGCACAGCTGCGTGAAGGCTTTCGGATCGAAGAGCAGGTCACCCAGCTTGCCGGTATTCTTGTAGGGCGCAGTCATCGCCGCGCTTTGTGAAGGGTATTCGACCACGCCGTCGGCGAAGATCTTCACGCCCGGCACGGTGAGGTTCGGCACGCCGGCAAATTTCGCGCGCAGCGCCAGCGCCTCCTGCAACGCCTTTGGATTGTCAGCTTTGACGTGCACGAAACCAGCGACGTGCGCGCTGAGTTTGTTGGCTGCCGCCAGGTCGCGGTACGCCGTGAGGATTACGTCGTCGACCATGGGATCCACCCATGAGGTGATTCCCAGGCTATGCAGATACTTCACGGCCGCTTCGGCGCCGGCCAGCTGCTTGGCTGCGTCGGCTGGCGGAATTTTCAGCTGGACGATATCCAGGCCTTCGTCCACCCCGAAGCCGTTGGGCGTGAGGTCGGATGCCAGGCCGTAATACTTGCGCTTGGCCTCGCTGAGTCCTGCGATATAGGCCTTGTTCAACCCGGCGCGCTCGCGCAGTGCAGCGTTCGACCACCCGGTGTGACCGTCCATGCCACCCAGATATAGCGGCTGCTTTGCGTAGGCGCCTGAATTGAAGCGTGAATTCAGCTCGGGGATATGCGACCAGGTCTCCAGTGAGACGCCGGTCACCATCAGAATGTCGCCACTCATGCCGCGCCCGCTGCTCCTGGCTTCGGCGACGAAGGCCTCGAGCGCATCGAGCGTATGTATCTGGTCCTTGGCATCGGCCGAGAGCAGGCTGACACCGCCATACACCGCGTGTACGTGGCTGTCGATCAGGCCCGGCAACAGGGTCTTGCCGCCCAGGTCCACGACCTGCGCGCTGTCACCGACGCTTGCCTTGACAGCGAGGCGGTTGCCAACCGCGACAATCCTGCCGTCGCGGATGGCTACGGATTCGGCGTACGGGCTGAGTGAATTGCCTGTGAAGACCTTGCCGTTCACCAGCAGCAACTCGTTCGCGATTGCTGTGGATGCGTTGAATGCACCCGCCGCGCAGGCAACAAGGACCAGACCGATACGCGCAGCGCGCAATGATTTCATGGTAACGCCCTCAGGAAGGATTGATGATTGAACCCGGCAAACTCACGGGGACGGTGCGGCGTGGTCGACCTGCGCCTGCCGTGACGACGGCGTATCCCAGCCGGATCTTACGCCCCATATGAAAAAGACTAAACCGAGCGCGCCGACAATCAGCAGATCCCAGCCCCACTGCAGATAGCCGTGACCACCGAATCTGGTGCTGCCGGCCCAGGAGACCAGCGCGATAGCAGGTAAATACACGATCAGCCAGATAGCCCCGTGCAGCTCCTGCGCGAGATGTTGTCCACCGTGCTTGACGCGATAGTAGGCGTAGACGGGCAGGGCGGCGAGCATGAGCAGCAGTACCTCGCCCGTCAGCGGCCACTTCGCCCAGTAAAGCAGCTCGGTGGCAAACACGAAGGCCAGCGCGGCAATGATGGGCAGGCCCTTGAGGCGCAGTGGGCGGTGCATATTCCGCGCGGTGCGCCGCAGCGCCAGGGCACTCACCGGTCCGGTCAGATAGGCGATAATCGTGGCCACCGAAATCACGGCGGCCAGCGTGCTCCAGCCGCGAAAGAAAAACAGAAACAGGAACGAGACGATGAGGTTGAACCACATTGCCGGTCGGGGCACCCGATAGTGGGGGTGCAGCAGTGCAAAAGTGGTCGGCAGCGTGCCGTTGCGACTCATGCCGTAGATCATGCGGGCGGTGGTCGCCGTGTAGGTGATGCCGGTGCCGCTGGGGCTCACGAAGGCATCGGCGTAAAGCAGCATCGCGAGCCAGTGCAGGTTCACAATCAGTGCGAGTTCGGCGAACGGTGAGCGGAAATTGATGCCCTGCCAGCCGGTCTTGGCGAGCATCTCGGGTGGCACCGAGCCCAGGAAGGCCACCTGCAACAGCACATAGATCACCGTGGCGATGGCAATCGAGCCCAGCACTGCGATCGGAATGCTGCGTGCCGGGTTGTGCGCTTCGCCCGCGAGGTTCACCGGGCTTTGAAAGCCGTTGAAGCTGAAGACAATACCTGCCGTGGCCACCGCGGTGAGCACCGCTGCAAAATCGGTGACCTGCACGCCACCATGTATGCCGACGGCAAAGTTTCCGGGATGGAAGCCGCTGGCAATCAGCGCCACGGCCGTGGCGGCCGGCACGACCAGCTTGAAGAGCGTAATCGCAGTGTTCGAGCGCGCGAACAGCTTTACGCTCCAGAAGTTGAGCAGAAAATACACGATCACCAGGGCGGCGGCGATGCCAAGTCCTGGCGGCGTCAGTTCGCCATGGCCGTTGGGCAAATGGACAAAGAGATCCTGTGCCCAGGGGTAGTTCCACGAGGCCATGTATTGCACCGATGCCTCAGCCTCGACGGGAATTACCGACACTACCGCGATCCAGTTCGCCCAGGCGCCGAGGAAACCCACCAGCGTGCCGTGCGAATAATGACTGTAGCGCACCATGCCGCCCGACTCGGGAAACATGGCGCCGAGTTCAGCGTAGGTGAGTGCAATGGTCGTGATGATCACGGCTCCCAGCACCCAGGCCCATACCGCGTTGGGCCCGGCCAGTCCGGCCGCCCGCCAGGCGCCGAATAGCCATCCGGAGCCAATGATGGAGCCGAGGCCGGTGAGCATCAGTGCAAAAGTGCCCACTTCGCGGCGTGGCTGGTGTGTGTTCATATCAGGGCTGGGCTCGTGTTGGGCACATCGTCAGCACTTTAGCATCGAATGACTACTCGTCACATTACCTGCCGGTGTTCAGGAAGCGCGGCCGGCGCGCGCCAGCGCCAGCCGCTCGGCCGCGGCGCGCGCATCCTCGCGCGCGGCGTCAATGACAGCCATGACGGCGGTGGCATCGGCAGCTGCTTCGCTGCGCGTAAACCGACCGCTGAGGGTACTGTCGGCCCGTAGTTCGCCCTGTTCATACAGGGCCCACATCTCGTGCGCATATTCGCTTGCCATCAGCTCGGGCGCGAAGCGACCGAGCGTGGCGCGAATGTTGTTGACGTCACGCTCCAGCATGGCGAAGGCCGCGTTGTTACCGGCGGCATTGACCACCTGCGGCAGATCGATGATGACCGGGCCCAGCGGTCCAATCAGTACGTTGAATTCCGACAGGTCGCCGTGGATGAGCCCCAGGCTGAGCATGCGAACAATCTGCTGCATGAGAAAGGCGTGATATTCACGCGCCGTGTCTGCTGACAGCTCGCTTACGCCCAGGTGCGCGGCCGGATGTCCCTCGGCGTCGGTGACCAGCGCCATCAACAGCACGCCGTTGAAATAGCCGTAGGGCTGTGGTACCCGCACGCCGGCGGCCGTGAGCTGGTAAAGCGCGTCGACCTCGGCATTCTTCCACGCTGCTTCCTGTTCCTGGCGACCGAAGCGTGTGCTCTTCTGCATTGCGCGGGCCTGCCGGCTGCCACGAACCTTGCGGCCTTCCTGGTATTGCGCACGTTTCTGGAAGCTGCGCTGCGCCATGTCACGATAGACCTTGGCACAGCGCTTCTCGCTGCCCGAGCGCACCAGATAGACAGTAGCTTCCTTGCCGCTCTTAAGGGGTCGAATGACTTCGTCGATAATCCCGTCTTCGATTAGCGGTTGCAGGCTGGCGGGGATTTTCATGGTTGGGCTGGCACGGGCGCGATTATACCCGGCGCGCGCCGCAATGCCGCGCCATATACGCTGGCTCCGGGATGGTCTTGCACCTGACGTCGCGAAGCCTAAAATCGCCGGCAGATCGGCTGCAAACTGGAGCTTGCCATGAACGCACGACCCTGGTCCCGACGCACGCTGTTACTACGGGGCGCTGCCCTCATGTCCTCGGCAGCGGCCTGGCGATCCGCACTTGCCGGCGAGACGCCGGCGCAGGTCGGGAGGCGCACTGCTCCCGCTGCTGCGGCTGGCACATTCATGCTCGGCGGAGACCTGAAGGTGGCGCGCATGGGTTTCGGTGCCATGCGCATTACCGGCGATGGTATCTGGGGCGAACCGCCTGACACACGCGCGGCACGTGCGTTACTGCGCCGCGCTGTTGAACTCGGTGTGAATTTCATCGACACCGCAGATGCCTATGGTCCCGAAGTCAGTGAACGGCTGATCGCGGAAGCCCTGCATCCCTACCCGCGCGGACTCGTGATTGCTACCAAGGGCGGAGTGACGCGACCGAGCCGACCAGAATGGGGGACCGATGGTCGTCCGGAACATCTGCGTACGGCCTGCGAGGCCAGCCTCAGGCGCATGAAGCTTGAACGCATTGACCTGTATCAGTTTCATCGTCCTGATCCGGAGGTTCCGCTCGAGGATTCCGTTGGCGAACTCAGCCGCCTGCAGCAGCAAGGCAAGATTCGCCATATCGGCCTTTCCAATGTCGATGTTGGCCAGTTGCGCAAGGCGCAGGGCATCGTCAAGGTGGTCTCGGTTCAGAACCGCTACAACATTTCGGATCGCGCCTCCGACGATGTGCTGGCAGTATGCGAGCGCGAGCAGATTGCCTTTCTACCGTGGGGGCCGCTGGCGCAGCGAGCCCAGGCCTCAGCCACTCCGGACACTTCGTTGACGGCACTCAAGCGCTACGCCGAGGAGCACCAGCTCACGCTGTCGGCGGCCGCGCTGGCCTGGCTACTGGCGAAATCGCCGGTGATGCTGCCGATTCCTGGCACCTCGCGCGTCGATCATCTTGAGCAGGATATCGGTGCGGCGAAGCTGCGGATCAGTGCAGCGGAAATGCGGCGCATCGGCTGAGCGCGCCGCTGGCACAGTCCCCAATAGTGCGCAGTGTATCGAGAAATGTCAGTACCGGTGGTGGAGTTGAACTGGTATGAGTTGAGCCTTTTGGGGGAGGAAATCGATGGTTATAGTCACTGAATCTGTCGCCGGCGGCGGCAAGGCGGGAATCGCCACGCATGTCACCGTGCGTGAAGCGGTTTTTGACTTGCTGCGTGCCTTCCGGCTCACGACCATCTTCGGCAATCCGGGCTCGACCGAGCTGCCGATGTTTCGCGATTTCCCGGCCGATTTTCGCTACGTGCTGGGCCTGCAGGAATCCATTGCCGTCGGCATGGCCGACGGTTTCGCGCAAGCGACGCGCCACGCGGCTCTGGTCAATCTGCATTCGGCTGTCGGCGTCGGACACGCACTCGGCAACATCTTTACTGCCTGCAGGAATCAGACGCCGCTGGTGATCACCGCCGGCCAACAGGCCCGCTCGATCCTGCCCTTTGAACCGTTTCTCTATGCGCAGCAAGCGGCGGACTTTCCCAGGCCCTACGTGAAGTGGAGCTGCGAACCCGGGCGGGCACAAGACGTTCCGGCCGCAATCGCACGGGCCTACTACGTGTCGATGCAGGCACCGCGTGGCCCGACCTTTGTATCGATCCCGGTCGACGATTGGGATCAAAAATGTGACCCACTCAATCCCCGCGAAGTGAGCCAGAGCTTTGGCGGCGATCCGGCTTTGCTCGCCGCCGCCGCCGCTGCGCTCGCTCGCGCCCAGCGGCCTGTGATTGTCGTCGGTGCCGGCGTCGCGCGTGATGATGCCTGGGACGAAACGATTGCGCTGGCCGAAAAACATCATGCGGCAGTGTGGGTGAGCCCGCTGTCGGGCCGCAACAGTTTTCCCGAAGATCATCGATTGTTCGCCGGCTTTCTGGCAGCGGACCGCGCCAGGATCGTTGCGAGCCTGGCGGGCACGGACTTCATCCTCGTACTGGGCGCGCCGGCCTTCACCTACCACGTCGAGGGATTCGGTCCGCACATTCCGGATGGTGCGAAGCTGGTGCAGCTCGTCGACGATCCGGCGGTGGCCGCGTGGGCACCAGTCGGCTCGGCGATCATGACGGGTATCAGGCTCGGCGTACGCGCGTTGCTCGAAGGGCCGGCACCGGTCAGCCGTGGCGCGCCGCGTACACGGCAGCCTGCGGCCCGGTTGGCGGCTGCGCACCTGACCGATGCGTATCTGTTGCAGGAGATCGCGGCGCGGCGGCCGGCAGGTAGCGTCATTGTCGAAGAGGCGCCGAGCAGCCGTGGACCGATGCATGATTATCTGCCGATCACGGAACGTGACGGTTTCTATACCTGTGCGAGTGGTGGGCTGGGACACGGATTGCCCGCAGCCGTGGGCGTGGCGCTCGCTCGCCCGGAGCGCCCGGTGATCGCCATCCTGGGTGATGGCTCGAGCATGTACTCCATTCAGGGTCTGTGGTCGGCGGCCCAGCTGGGCCTGCGGATCACTTTCATCATCGTCAGGAATGGTCGCTACGAAGCGCTGCACGAATTCGGGCGGCACTTTGACCTGCAACGTCTGCCCGGCACACGCCTGCCGCAACTCGATTTCTGCGGGCTCGCCGCAAGTCAGGGTGTGCGGGCACTCAGCGTTGCGCGGCCGGCCGAACTGGGCGGCGCACTGCAGAGCGCCTTCGACTCGAAGCGGCCAATGCTTATTGAAGTCGTGATTGACGGCGCGGACGGAATTCGCACGAAGGAGGTTTAGATGTCTGCGGCACAGCTTGCTGGCGAGGTCTTTTTTTTGACCGGCGCTGCCGGAAGCTTCGGCCTCGCGACTGACCGGCGTATCCTTAATGGGCTGGGCGTAGGTGGGGCCTGGGCGGGGTTGCTGACATGTGGGCTCAAGGAGACTGCGCCGCGCGGTGTTTTATTGACTAAGATGGCGGTGCCGTAACGGGCGACAATTCACTACCTGCAGGAACTGCCGATGGACAATGCATCCGCTGCCTTGAAGCCAAAGAAATCGGTGGCCCTGTCCGGTGTGGTGGCCGGCAACACCGCCCTGTGCACCGTCGGGCGCACTGGCAATGACCTGAGCTATCGCGGCTACGACATCCTGCAGATCGCCACCAGCTGCGAATTTGAGGAAATCGCCCACCTGCTGATTCACGAGCGGCTGCCGAACCGCGCCGAGCTTGCGGCCTACCGGCGCAAGCTGATTGCACGGCGTGGTCTGCCAGCGAATGTGCGCGCGGTGCTTGAGAGCCTGCCGGCCAGCAGCCACCCAATGGATGTGTTGCGCACCGGTGTTTCGGCGCTGGGATGCATCGAACCCGAGGCCGCAGGGCACGCCATCGAGCAGGCCCGCGATCTTGCAGATCGACTGATCGCCTGCCTCGGTTCAATGCTGTGCTATTGGCACCATTTCAGTCGCTCGGGAACCCGTGTCGATGTCGAGACCGACGATGAATCGGTGGGCGGGCACTTCTTGCATCTCCTGCATGGCGAAAAGCCCGGGCCGCAGTGGGTGCGGGCCATGCACACTTCGTTGATTCTCTATGCCGAACACGAGTTCAACGCCTCGACTTTTGCCGCGCGGGTTATTGCCGGCACCGGCTCCGACCTTTACTCGTGCATAACGGGGGCGATCGGGGCACTGCGCGGTCCGAAACATGGCGGTGCCAACGAAGTCGCTTTTGAAATCCAGAATCGCTACCAGAATCCTGCCGAGGCGGAAGCCGACATCCGGCGCCGCGTGGCCGGCAAGGAAGTGATCATTGGTTTTGGTCACCCGGTGTACACAATTTCAGATCCGCGCAACGTCATCATCAAGGAAGTGGCGCGCGCGCTGGCGCTGGCGGCGCACGATGATCGCTGCTTCGCCATCGCCGAGCGGCTTGAAGGGGTCATGAAGGAAACCAAGAACATGTTTCCGAATCTCGACTGGTTTTCAGCCGTGTCCTATTCACTGATGAAGGTGCCGACAGCGATGTTCACGCCGCTATTTGTCATCTCGCGCACCACTGGCTGGGCCGCACACGTCATTGAGCAACGCCTGGATGGCAAGATCATCAGGCCGAGTGCTCATTACACCGGCCCGGAGAATCTGCCTTTTGTGCCACTCGAGCAACGAGCCTGAATCATGAGCCATGACATCAAGTCCGCGCTGCGCCCGGATACCGACGCCGTGCTCGCCAACATTGGCGACTACGCACTGGGATACCAGGTCAACAGCGAGATCGCCTACGAAACCGCCTATTACTGCCTGATGGATACGCTGGCCTGCGGGCTTCAGGCGCTGAAGTATCCGGCCTGCACCAGGCTGCTGGGGCCGGTAGTGCCTGGGGCGACACTGGCACGCGGCGCGCGCGTGCCGGGCACCAGCCATGAGCTCGACCCGATCAATGCGGCCTTCAATATTGGTGCGATGATCCGCTGGCTTGATTTCAACGACACCTGGCTGGCGGCCGAGTGGGGACATCCTTCCGACAATCTGGGCGCCATCCTGGCCGTTGCCGACTACCTCGCGCGCAACGGCAAGCCTCTTCAGGTACGCGATGTGCTCACTGCCATGATCAAGGCACACGAGATCCAGGGTGTACTGGCGCTCGAAAACAGCTTCAATCGGGTCGGTCTCGATCACGTGCTGCTGGTGCGCGTGGCCTCGACCGCGGTAGTCACGGCGATGCTGGGCGGTACCCGCGAACAGGTCATCAACGCGATCTCAAACGCCTGGATCGACGGCGGCGCGTTGCGCGCTTATCGGCATGCACCCAATACCGGCTCGCGCAAGAGCTGGGCGGCAGGCGATGCCACCAGCCGCGCGGTGCGGCTCGCGCTGTTCGCACTCAAGGGTGAAATGGGCTATGCCTCGGCACTGACGGCGAAGACCTGGGGCTTTCAGGATGTGCTGTTCAAGAGCCGGCCGGTTGTCGTGCCGCAGGCCTTTGGCAGTTACGTGATGGAAAATGTGCTGTTCAAGATTTCCTACCCCGCCGAGTTTCACTCGCAGACCGCGGTCGAGGCGGCCATCACGCTGCATCCCCAGGTCAAGGACAAACTCGAGCAGATAGAGCGCGTCGTCATCGAGACCCAGGAACCCGGGGTGCGCATCATTGACAAGACCGGACCGCTGGCGAATCCCGCCGATCGCGATCACTGCCTGCAGTACATGGTCGCGATTCCGCTGCTGTTCGGACGCCTGAGCGCGGCTGACTATGAAGATGACGTGGCCCGCGATCCGCGCGTCGATGCGCTGCGCACGCGCATGAGTGTCCGCGAAAATCCTGATTTTACGCGCGATTATTACGCTGCCGACAAGCGCTATATCGGCAATGCGGTGCAGGTGTTCTTCAGGGACGGTACCGCCACGCAGCGTGTTGCCGTGGATTTCCCCATCGGTCATCGCCGGCGCCGCACCGAGGGTATTCCGGTGCTGGTGAAGAAGTTCGAGAGCAGCGTCGCGGCCCACTTCGATGGCGCGCAGGCCACGGCGATAGGTGCCCTGTTTGCCGATCGTGCCAGGCTCGAGGTGCTGCCGGTCGATGAAATGGTGAACAGGCTGGTGGTCTGAGGGGTATTCATCGCGAACAGATCATCGGTGTGTCGGTCAACGGAACCAGAGCTGTTGCGTTGCCAGGATCAGACATCGCCACTTTCGGGACGATGTCGCCGTCCTAAACCATGATGGAGTTCACTATGTTTAATCACCTGGGCAAGACAGCTCTTGCAGCCCTGACTGCTGGCGCGGCGCTTTCGCTGGGAATGGCCTCAACCGCCCTGGCAGAAAGCAAGTGGGAACAGCACCACCCGCGGCGCGATCAGGTCAATGACCGGCTCGCGCACCAGAACGCTCGTATTCACAAAGAAGTGAAAGAAGGTGACCTGACGCATGCTCAGGCGGCGAAGTTCCACCGCCAGGATCATCAGATTCGCCGCGAGGAGCAGCTGATGGCCAGTCAGAACGGTGGTCATATCACCGGGCAGGAACAGAAAACCCTGAACCAGCAGGAAAACGCGCTGAGCAGGAAGATTGGCAGGTAACCAGGCGCGGACTGGTCGTAGCAGTACAAGGGGCCTGCGGGCCCCTTGTGCCGGGCCTGGCAATTCCGGCTTGAAGTTATGAACCCGTTGCCACGGCGCGGCCCAGGTCAATGCCCGCCAGCTCATAGCCGCGCTTGAAGTCGCGGATGTGCTTGCCCATCCAGGTCTGCGCCGCCGCGCTATTGCGGCTGGCAATTGCTGCACACAAGCGTCGTTGGGCGTCAATGATGCGGCTGCGCGCCTGTGGCACCTTGACAATCATGGCGGCAAGCGAGGGTTCCAGCAGCTGAATCAGCGGCTCATGGGCCAGCAACAGGGCCGGGTTGCCGCTGGCTGCGCCGAGAGCGCGAAAGAAATCCCCGACGTGAACCACGGTCTGCAGGGAGTCGACATCGGCGCGCATGCTTTTCAGTGTTGCCCGCAGGCGCTTCAGGTCGGTCACTGAACGGCGGGTCGCGGCCACGGCGGCCAGTGGTGGCTCGAGAATCATCAGCGCTTCCCACACGTCCAGAAAAGTGACGTCATGGAGGACCAGTGCGCGGCGCACGCCGGCGCCGATCTGGGCGGGACCCGGGCGCGTCACCATCATGCGCTTCGAGCCGCGGCGCCGGCCCAGCAATCCGGCACTGTCGAGTTCGCGCAGGGCTTCGCGCACAGTGGAACGATTCACACCGAACTGGCGCGCGAGTTCCAGTTCCGGCGGCAGGCGATCACCGGCCTGCAGGCGGCCGGCGACGATATGCCCGACCAGCGCGCTGGCCACCTTGCGATAGGTTGGTTCCGCCGCGATCGGCTCAAACTGCAGGGTGGTGCCGTCCCCGGGATTCATGTAGTCAACCGGAATATTTCGCGACCGATGAGCATGCGGCGGATCTCCTGGGTGCCAGCGCCGATCTCGTACAGCTTGGCATCACGTAGCAACCGGCCGGCGGAGTAGTCATTGATATAACCGTTGCCGCCCAGTGCCTGTATCGCCTCCAGCGCCACCTGCGTAGCACGCTCGGCGGCAAAGAGAATGGCCGCTGCGGCGTCCTGGCGTGTGCTGCGGCCGGTATCGCAGGCGCGGCCGACCGCATAGACATAGGCGCGGGCCGCATTGAAACTGGTGTACATATCAGCCAGCTTGGCCTGCATGAGTTGAAACGTGCCGATGGATTTCTGGAACTGCTTGCGCTCATGCACGTAGGGCAGGGTGAGATCGAGCGCAGCGGCCATGAGCCCCAGTGGACCGCCAGCCAGTACCGCGCGCTCGTAATCGAGGCCGCTCAGCAGTACGCGCGCGCCCTGATCGAGACCGCCGAGGATATTTTCCTCCGACACCCGACAGTCTTCGAAGACCAGTTCGCAGGTGCCCGATCCGCGCATGCCGAGCTTGTCGAGTTTCGGCGCGGTCGAAAACCCGGCAAAACCCTTGTTCAACCAGAAAGGCCGTGATACCCCGTTCACGAGACTGCGGACTGGTCCTGGCATAGACGATCAGCACATCGGCATCAGGACCATTGGTGATCCACATCTTGCGGCCGGTGAGGTGAAAGTAGTGGCCGCGGTGCTCGGCGCGCAGCTGCAGGGACATGACATCCGAGCCGGCCCCCGGTTCCGACATGGCCAGCGCGCCGACGTGCTCTCCGGAGAGCAGCCGGGGCAGATAGCGCTCGCGCTGCACATCGTTGCCGTGCAGGCTGAGCTGATTGACGCACAGATTTGAATGGGCGCCATAGGACAGGCCCACCGCACCGCTGGCGCGTGAGATCTCCTCCATGGCAATGATGTGCGCGAGGTAGCCGAGGTTCGCGCCACCCCAGCGCTCCGGCACGGTCAGGCCCAGCAGACCAAGGGCTCCCAGTTTGGGCCACAACTGGCGTGGGAATTCGTTGCTGCGATCGATGCTGTCAGCCAGCGGGGCAATTTCCTCGCGGGCCAGGCGCCGCACCTGCGCGCGTACCTCGTCGAGTGTGTCGCCCAGCCCAAAATCCAGCTCGCAGTGATCCAGAACGCTCATGGCGGCTTGCCTGCTTCAGGGTGATTGCGCTATTGTCCGACAATTGGGCAGTTAATGGCAAGCGCAGCTGCGGGAGTGGTCACTGTGTCGACCTATACAAGCTCGGTTAAGCCCCGCAGTGCGGAATTCCTCGCCAATCGCGCCGCCATGCAGGCCCTGGTGGCCGACCTGCGCACCAGGGTGGCGCGCGCCGCCCTGGGTGGCGGCAGCGTAGCCCGCGAGCGGCACCTGGCGCGCGGCAAGTTGCTGCCGCGCGAGCGCGTCAATCTGCTGCTGGATCCCGGCTCGCCGTTTCTGGAGTTCTCACAGCTGGCCGGGTTTGGACTCTATGGCGATGAGGCGCCCGGCGCCGGGCTGATCACCGGCATTGGCCGGATTTCCGGCCGCGAGTGCCTGGTAGTGTGCAACGACCCCACCGTCAAGGGCGGCACCTACTACCCGATGACCGTCAAGAAGCATCTGCGTGCGCAGGAGATCGCGCGCGAAAATCGCCTGCCGTGCATCTACCTGGTCGATTCCGGCGGCGCGCACCTGCCCAGCCAGGACGAAGTGTTTCCCGATCGCGAACATTTCGGCCGCATATTCTTCAATCAGGCCACGATGTCGGCAGCCGGCATAGCGCAGATTGCCGTTGTCATGGGCAGCTGTACTGCCGGTGGCGCCTATGTGCCGGCCATGAGTGACGAATCGATCATCGTCCGCGATCAGGGCACGATTTTCCTGGGCGGCCCGCCCCTGGTGCAGGCGGCGACCGGTGAAGTGGTCAGTGCTGAAGATCTGGGTGGCGGCGATGTGCATACCCGGCTGTCCGGCGTCGCCGATCATCTGGCGGAAAATGATGCCCATGCGCTGACCATTGCACGGCGCGCGGTGGCCACGCTGGCGCCGGCACAGCACAGCGAACTGTTGAACCCAGATCCGGCACGGCGCGCGCCGCTCGAGCCGCGTTACGCGGCTGACGAGCTCTACGGCATCGTTCCGGCTGACCCGCGCAAGCCGCTCGAGGTCCGCGAAATCATCGCGCGGCTGGTCGATGACAGCGTGTTCAGTGAATGGAAGGCACGCTATGGCGCCACGCTGGTCACGGGCTTTGCGCAACTGTGGGGCATGCCTATCGGCATAATTGCCAACAATGGCATTCTGTTTTCCGAGTCGGCACAGAAGGGCGCGCACTTCATCGAACTGTGCTGCCAGCGGCGCACGCCGCTGGTGTTCCTGCAGAACATCACCGGCTTCATGGTAGGCAAGAAGGTCGAGCACGAGGGCATCGCCAAGCACGGCGCCAAGATGGTAACTGCGGTGGCCTGTGCGCAGGTGCCCAAGCTCACCGTCATTATTGGCGGCAGCTTTGGCGCCGGCAATTACGCCATGTGCGGTCGTGCCTACGGGGCGCGATTCCTGTGGATGTGGCCAAACGCACGCATCAGCGTCATGGGCGGTGAGCAGGCGGCGCGTGTGCTCTCGACTGTGCGGCGCGACGCCATTACCGCCAAGGGCGGACAGTGGAGCGCGGCCGAGGAGCAGGCCTTCTCCGCGCCACTGCGCGCGCAGTACGAAGCACAGGGACACCCCTATTACGCTACCGCTCGCCTGTGGGACGATGGCGTCATTGATCCACTCGACACGCGCCGCTGCCTGGGCCTCGGGTTGGCGGCCAGCCTGTCAACGCCGGTGCCCGAAACGCGCTTTGGCGTGTTCCGGATGTAGGCGGCGCATATGTTCAAGAAGATCCTGATCGCCAACCGCGGCGAGATTGCCTGCCGCATCGGGCGTACGGCCAAACGACTGGGCATAGGGACGGTCGCCGTATATTCCGAGGTCGATGCCAACGCGCTGCACGTGCGTCTTGCCGACGAAGCGCTCGGCATTGGGCCCGCGCCCGCCAAAGAGAGTTATCTGCGTGGTGCCGCGATCATCGCCGCCGCCAGGCGCGCCGGTGCCCAGGCTGTGCATCCCGGCTATGGATTTCTCTCGGAAAACGCTGAGTTCGCTGAACAGTGCGTGCAGTCCGGATTGGTCTTTATTGGTCCGTCAGCCGCGGCCATACGTGCGATGGGATCGAAGTCCGCGGCCAAAGCGCTGATGCAGAAGGCCGGTGTGCCGCTGGTGCCTGGCTATCACGGTCACGATCAGACGCCGGAATTGCTGCAGAAAGAGGCCGATCGCATTGGCTACCCGGTGCTCATCAAGGCCAGTGCCGGGGGTGGCGGCAAGGGCATGCGGCGTGTTGATCGTGCCGCGGACTTTGCCGCAGCGCTGGCCTCGTGCCGGCGTGAAGCGGCGGCCAGTTTTGGCAATGAACAGGTGCTGATCGAGAAATACCTGCTGCGGCCGCGGCACATCGAAGTGCAGATATTTGCCGACAGCCACGGCAACGCAGTGCACCTGTTCGAGCGCGACTGTTCAGTGCAGCGGCGCCATCAGAAGGTACTGGAGGAAGCTCCGGCACCGGGCATGGATGGCGCGCGGCGCGCACAGATGGGCGCGGCCGCGCTCGCCGCTGCCAGGGCCGTAGGCTATGTGGGCGCCGGCACCGTCGAGTTCATCGTTGAGCCCGGCGGCAGCTTCTATTTCATGGAGATGAATACCCGCCTGCAGGTCGAGCATCCGGTGACCGAGATGATCACCGGGCTCGATCTGGTGGAGTGGCAGCTGCGCGTGGCGTGCGGTGAAGCGCTGCCACTACAACAGGAGCAACTTGCCATACACGGACACGCGATCGAAGCGCGCATCTATGCTGAAGATCCGGCGCGTGATTTTCTGCCGGCAACCGGCCGGCTGGTGCACCTCAGGGTTCCGCTACCCGGTGCCTCGGTGCGCGTCGATGCGGGCGTGGAGCAGGGCGACGAGATTACGCCTTACTACGATCCGATGATCGCCAAATTGATCGCCTGGGGCGAAACCCGCGAGGCAGCGCGCCTGCGCCTGGCGCTGGCGCTGCAGGAGTTTCAGATCGTGGGGCTCAGCAACAACGTTCAGTTCCTCTCCAGGCTGATTGCCACGCCGGCATTCATCAGCCCCGATCTGGATACCACCCTGATCGAGCGCGAGCACGATCGACTATTCGCGCCCGCCCGCGCGGCGCCCGACGGGATACTGGCCATCGCCGCCCTGCAGATCATTGAACAGGATCGCCAGGCGGCACAGCGCGGTGGCGGCGCCGTGGTCTGGCGTAGCAGCGACAGCTGGCGACTCAATGCGCCGGCGGAGCGGCGGCTGTGTTTTCGGGCACATGGCCAGGGACTGGCAGTGGGGCCGGATCGCTTCGTTTCCGTCACGACAACGGCCTCCGGTTTTCAGATGCAGCTGGATGGCGCCACCATGCAGGGGAGTTGCTACGCCATTGACACCGGCACACTGCGGGTAACGCTGGACGAGTGTACCTTTGACGCCTGCGCGGTGCTCCAGGGTGAGCGCTGCGAGGTATTTGCGCATGGTGAGCATTTCAGTTTCGAGCATGTGGATCCGCTGGCCCACGTCGGGGTGGAGGCGATCGCAGAGGGTGGGGTACGTGCGCTGATGCCGGGCAGAGTGGTGGCGCTGCTGGTCAAGCCCGGTGCACGGGTCGCCAAAGGCGAGCCGCTGCTGATCATGGAAGCAATGAAAATGGAGCAGAGTCTGTGTGCGCCCGCCGACGGTGAGTGTGTGGCCTTCAACGTTGCGGTAGGCGAACAGGTGACTGAGGGCGACGAGCTGGTCGAGTTCAGGCTCGATGGCGCGACCGAGCGGGAAGTCAGTTCAGGTTCAGACGCATAAAAAGCATGTATGAATTGGGGTGCGAACCGTATTCAGCCTGAATTGCCGCAGGTAGTGAGTAAGCGCTGACGAGCGCGCCTAAGCCCAGGCTCAGGTGCCGGGCGACATTGATGTCGAAGAGATAGCCGACGCTGATCTTGCTTACGTTGAACAACTGCCCGCGCAGCGGCCCGGTCAGCAGTAGTTCATCTTTGTCAGCATTTTCTGCCCTGGCAAAAAACGTGTGACGCTGATGCTGAATCGCAGTTTCAAGCAGCAACGCGTTGGAAGTGGTGCCGGTTGATTGCTGGTTCTGGCCCCAGGCGAATGTACCCTGCCAGTGGCCGAACGGCAGCTGGTGATCGACTACGGCCGATACCGTGTAGCGCTGCTGATTGACCTCAGGTTCGAGCGCCTCCGGGCTGTGAATGGAACCGTAACTGAGTTGCAGCGCCAGGGCCCGGTATGGGTTCCAGCTCAGGCGCGCCGCATACGAGTTGAGCTGCAACGGATCGAAGTTCCAGCGAAACTGATCCGGTTCGCGGCCGTTGAAGGCCGAAGCTTCTGCCTTCCACGCACCGATCACTACACCGCTGGTGAGCACGCCAAAACTGGTATGCGTGGAGTCGAGCCAATGATGAGCGATGGGTGCTTCCGGGTTGGCCATGGCGGAAAAACGGTGCATGAATGTGGGTGGACCCAGCGCGGGCTCGCCCGGATACCCGGCATAAATGAATAGTGACGCATTCGCAGACACCGTCATGCTGTCGATCAATGCCAGTTCCATGAAAAAATCGTGGGGATGTTGCCGGTCGATCAATGGCGTGACGCCATCGGCCGTTTCCCCGGTTTGCAGCAGCAGTGGGTAGCCGCTTTTGCCCATCAGCGGATCGAGTGACAGCATGACCTTGAGCGCCAGCCGGTTCCTGCCCGCCGAGCGTTGCGCGACCGCCATCAGCATGCTTTCACTGAAGGTCTGCTGGGCGCCGCGGCTGCCGCCCTGATGATCATGGATGCCGTAGATGTAACCGTGCAGCATCGTGTCCCAGGAGCCCAGCTGGCCATGCGCGCCGCTCATGACTGCGTCATCTGGTTGCCAGGCCGTACCCGAGGCGTCGCGCATCATGGAATAGTTGCCCAGCCTGCCGCCGGATGCCATGTCCATACTGTGTTCCTGAGCCTGCGCGGCGGATAGCGCCGGCAACGCAGACAGCAGGCCCGGAATCCAGGTAAATATGGCAGGCCTGCGGGTTGACTTGAGCATGCGCAATTGTACGCTTGGGGCCCGCAGCCTGAGGCTCGTGGTCCGCAGTACTTAATGTGGGCACGAGCACGCTTCGCCGCCTATAATCACCTGCCGTTCCGGATCGGGTGTGCGCAATGGATGCCGGTGTTAAGTATCAGAGTTGACTGTCCTGGTCGGGCGAGCAGCCTGCTCGTCGCCACTGCGCTGGGCATTTGCGGCCTCTACGCTGTCGCACTGACACCGGCGCACGCGGCGGAATCCGCAGATGCGATCGCAGCGAGTCTCGAGCCGGCAGCTAGTGAGCCGTTGACCGAGCCGTTGGCGGAGCCGCTGACCGAGATACTCATTACCGCGCCCGAACCGCGCTACGTAGCGCCCACGCGCCGTGATCGCATTGGGCGAATCTGGGCACCGGTCTATATCAATGGCAAGGGCCCATTCCGCATGGTGCTCGATACCGGTGCCAACCGTTCGGGAGTCGTCGCCAGTGTGGCCCAGGCGCTGGGATTGCCACCCGATGTGTCATCAACAGTGATGCTGCACGGCGTAACCGGCTCGACGCCGGTCGCTACGATCAAGGTTGATACGCTGCTGGTGGGTGACGTGCTGATGAATGGTTCCAGGTTGCCCATACTCCCGGATGCCCTGGGTGGTGCTGAGGGTATTCTCGGCACTGAGGGCCTGAATGACCGGCGCGTGTTCATCGATTTTCACCACGACCTCATCATTATTTCGCGCTCGCACAACCAGCCGGCGCCGGCCGGATTCGTCACCATACCGTTTCATTTTGAGCGTGGCCGGCTTTTGGTCGTTGAAGTGGTAGTGGGCAGTGTTCGCGCCAAGGCCATCCTCGACACCGGTGGCGAAGTGACAGTGGCCAATCTGGCAATGCGCGAGGCTTTGAGCAGGCGAGCCCTGCGTAACCAGAGCGTCGATCAGATTGAAGGCGTGACCAAAGATATCGAGTCAGGCGAAGGCTACCCGCCGCCGCAGATTGCCTTCGGGAACCTGCAGATTCGCAGTGCGCACATGACCTTTGCCGATATGAATATCTTCAAGCACTGGCACCTGACTGATGAACCAGCACTGCTGATTGGCCTGGATGTCATCGGCCTGCTCGATACCCTGGTCATTGATTACAAGCGGCACGAATTGCAGTTGCGCATGCACCCCGGTTGAATTTACTTCGCGACCACATTACCCTCGACGATCCTGACCGCCGCGCCCACCGCGAGCTTGGGTTCAGTCGCTTCGGTCACGGTGGTTTCGGTGCCGTCGTCGAGACGCACCCTGATTTCGTAGCTGGTCTGCGCGCGCGCTTGCTTTTCGACCTTGTTGCCGACGAAAGCCCCGCCCGCTGCGCCAACTATTTTCGCGATGGTCTTGCCGGTGCCGCCGCCGATCTGGTTGCCGAGCACGATGCCGGCCACGCCACCAGCAACCGCGCCTAGCCCGGTGCCCTTGCCATCGTTCTGCACGGCGGTTATCGCCGTTATGACACCGCAGGTCGTGCACACAACGATGGGTGCCCGCGCAGGGGGCCGGGTAGCTTCAGGGGTCGCTGCCGTTGCCGGCGTGGCCTCAGCATGGTGTACAGGCTGGGCGGCGCTGTTGTGCACGACGGGCTTCGGCTTGGCAATGGGCGCTGGTTCAGCGACCGGCGCAGCTACGGTCTCAGGCGCTGGCGTTGCCACAGCTGCCGCAGTCGCGGCGGGCGCGGTCGCGGCCGGCGCCGGCGCTTCGCTGCAGCCCGCGAGCATGACGACCACGCCGGTGCCAACGGCCAGCACAGCTTTGCAAAAAAATAGTCTTGAATTACCCATGACCTCTACACTCCTGACAAATGCCAAGCCGCGCAATCTACCGTAACCCCGCGGTAGTGCAATCCTCATCAACCTCATTGTCGCGGGTGGCCGACAGGTTGCCGGTACTGCGCCACCGCTTCGGTGTGAACCTTGTGCACATCGAGCTGGTGCGCGATGGGCGGCGGATTTTCCGGGATCTGCACTGGAACATTGGCCCGGGCGAGCGCTGGGCGCTGCTGGGAGATAACGGTGCCGGCAAGACCCAGCTGCTGAAAATGCTGGCTGGCGATGTCTGGCCACAGCCTGGCCCGCGGGCGCAGCGCGTCTACAGTTGGGGCCGCGAGCAATACCCTGAACCCCTGGGCGTGCGTGAAGAAATTGCCTATCTGGGCGCTGAGCGCCAGGACCGCTATCAACACTATCAGTGGAATCATCGGGTGCTGACTGTGGTTGGCACCGGATTGAAGCGCACTGATATTCCGCTGGCGCCGCTGCGAGCTGAGGAGCGTCGCGCACTGCTGGCGTTGTTGCGCCGCTGCGGCATTGCCATGCTGGCGCACCGCCGCTTTCTCTCGCTCTCTTACGGTGAGCGTCGTCTGGTGCTGTTGGCGCGTGCCATGGCCTGGCGACCCCGCCTGCTGTTGCTCGACGAACCGCTCAACGGGCTCGATGCCGGGAATCGCCAGCGCTTCCTGAATTCACTGCGAACGCCGCAGGCTGCGCGACTGCCCTGGATTTACGCCACCCATCGGCTCGATGAGGTGCCTGCTGGCGCCACGCATCTTGCCGTGCTGAGCGGTGGGCGGCTGCGCACTCAGCCGTGGCCTGCCGCTCGACGCGCAGCGAGCGGAGCACGCCGGCGGCAGCCGGCGTTGCCGGTACCTGCCGCAGTAGTAAGTCAACCGTCCGCCGCTGTGCTGCGACTGGTCAATGGCTGGGTATGGCGTGATGGCAGTGCAGCGCTGCGCGGTGTGTCGCTCTGCCTGAGGCGTGGCGAGCGGCTGGTCGTGCATGGCGTCAACGGCAGCGGCAAGTCGACATTGCTGGGCGCGCTCTACGGTGAATTTGCCGTTGCCGCGGGCTCAGAGATCTGGCGACGGGGCGTCCCTGCAGGAACGCCGCTCCACGAATTCCAGCGGCGCGTCGGCCGTGTCTCGGCGGACCTGCAGTCAAGCCTGCCGCGTGACCTCACAGCGCTCGCGACCGTGGTGGCGGGGCTACGCCAGAGTTTCGGAATTGACGCCGCGATTACCTCGGGCGAGAAGCTGCGTGCACTGCGGGCACTGCGACGCGTCGGAGCACTGGGTCTGGCGGCGCGTCAGAGCGGCGTCCTGTCGTATGGCCAGATGCGACGGGTACTGTTCGCTCGGGCCATTGTCGCCTATCCACAGATCCTACTCCTCGATGAACCCTACTCGGGTCTGGACGCTCACACGCGCGGCGCACTGCAGTCCCTGGTCAATGGCCCTGGCTTGCGTCAGACAACAATCGTCATGGCAACTCACCATCGCGACGAGTGGCCAGATGTCGTGACCCAGGAGCTGGAACTGGCAGCCGGCGAAGTGCGATATTGTGGCGCCCGGCGCACAGCACAAGCGCGCCGCGCGCCGGCACACAGGAGATAAGGGGTGGCTATACCAGTAGGGCTTCGCACTTCGCGGCTGCGAATAATTGGCTGCTGCGTGGTGGCAGCGCTCGTCGTGCTGGGCGTGAGATTCTGGCACGGGGCGCAACGCGCAGCGCCAGCCGGCATCGAAGTGCGCGGCGGCGATGGTGGTGGTCTGCCGCGCGCGGAAGCCGAGTCGGAGGGTTTTGATGCGGCGGCGCTCCAGCAAGTTGTGCGTTACGCGCGCAGCAGTGGTGCGCAGGCTTTGCTGGTGACCCGCCATGCACATCTGCTGGTGGAAGAGTACGACGCTGGCCTGGACAAACACAGCGCAATCGATAGCGGCAGCTTCGCTGAGCTGCTGGTTACGTTCGCTGCCGGCATTGCGCTACGTGAGAACGCCTTGCCGGAGCCGCAGGACTTACAGCTGACCGATGCCAGGGCGGCCGACCGACTGGCGGCGCAGATCGCCGTGGCCAGTCACCTGAGTTATCCGCAGTTCCTGTCGCGCAATATCTGGCAGCCCCTGAACGCGGCGCGCGCGCAATTCCTGCTGGTCTCGCCAGGAGCGACCCTGAATGCCGGCTGCTGTTTTGCCGCACGCAGCAGTGACTGGCTGCGGGTCGCGGAACTGCTGATCGCTGACGGGCGCTTTGAAGGTACGCAGGTGTTGCCGGCGGGTTGGGCAAAACGGCTGCTCAGGCCGGGTGCGACGGATCCGGGGCGCGCGTCGGGTGTGTGGCTGGCGGCCAGTGCCCACGGTGCCGAGCCCTTTGTGGCGCATGACGTTGCTTTTCTGCGCGGCGTCGGTCGCTCGCGTCTGTATGTGGCACCGCCGCTGGATATCGCGATCCTGCTGCTTGATACGCGCGCTGCCAGCGACAGCGACGACGAAACACGCCTGCCTAACATGGTGTTTCGCGCCCTGCGCGCCGGGCCCGCCGCCGATCGCCACAACATCGGCGAGCTGGTACCGGGACATTCAAATTGACTCAGGGCAGATCCTTTCCATCCTCGGTGGGCTCAGTGGCAAACTGCCCGGGCGGCGGCAGTTCGATTGCAGTGCGTCCGGCATCCTGCAGCTGACGATTAAGTGCGGCCAGCTCTACGCTGCGCAGCGAATGCCAGAGTGTGAGCGCCTGGCGCAGGCGGCCGCGGTAGTCATCGAGCCCGGCCTGCTGCCCGGGTGTGGGCGCGTAGTCGGCGGCTTCGAGACCGGCGCAAAGTCCGCCGATGACTTCGCTGATGGCGCCGAAATCAGCATCCGTTCCCTCTGCCGATTTGACCAGCACGGTAGTTTTCCTTTCCAGCGCGTTGGCGGCTTCGAGCAAGTCGCCACTGAGTCCGGAATGCAGCGCCGTCAGCTGCTTGCGCAGCGCCAATACTTCGCCGTTGGCCACATAGGCTTCATCGAGTGCCTTGGCGGCGACCATTGAGTAGGCAAGTCCGCGCTGCAGATCGGCCATGGGCGTGGCAACGCGCGGATCGGCCTTCACGCTCAGTGGCTGGCGCCACTGCCGGGTGCCCACCTTGAGTACCACCTCGAAACGACCCGGCAGCACGTAGGCTCCAGCCGGGAAGGTCGGCGTATTCACGCCGTAAACGGCGCCGATGCCATACTCATAGGCGATGGCGCGCGGCTGCGGATAGCGCAAGTCCCAGACGAAGCGATGCGCACCTGGAGTCGCCGCCAGCACTGGCAGCGGCTTGAGCCAGTCGGCCGCGAAATAGCGATGAGCGCGCGCCGCGGCCGGCTTGTCGTCGCTCGCAAAGCGCCGCACCAGCGCGCCCTGCGAATCGTGGATCTCCAGCGTGATCGGTCCGACCTCGCCGGCGTCGAGCGTGTAATCGATCACGGCACCCGCGGGCGGATTCATGCCTACAGCGGTCTCGGCCGGCAGCGGCGTATCGTGGTTGTTGTTGGGGTGGACCCGGTAGGCGACTGCCGGGGCGTACAGGTGCGTGCGATCGCCGACTCGCGCGAGTTCACGCAGCGGGCTCACATCGTCGAGTACCCAGAGCGCACGGCCCTGGGTTGCGGCGACAAGATCGTTGCCGTGCACCAGCAGGTCGCGCACCCAGGCCTGCGGCAGATTCAGCTGCAGCGTTTGCCAGTGCTCGCCATCATCGAGAGAGACATAGACGCCGGCGTCGGTGCCGGCATACAGCAGGCCGCGCCTGACAGGATCGGCGCGCACCACGGCAAGGAAATGCTCGTGCGGCAGGCCGGCGCCGATCGGCTGCCAGCTCTTGCCGCCGTCATGCGTGCGCCAGGCGTAGGGTGCAAAGTCATCCTGGCGATGGTTATCAACCGCGACATAGGCCGTGTCCGCATCCAGCACTGAAGCGTCAACTGTGTTGACGCGCGCCCAGTGCGGCAGTCCGGGCGGTGTGACATCCTGCCAATGCACACCAGCATCGCGTGTGAGTTGCACCAGCCCGTTGTCGGTGCCCACCCAGATGAGCGCGTTGCTGAGCGGCGATGGTGCAATATTGAAGATCACGCCATAGCCACAGGCTCCCGCATCGGCCACCAGCACATCAGCGTCGCAGCGCTGTGCACCGCTCAGCTTGCCGGTGAGATCCGGACTGATGATCTGCCAGTGCTCACCGCGATCGACGCTGCGCCACAGCAGCTGCGAGCCCACGTAAAGTGGATAGGGTGCGCGTTGCGACACGGCCAGCGGCGTGATCCAGGTGTAGCGATATTTCACTGTGGTCTGGCGTTTGCCGTAGCTGCTCACCGGCCAGGGCGTGATGTCGCGCGATTGTCCATGACGTGCATCCCAGCGGTTCAGCCTGCCGCCGAGGCCGGTGGTATAAACGATGCTGGCATCGGCCGGGTCTGGAATATCATCGTCGCGCTCATCGCCACCGACTGGATTCCAGTCGCGGAAGGTCAGCGACCCGTAGTCGCTGCGAGTGGCGATGGACACCGTGCCGCTGTCCTGTTGCCCAGCGTAGACCCGGTAAGGGAAGCCATTGTCGGCCGCAAGGTGATAGAACTGCCCGGTCGGCTGGTTGTACCACTCGCTCCAGGTCCGGCCGCCATCCACGCTGACAGCCGTGCCCTGATCGCTGGTCGTGACCATGCGCTCCGGGTGCCTGGGATTGATCCACAGATGGTGGTAGTCGTCGCCGCCGGGTGCGCCGCGAATGATCGTGAAGCTCTTGCCTGCGTCGCGCGAATAATGAATGGACTGGCCGACGAAGTAGACGCCGTCGGGATCGTCGGGCGCCACAGTCAGGCGGCTCATGTACCAGTTGGTCACCGGTGCGGCGTCATTCACTTTCTGCCAATGGCCGCCGGCGTCGTCCGAGCGATACAGGCCGCCGGAGTCTTCCGAGTCGATCGAGGCGTAGATCCGCGCACCTTGCGCGGTGTGCGTGACGGCCAGGCCGATACGGCCCAGTGCGCCCGCGGGCCAGCCCACGCCGCCGAGTACCGACCAGGTCTTGCCACCATCGGCCGAGCTGTAGATTGCGCTGCCTGGTCCGGCGATTGGCTTGAAATAGCTGAGCCAGGGATAATTGCGCGCCTCCCAGGCGGCCGCATAGATGCGCTCCGGGTTAGTTGGGTCGGCAGCGAGATCGACCACGCCGGTATCGGCGTTGATGCTCAGCGTATGGCTCCAGGTGGCGCCACCGTCGATGCTGCGATAGACACCACGCTCGGAATTGGCACCGAACATGTGGCCGAGTGCGCCGACCAGCAGGGTCTTCGAATCACGCGGATCCACCAGGATCGCACCGATATGGCGCGTGGCCTCGAGTCCGACGTGGGCCCAGGTCTTGCCACCGTCGACGGACCGGTAGACGCCGTCGCCCGCAGCGATGTCGTAGCGCGGTTCGGGCTGACCGGTGCCGACGTAGATGACCTGGGCATCGCTGGGCGCAATCGCCAGCGCGCCAATCGAGGAGGCCGCACCAGCACCGTCGAATACTGGCACCCAGGTGCGACCGGCGTTGACCGTCTTCCACACCCCGCCGCCGGCGGCCCCAAACAGGAAGGTGTCGGGCTGGTCGGCGATGCCGCTGGCCATCGTGCTCCACCCCGCGCGAAACGGCCCCAGCAGACGCCACTGCAGATCCGGCAGCGGCGCAGCAGTGGCGAGTGAGGAAATCAGCAGCGCAATTACTGCGCTCAACAGCGTGATGCAACGGCGCATGGACATGGCAACTCCTCCGGCAATGGACCAGGCGGCACTAACCGGCGCGCAGCCCGGCCACCACGCTCTGTCGCGCCGCACGTATCGCCGGCAGCAATCCGCCCAGCAATGCCAGCAGCAGGCCGTAGCTCAGCCCGCGCACCATGAGCGCGGGCGTTACTTTGAAGGCAAAGGTGATCTGGCTGAAACTGGCCCAGTTCATGGTGGACGTTTCGATGCCGTTGAAACCCAGCCATGCCGCCAGGCAACCAAGCAGGCCGCCCGCCAGACCCAGCAGCATGGCCTCGGTCAGTACCGAAGTAACGACCGGCAGTGCGCCGAAGCCAATGGCGCGCAGCGTAGCGATTTCGCGCGTGCGCGCCGCGACCGTGGAATACATCGTGTTGAGCGCGGCAAATACGGCGCCCAGGCCCATGAGTATGGCAATGACCGAGCCCACGGATTCAATGATGGTTGTGAGGATACGTGACTGTTCCTGGTAGAAAGCCCGCTCCGACAGGGCGCGTACCGTGAGACGCGGGTCGGCCTTCAGCGTCTTGGCGAATTCACCCAGCGCTGCCTCACTGCGCAGTTGCACCCGCACCGACTGAAAGCTGGTGCCGCGGTTGTAGGCGTTCTGCAGCACCGTGGCATCGGTCCACACTTCGCCCTGGGCGACACTGCCGCGATCGGCGAATATCCCGGCGACATGCCAGTCGGTACTGCCCCAGCGCACCGTAGCGCCGGTAGTCAGGCCGCGAAACTGACGCGCCGCACCCTGGCCGACAATGACCTCGAAAGTGCCAGGTTTGAACATGCGGCCGGTGATGATGCGAAAATCCTGGCGCATCTGCGTGGCGTGGGCTTCGACACCGCGCAGCGGCACATTGGCGCTGGTGCCGGTGACGCGCATCGGCGCGTCGATAATGACATACAGCTCGGGCGAGGCCAGCGGACCGTCGGCGCCGCGCACCACCTGCGGCGCGTCGGCAATCAGTCGTGTCTGCTCCAGGCTCAGGCCGCTGCTCATCTCGTCATTGGAACCGCCGCGCATCACGATGGCGACATCGTCGCGGCCCGCGTATTGCAGGACGCTGCGAAAGCCCTCGCTCATCGACAGCACCCCGATGAGGATGGTGACCACGCCGGCAACACCGATGGTGGCCACCAGCGATGAGGACAGGCGGCTGGGAACATTGCGCAGATTCATCGCCGTGATGGCGCCGAGCTGCTGCAGTGTATTGAAGTTCACGCTTCAGCCTCCCTGGCGCAGGGCGTCGGTAATCCGCAGGCGCCATGCCGCCCACGCAGGCAGGGCACCCGCCAGCAGTCCCAATCCCGCCGCCACGGCGAATGCCGCCAGCCAGGCGCCCGATGGAATGCCAAACAGTGGCAGATACTGCTGCAGGGCGCGGCGTGCGACCGCCGTCACCGAGTGTGCCAGCAGCATGCCGAGGCCGCCGCCGAGCAGCGTGATCAGCAGCGATTCGCTCAGCACCAGTCCCAGTATCTGCCCACTCCGGAAACCCAGGGTTTTCATTACCGCCAGCTCCGCGGTGCGTTCACGGATCGATTGCGACATGGTGTTGGCGGTAACCAGCAGCATGGTGAAGAACACCGCGCTCACCACGATGCTGATGATGGCGCCGATATTGCCAACCTGATTGATGAAGGCCTGTGCAAAGGCGCGCTCGCTCGAGGTCTTGGTTTCTGTCGACGAGTTTGCGAACAGGGCATCGATAGTGCGCGCCACCGCGGCGGCGCGGGCCGGATCGCTGACGCGCAGCACCAGCCAGCCAATCCGGTCGCGATCGAAGGACCGTGGCTCGTTGAAATACTGGTAGTGAAAGAACAGCGCGTTGGTGTCGCCGCCGGTGCTGTTGCGGTAGATGCCGTCCACGCGCAGATCCCAGACGTTACTGCCATCGCGCTTGCGGTAGATGTTTGAATGCAGCGGGATGACGTCGCCGATTTTCCAGTGGTAGGCATTGGCCAGGGCCTCGCCGATGATCATGCCGGTCGTATCCTGCTGCCAGTTGCGGCGTTGTTGCGCGGACAGATCCAGCTCAGGATAGACGGCAAACAGGGTGTCGGCATCGGCCACCTGGGCGACAATAGTGCTGCGATCATCAGGGTAGGCGCCGCCGAACCAGATGAGCCCGGTGACGGCGCGCACCCCGGCCAGGCTCGCGACGCGGTCCAGGTAACTGCGCGGCAGCGACATGATGAACGACACCTTGTGCATCGTGATCAGGCGATCGGCGCCGGTAAGCTCCACGCCACCGGTTATGGCGTGGCGCAGCGCCAGCAATATTCCGAACAGCAGGAATGCCGTAGCCACCGAGGCCAGTGTCAGCAAAGTGCGAATGCGGCGACGCCACAGGTTGGCGCGCAGCAACGGCAGGTATTTCAGCGCGCTCATGCCGCCAGGCCGGGCAGGTCAATGCCGGTCTCGAACACCACCGTGGCGGCGCCAGCCACGGTGACCGTGGCTGGCCGGCGCCGCCGCCATGCATGGTGACCTGCAACTCGCCAGCCCGCCCCATGTGATGTCCCTGCCGCGCACGAAACCCGCCACTGAACGGCAGGTCCGACGACGCTCCGGGCAGCAGTCCCAGTGTGCCCAGCAGCGCGGCCAGCATGGCATGCGCATTGCCGCTGACCGGATCTTCGGTAATGCCGAGCGCCGGGCAGAACATGCGGGCCTCGGTCTGGCAGTCAGGCACTGCAGGCCGGAGCGTGAACAAAAAGAATCCGGGTGCGGCGCCCGCCGCCGACAGGGCTGCGAGACGTGCCAGGTCCGGTTGCACGCGCGCCAGGCAGGCGCCGTCGCGCAAGGCGATCAGCGCACGTGTACTCTGGCCGCCGGCTGTCATCGCCGGGCAACGCTCGTCCAGGTCTTCAGCATGCAGGCCCAGTGCGCCCAGCGCCGCCGCCAGCAACGTTGCATCAAGGCGTTCGCGCATTTGCGGGGCGGGCTGCGCAAATGAATATCTCTGGCCATGCCTGGTTACTTCGCGCTCCACGGCCACAATCCCGCTGCGCTGCTTCTGGCGTCGACGGGCAGGCATACCCAGCGCCGCGAGCACGGCGTGCGCCGCCAATGTAGCGTGGCCGACGAATCCGGTTTCACTGCGCGGTGTGAAGAATCGCACCTGCAGGTCGTGATCACTGGCGTCCGCCGGCAGCAGAAATGCGGTGTCGCCGTTGTTGAGCTCGCGGGCGATCAGCTGCATCTGCCGGTCATCGAGCAACTGGGCATCGAGTACTACGCCGGCCGGATTGCCGGCGAAGGGCTGGCTGGTAAAGGCATCGACCTGGAAGACGCGTACCCGTGTCACGGTGGGGTGGCCTCGAATGCCACGCGCGCGCCCATCTCCGGCAGGATGCGCGCATCCTGTGTCTTGAAGCCGACGCGCACTTTGACAGTGGCCTTGGAGCGATCAGCGGTGGGGATAACCGCAATGACGCTGGCTGGAATATCCCAGTCCGGATAGGCATTCAGTCGCACAGTGGCCGGCTGGCCGGGACGCACGCGGGTAATGAAATTCTCGCTGACGTCGACCTCAACTTCGAGCGAGTCCATGTCAACAATGGTGCCAATGCCAGTGCGGGTGTAGCCGCCGCCAGCCGCTGCTGGCGAAACGATTTCGCCCGGCTGGGCGCCTTTGTAGGTGACGACCCCGGTGAACGGTGCGCGAATGACCGTATCGGTGAGGTTGCGCCGCGCGCTCGCCACCGCCGCGTCGCTCACTGCCGCGGCGCGTTGCTGCACGGCCAGCGCGCTGCGGGCGGCGTCGAACGTGGCACGCGCGTTGTCGATGTCCTGGGCGCTGATGAATCCGCCCGCGCGTTGCTTCTGATTGCGTTCGTAGATGGGCTGCGCGTTGTCGAACGCGGTCTGCGCCGCCTGCAGCTGGGCGTGGCTGGCGGCCGCCTGCGCACTGACCTGATCGAGCGCGAGCCGATAGGGTTCGTCATCCAGCCGGGCAATGACCTGGCCCCTGGTGACGCGGCTGCCTTCGTCGATCAGCACTTCGAGCACGCGCCCGCCAACCGTGGCGGAGACCGTGGCCTGGCGCCGTGCGACTACGAAGCCTGAGGCATCGAGCAGCGATGCGGCGCTGCCAAGGCGATGCGCGTCGGCCTCAGCTGCCGCTGCCGTTGCCGCGGCAGCAGCGGCCTGGGCGGCGAGCTCACGACGCGCAAGCTGCTGGCGCCAGTAAAAGAGACCGCCAATGAGTGCCGCTGCCGACAGTGCTGCCACCACCAGCGGCCAACGCCGTGTGGTGCGCATCTCGGTGGCGCTGCGATCGATGCGCAGTGCGTCCAGCAATTTGGCGCGCTCAGTCATGCACTTGCGGTGCCCTCGACGCGCGCCAGCCGACCTTTGTCCACGTACAGCTGGTGGGTGGCGTAGCGGGCCGCCTTCGGGTCATGGGTAACCATGATGATGGTCTTGCCGTAGTCGCGGTTCAGGGTTTGCAGGAGCGCGAGGATTTCTTCGGCTGTCTGGCGATCGAGATCGCCGGTAGGCTCATCGCACACCAACAGGCTGGGGTCGGCAATCAGCGCGCGGGCTATGGCCACGCGTTGCTGCTGGCCGCCGGATAGTTCGCCAGGCTTGTGACTGTGGCGATCAGCGAGGCCGACCAGTTCCAGCGCCGCGGCCACGCGCCGGCGGCGCTCGGCGCCCGACAGGCTCGGTGAGCAGCAGCGGCAACTCGACATTGCGCGCCGCCGTCAACGCCGGCATCAGATTGTAGAACTGAAAAATGAAACCCACGTGACGAGCGCGCCAGCGCGCCAGTTCCGAGCCCGAGAGCGCATCGAGCCGCTTGCCGGCGACGCTGATCTGGCCACTGCTGGGCGTATCGAGACCGCCAATCAGATTGAGCAGCGTGGTCTTGCCCGAGCCCGACGGGCCCATGATGGCGACGAAATCACGTTCTTCGATGTCCAGGTCGAAATCGCTGAGCACTGCGAGGTCTTCGCTGCCGCGCAGGTAGTGCTTGGATACCCCGCGCAGCACAATGATGGCCGACATGTTTTCCCCTGCTGATGGTGCCGTGAATCGGCCCGCCAAACGCCACGGCGCCATCTTACCGCAGTTGCAATGTGAGCTTCACTCGCGGATAGTTCGCGCTGCAAACCTTGGGGTGGCTTGGTGGCGAAGCCTGAGATGCCGGTGTAGTCGGCGAACCCGTTGAACCTGATCCGGTTAGTACCGGCGTAGGGAGCAGGTCGATGTCAAACGTGAAGTATCCCGTCGCCACGCTGGCCGTGACGCTGGCTGGCCGGCGCATAGAGTGCATTGCTGGCCCTGTTGCTCGCGACTTTTCCCGGGGCTGGAGTTGGCCAGTGGCCGACGATGCCTCGTTGGACGAAATCGTCATCGCCGCAAACCTGAGGGCCGCGCCGCTGAGCGAGGTGCCGCGCAGCATCACGGTGTTGGGGCCGGTCGTGTTGGGCGCGGCCGGCGTGCAGCACCTGGAAGACGTCCTGGCACTGATACCCGGCCTGAGCTGGGCGTCGGGCACGTCGCGTCCGCGCTATTTCCAGTTGCGCGGTGTCGGCGAGACCGAGCAATACCAGGGCGCACCCAACCCGTCGGTCGGTTTCCTGATCGACGATATTGATTTTTCGGGTGTTGGCATGCCCGCTACCCTGTTTGATCTGGAGCGTGTCGAGGTGCTGCGCGGACCTGCCGGCACAGTGTATGGCGCCAACGCGCTGGCCGGTCTCATTGATCTGCGCAGCCGCAATCCGGGCACCAGTTTTGACATGCGCGGTGAGGCCAGCGTCGGCGACTATGGGACGCGGGCACTGGGACTGGCCCTGGGGAATGGCCGTGCCGACGGTACCGCTGGCTGGCGCGTGGCGGCACAGCGCTATCGCAGCGACGGTTTTCGCCGCAATGTCTACCTGGGCCGCAATGACACCAACGGTTACGACGAAAGCACGCTGCGCGGCAAGTTGACCTGGCAGCCACTGCCGCAGTTGCATGCCGCGCTGACTATGCTCTATGCGGATCTGGGCAACGGCTACGACGCCTGGTCGGTCGACAACTCGCTGGTAACGCGATCAAACCAGCCAGGGCGTGACGCGCAGCGCTCCAGTGGCGCTGCCCTGCGCCTGAGTTACCAGAGTGCTTACGGTGAGTGGCTGTCGATCAGCAGTGGTGCGGATTCACATATCGACTATTCCTTCGACGGCGATTGGGGCAATGACGGCTACTGGGGTGCGAGCGCGCCTTACAACTACTTTGAGCAACATCTGCGTGAGCGGCGCAACCTGGCGCAGGATCTGCGTTTCATTGCCAATGACTCGCAGTCTGGTTTCGGCAAGCTGCGGCCCGTGGTCGGCGTCTATGTGTCGGGGTTGCGCGAGTCGGATGCACAGTACGACGGCTGGAATGATCAATACTACGGCGCGGGCTCCAGCCTGCTGAACAGCCGTTACTCCGCCACCAATGCCGCACTGTATGGATCGCTCGACCTGGTACGCAGTGAGCGCGATAGCTGGCAGCTGGGACTGCGCGCTGAGCAACGCAGCTCAGACTATGCCGACACCGAGGACTCCGCGTTCCCGAGCTCGCGCGACACCATGATGGGCGGCAATCTGTCCTGGTCGCATCACAGCAGTGCTGCGCAGCACTACTATGCAACCCTGTCGCGCGGCTACAAGGCCGGCGGCTATAACATTGGCGCGCAGATCGAGCCCTCGCAGCGGCGCTTTCGCGACGAGGCGCTCTGGAATCTGGAGCTGGGTATGCGCGGCTCGCTCGCGGCGTACCGGCTTGAATACCAGGCCGACGTCTATGCCATGCGCCGCGAGCATATGCAGGTTTACAACTCACGCCAGCTCAATCCGAACAATCCCCTGACCTACGTGTTCTTTACGGCGAATGCGGCACGCGGTGACAATATCGGACTGGAAGGCGAGCTGCACTGGCGCCCGGCGTTGCAATGGCAGCTGGACGGCACACTGGCGTTGCAGCACACGCGCCTGCTGGACTACCAGCTCGATGGCGCAACCCTGGACGGTCGGGCGCAGGCCTTTGCGCCTGCTTATCAGGCCTCACTGGCCGCGACCTGGCAGCATCCACAAGGCGTATTTCGTGCGCCTCGATCTGGCGTCGCAAGCGGGATTCTATTTCAGCACCAGTCACGACCAGCAGGCCGCAGCGCGCGTGCTGTGCAATCTGCGCGCCGGCTTCCGACGGGGTGCATGGACTACCAGTCTCTGGGCGCGCAACCTCTTTGATCGACGCTACGCCGTCCAGGGTTTCTATTTCGGCGATGAACCACCGGATTTTCCAGTCAAGCTCTACCTGCAGAACGGCGATCCGCGGCAACTGGGTTTGAGCGTAAGCTTCGCAGCAGATGCTGACTGAGTTGCGTTCCGTCTCACTGCTGGAAGCCGTGGCGATCGTCACCGGCATCGCCTACGTATTGCTGATCGTGCGCCGCAACCGCCTGGGCTGGCTGGCGGGAGCCATCAGCTCTGCTATCTATGTCTACCTCGCAGCGCTGTCACGCTTGCCGATGCAGTCAGCGCTGCAGGCTTACTACATCGTCATGGCGGCCTTCGGCTGGTGGAGCTGGACCCGCAATGCCGAGCAGCAGCATGGACACATCTTCAGCTGGAGCAGGCGCCAGCATCTGTACGCGGTGCTGTTCATTGTTCTGGCGAGCGCGTTGAGCGCACAGCTGCTGGCGCGCGAAACGCACGCTGCCTGGCCGTTGCTCGACTCGTTCACGACCTGGACCAGCCTGGTGGCAACCTGGATGGTCACGCGTTCAGTGCTTGAAAACTGGTTCTACTGGATAGTCGCCGATTCGGTAACGGTGTTTCTATTCGTGCAGCAGGGTCATCCCTATACTGCGGGTCTGTTTCTCACCTATATGGTCATCGCCTGCTTCGGATTCCGTGAATGGCTGCGCCGCTCCCGCCAGCAGCGCTCCTGAACCCGCCCGCCGCTGCACTGGCGCTGGTGCCCGGGCTCGAGCAGGGTGGGGCGCCGCAACTGCTGCAGCGCCTGGGCGGTGGCAGCGTCAATCACACCTGGCGAGTCGATAGCAGTGCAGGTCGCTACACATTGCGCCTCGATGCGTCGGCTGACAGGCGTCCGGGCGTAGAGCGCGGACGCGAGCTGATGTTGCATGCGGTGGCCGCCGGGGCCGCTATTGCGCCGCGCATCGTGCGCGGTGCGCCCGAAGTTCAGGTGCTGATCTGCGAATTCCTGGATGGCCGCTGCTGGACGACGGGCGATTTTCAGCAGGATGAGTCCCTGGATCAGCTGGGCGAACGGCTTGCCGCGCTGCACGCGCTGCTGCCGCCGGCGGAATGCGCGGGGCGATTCGAGCCCCTGGCCCTGGTCAGGCACTATCTGCAGCTGGCTGGCGGGGCGAGCGTAGCGGCGCACGACGCCGGCCAGGTACTGTCCAGGTTGCGCAGCTCAGTGGCACAGGTCGAGGCCGCTGCGGCGCGCCCCTGCATCGTGCACGGCGATCTGCCCTACGGCAATGTGCTGGAGAACTCGAAGCTCTGGCTGCTGGACTGGGAATACGCGCAAGTTGCCGATCCGATCTACGATGTGGCCTGCGTTCTGGCCTGCGTGCCGCTGAGCGGGCGCCGGCAGCGGCGCCTGCTGGCCGCCGCCGGGCTCGGCGGCCGGGACGCCGCGAGCCTCGCTGCCGCCGTCGATATCTACCGCGCGTTGAGCTGGGCCTGGCAGCTGGCGCGCGGCGAGCGTGCCGCTGCGCCAGAAATGAACTAATTACTCCCGCGGGGCTGGCGTCGGCGCCCGCTGCTCGGCAAACTAGCGCGCCTTCGGCGTATGCCCCCAGGAGTTGTCATGCCCTTGCTGCGAGTCGTGAATCGGGACGGAGTGGAACAGGAAGTCAACGCGCCATCCAGCGGCGTGCTGATGGAGCCGCTGCGCGATATGGACAATGGCGTTAACGCGATCTGTGGCGGCATGTGCTCCTGCGCCACCTGCCATGTTTACGTGGACGAAGCCTGGCGCGCAAAATTGCCGGCACCCATGTCGGATGAGACTGACATGCTCAAAGATCTGGTTTCGTACCGCGAGAATTCACGGCTCTCGTGCCAGATTCAGCTCAGCGCAGCACTCGATGGCCTGCGCGTGACGATTGCTCCCGAAGACTAGCGTCGGACGCTGCCTATGTCACTGGTAACACTATTGCTGATTGCAGCGGGTGCCATAGCGGCATTGCGCATCGTCATGATAGTGCGCAAGACCAGGGGGGCGCGCTCGGAAGACTGGGACGAGCGCCTGGTCAAGAATCTGCGTGCCCAGGGTGGCAATCCTTTCAGCCCCTACGAGGTCGATTTCTTTTTCGACCTGCCGGACGCTGCGGCTTGCGAAACCGTGGCGGCAGCCTTGCGCACGCAGGGCTATGAAGTGGATTTTCGCCAGCTGGAGCCCGATCGCGGCGTCAGTTTCACCCTGCATGCGCGCAAGAATATCCGCGTCTCGGTGCCGGAGATGCAGGCGCTGACGCTCGAGCTGCGCGCGCTCGCCGCGCAGCATGGCGGTCGTTATGACGGCTGGGCCACGGCTGGTATAACACGGGCGTGAACCAGCCGCCGGGTCGCCGCGGGGCGCAGTGCTGCTACGCCTTGCTGGCCCCTTCGGTCTGGCGCCGTACCGCCTCGGCCGC
This sequence comes from uncultured Gammaproteobacteria bacterium, assembly GCA_963823235.1. Taxonomy (GTDB): domain Bacteria; phylum Pseudomonadota; class Gammaproteobacteria; order Steroidobacterales; family Steroidobacteraceae; genus FEN-1191. The sequence goes on along the minus strand of CAWGKS010000010.1, from coordinate 68,976 downwards.
TGCCGCGATGGCCGTAGCATCGCCAAGATAGCGGCTGGCGAGTGGCCGCAGCTGCGCATCGAGTTCGTACAGCAGCGGTATGCCGGTGGGAATATTCAATTCGATGATGGCACTCTCGGACAGGCCGTCGAGCATCTTCACCAGTGCGCGCAGACTGTTGCCATGCGCGACAATCATGACATTGCGACCCGCGCGCAGCTCGGGCGCGATGCGCTCGTCCCAGTAAGGCAGCACGCGCACCAGGGTGCTCTTGAGCGATTCGGTAGCCGGCAGATCTGCGGCTGGTACCTGCGCGTAGCGTCGGTCAAAACGTGGATGACGTTGGTCGTCCAGCCCCAGCGGTGGCGGCGGCACGTCGTAACTGCGTCGCCAGATCTTCACCTGCGCTGCGCCATGCTGCGCAACCGTCTGCGCTTTGTTGAGTCCCTGCAGGGCGCCGTAGTGGCGTTCGTTGAGCCGCCAGTGACGCTCCACCGGTAACCACAGCAGCTGCAATTCTTCGAGGATCAGCCACTGAGTCCGGATAGCGCGGGTCAGCACCGACGTGAAAACCAGATCGGGCGTCACTCCGGCACGCGCAATTTCCCGTCCGGCCTGGCGGGCCTCGTCTACGCCGGCGGCGGAAAGGTCGACATCGGTCCAGCCGGTGAACAGATTCTCGAGGTTCCAGGTACTCTGTCCGTGTCTTACCAGCAGCAGCTTTCCGGGCACGAGGTATTCCTTGCTGGTCCGAAGTGCTAGCGACTGCCAGCCTGCGCGAGATTGCGCAGGGCTTCGGCGCCAGCCATCAAGGCGGCCAGATCGGGAGTTGCGCTGGCACGCAGCTCGCGCAGTGTCAGTCGCCACTGTGCGCCGGGCGCGCCCAACTGTTCGCACCAGCGCGTGAGCCTTTCACCGTCGCCGGCGCGTTCGCGCAGGGCGCGCGCGCACAGACTGCGCTGGCCGTCCAGGCAGGCCGTATACAGGCGCTCGCGCGCCACCGCCTGCCAGGCGCCAGTGGTTCGCAATTCGCGTATCGATTCGGCCAGCCAGTCGATCCCCAGGGCGGCGGCGGTGCGGAAGTACTGCCGCGCCACCAGCGTAAGGGGCTTGCGGGCCTGGCGCGCAAGTTCGACCAGATCGGGCGTGGCACGCAAGGCGGGCAGTGCCGCCAGCCAGGCGCTCAGGCCTGCGGGCAGGCCGCTGCTGACGTGCTGGTTCTGCTCGGTGCGGAAACGCTGATGAGCAATGCCGGGCAGCACGGCCGGCACCAGGCCGCGCAGCTGCTGGAACGCCGCAGTGTGATGCGCTACGGCGACGCCAATGTCAGCCAGTTCGCGCCCGGCCTGGCCCAGCAACAGGCGGCGGGTGAGCTGCTCAACGTAGTCGCGGGTCTCCAGCAGCGCGTCGTACTGGACTTCGGTGGCGATGTGATTGTCGAGTGCTTCGATGGCGGCCCACAATTCGCGCAGGCCGGCACTGTCGCGCGCAATGGTGTAGGCGCGCGCCACGGTGCCCACGTCGGCACCGGTCTGCGCGGCCATGCGTACGGCGAAGCCCGGATCCATGCGATTGAGAATGCTGTTGGTGGTGGCCGTGAGGATCAGCTGCGCGCGCAGCCGATGGCGGGCGATGCGGGTCGCGAACCGCGCGCGCCAGCGCTGCGGAAAATAGCGTTGCAGTTCGCTGCCCAGGTAGGTATCACTGGCAATATCGGCGCTGCCCAGGGCGTGATTCATGGCGATCTTGCCGTAAGCGAGCAGTATCGCCAGTTCCGGTCGCGTGAGTCCCTGGCCACGAGCCAGGCGCTCATCGATTTCGCGATCACTGGGCAGAAATTCCAGGGCGCGATTCAACTCGCCGCTGCGCTCCAGGGCGCGCAGCAGCTGCTGGTGATCGGCAAGATCAGCAACGCTGCGCCGCTCCAGCACGCTTATGGCCTGGCTCTGCAGATAGTTGTTGCGCAGTACCTGCGCCGCCACCTGATCAGTCACGCTGGCGAGCAGCGCGCGGCGGCGCGCACCGACTGGTGCCCGCCCGCCGACGTTACCGGCGAGCATGATCTTGAGGTTCACTTCGATGTCGGAAGTGTTGACGCCGGCAGAGTTGTCGATGAAATCGCTGTTCAGGCGGCCACCGCTCAGCGCATATTCGACGCGACCGCGTTGCGAGCAGCCGAGATTCCCGCCTTCACCCAGCACCCGGGCGCGCAGTTCACGACCGTCGATTCGGACCGCATCGTTGGCCCGATCGCCTATTTCGCCGTGACGCTCGTCAGTGCCCTTCACGTAGGTGCCGATGCCGCCATTCCACAGCAGATCTACCGGCAGCTTCAGTATGGCGCGAATCACTTCGATGGGCGTGACGCGCTCGGCGCCCAGCTCCAGCAACTTGCGCGCCTGCGGACTGAGCGCCAGGTGCTTTTGTGTGCGATCAAACACCCCGCCGCCGGCGGAGATGGCGCGCCGCTGGTAGTCGGCCCAGCTCGAGCGTGGCAGCGCAAACAGGCGTGCGCGCTCGTGCCACGAGCGCCCGGCATCCGGTGTCGGGTCAAGGAAAATATGCCGATGATCGAACGCAGCCTGCAGGCGCAGGTGCGGTGACAGCAACATGCCATTGCCAAACACGTCGCCCGACATGTCGCCGATGCCGGCGACCGTAAAGGGCTGGCGCATGATATCCAGGCCCAATTCCCGGAAGTGCCGCTTGACGCATTCCCAGGCACCGCGTGCCGTAATACCCATTTTCTTGTGGTCGTAGCCGTCCGATCCACCGGAGGCAAAAGCATCGCCCAGCCAGAAGCCGCGCTCAGCGCTCAAGGCGTTGGCCACATCCGAGTAACTGGCAGTGCCCTTGTCAGCGGCGACCACCAGATAGGGATCATCGCCATCGCGACGGCGGATCTGCTGTGGCGGTACTACCTTACTGTCAACAATATTGTCGGTCACTTCAAGCAGGCAACGGATGAAGGCCTGGTAGCAGCCCAGTACTTCGCGCGCACGCTCATCGGGCGCGGCGCCGGCGCGCAGCCGGCGGGCGACAAATCCACCCTTGGCGCCGACCGGCACAATCAGGGTGTTCTTCACGTGCTGGGCTTTCATCAGCCCGAGAATCTCGGTGCGAAAATCTTCAGGCCGCTCCGACCAGCGTATGCCGCCACGCGCGATCGGACCGCGCCGCATGTGCACGCCTTCCACATGCGTGTCGTGTACAAAAATCTCAAAGGCCGGGCGCGGCTCGGGCAGGCCGGGAATGTCCTGCGGCTGCAGCTTGAACGCCAGCGGGCGCAGCGGGGCACCGTCGCGCCAGTAGTTGCAGCGCGTAATGGCCAGCAGCAACGACAGGTAGGTTCGCAGGATGCGATCTTCATCAGGATTGCGCACTTCGCCAATGGCCTGGCGCAAGCGTCGTTCGCTCAGGGCAGCCGCGCGGCGCCCGCCGGCTTCGCTGTGCGCCGGGTTGAAACGGGCGTCGAACAGCAGCCACAACTCGCGGGTAATGTGCGGATGGGTATTGAGGGCGCGCTCCATGTAGCTCTGGCTGAAGGGGATGCCGGTCTGCAGCAGGTAGCGGCAACAGGCACGCAGCACCCGCGTCTGCGGCAGCGTCAGTGCCGCGCTGAGCACCAGGCGGTGAAAGCCGTCGTTGTCCAGAGTGCCCGCCAGGATGGCCGGCAGGGCGACGCGCAGCTGCGTTTCCAGCAAGCCCAGATCCGTCGGCAGCGTACCCTGGGCCTCGAGTTCGAAATCCTGCAGCCAGGCGCTGTGCTGCTGCGGCAGCTGCAATTCATACGGGTGCTCGGCGATGACCCGCAGGCCAAAATTTTCAAGAATCGGTACTACATCGGAGATCGGCAGCGGCTGCGCGCGGCGCAGCAGTCGCAAGTGCAGGTGCCTGGCGACACCCGGCAGCGAGCGTCGCAGATGCAGATGGCCGGCGCCGGCAGCACGCGCAGTGCCGGCGTCGCCAGGCTGCGCGTCAGCTTCCAGGTCAGCGATGTCGTCCACCGCCAGCTCCGGCGTCACTTCCTGCTGGTAGGCAGGCGGAAAGCTGCGTCCGTAGCGCCGTTCGAGCGCAGCGGCATCCAGTTCGGCGTAACGTGCCAACAGCGCGCTGTGCAGTCGATCGCGCCAGGTGACGAGGGCGTCGTTGAGTGCCCGCTCCAGGCGACGCTTGTCGATGCGCTGTGCGGTCACTGCCGCGGTGCGCACGACTACGTGTAGTTGCGCCAGCGGCGCCTCGCCGACGGCCAGGGACGCGTCCACGTGATCGCCGGACAATCCCTGTTGCAGCAGTTTGCTGATGCGCGCGAGGACATCGGTGTCCAGGCGCTCGCGTCCCAGGTAGACCAGGCAGGACCAGTAGCGGCGATATTCATCACGCCGCAACACGAGGGTGGCGCCGCGCGCGCGCTCGTGCAGCGCCAGTACCGTGCGCGCGCACTGGACCAGTTCCGTGGCGCTGGCCTGGAACAGTTCATCGCGCGGCAGATTGTCGAGAATACTTACCAGTCGCTTGCCATCGTGACCGGTGGGCCGGAACGGAAAGCTGTCGATGACGCGTTGCACCTTGAGGCGCAGCACCGGTACCGTGCGCGGGTCAGCGTGATAGGTGTTCGAGGTCCACAGCCCGTAGAAGCGTGATTCCTCCAGCAGGCGGCCGCGCCGATCGCAGCGGTTCACGACTATGCAATCGAGGAATCCAGGGCGATGAACCGTGGAGCGGCGATCCGCCTTGGTGACCGTCAATACCTCCAGCGGGCGCTGGCGCCCATGGTGGGCAACGGTGCGCGCCGGCGCAGTGCGCTGACGCGCGCGCGCGCGGCCGGGTTGCCGGCCGCGCAGCACGCCCAGAGCGGCGCCACTGTCGGGCAGCAGCTGTGCCGTGCGCTTGCCGCTGCGCACACTGCGCTCGAAGCCCAGAAACGTGAAATGATCGTTCTCAATGTATTCAAGCAGCGCCTGCGCCTCGACTACCGCAGCGGCCGACTGGTGCGTGGCGTAGCGCGCCAGTTGCTCGCGCAAGGTCCTGGCCCGACGACACATTGCCGGCCAGTCTTCGCAGGCACGGCGCACATCCTGCATCGCGGCCAGGATCCTGCCCTGCAGTGCCGCACACTCCTGCTCGCCAGCGACACGACTGATCTGCAGGTACTGCCAGGATTCATTGATGGCCCCGCTGTTGCGGGCCGTGCGTCGCTCGCCAGCGTCGCCACCGTCGGCAGCGTCAGCGCGTCGGTCGAATCCCAGTAAACGCCCGGCGCCATTGCGCCGCGCAGCCATGACCTGGTATGCAATCAGCTGCACGGCATGGCCAGCCTCCGCCAGCGTCATGGTCAGCGTATCGACCAGGAAGGGCATGTCGTCGGTGATCAGTTCGACCACCGAGTATGAGTGGCCGGGCGCCAGCGCGAGCAGCGGGCTATGCACACGTACCAGGGTCTGGCGCGTGCGGCGCACGGCTGCCAGCTGCAGTTGCGCGCTGGCGGCGGCCGGCAGTGTTGTAGTGCCACTCTGACGCCACTCGGCGGGTGGGAAACTGGCGCGCCAGGCCTGCAACAGATGCGCCACCAGTGTCGGAGCTGGAGGTCGCGGGGCGCGACGGGTGCGGTTCGTCATGCGCGAATCGTAACACTAGCGCGCCCTCATGCGCGCGCCGGCTCGGCCGCTAGTGCGCCGCTCCCGGTCCCTTGCTTTGAAACGGCGGACGTGCAAGCCACAGCAACGGGATGGCGCACATCAGCACCACGGCATAAAGCAGATGCACGTCGTTGGTGGCCAGCGTCAGGGCCTGCTGCTGTATGACGGTCTCCGTATAACCCAGGGCAGCGGCGCCATCAGCCGTATTGCCAGCTGCGCCCAGTGCCCGCAGTTGTCCTGACCAGTTGTCCCAATTGGCTCCGGCGGTAACGTGCTGCGTGAGCATCACGTGATGAAAATCGCTGCGCGCGTTCCAGAGCCAGATGCTGATCGCCATGCCCATCGAACCGGCGGTGTTGCGCAGGAAGCTCGATAGTCCCGCGGCCGAAGCCAGGTGCGCAGAGTCAACGTCCGAAAAAATGACCAGCTGCATTGGCAGGAAAAAGAACGCCAGGCCGAGGCCCTGCAGCACCCTGGGGCTGGCCAGTTGCCAGAAACTGCCACTCGCGTTGAGGGTGCTGAACCAATACATGCTTATTCCCAGGATCATCAGTCCGGCCGTAGCGGCCACCCGTATATTCAGCCGATGCAGGTTGGCACCGACTATGGGTATCAGCACCAGCGCAATGATGCCGACCGGCGCACTGGCCAGACCCGCCCAGGTCGCGGTGTAGTGGGCGACCGTTTGCAGAAACAGCGGGAAGATGACGGTCGCGCTCATGAAGCAGGCAAAGCCCAGGCATAGCACCAGCAGCCCCATGGAAAAATTGCGGAACGCGAACAGGTGCAGGTCGATGAGCGGCTGCCGCGCCGTGAGCTCCCAGGCGATCAGCAGCGTCAGACACACGACTGCAATGACGGCAGCGGCAACGATCAGGCCGGAATCAAACCAGTCTTTTTCATTGCCGTTGTCGAGCATGAACTGCAAGGCACCGACTCCGGCGAACAGCAATAACATGCCGGTAACGTCGACCGGCACTTTGGAGCGCACGGTTTCACGGCGTCGCAACACCCACCAGATGGTGGCGGCCGTCAGCAGCCCCACCGGCACGTTGATGTAGAACAGCCACGGCCAGGAGAAATTGTCGGTGATCCAGCCACCCAGGATCGGGCCGAAGATGGGCGCCATGAATACCACCACGCCCCACAGCCCCATCGCCATGCCGCGTCGATCCGGCGGATAGCTGCGCATCAGCAGCGCCTGGGCCATCGGCGCCATGGGACCGGAGACCGCGCCCTGCATCAGGCGCAGCATCACCAGCATTGGCATGGTGGTGGCGAAGCCGCACAGCGCCGAGAAGGCGACGAACAGCAGTGTCGAGACCACAAAGGTGCGCACCTCGCCAAAGCGGCGCCCCAGCCAGCCAGTGAGCGGCTGCATGATCGCCGCTGCCAGCGAATAGGTGGTGATCGTCCAGGTGCCTTCACTCGGACTGACGCCCAGAGTGCCGGCGATCGCCGGCACCGAGACATTGACGATCGTCATGTCGAGCACTTCCATGAACATCGCCAGACTGATGGCGATCGTCGCCACCGCCAGCTCCGCACCTGCGAGTGGCGCCAGTGGCAGTGGCCCGGCGTTGCTGCTCACGGCGCGAGCAGCGGCTCGCCGTTGATCAGCGCGTCAGCGGCGCGCTGCGCGGCCTGGTAGTCGTCTGCGTAGATGTTGGTGCTTGCTACTGCGCTCTGGTTGGCGCTGTTGCCCAGCACCGTGCCCGTGTGCTCGCGGGTGTCGACATTGACGTGCGTGGATAGTCCGATGCGCAGCGGATGCGCCGCGAGTTCACGGCTGTCCAGAGCAATGCGCACCGGTACCCGCTGCACGACCTTGATCCAGTTGCCGGTGGCGTTCTGTGCAGGCAGTAACGAGAACGCCGCGCCGGTGCCCGCCGACATGCCGATCACGCGCCCGTGAAATATCACCTTGCCGCCATACTGGTCGGCAACCACGCGGGCACTCTGGCCGATCCGCAGGGCCCGCAGCTGACCCTCCTTGAAGTTGGCGTCGATCCATAGTTTGTCGAGTGGAATAATGGTCAACAGCGTCTGGCCCGGGACCACGCTCTGGCCGACCTGGACATTGCGGCGCGCGACGAAGCCCGCGCCCGGCGCGAGCACACTGCAACGCCGCGCCGCAATCCACGCCTGTATGAAGGCGGCGCGCGCCTCGAGCACCGCCGGGGCGACAGCCAGTGACACGCCTGCCACCGGTGCGCGCGCGGCGCGTGCCTGGCGGGTGGTGGCCAATAGTGCAGCACGCGCCATCGCCACCGCCGTCGTGGCGTGCTGGAGTTCCTCGGCAGCGATCGCCTGTTGTGGCAGCAGGGGCTGGCGCCGCGCCAGTTCGGCTTCAGCCTGCTGAAGCTCCAGCTGCCGGCTCGTCACCTGCGCGTCGTATTGGCCGGCGAGCTGATTTTGCTGCTGCGTCTGTCGCACTGTCAGCGCCAGCGTACTCGCCGCGCGCGCCAACGCGACCTCGCTATCGGTGGGGTCGAGTCGTAGCAATACCTGTCCGGTCTCGACGCGTTGCGTGTCGTCGGCCAGCAGAGTCACCACGGTTCCGGCAGTTTGCGCCGAGACGCCAATCTGGTCGCCGGCGACATAGGCATCGTCGGTGGTTTCGCGCCTGGTGAATACCAGCAGCCACAGCAGCAGCCAGCCCAGGGCCAGCAGTGAAAATACCGCGGCGATGACCAGCAGCACTCGTCGGCGTTGGCCATTGCCATTGTGGCTGGGCTGGTCGGCGACCGCACTGTCATTCATTGGTCTGTTGCCATCTGATAGCCACCGCCCAGCGCGCGAATCAGCCCCAGCTCGACGCACAGGCGGGCGTAGCGGGTCTGTAGCTGCGCGTCGCGCAGCGTCAACCACTGTTGCGTGGCATCGAGTGCTGGTCGCTGATCGCTCAGTCCGGCGTCGGCGCGCAGTTCGCTGGCGGCGCGCTGCTGGCCAGCCGCGATCAGTTCTTCATCGCGCAGCTGTTCCTGGCGTTCCCAGCGCTCGCGCATCGTGAGCTGTTCGTTGACGTCGCGCGCGGCACTGATGATTGCGGCGCGGTACAGCGCCAGCGCCTCATCCAGATTTGCCTGACTATGGGCGTAACCGGCGCGCAGGGCGCCGCCATCAAACAGCGGCAGATGCATGGCAATGCCAAATGCCGGCACGCCGCTGCCCGCTTCCGACAGCTGGCTCAGCTCGCGACTGGACAGGGCCGCCAGGGCTTTGAGACTGAAGTCAGGGAGAAAACTGCTGCGTGCAAAATCCACATTGCGCGCTGCGCTTTCGACACGCCAGCGACTGGCGGCGATCTCCGGGCGCCGGGCAATGAGATCGAGCGAAGCATGGACTGGCAATTCAGCGCGCAGTGGCGGCAGCGCGCCGGCGCTCAGCACCGGTAGTTGATCCGGTGCGCAGGCCAGCAGCGCCGCCAGCGCCACTACCTGCAGCTGGATTGCCGTATCCACGGCCCTGAGATGATCTCGGGCGATCAGCGCCTCCAGCTCAGCGCTGTGCGTGGCATCGCTGCGATCGATGTGAGCGGCGACACGGGCGCTCACGATCTGCACGCGCTGCCCGGCGGCGGCGCTGTCCTGCAGAGCCAGTTCGCGGCGCGCCATATCGGTACGCCAGCCGTAGTAGGTCGCCACCACAGCGCTGGCAATAGTAAGCGCTGCAGCCTCGCTCTCCGCCGCGGCGGCGCGCCCCGTATCAACCGCAGCGGCAATCTCGGCCCGATGCCGGCCCCACCAGTCGAAGCTGTAGCTGGCACTTATGCCCGCATCAAACTGGCTGTACCAGTTGAAACCCAGCAACTGAGGCGGAATCAGGCCATGGTCGCTGAGCCGATTTTCCGTGGCGCTGGCGTCCGCAGACACCTGCGCGCGACTGCCGGCGGCCTTGCCATCACTGACTGCACGCGCAGCTGCGAGGCGCGCGCTGGCGGCCGCGAGGTCCGGCGATTGCGCCAGGGCCTGCGCGATCAGCAGGTTCAGCGTGGGATCGTCAAAGGCGCGCCACCACTCACGCTGCGGCCACGGACTGCTGGCGGCGCCGGGCAGGTCGAGCAGCGGCGCGCTGCCAGGCAGGACCGGCGGCGCTGGCTTGGGCGGCAATCCGGCGCAGGCGCTGACCAGGGTCGCGAGGCAGACCGCCAGCGCTGCGCGATGCTTCAGCACGCCGCGTCGTCCGCCATCAGCTGATCATAGGCTGCGGCAATCTCGCCCAGGTGCGCCATGAGTTGCGCGCGCGACTCGGCGCTCAGGGTCGCAAAAAGCTTGCTGAGTTTGGAAAAGGCGGCAGGTATGAAGCGACGTATCAGCGCCTCGCCTTCGCTGGTGACGCACAGGATCATGCGGCGGCGGTCCTGTTCGCTGGGGATACGGCTTATAAGATTGCGCGCCACCAGGGTGTCGGTGATGCGAGTGATGTTGGCAGGGCTGTGCGCGGCGCCGGCACACAGTTCGCTCGGGTGTCCGATGCCGTCAGGTTTCGAAAACAGCTGCATGAGCACGCGAAATTCAGCTTCAGCCAGACCAGAGGGGCGAATGGCTTCGTCGGCCAGTGGTGCCAGTGCCCGGCCGATGAGCAGCAGGGTGCGAAACAGCAGCGCGTCTTCGGCGCGTACCGCAAGGCCACGTGCCTTGGCGTCGTCGAAGCCGGTCTTGATGGCCTGAATCTGATCTTTGAGCATGTTAAACCCGCTGAATGGGAGATATTTTACTGCGGAAATATATCCTCCGCAAATATTCAGCGGTTGTTTAACTTAATCAGCGTGTCGCAGATGCTCCCTGCCCAGGTACTCGTCGCTTTGCATTTCGATCAGGCGGCTGGTGGTGCGACGAAATTCAAAGCTCAGGCGCTGCCCGCTGTAGAGCGCGGTGGGAGGCGCCGCCGCCGAGACGATGAGCTTGACGCCCTGATCGTAGAACTCGTCCACCAGGGCAATAAAACGCCGCGTGGCATCGTCATGGTGCTCGTCCAGCAGCGGAATGTCGCTCAGGAACACAGTGTGAAAATCCTGCGCCAGGACCGTGTAATCGGCGGCACTGCGCGCTCCCTCACACAGGGTGGCGAAGCTGAAATGCACCACGCCGCCGGAACGACGTCTGGCGTGGATCACCCGCCCGCCAACCTTGATGTGCCGCTCCGCGTCGGCATGCGGCTCGGCGAGCTGCTCAAACAGCGCAACGAATCTTGCAGGCGTCGCCGTATCGTCGCCGCGCAGATAAATGGGTGCCTGCCGCAATTGTCGCAGGCGATAGTCAATGCCGGCGTCAATATGCAGCACCTCCAGCCGCTGCTCGAGCAGGGCGATGGCCGGCAGAAAACGCGCGCGCTGCAGACCGTCACGGTAGAGTTCGCCGGGCGGCAGATTGGAGGTGATCACCAGCGTGACGCCCTGGCGCAGCAATTCCTCAAGCAGGCCGCCAAGAATCATGGCGTCGGCGATGTCATCGACATGCAACTCGTCCAGGCACCACACGCGCGCGCGCCGCGCCATGCGTCGCGCCACTATCGCCAACGGTGCCTGGCGCAGGCGTATATCCGCGAGGGCGGCGTGCACATCACGCATCAGGTGATGAAAATGACTGCGCCGACGCGCGCCGGGCGGCAGGCTGTCGAAAAACAGATCCATCAACCAGGTCTTGCCGCGGCCGACGCCGCCCCACAGGTAAACGCCACGCGGGCCCGCGCCACTGCGACTCGGCCACAGGCACCGGCGGATGCGGCCGAGGAGTCCGGCGTCTGCCTGCGCGTCGGCCAGCTGCAGGCGCAGCTGTTCAAGCCGGCTAACCGCCGCGCTCTGCGCCGCGTCGGCCTGCCAGTTGCGCTCGGCAATTTCACCGGCGTAGCGCGCCGGTAGCCCAGGGTCGCGCGCCGCGGGCATCAGAGCTGCTGATAGTTCGGACCCGCGCCACCCTCAGGGGTGGTCCAGGTGATCAGCCGATAGGGGTCCTTGATATCGCAGGCCTTGCAATGCACGCAGTTGGCGGCGTTGATCTGCAGTCGACGCACGCCATCTGCGCCGCTGACCATTTCATACACCGCTGCCGGGCAAAAGCGGGTACAGGGATTGTCATACTCGCGCGCGCACTGGTCCGAGCAGATTGAAGTATCGGCGACATGCAGATGCACGGGCTGGTGCTCATCGTGTGACGTCGACGCGAGGAATACCGCCGCGGTGCGATCGCGCGGCGCCAGCGTGCGCGGTGGTGGTGGTGGCAGGGCGACACTTTCATCGAGCCGCCGCATAGTCAGGTCGTTGGCGACGTGTTGCAGCGTCCAGGGTGTATGACCGCGCAGGATTGTTTCCAGCAGGCCATTGGCCAGTCCAAACCACAAGCCGTGTTTGAATCCGGGTTTGATATTGCGCACGGCGTGCAGGGCCCGGCCGCCGACCGAGGCGCGCCACAAGGCGTCAAAGCCAGCGCCGCTGGGTTGCGCGCCCAGATGCTCGCCGGCCAGTGCGCCACAGCGCATGGCCTGGTGGATGCCTTTGATGCGCGCCACATCAAGCGTGCCGGCTGCATCGCCGATCAGCAGTGCGCCGGGCATTTCCATGCGCGGCAATGCCTGGGCGCCACCGGCCGCGATCGTGCGTGCGCCATAGGCCAGCGGTTCGCCGCCCTCGAGCAGCGCGCGAATCGAGGGATGGTGCTTGAATTGCTGGAAGGCCTCGAAGGGCTGAAAACGCGGGTCGCGATAATCGAGTCCGACGACAAGTCCCAGATAGACGCGATCCTGTTCCAGATGGTAGATGAAGCCACCGCCGTAGGTATCGGTCCGCAGCGGCCAGCCGACCGTGTGCTGAACCAGGCCGGGACGCCCGCGCCCGGAAGGCAGCTGCCACAGTTCCTTGAAGCCCAGGCCAAAAGTAGGCGCAGAGCGATCGGCGTCCAGCCTGAAGCGGGCGATGAGCTGTTTGGACAGGCTTCCGCGGCAGCCCTCGGCCAATACGGTAAGCGGTGCATGTATTTCGGCGCCGGGCGCGAAATTCGGGCCTTCGCTGCCATCGCGCAGCCGGCCCATGTCGCCCAGCCGCACACCGGATACAGCGCCATCCTCGCTGAACAGCAATTCGTTGGCCGCGAAGCCGGTAAAAATGTCGACACCCGCTGCTTCCGCGTGGGCTCCAAGCCAGGGCACCAGCTGCGCCAGCGAGACGATGAAGTTGCCGTGATTGCGCTGCTGCGGCGGTGTTGGCAAGCGCAGGCTCAAGCCAGCCGTGAGCAGGCGAAATTCATCGCGCTGGACGGCGACACAGCCCGGCGGCGGCGCCGCGCGCCAATCGGGCAGCAGTGCGTCGAGCGCCACCGGGTCGAGCACCGCGCCAGAGAGCGAGTGCGCGCCCAGGCTGGCCGCCTTCTCGATCACGCAGACGCTGCGCTGTGGATCGAGCTGGCGCAGCCGCAACGCGCAGGCGAGTCCGGCAGGTCCGGCCCCGACAATCGCTATGTCGTAATTCATGATATCGCGCGCGCTCATGGATGCTCCTTTTCCCCCAATGCCTCAAGAATGGCGGCTCGGGCGGCATCGCGCAATGCGGCTGCGCCGTCGACATGCGTCGGAGGCGGCCACAGCGCCTCCAGCACCTGGACCTCGATGCGCCCGGGGCGCAGCAGCCATCCGCCAGGCCTGAAGCAGTGACGTGTGCCACGGATGACCAGCGGCACGATGGGCGCGCCGGCCCGCTCGGCAGCGGCAAAGGCACCAGTGTGAAAACGCAGCAAGCCGGGCTCGGGCCTGAAGGTGCCTTCCGGGAAGAAAGCCAGCGAGGTGCCGCTGGCGGCGTCGCGCATCAGGCGCAGTGCGTCGCGGGCACTGCCGGCGCGATTGCCGCGCTCGACAAAATAGGCACCGATACGCGCCAGCAGCAGCCCCGCAAGGGGTACGCGACTCATCTCCCGTTTGATGACAAAACCAAAGCGCGGCGGCAGGGCCGCCGCAAGGACCACGCCATCAAGATAGCTGCAGTGATTGGCCACCACGATGCAGTGTTCCGGCAGCGGGCCGCGCCAGTGCACTCGCACTGGCATGCCTATGAGCGTCAGCGCGCAACGCCCGGTCGCGCGTGTCAGCCAGCGCCTGCCCGCCAGGGTAGGCACGACCAGCAGGGCCAGCAGGGCCAGTAGCGCCAGCGCCAGGAACAGCCCGGTCGCCGCCAGCGTATAAAACAGTAGTGGCAGCAGCCACAGGCGGGCGCTGACGGGGTCCTTAGGTCGGCCAGGCTTGAGTTCTTGGGGTGTCAATGGCAAGGGTTATGTGACCTGGTTCTCCCTATGTTAACTGTTGCTGCGGTTGTGAGTCCCATCACAGCGTTTCGGGGTGTCTGGTTTGCATACTGGCGGCCAAGGATAGTTCCACAGCCGTGCAGGGCAAACCGAATTGAGCAGACACGCGACAGCCACCGCAGAGCCGGCCCTTGCCGAAGTGATCGACCCGGTAATTGGCCGATTCCTGGACGCTGTATGGATGGAGCGTGGACTCTCTTCCAATACGCTGTCCGCTTATCGCGCTGATCTGGTCGCACTGTCGCGCTGGCTGGCAAAACGCAATCTGGTACTGGTGCGCACCGGTCGTGCCGAGCTGCTGGCCTTCATCGCCGCGCGCGCCGCGGGCGGTTCCCGGCCGCGCTCCACAGCGCGTCAGTTATCTTCGTTCCGGCGTTTTTTCCGCTATCTGATGCGCGAAAACACCGTGCGTGAAGACCCGACCGCACAGATCGCCATGCCGCGCATCGGTCGCTCGCTGCCCAAGTCGCTGACCGAAGCCGAAGTGGAAGCGCTGCTGCTGGCGCCGCTGGTGAGCGACCCGCTCGGCAATCGCGATCGCACCATGCTCGAAGTGCTCTATGCCACGGGCCTCAGGGTTTCAGAACTGGTGAGCTTGCGCGTCGATCAGGTGAACATGACGCAGGGCGTGCTGCGGGTGCTGGGCAAAGGCAATCGTGAGCGGCTCATTCCGCTGGGCGAAGAGGCGGTGCGCTGGCTGAGCGCCTTCCTGGCCGGCGCGCGTGCCGAAATACTGCTCGATCGCAGCACCGATTACCTGTTTCCCACGCGCCGCGGCGATCGCATGACACGCCAGGCCTTCTGGCACATCATCAAGCGCTACGCGCGCAAGGCCAGTGTCGACAATGCACTGTCGCCGCACACGCTGCGCCACGCCTTTGCCACCCATCTGCTCAATCATGGCGCCGATCTGCGCGTGGTGCAGATGCTGCTTGGCCACAGTGACCTGTCGACCACGCAGATTTACACCCACGTGGCCCGCGAACGCATGAAAGAGCTGCATTCGCAGCATCATCCGCGCGGCTGACAAAGCCCCGCAGCGCCGCCGTCGGTGCTCTGTTAAACTCGGCGCCATGAACATGAATCGTCTGATTTACCCGGTTGCCCTGGCAGGGCTCGTGATCGCGATGCTGGCGGTAGCGGCCGAAACCATGGCGCCCGCGGCGGCAGGCACCGCGGGCGCGCCACCGGTGGCAACGGTGGCGGCGTTGCCGCAGGCGGAGGCGGTCGCGGTCACGCCCGCTGAGCTGGCGGCGGTCGCTGCGCGGGTGCCGGGGGCCAAGCCCGACGATATACGCGCTACGCCGATTCCCGGAATCTACGAATTCCGTCAGGGCGCCGAAATTGTTTATGTCACGGCCGATGGACGCTTCGGCATCAGCGGCGATATCTACCGTGTCGCCGACAAGCACAATCTCACTGAGAGCCGGCGCCGTGAGCTGCGGCTGGCACTGATCAGCGCGATACCCGAATCTTCCATGGTGGTGTTTGCGCCCAGCGCGGCAAAATATACCATCACGGTCTTTACCGATGTCGATTGCGGCTACTGCCGCGAGCTGCACAAACACATCGGCGAATACAATCGCCTGGGTGTCAAGGTGCGCTACCTGTTCTTCCCGCGCACCGGTCCGGATACTGATTCCTGGACAAAAGCGGAGCAGGTGTGGTGTTCGGCTGATCGGCGTAGTGCACTGACGCAGGCGAAACAGGGTACGGCGCTTAAGTCGAGCGCCACCTGCGCCAATCCTGTGGCGCAGCAATATGCCCTGGGTCGCGCCATTGGCCTGGAGGGCACGCCTGGCATCGTCACGGAAAATGGTGAACTGCTGCCGGGCTATGCGCCGCCGGATGTCCTGTTGCAGGAGCTGCAGCAGGAAGAGGCGCCCCCCGGCAAGAGCTGAGGGGAAGCTTGAGTCTGGCCCGGCCGCTGGGCTCAATGCCCGGCTTGATTCCGGGGCCTAACGCTCAAGCAATTTAAGCTTGTCCGGTTTGCCTTCCCATTCCTTGGCATCGGCCGGGGGCGTGCCACGCTCGGAGATTACCGGCCAAAGCTTGGCAAGTTCGGCGTTGAGCGCCGTGAACTGTTCCTGACCTGCGGGCAGTTCTTCCTCCGAAAAAATGGCCTCGACCGGGCATTCGGGTTCGCACAGGGTGCAGTCGATGCATTCATCCGGATCGATCACCAGGAAATTAGGCCCGACATGAAAGCAGTCGACCGGGCAGACCTCGACGCAATCCATGTATTTGCACTTGATGCAGGTTTCGGTGACGACAAAAGTCATTGAATCTCCGCTCGCTGGTTTGCCGGCGCGGGCCGTCGGCGCGCGCGTATTCTGCCAAAGGCCGCTCGCAGTGCAAGCACCTTGCGTTCAAAGCGGCGCCTCAGTGGGGGGTTCGCTCCGCCAGATCGTGAAAATGCAGCCCGGCCGTGCCCTGGCGGCGATCTTCCAGGTAGCGTCGCAGCGCGAAGTGCATGCTGGAAAAGGCGATCTGGTCCCAGGGGATATCGGCCTCTTCGTAGAGCCTGGTCTCCAGGCTCTCGATTCCGGCAGCATGCCGCTCGGAGCGCATCGCGGCGCGAAACATCACGTGCACCTGGGCGGCGTACAGCACATTGACGACGCTCAGCATGCTGCCCACCGTGACCTCTGCCAGCGCCTCTTCGGCAGTCTCGCGCGCTGCCGCCGCCAGCAGCGATTCGCCGATTTCCAGGTAGCCGGCCGGGGCTGTCCAATAGCCGCGGCGCGGCTCGATGGCACGCCGGCAAAGCAGAATTCGCCCCTGCCATTCCGGCACACAACCGACCACCACACGTGGATTGTGGTAGTGCACCGCGGCGCAGACGCTGCACACGGCGCGGGGCAGGTTATCGCCCGCGGGTATGCGCTGTTCCACCGGGGCGCCACAATTGGGACAAAACTTCATAGCGGGTGTGGCCTGGGTGCGGCTGGTTCGGGTATCTTAGCGCCGCCGCGCGGCGGCCTCGTGGCGGAACTGGTAGACGCAGTCGACTCAAAATCGACCGGGCTTGCCCATCTCGGTTCGACTCCGAGCGAGGCCACCAATCGGCGGCAGCATATCCTTGAAGGGGCGGTAGTCCAAAATGTTTCGCGCCTGGAGCGGTTTTTGACCTGACGGGCAATGCTGCGCAGTGACTTTGAATTTGTACTGCCGGACGAGCTGATCGCGCAGTCGCCGCTGCCGCAGCGCTCCGCGAGCCGCCTGCTGGAAGTAGCCGGCCCCGCCGCAGCGGCGGGCGTCGCCGCCTGCCTTGATCACCCGTTCCGCGCATTGCCGCAATTGTTGCGCGCCCATGATCTGCTGGTGTTCAACGACACGCGCGTGCTGCCGGCGCGGCTGCCGGCGCAGCGCGCCAGCGGCGGGCGCGTCGAGATCTTTCTGGAGCGCGCCTTGAGCGGACGCAGCGCTGTGGTGCACCTGCGTGCCAGCAACGTGCTGCGTGTTGATGAAACAATCGCCACCGCCGGCGGGCCGGTGCGCCTGGTGGCGCAGCGCGATGATCTATGGGAAGTCATGCTGCCAGAGCCGGCCGTGGAGTTTTTCGAAGACTTTGGTGCCGTGCCCTTGCCCCCCTATATTTCCCGCGCACCGGACGCCAATGATCGCGAGCGCTACCAGAGCCTGCTGGCGCGCGTGCCCGGTGCGGTGGCGGCCCCGACTGCCAGCCTGCACTTCGACCAGCCGCTCCTGGATGCGCTCGCAGCACGGCAGATTGACCGCACCACGCTCACGCTGCACGTCGGCGCTGGCACCTTCCAGCCAGTGCGCAGCGAGGATCTGGACTCCCACGTGATGCACGCTGAACGCTACGAAATTGCCGCCGAGGCCGTGGCTGCGGTGCGCCGCACGCGCGCCGCCGGCGGACGCGTCATTGCTGTGGGCACGACCGTGGCGCGCGCGCTCGAGTCGGCGGTGGTCGACAAGCAACTGCGCGCCGGCGCGGCCGAGACCACGCTGTTCATCCGCCCGGGCTTTCGTTTTGCCATCATTGACGGTCTGATCACCAATTTTCACCTGCCAGGCTCCACGCTGCTGATGCTGGTGGCAGCCTATGCCGGGCGCGAGCGCGTGCTGGCCGCCTACGCCCATGCTGTGCAGCAGCGCTATCGCTTCTTCAGTTATGGTGATGCCATGCTGCTCTGGCCCGCCACCGGTGTGCGCACATGAGGCTGCGCTTTGACCTGCTGCACAGTGACGGCGCGGCGCGCCGTGGCCGAATGCATCTGCCGCACGGTGTGGTGGAAACGCCGGCCTTCATGCCGGTGGGCACTTACGGTACCGTCAAGGCAATGACGCCTGAGGAGCTGGTGGCGCTCGGCGCCGACATCGTGCTCGGCAATACTTTCCATCTCATGCTGCGACCTGGCGCCGATATCGTGGCCCTGCATCGCGATGGACTGCACGGCTTCATGGGTTGGGAGCGACCCATCCTGACCGATTCCGGTGGCTTCCAGGTTTTCAGTCTCGCCAGGCTACGGCAGATCAGCGAGGCGGGCGTGCGCTTTCGCTCGCCGGTCGATGGTGCCGAAGTGCAGCTCTCGCCCGAGCGCGCCATGGATGTGCAGCGCGCGCTCGGCTCCGATATTGCGATGGCATTCGATGACTGCACGGCCTATCCGGCCAGCGAGAGCGAGGCGCGCACTTCGATGGAGCGCTCGATGCGCTGGGCGGTGCGCGGCCATGATCATTACTATCAGCCGACGCCCACGGCCGACGCTCCACCGGGTCACCTGTTCGGCATCGTGCAGGGCGGTATGCATCTGCCGCTGCGCACGGCCTCGCTCGAGTCGCTGCTGCAGCGCGACTGGCCTGGGCTGGCCATCGGCGGATTGGCGGTAGGCGAGCCGGAAGCTGAGCGCCTGCAGGTGCTGGAGCACACCGTGCCTCTGATGCCTGCCGATCGGCCGCGCTACCTCATGGGCGTGGGTTATCCACACGACATCGTGGCCGCAGTGCAGCGTGGCGTGGACCTGTTCGATTGCGTGATGCCTACGCGCCATGCGCGCAATGGGCACCTGTTCACCTCAGGTGGAGTGATCAACATCCGCAACAGCCGCCACCAGCGCGATACCGGCCCCCTCGACCCTGCCTGCGCCTGCCCGACCT
Organism: uncultured Gammaproteobacteria bacterium; assembly: GCA_963823235.1. Classification (GTDB taxonomy): domain Bacteria; phylum Pseudomonadota; class Gammaproteobacteria; order Steroidobacterales; family Steroidobacteraceae; genus FEN-1191. Next base: position 49,940 of record CAWGKS010000010.1, on the reverse strand, counting down.
GCACGCGCTATTCGCGCGCTTACCTGCATCATCTGGATCGCTGCAAGGAAATCCTGGGGGTGCGCCTGGGGACCGTTCACAACCTGCATTTCTACCTTGAACTGATGCGGCAGATCCGCGCCGCCATTGCCGCCGGCCAGCTGGCCGCGCTGGCGGCCCGGATTATGGCGATTCCGCGGCGCGAGCCGGCTGCTGTGGCATAATGCCGCCCTTTTTCGGGCCCAGCCCGCTCATGAAGGTTTAGCCATGGACTTGATCAGCCCTGCCTACGCGCAAGCCGCGGCCGCCCCGGGCGGCGGCGGTTTCAGCCAGATCATCATTCTGGTGGTGTTCGTCGCCATTTTTTACTTCATGTTGATTCGCCCGCAGCAAAAACGCCAGAAGGATCAGCAGGCGATGCTCGCCAAACTGGCCAGCGGTGACGAGGTCGTCACCAGCGGCGGCATTCTCGGTCGCATCACCGAGGTCGGCGACACGTTTGTTACCGTCGAGATCGCCGAGGGCGTACGCATCAAAGTGCAGCGCGGCCAGATCTCACAACTGGTGCCCAAAGGCACGCTCAAGAGCAGCTGAGAACACCATGCTGGAATTTCCGCGCTGGAAATATGCGCTCGTCGCGCTCGTCACGCTGCTGGCCCTGGTGTTCGCGTTGCCGAATTTCTTCGGTACCGACCCGGCCCTGCAGGTGGCACGCAAGAATCGCGCGGCCATGGATGAGAATGCGCGCCAGTCGGTGGAGCAGGCGCTGACCCAGCACGGCAGCGCGTTTCGCGGCGCCTATATTGATAACGGCAAGCTGATTGTGCGTTTTGCCAGCGTTACCGACCAGCTCAAGGCGCGCGACACCGTGAACGAAACGCTCGCCACGGATTACATTTCCGCGCTGACCACGGCCTCGCGGGCGCCGGCCTGGCTGCGCCACGTGGGGCTGCGTCCCATGCCGCTGGGTCTCGATCTGCGTGGTGGCCTGTACCTGGTCTACCAGGTGGATGTGAATGGCGCCGTCAGCCAGCTGCTCGAGAGTTACGAGCAGGGCTTCCGGCGCACCCTGAGCAGCGCCAACCTGCCGTTCCTCGACGTGACCAGCTACATTGGAGCCAAGAGTGACGTGCCCAATGCGCTGCGCATCGCACTGCCGCCGGGCGCCGATGTACTCGCGGTGCGCGATGCCCTGAAGAAGAGCAATGGCGATCTGACTTTCAATATCGACAGCCTGCCCACGGGGCCGGCCCTGAACATGGAGCTGACGCCAACGCAGGTGAAGGCGCGTCGCGACTATGCCCTGCAGAAGAACATCACGACGCTGCGCAATCGCGTCAATGAACTGGGCGTGTCCGAGCCCATCGTCGCCCAGCAGGGCATTGACCGTATCAACGTGCAGTTGCCGGGTGTGCAGAATTCCGCCGAAGTGAAGGATATTCTCGGCAAGGTCGCGACCCTGGAATTCCGCCTGGAAGATTCTCAGAACAGCGCCGCCGAGGCCCAGGCGCGCGCGCGCGCGCCGCTCGGATCAAAGCTCTATCACATGGAGAATCGTCCGGTGCTGCTCAAGCGTGAGTTGATTGCCACTGGCGATCAGCTCACCAATGCCACTTCGAGCAGCGGCAACGAGGGGCCTGAAGTCAACGTCACGCTCAACGGCCAGGGCGGCGATGCCATGCTGCGCAATACACGCCTGAATGTCGGCAAGCGCATGGCAGTGGTGTATATCGAGAAGAGCCGCCAGACGCATGAAGTCGACGGCCAGAAGGTTACCAAGGACATCACCGAAGAGAAAATCATCAGCCTGGCAACCATTCGCGCGGTGCTGAGCAACCAGTTCCGTATCACTGGCCTGCAATCGAGCGAGGCGGCCGAACTGGCGCTGCTGATGCGCGCCGGTTCGCTTTCGGCACCGATCTTTGCGGTCGAAGAGCGCACTATCGGCCCGAGCCTCGGCGCGGAGAATATCCGCAAGGGTGAGCAGGCGCTGGTGATCGGCATGCTGGCGGTATTCGTGTTCATGGCGCTCTACTACCAGCGCTTTGGGCTGGTGGCCGACCTGGTATTGCTGGTCAACGTGGTGCTGCTCACCGCGCTGCTGTCGATGTTGCGTGCCACCCTGTCGCTGCCAGGCATCGCCGGCATCATTCTCACCGTCGGCATAGCCGTCGATGCCAACGTGCTGATCTATGAGCGCATCCGCGAGGAGTTGCGCAACGGCGTGACGCCACAGGCGGCGATCCGCGCTGGCTTCGACAAGGCCTTTTCGGCGATTCTAGATTCCAACGTCACGGCGTTCATTGCGGGTCTGGTGCTGTGGGTGGTCGGGCGCGGAGCGATTCGCGGCTTCGCGGTGGTGCTTACCCTGGGCATCATGACCTCGATGTTCACCTCGCTGCTCGGCAGCCGGGCGGTCATTACACTGATGTATGGCGGTCAGCGCAAAGTAGCGCGACTGTCGATCGGCTAGGAGCACGACGTGGAGTTTTTCAAGAAGGCCACGAATTTCCCGTTCATGTCGACGCGCAAGATCTGGTATGCGCTGTCGATTGCACTGATGGTGATGTCCATCGGCTCATTCTTTGTGCGCGGCCTCAACCTCGCGGTTGACTTCACCGGCGGCGTGCAGGTGCAGGCCACCTTTGCCAATGCCGTCAATCTCGACGCGGTACGCGCTGGCCTGACGGCGGCCGGCTTTCATGAGCCGCAGGTGCAGAATCTCGGCTCGTCACGCGAGGCGGCGATACGCCTGCCGGCCGAAGCCAATCAGAGTGGTGATGTGGTGCGTGCCAAGGTCAGCGAGGTATTGCGGGCCATTGATCCCAAGGCTGAAATCACCAGCCTCGACGTGGTCGGTTCGCAGGTGGGCAGCGAGCTGAAATCCGGAGCCCTGCTGGCACTGGCGGCCACCCTGGCGCTGATCTTCATCTACATCGCCATGCGATTTCACACCTGGCGCCTGTCGGTGGGCGCCATTCTCGCCGTGCTGCACGACCCGATCCTGGTGCTGGGCGCGTTTTCGCTCTGGCAGACTTCATTCGACCTGCCGGTGGTGTCGGCCATGCTCGCAGTGATCGGCTATTCGCTCAACGACACCGTGGTGGTGTTCGATCGTATCCGCGAGCGCTTCGAGACCAGCCGGCGCCTCGACCCGGTGGTGGCCCTCGATCAGTCGATCAACCAGACCCTGTCGCGAACCATCATGACCAAGGTGGTCACACTGATCGTGGTGGTGGCCCTGTATCTGCTCGGCGGCGTGGCGCTGCGCGGTTTTTCCGAGGCGCTGATCATCGGCATCCTGGCCGGCACCTATTCCTCGATCTACATCTCGAGCGCGATTGCGCTTGATTTCGGGCTCAAGGCCGAGCACCTGCTGCCGATCGCCATCACCAGGCCGGTGGACGATTTGCCCTAGACCATGTGGCAGCTGCTCAACGAGCCTGGAACCTGGGTGGCATTCGTCACCCTGTCAGTGCTCGAGATCGTTCTCGGCATCGACAACATCATTTTCCTGTCCATTCTGGTCGGACGGGTGCCGCGCCCGCAGCAACGGCGCGCACGGCTCATCGGCCTGTCGCTCGCTGCACTGACGCGCATTGCGCTGCTGTTCTCGATCGTCTGGCTGACGCGCCTCACCCGGCCGTGGTTCGCGCTGCTGGGCCAGCAGATTTCGGGGCGCGATCTGATACTGGCGGGCGGCGGCCTGTTCCTGCTGGTCAAGAGCGTGCTGGAGATCCACCACACGCTGGAAGGTGCGGCCGCAGAACGCAATGCTCGCATGATGGCCAGCCTGGCGGCGATCGTGCTGCAGATTGCCGTCATCGACATCGTATTCTCACTCGACTCGGTGTTCACCGCCGTGGGTCTGGCGCGGCCCGATCAGCTGCCGGTCATGGTCGCCGCCATCATCGTCTCGATTGTCGTGATGATGTGGCTGTCACGGTCGATCTCGGAATTCGTCGATCGACACCCGACCGTCAAGATGCTCGCGCTCTCGTTCCTGATCCTGGTCGGCATGGCGCTGATCGCCGAGGGCATGGATTTCCACATCCCGAAGGGCTACCTTTATTTTGCGATGGCCTTCTCGGTGCTGGTGGAGATGATCAATATCCGGCTGCGCAAGCTGCTCGACGCCCGGCGCGACGCTGCCAGGCGCTAGCCATGAGTGAAATCTCGACCCTGGGACTGGGCCTCATGGGCTCGGCGCTGGCCCGTGCCTTTGTCGATGCGCGCCGCAGCGTGACGGTCTGGAACCGGTCGGCGGCCAAGGCACAATCACTCGTCCAGTCAGGAGCTGCGGCCGCGAATAGCGTGTCGGCGGCGGTCGCGGCGAGCCCAGTGGTGTTGATCTGCATCGACAGCTATCAGTCGACTCATGGCGCTGTTCGATACAGCGGATGTCATCAGGCAGCTGCCTGGAAAGATCATCGTGCAACTGAGCACCGGTAGTCCCAACGAGGCGCGCAACGCCGAGGCCTGGTTCAGTTCGCACGGCGCTACGTATCTGGACGGCGCGATACTGGGCGGACCTGCCAACATCGCCACGCCCAGGGCGATGATTCTCTATTCAGGGTCCCGGGAACTCTATGACCGGTGCAGCGGGTTACTCGGCGTGCTTGGGCCGGGCACGCGTTACGTCGGCGCCAACATCGGCGCCGCCGCCGCCATCGATATGGCCTGGCTCGCCAGGCACTGCGGCACCTTTGCCGGCGTTGCGCACGGTGTGCTCATCTGCGAGGCGGAAGGCGCTGACCTTGAAGTCTATGCATCCTTGTTTGCCGAGAGTGATAGTGCGCGCTCGATGATCGATGTCATCAGCAAGGGCGCCTACGCGAATCCTCCCGCGACCTTGAGCGTCTGGCACACGGCCCTGCGGCGACTGCAGGAGCAGGCGCGCGATAGCCGGCATCAACAGTGAGGTGCCGGATCTGGTATCAGGCATACTGGGCCGCGCGGTGGCGGCAGGTTTCGGCGCGGAGCACGTCGCGGCCATCGTCAAGGTGCTGCGCAGGGAGCAGGTATGAACGAGGGTCAGTGGCACGATGTGGGTCAAGGTCGAGGAGCTGGCCAGGCAGCCGCTGCAGCAGCTGACGCTGGGGCGTACCAAAATCGCGCTGTCGTGCATCGAGGGCCGGTTCGGCGTTGTACACGGCGCCTGCAACCATGCCGGTGGACCGCTCGGACAGGGTACGCTGGATGGCGAATACATCGTCTGCCCGTGGCACAACTGGAAATTTCATCGCGTGACGGGCGAGGGCGAGCCCGGTTACGAGGCGGATCGGGTGCCGCGGTTCTCATTCAAGGTCGAGGGCGATCGGTTGCTGGTGCTCGACACGCCCGAGACCAGGCGCAACCGGCTGCCACACCCGACCCATCCGCTCGATCGCGACACCAAGCGCGTCCCTGGACCGCTGCGTGTGCTGGGGATTTCCACCACGGTAATGGATAACCAGCACCCGCGCTATTCCACGTCCGAGGCGCTGTTGGGCAGCGCGCTGGAACATGCGCAGGCGAAGCATGGCCTGGAGACGCGGATGGTCAAGCTTCGCGAGCTGACTTTCCGCGCCTGCGAAGGCTATTACTCCAAGAGCGCGCAGGCCTGCACCTGGCCGTGCAGCATTTCACAGATGGATCCGCACGATGGCATGAACGCGGTTTACGATGGTCTGGTCTTCTGGGCCGACGTGATCCTCGTGGCCACGCCGATCCGCTGGGGAGCGGCCAGTTCTCTGTACTACAAGATGGCCGAGCGCCTCAACACGTACAGAATCAGGTCACGCTCACGGAATCGCGTGATGCTCAAGGACAAGGTGGCCGGGCTGATCGTGATTGGCGGCCAGGACAACATCCAGGCGGTCGCGGGTCAGATGCTGCAGTTCTTTGGCGAACTCGGACTGCACTTCCCGCAGTTTCCCTACATCGCCCACAGCCGTGGGTGGACGGCGGAGGACATGGAACGCAACGTGGAGTTCGTCCAGCACAGCGCAGCACTACACGATGGTGCCAGGGCGCTGCTCGAGCGCTGCCTGGATATGGCCGCGCGACTGCAGAGCGGCACGGCGCCGACGTTTGAAAAGGGCGGGCGCAAGGCCTCGGGGCTTGAGCGGCGCAATGCCCCTGACAAAACCTGAGTGCTGACTGGCGAGTTGCTGGTGCGGATGCATTGATGGCACAGCAAGCCGGTGAACTTTATCACCGCCAGGTGATTGATATCCTGCAGGTCATCTGGGGCGAAGGCTTCCTTTCTCCCGGCGGGCCGGACGAAGTGGCCCGGCTGATCGCGGACGTGGACCTGCGTGGCCTGTCGCTCCTGGACATCGGTTGTGGTGCCGGTGGAATCGATATCGCCCTGGTGCGCAACCACGGCGTCGGTTTCGTGACCGCAATCGATGTCGAGGATACGGTGCTGTCCTGTGCCCGCGCGCTCATCGCCCGTGAGGGCTTGAGTGCGCGTATCGGGGCGACTCAAGGTCGCTCCCGGCCCGTTGCCGTTTCCACCCGGCAGCTTCGATGTGGTGTTTTCCAAGGACAGCATTGTCCACATCGCCGACAAACACGCGCTGATGCTCGAAGTGTTCCGCGTGCTCAAGCCCGGCGGCAGGTTTATCGCATCAGACTGGCTGATTGGCCACGATCACGCGCCCTCAGCAGAGATGTCGGCCTACATCGCGGCCGAGGGGCTGGATTTCGGCATGGCCTCAGCGCTGCGCTATCAGGACGCCATGCGCAGCGCCGGCTTTGTCGACGTGTCGACCACCTCTCGCAACGCCTGGTATCGCGAGACCGCCCGGCAGGAACTGGAACGACTGCGTGGCCCGCTCGGCGCGGCGGCCGCCGGGATCGTCGGCCGGGATTTTGTCGAACAGAATATCCTGATCTGGTCGCGCATGATTCCCGTGCTGGAGAGTGGCGAGCACTGCCCGACTCATCTGCGCGCCCGCAAGCCGCATCAGGTGTCGCCGCTCGTGTAATATTTCGCGATCAAGGTACGCGGGGATCGAAGCTCGTGAAGTCTCACTATCGGGTCGTGATTATCGGTGGCGGCATCGTCGGCACCAGCGTGCTGTATCACCTCACGCGGCGCGGCTGGACTGATATCGCACTGATCGAACGCGCGGAGCTTACCGCCGGTTCCACCTGGCACGCTGCCGCGGGCTTTCACGTATTGAATGAAGATCCAAACGTCGCGGCCCTGCAGTCCTACACGATCAGGCTGTACGAGCAGATCGAGAAGGAAAGTGGCCAGAGCGTCGGCATGCACATGCCTGGCGGGTACAGCCTGGCCACGACACCGGCGCGCTGGGAGTGGCTCAAGGCCGAAGCGGCCATCTATGAGACGCTCGGGATCGGCGCGCGACTGGCAACAGCCGAGGAAATCGTCGCGGCCTGTCCGATCGTCGAGCCGACCGGGCTGTTAGGGGGTTTGTTCGATCCGCACGAGGGTGCAGTCGATCCGCACGGCGCGACCCACGCCTTCGCCGGCGCGGCGCGCAAACGCGGTGCCGAGCTGATTCTGCGCAACCGAGTGGTCGCACTGACTGCGCTGCCAGACGGGCACTGGCGCCTCGACACCGAGCACGGCACGGTTACGGCCGAGCACGTCATCAATGCCGCCGGCCTGTGGGCGCGCCGCGTCGGTCATATGGCGGGGGTCGACCTGCCGCTGACACCCATGCAGCACCACTATCTGATCACCGAAGACCTGCCCGAACTCGTAGCACGCAAAGATGAAATGCCCTGCGTAACCGACCTCGAAGGCTTCACCTACCTGCAGCAGGAACGCAAGGGCATCCTGCTCGGCATCTACGAGCGCAACCCCAGGCACTGGAAGACCGAAGGCGCCGAGTGGGACTACGGCATGGAGCTGATACCCGAAGAAATAGACCGGATCGGCGCTGAACTCAGCATCGGCTTTGCCCGTTTCCCCAGGCTGCAGGACATTGGAATTCGCAAGTGGGTGAACGGAGCCTTTACCTTTACACCGGATGGCAATCCGCTGGTCGGCCCGGTCCCGGGCCTGCGTAACTACTGGACCGCCTGCGGATGCATGTCCGGCTTCTCGCAGGGCGGCGCCATCGGCCTCGTGCTCGCGAACTGGATGGTGGATGGCGATCCGGGCGCCGACATCTTCGGCATGGACGTTGCCCGCTACGGCGCGTTTGCCAGCAACAACCGCTATCTGCGCGACATGACCGCGCAGTTCTATGCGCGGCGCTTCGTGATGGCCTATCCCAACGAAGAACTGCCCGCCGGCCGGCCGCTCAAGATGACGCCAAGCTATGACGCGCAGAAGGCAGCGGGGGCGCATTTCGGCGTTGTCTGGGGAATGGAGAGCCCGCAATTTTACGCACCCGGCCAGCCGGACTTCGCAGAGGAGCCGTCGCTGCGCCGCTCAAACGCGCACGCGATCATCGCGGCTGAGGTGGCTGCGACCCGAAGCGCCGCGGGTCTGCTCGACACCAGTGTGTACGCCCGCTATGAAGTAACCGGTCCGGACGCTGCGGCCTGGCTCGACCGGCTGCTCGCCAATACTCTGCCGCCGGTCGGCCGGCTCCGGCTGGCACCCATGCTCGCGCCATCCGGCCGGCTCATGGGCGATCTGACCGTGACACGGCTCGCGCCGGATCGGTTCTGGCTCGTGGGTTCTTATTATCTGCAGGAATGGCACCTGCGCTGGTTTCGCGATCACCTCGGTTCCTCCAGGGTCAACATCGAAAATCTTTCCGAGAGCTGGCTCGGGTTTTCCCTGTCGGGTCCGCGCTCGCGCGAGATCCTGGCCAGCCTTACGCACGCGGATGTCAGCGACGCGGCTCTGCCATTCCTCGGCTGTCAACGTCTCGATGTCGGTTTCACGCAGGCGGTGGTCGCGCGCCTCTCGCTCACGGGCGAGCTGGGCTATGAAATCACCGTGCCGGCAAGTCAGCAGCGCTCACTTTGGGGCGCACTTCTGGAACACGGCAAACCGCTTGGCATGCAACCGATCGGCATGCGCGCCCAGGACAGCCTGCGGCTCGAAAAGGGCTACGGCGTCTGGTCGCTAGAGTTCACCCAGTCATACACGCCGGCGATGACCGGCCTCGACAGATTCATCGCCTTCGACAAGGGCGAGTTCATTGGCCGCGAGGCAGCTCAGAAGGCCAGGACGGTCGCGCCGGATCAGCGGTTGGTGTTGCTCGCAGTGGCTGCGCTCGATGCGGATGTCACCGGTTTTGAACCGGTGTGGGCCGGGACGCGCAAAGTCGGGTTCGTCACCTCGGGTGCCTATGGACACCACGTGAAACAGAGTCTCGCACTGGCCTATGTCGATCGCGACATTGCCGATGCACCCGTCCCGCTCGAGGTGCATGTCGTCGGCGAGCGCCGGCCGGCGCGACTGCTGGCCGAACCTCCGTACGATCCGGAAGGCAGGAAACTGCGCAGCTGATTCAAATGACAGAGATGCCGAAACTTGCCTTGCTGGCGCTGTCCGCGATGACCGCGATGACTGGATGGCCGGCGCCAGTAATGCGGACGAGGGCTGGCCCGTCTACGGCGGCGCGCCGGGCGCGACGAATTTTTCTGAGCTGAGCGACATCAACACCACCAACGTCACACAGCTGCGGCTCGCCTGGCAATGGCAGACTGGTGAGACGGCCCTCAAGGAATTTGGCACCTCGCCCGGCAAGTTCGAGAGCACGCCCATTGTCATCGATGGTGTGATGTATCTGAGCACGCCCTACAACCGTGTGGTCGCGCTCGACCCGGGTACCGGGAGGCAACTGTGGAGCTACGACCCACGGCCTTATGTGGATGGTCAGCCGCCCAACGGCACCGGCTTCGTGCACCGCGGCGTGGCCGCGTGGCGCGACCCGAGGACACATGCTTTGCGCATCGTGATTGCATCGCGCTACCGGCTGATCGAACTGGATGCGCGCAGCGGCAAGCCGGTGGTGGGCTTTGGGCGTGAGGGCGTCGTGAATCTGCTCGAGGGTCTGCAGTGGCCGGTGAACCCCAGGCATTACACCAACACGTCGCCGCCGCTCGTCTACCGCAATCTCATCATCGTCGGCAATGGCGTGGCCGATCGCCTCATCTACCGGCGCGATCCTCCCGGCGATGTGCGCGCCTACGACGCGCGCACCGGGCGGCGGGTGTGGAGCTTTCATACGGTGCCGCGAGACGGCGAGTTCGGCGCCGACACCTGGGGCATGCATGCCAACCGGGTCACCGGCCACACCAATGTGTGGGCGCCGATGAGCATCGACGCACGGCGCGGCCTGCTGTACCTGCCGGTGGGGACGCCGAGCAATGACTTCTACGGCGGCAATCGGCCCGGCGACAACCTGTACGCCGATTCCATCGTCTGTCTGGATGCCAACACGGGCCAGCGCCGCTGGCATCGCCAGCTCGTGCACCATGGGTTGTGGGACTACGACGCGCCAGCCGCACCTACGCTGGTGCAGATTCGAAAAGCCGGCCAGACGATCGATGCAGTCGTGCAGTTGACCAAGCAGGGTTTCGTGTTCGCATTCGATCGCGTCACCGGCGCACCGCTGTGGCCCATTGAAGAACGTGCAGTGCCGACTAGCGATGTGCCGGGCGAACAGGCCGCGCCGACGCAGCCGGTGCCCGTTGGCATGCCGGTGCTGGCACCGCAGGGCGTGACGCTCGAGGACGCGACCGACCTGAGCCCGGAATTGCACCAGCAAGCCCTCGCTGTGCTGCAACGCCTCAGAATCGGACCGCTGTACACGCCGCCGAGCGCGCAGGGAACCCTGATCCGTCCGGGACTGGAGGGCGGCGCCGATTGGGGCGGCGGAGCCTTCGATCCGGACACGGGCATCTTGTACGTCAAGGTCAATAACGATCCCGCCCTGATTTATCCGGATATCACTGATGCCGAAGGCAATGTGCCCGAGGTCGGCCCGAACGACACCGGCGATGAGAGCCTGTACCTGCAGCACAGTATTCCGCTGCTCAAACCGCCGTACGCATTCATGGATGCGTTGGACCTGAACGCTGCGCGCCTGCGCTGGCAGCTGCCCTTCGGCGACAATGAAGCGGTCCGCAATCACCCGGCGCTTAAAGACGCGAAACTGCCAGCCGCATTGGGTGCCACCGGCGACGCCGGCGCAATCGTCACCCGCGGCGGGCTGGTGTTCGTGGGCGGTGGCGATGCCGCGTTTCACGCCCTCGACAAGCACAGCGGCGCGGATCTGTGGCGCTATTCCACCGGCGGCGCCAGGACCAATGGCACACCCATGACCTATCGCAGCGGCGGGCGCCAGTTCGTGGTCATTGCCGTGGGTGGTCCGGGACCCGGCGCGGCCCTGCTCGCGTTTGCGCTGGGCGCGCAGTCGCATGGTGGCGTGACCTCAGGCGTCGCACTGCCCACAGGCCACGGCGTCGATCTGGTGGAATGGACCTGCTCGCAGTGTCACTCGCTCGACACGGTCATCGGCAAGCGGCTGAACCGCAAGCAATGGGAGGCGCAGATCGATGCCATGATCGCGCGCGGCGCCAGGATGTCGGATGAGCAGTACCAGGAAATCGCCGGCTATCTGGCCGCGCATTTCGGCCCGGAACCCGCCAACTGACAGGCAGCGGCGCGACTAGTGTTTGACGGGCGCGGCTCCCGCCCACTTGTACACTACACCGCCGCGCATGACGAACACCACGCGCCGCACCGCCGTCAGATCCGTGAGCGGATTGCCGTCCAGGGCAATGATGTCGGCCGCGTAGCCCGTCGCCAGCCGGCCGAGCTGGTCTGCCATGCCAAGCGCTTCGGCGGCAACGCTGTTGGCCGATACCAGCGCCGCCATCGGAGTCTGGCCGCAATGCTGCACGCGGCCCAGGAATTCCTCGGCATTACGGCCATGGGCGCCCGCCGTGGCGTCGGTCGAGAACACCACCTTGGCCTTGGGCGTGTGCACGGCCATCGTGCACACTTCGAAATCAAAGTGCAGGTCGTGATCCATCGTGGCCATGCCGGCTTCAGTGTAGTTTCCCACTCCCAGATAGCGGTCCTGGTTGGCAAGGTAATTCTGCACCACCAATCCCACCTGCGGACTGATGAACGCGCCGGCTGCCACTGCCGTATCGATATCGGCCTGGGTCGCGTAGGTCGCGTGCTCGATTTCGCGGCAGCCGGCGCGGGCGGCGGCCGAAACCTGTGAACGATAGGCGTGCACCATTGAGCGCAGGCCAACGGCCCTGGCCTCATCGCACAGGATGCGCAGCTGAGATTCAGTGAACGTCGGTGTTGCGCCCACGCGCTGGCTGGAAGAGGCAAAGATCTTGATCAGGTCTGCACCCTGCGCCTTGCGCGAGCGCACCGCCGCGATCAGTTCCTCGCGCGTGGTGCTGCTGTCGCCTTCGATCCAGGCCAGCGAGGTCAGTACGCGGGGACCGGGAAAGCCGCGGTCGCGAATGGCATCGCGCAACGGTTTTTCGCTCGGGTCGCCGACGCTCTGCACGGTGGTGAAGCCTGCCATCAGCGTGTCCCAGGCCGCGCCCGCGATGCCCAGCGCTGCTTCAAGCGGCGCTTCGGTCTCGGTGGCGATACGCCCGTTGCGGTCGAAATGCGAGTCCAGATGCACGTGCGTGTCGATCCAGCCCGGCAGCACCGTATAGCCACGCAGGTCAATGACCGTACCGCCCGGTGTAGCGTTGAGAGTGGTGATGCGTCCGTCGGCAACGCCAATGCGTGCGTTGCGCAGCATGCCACCATGGCCGTCCAGTGCATTGTCGGTCAGGATGACCACGGGGCCGGCAGGCGGCGGCGGTGGCGGCACGGGTGAGACCTGGGCCGCCAGTCCGGTGGTGATGAACAGCGCCGCGATGGGCAGCAGCATTTGGAATTTCAACACGGCGGCCACCTCGGGCTTCAGGATTGCACGGGCACGCATAGTGTCGTGTTTGACTGAGCCTCGCAATCACCGGGTCCTGCGCAGGGGAAAGTCCAGAGGCTTGCTTGTTGTGCCAGAATAACCGTGGTACAAGCCGGGCGTGAGTGCGTCGGCACAGGCTAAAATCCGGAGCGGACAAATGATGCAAGCGAGGGCCCGCTGAAACTCCTGCACCCCGCCGGCCCGGTGTGCCGAATTGCAGTGTTGCGGCCCAACCATCGACTCGGGAATACCGTGCTGCTGACGCCGCTGATCTGCGAGCTCGAGGCGATGTTCCCGGGCGCGGAGATCGAGCTCGTGACCGCGGGGCAGGCAGCCCACGCCGTGTTCGCCGAATTCAGGCAGGTGAGCGCGGTGCATGCGTTTCCGGCAAGGTCCTTTCGACGCCCGGGCGAGGTGCTCGGCCTGCTGATGGCGCTGCGGCGACGCTCGTTCGATCTCGCTGTTGATCCGGAGGTACGCTCCCGGGCTGGCCGATTTCTGCTGGGCCAGGTTCAGTCCCGCGACCGACTCGGGTTCCGGTGGGGAGTGCCAGGTCAGGACCGAATACTGACTCACGCCGTCGACAGGTCCGTGGTGTCTTCCCACTTTGCGCAGGCGCCGGTCGATTTACTGCGCTCTGGCTACGCGCAACACTCTGATCCCGGGTCGGCGCTGGCGATGCCGACACTCACATTGCGCCTCACGGATGCCGAGCGCCACGGCGGCGTTCAATGCCTGGCCGCGATACTTGGCGCCTCGCGCCTGGCAACTCGCCCATGCGTAGGCATCTACGCCCACGCAACCGGAGCCAAGTGCTATCCCGTCGCATGGTGGAGGCGAATCATTGCTACCCTGCGTGAACAGGAGCCCGGCACGCAGCTCATCGAATTCGTGCCGCACGATGGCCTTGCCCGCTTTGGCGGCGAGATACCCGTGCTGTTTTCTACTGAACTTCGCCGCCTCGGCGCCGCACTCGCCGCGACCTCTCTGCTAGTGAGTGCTGACTGCGGCGTCATGCATCTGGCCAGCGCGGCAGGTGCACGCGTGCTCGGTCTGTTCAAGACGACCGATCCGGTTCGATACGCGCCCTATGGCGGCGGGAACGAGGGACTCATGGCCTCAGACGACAATCCTGACGCGGTGGTCACGCGAATCCGCGCGCTGCTCGCTGTCCCGGCGCCCCAGAGGACTTAATCCGCCAACCGCCGCAACGGCTCTCCCGTGAGGCGGTAGATATTCCACTCGCTCATCGCCACGGCGCCCAACTGCAGGTAAAAATCGATTGCCAGGCGATTCCAGTTGAGAACCGACCATTCCAGGCGCCCACAGCCGCGCTCCAACGTCAGCCGGGCAAGGAAGCCCAGCAAGGCCCGCCCCACGCCGCGCTGCCGAAATCCCGGGTCGACAAACAGGTCTTCGAGGTAGATGCCGGGCCGGGCGAGAAAAGTGGAATAGTTGTGAAAGAACAGCGCGAACCCGGCCGCCTCGCCCTCGCAGTCGGCCAGTACGACTTCGGCGTAGCGCCGTTCGCCAAACAGGGTGGCGGCCAGCGAGGCCTCGGTCGCGACGACCTCGGCACTGAGGTTTTCATACTCGCCCAGGCCGCGGATGAAACGCAGTATCTGCGGCACATCGGCAGCCGTTGCAAATCGCAGCGCAATGCTCATGGGCGAACTGGCGTGGCGCTGCCGTGGCAGGCGTCATGGGTGCGGCGCATCGCTTTGCGTAGTTCACTCACAGCCGATGCAGTATCTCTCATTGGGCGGGCCATTGAACGGGCTGTACCGGGCGCCGTCGGGCTCCTGCGTCGTGCGCGCCAGCTGCAGGCGCGGCAGAAGCACGGAAATGGCTTCAAGGGCGGCACCGCACTTGTGGGCGTCGCTGGCCAGCCCGGTGCGACGGCAGAGGTTGAAATCGTCGGCGAACACCTGTTGCAGGGTCTCCAGGTTTTCTATGGTCGCGTCGATCAGGGTCGTGGTCTCGATGTACATGGCCGACTCCTCCGGTTTGGATCACTGTATATTTATACAGTTCCCGGCTGCCACGCAAGCGCCATTCCTAAGCCCTTGAACCAGAAAGAGGTATGCCGACTAGGTCTGGTTCAGCTTGCTGTGGTGGCGTCCGTAAAAGTAATAGACCGCAATGCCGGCGATCGTCCAGACGAACAAGCGCACCCAGGTACCGAATTGCAGTGAAGCTGCCATCGAACCGAGAAACAGCACGCCCATCACGCAGGTAAACCAGGGCCAGGGTACGCGAAACGGCCGCGGCAGTTCAGGGCGCCGGTAGCGCAACACCAGCACACTGGCGCAGACCATCACGAATGCGATCAGCGTACCGATCGATACCAGTTCAGCCAGCAGCCCCAACGGCAACAGCCCAGCCATCACTGCGGCCAGCACACCGGTGATCACCGTAGCGACGTGCGGGGTACGAAAGTGCGGATGGACGCGCCCCAGCGCGGGCGGCAACAAGCCATCCTGTGACATCGCCAGCAGGATGCGCGACTGGGCCAGGATCATGACCAGAATGACTGAAGTGAGGCCGGCAATGGCGCCGATGATCACCCACACGCTCAACCAGTGCAGTTCGGCGTGCGCTTCCATCGCCAGCGCGACTGGCGCGGCATCGTTGAGTTCGCGATAGGGCATCAGGCCAGTCAGGGTGCCCGCCATCAGGATGTAGAGCACAGTGCAGATCGTCAGGCCCATGAGGATGCCAAAGGGCATGTCGCGCGAGGGATTGCGCGCCTCCTGCGCCGCAGTCGATACCGCATCGAAACCGATGTAGGCAAAAAAGATCACGCCCGAAGCGCGCAGGATGCCCGACCAGCCAAACTCGCCCCAGACGCCGGTATTGGGCGGAATAAAGGGATGCCAGTTGGCTGCGTTCAGGTGTGCGGCGCCAAAACCGATGACCGCCAGGATGACCCCCACCTTGACCATCACGATCAGTGAATTCACCAGCGCTGACTTCCTGATACCGATGTAGCAGATGGTCGCGGCGATCGCTGTGATGCACATCGCCGGGAAATTCAGCAGCGCGCCGGTCGTCACGATCGAAAAACTGTTGCCCACGGCGGCAAAGGGCGCGGCGGTGAGGTTGGCTGGCAGAAAGTTGACGCCGAAGTGATCGAGGATCTTGACGAAGTAGCGCGCCCAGCCCACGGCTACCGTGGAGGCCGCGAACATGTATTCCAGCAGCAGATTCCAGCCGATGAACCAGGCGGCAAACTCGCCGAGCGTGGCGTAGGTGTAGCTGTAGGCGCTGCCGGCGATCGGCACCATCGAGGAAAACTCGGCGTAACACAGTCCCGCGAGCATGCAACCGATGCCGGCGATGATGAACGAGATGACGATGGCCGGGCCGGCATGCTGCGCTGCTTCGAGTCCGGTGAGCACAAAAATGCCGGTGCCGATGGTGCAACCAACTCCGAGCAGCGTCAGCTGCCAGGGGCCGAGCACGCGTTTGAGCTGTGAATCGCGGTGCTCGGTATGGATGTGTTCGAATGACTTGGTTGCCAGCAGTTTTTTCAGCATGGATTGGTACTCATTGTCAGGCGGTCTCGACGCTGTTGGGCTCGGTAGCGCCGGCTTCCCTGGCGCGGATCGGGGTAACAAGATGCGGCGCAAAGGCGCTGAGCATCGCGGCGTGCACTTTAGGCGACCCTGCCAGTACGTCGCCACCATGTTGATAGGGGCCGCCATCCAGCGCGCTGATATGGCCGCCGGCTTCCTGTATCAGCAGCGCACCTGCGGCAGTGTCCCAGGGCTGCAGGCCCATCTCCCAGAAGCCATCAACGCGACCGGCGGCGACGTAGGCCAGGTCGAGCGCTGCGGCGCCCGGGCGGCGCACGCCGGCGACCTGCGGCATGATGGTGCGCAGCATGGCCAGATAGGCGTCGAGATTGACCTGGGCGCTGTACGGGAATCCCGTGGCCAGCAGGGCGCCCTCAAGGGTGCGCTGCCGACTGACGCGGATCTTGTGATTTTCGAGCTGTGCTCCGGCGCCGCGCGTGGCGGTGAAGAGCTCCAGGCGCAGCGGATCGTAAACAGTCGCGACCTCGAGCCGGCCGCGCACCTGGGCTGCAATCGAGACCGCAAACACCGGGAAACCGTGTACGAAATTGGTGGTGCCATCGAGCGGATCGATGATCCACTGCACCTCATGATCACCGCTGACACCGCTTTCCTCGGCCAGCACGGCATGTTCAGGGTAGTGGCGGCGGATGATGGCGATAATTTCCGCCTCGGCCGCACGATCGACTTCGGTGACATAGTCATGGCGGCCCTTGCTGGCAATTTCGATGCCCTCGAGGCGCGGAATACTGCGCACGATGACTTCGCCGGCGCGACGGGCCGCCTGTACGGCGATATTGAGCAGTGGGTGCATGGCTGAACTAGAATAGCAGGATATGCAGGCACTGCCGATTCGCGTGGTTCTGGTCGATACCTCGCACCCGGGCAATATTGGCGCTGCGGCCCGCGCCATGAAGAACATGGATCTCTCTGAACTGGTGCTGGTGCGCCCGCGCCTGCACCCGTCGGCGGAGGCGCTGGCGCGCGCTTCAGGAGCCGGCGATGTGCTGTGCGCCGCGCGCGTCTGTGCCAGCCTGCACGAAGCGCTGACGGGCTGTGCCCTGGTGCTGGCCTGCACGGCGCGCGATCGCGATCACTACTACCGGGTCCTGGACGTACGCGAGGCGGCGGCGCGTGCCGTTGCCGAGGCGGCGCAGGCTCCGGTGGCCATCGTATTCGGGGCCGAGCACAGCGGCCTGGCCAATGAAGATCTCGCCAGCGCACACGCGCTGCTGCGCATACCGACTGGCGAGCGCTACGCCGCGCTCAATCTGGCCATGGCGGTACAGATCGTCTGCTATGAGATCATGCGCGCACGCGGCGCAACGGTGGCGCAGCCGGCGCGCGAGCAGCCCCTGGCCACCATGCAGAACATGGAACTCATGTACGCACACCTCGCAAGCGTGATGGCAGAAGTCGGGTTTCGCGATCGCACGCAGAAGGGCGGCAATCTCATCAGTCGCATCCGGCGTTTCATGCAACGTGCCGAGCTGGACGGCAACGAAGTGAACATCGTACGCGGCCTGCTCACCGCCGTGCAGCAGCGGCGCCGACGCGCGGGCGCTTGACCCGGAATGATGCATGAACGACGCTGAAGCATGAGCCACGCTGCGCCGATTTATCTGGATTACGCGGCCACGACGCCGGTTGATGCGCGCGTGGCAGCGCGTATGGCGCAATGCCTCACGGCTGATGGTGCGTTCGGCAATCCGGCCTCGACGCACGCCTACGGGCGGCAGGCGCGGGCGCTGGTTGAAGAGGCGCGCGGGCGCGTCGCCGCGCTGATCGGGGCGCGCCCTGGTGATATCGTCTTCACCTCGGGCGCCACCGAAGCCAATAATCTGGCCATTCTGGGCTTTGCGCGCGGCGCGCGCCGGCTGAGCGAGGCGCAGGGCAAAGCGGCGGGCCGCAGCGATGCGGCAGTGATCAGTGCACGCACCGAACACAAGGCGGTGCTCGATCCCTGCCAGCAGCTCGAGCGCGAGGGGCTGGCCGTCGTTTACCTGACGCCTGGGCCCAGCGGGCGCATCGAGGCGGAGCAGCTGGCCGCCGCCCTTCGGCCTGGCACCCTGCTGGTTTCACTCATGCACGCCAACAACGAAACCGGCGCTATCGCCGATATCGCAGCGATCGGCGCCCTGTGCCGCGCGCACGGCGCTGCCCTGCATGTCGATGCTGCGCAGAGCGCCGGCAAGCTGGCGCTGGATGTCGAAGCGATGCAGATCGACATGCTCTCGTTCACAGCGCACAAACTCTATGGTCCCAAGGGTATCGGCGCGCTCTATGTGCGCCAGTCGCGGCGCGCCCTGTTGCAACCGTTGATGTATGGCGGCGGCCATGAGCGCGGGCTGCGCTCCGGCACGCTGGCGGTGCATCAGATCGTCGGTTTCGGGATGGCCTGTGATCTGGCCGCGTCCGAACGGCAGGGCGAGGCTGAGCGGCTGGCGCTGTTGCGCGCGAGGCTATGGCGGGGCCTGGCCGATCTGCCAGGTGTCATCGCCAATAGTCCGGCGACGCACTGCGTGCCCGGCATCCTCAATGTCTCCTTCGGCGGCATCGAGGGCGAGAGCCTGCTGTTTGGGCTCCAGGAATTGGCACTCTCCAGTGGCTCGGCCTGCAATTCGGACAGCGACGAACCCTCGTACGTGCTGCGTGCCATAGGGCGCGATCGCGAGGGCGCACAAAGCTCGCTGCGCTTCAGTCTCGGGCGCGGCACCAGCGAGGCAGATATCGACGCAACCATTGCCGCCGTGCGTCGCGAAGTATTGCGCTTGCGTACGATAGCGGGCCGGGGCGGATCGGCAGCGGCAACGGATGCACAGCTGCCTGCGGCAGTGCGCTGGCTGGTGCCAGCGTGGCCGGCGCTGTGTCCGAGGCCAACGCCGTCAGATTGGCCAGTGCCGAGGCCGGAACGCGGGAGGCCGGCACCTGGATTCAGGTAAATTTGAGTTGTCGCGGGCAAGTCATTGAACGAGGCAAGAATTACTGCCTATGGGTGCCCTCATACGCTCAAGGTATGCGAGTGGCTCGGTGCGCCAGCTCAAGGGCAAGCGGCTGGACCAGGTGGCCGCTGGCGGCCCACGCGACTGGGCCAGTGCCAACCAGGTGCCCGAAGAGCGGCTTACGCGCCTGCTGATCATTGAAGATGCGCTGCTTGCCGCACTTCGGAACGCCAACCAGGGCGCGTACAATGGCGCCTGAGGAACCCAGGGCCATGAATACCGCAATTTCACTGACACCTGCCGCTGCCGAGCGGGTGCGCAACCAGCTGGCCAGCCGCGGCCACGGCCTGGGGCTGCGCCTGGGCGTCAAGACCACGGGCTGCTCGGGTTTCAGTTATGTCGTCAATTTCGCGGAGTCCGCCGAGCCCGGCGACCTGGTGTATGAATCCGAGGGTGTGCGGATTTATGTCGATCGAGGCAACCTCGAACTGCTGGCCGGCACCAGGGTCGATTTTGTACGCGAGGGCCTCAACGAGGCGTTCCGCTTCGAGAACCCGAACGTCAAGGCGGAGTGCGGCTGCGGCGAGAGCTTTACAGTCTGAAAATTCCTTAGCTTTCGGGTACTTCCGCGCCAATTGCGATTGCTGGCCGAGCCCCTTAGCGGCTAAACTCCCGCGCCATTTCCGATCTCAACCAATCACGGAGTACTGCTGATGGCGCTTGAGCGCACTTTGTCGATCGTCAAGCCCGACGGCGTGGCCCGCAATCTCATCGGCGATGTCTATCATCGCTTCGAGAAGGCCGGACTGCGTATCGTCGCCGCCCGCATGTTGCAGCTCTCGACCGCGCAGGCCGAGAGTTTTTACGGCGTGCATCGTGAGCGGCCTTTCTTCCGCGATCTGGTGCGTTACATGTGTTCGGGTCCGGTAATCGCGCAGGTGCTCGAAGGTGACAATGCCATCGCGCGTCACCGCGACATCATGGGCGCGACCGATCCCAAGAAGGCGGCGCCTGGTACCATCCGCGCGGACCTGGCGCAGAGCATCGAGGCCAATGTCGTGCACGGATCTGACGCCGCCGACACCGCCGAGCGCGAGATCGCCTTCTTCTTCAGCGGCACGGAGTTGTGCCCACGGGCCTGAAGGGCCCGGCGCTCACCACCATGAACGGCGCTCCGGCAGTGAGCCAGGCGGCGAGCGCACGCGTCAACCTGTTGGGTTTGCCGGCGCAGGAGCTGCAGTCGCTGGTTGGCACGCTGGGGTCACGACCATTCCGCGCCCGTCAACTGATGAACTGGCTCTACAAGCGCGGCGTCGCGGAAATTGACCAGATGACCGATCTGGCCAGGGACTTTCGCACCCAGCTGGCGCAGGTGGCAGAAGTGAAGCTGCCGGAGATCGTGCTGGCGCAGCAGTCGCTCGATGGCACCCGTAAGTGGCTACTGCGCGCCGACGCTTCGCAGGCTTTCGAGATGGTGTACATCCCCGAGGCCGCGCGCGGCACCTTGTGCATTTCTTCGCAGGTGGGCTGCGTGCTCGATTGCAGTTTCTGCGCGACCGCCCGTCAGGGTTTCAATCGCAATCTGACTACCGCCGAGATCATCGGCCAGGTGTGGCTGGCCAATCGCGAGCTGGGCTTTGAGCCGGGTGGCGAGCGGCGTAATTACCAATGTGGTGTTCATGGGCATGGGCGAGCCGCTCGCCAATTTTCGCCACGTGGTGCCGGCAACGCAGATCCTGCTCGATGATCTGGGCTTCGATTATTCGCGCCGCCGCGTCACGCTTTCCACTTCGGGCCTGGTGCCGCAGATCTACAAGCTGGCTGAAGTGTGCAACGTGGCACTGGCGGTTTCGCTGCATGCGCCCGACGATGAGCTGCGCAACCAGCTGGTACCGATCAACCGCCTGCATCCGATCAGTGAACTGCTGGAAGCCTGCTGGCACTATATCGATGAGCAGAATGGCCGCAGCGTGACCTTCGAATACGTGATGCTTGCCGGTGTCAACGATTCAGCGGCGCAGGCTCGCGCGCTGGGGCGCCTGCTCGCGGGTCACCCGGCCAAGGTCAACATGATTCCGTTCAATCCCTTTCCTGGCACGCAGTACCGTCGCTCTGATGATGAGACCATCTGGCGTTTTCGCGATGAGCTGCTCAAGCGCAATGTCATGGCGACGGTGCGGCGCACCCGTGGCGAAGATATCGATGCGGCCTGCGGCCAGCTGGTCGGACGCGTGCAGAACCGCACCGTGGCGCGCATCGGTGAGCGCGCACGCAGCGCGCAGGCGGCACCATGATGTTATTGCGCCAGCCGCTGGGTATTGCACAGTGTGGCGCTGCTGCTGGCCTGCCAGCTGGCGGCCTGCGTAAGCAGCGACCCGTCAAAGAGCGCGCAGTCGACCAATGCGGCGGCGAGCGCCAACATGCAGCTGGGCTCCGCCTATCTGCAGCAGGGCAATCTGCCGGTGGCCAAGGACAAACTCGAACGCGCGGTGCAGCAGAGTCCGCGCGATCCGGCCATCCACGGCTTGCTGGCGCTGCTGTATCAGCGCCTGGGCGACGACCAGCGGGTTGATGCCGAGTTTCACACCGCCCTCAAGCTGGCGCCGCACGATCCTGATCTGCTCAATAACTATGCCGTCTATCTGTGCGGCAAGGGTCGCACTGACGAGGGCGTGGCGGCCTTCCAGGAAGCGGCCAACAATCAGCTGTATCGCACGCCCTGGGCCGCCGACACCAATGCCGGCGTATGTCTGCGCGGCGCCAAGCGTGAGGCGGAGGCCGCGACACTGTTCAAGCATGCCTTGCAGCGACGCCCCGACTACGCGGAAGCAATAACGCAGCTCGCCGATCTGGAGATTTCCCAGGGTCAGCCCGAGGATGCCTATAAGCGCGTCGAGGCTTTCCTGGGTGCCAATCCGGCCAGCGCTGAACTGCTCTATCTGGGCTGGCGCGCGGCCTCGGCGTTGCAGAACAAGACCACGACTGCGCAGATGGCCTGGCGGCTGCAGATTGAATTTCCTGACAGCGCACAGGCGCGCAGCATCGCGGCTCTGCGCCGCGATCCTGCCAAGCCATGAGTGAACGCTTGCCGGAAGAGCCCGGCGCCAATGCCGCGGGGTTCAAGGCGGCAGGGCCGGACTTGAGCGCCGGCCAGCGCCTGGCACTGGCGCGCGAACGCGCCGGCTTGAGCCATGAGCAGGTGGCCGACAAGCTCAAGCTCGATGCCTATACGATTGTGGCGCTGGAGAACAGCGACTACCGGGTGATTGGTGCGGCGGTATTTGTGCGTGGCTTCCTGCGCCGTTACGCGCAACTGGTCGGTGAATCGCCGGCCGAGATTGAAGCGCTCTATGCGAGCCAGCCCGACTCGGCGCTGGCACCCGATCTGGCGCGTGTTGCCATACATGCGCAGCGTGGCCATCGACCAGGCAAGATCATCGGTCTTTGGCCAGTGGCATTGGCGCTGGGGGCGCTGTGTGCCGCCGCGGCATTCTGGTGGGCAGTGCAACGTTCCGCGCCGCCAAAAAGCGCGGAGACCACGGAAACCATTGTCTCGCCGGGCGTTGCGGCGCCCAGCGTGGCGCCGGCCACGGTGGCTGCGCCCGGCGCCGCACCCAACGCTGCCGCGCCGGCTGCGGGGCCCGTGGATCCGGCGAGCGAAGCGGCAGCGCTGGCTGCCAGGCTGGAGGCACTGCCACGCAAGCAGTTGCTGCTGCGCTTTAACGATGAAGTCTGGGCCGAGGTCTATGACGCACGCGGCAAGCGGCTGCAGTTCGGCTTCGCGCATGCTGGCAGCAGCAGCGAACTGGTGGGTACGCCGCCCTTCCGGATAGTGCTGGGCAACGCCAGTGCGGTAGAAGTGGCCCTGGAGGGCGTAGCCATCAGCTTGCCCGAGGCTGCGCCTGGCGAGCGCTTGCGTCTGACGCTCAACGGCAAAGGCGTCGTGACGCTACGTCCGTAGCGCGCTGCCGGCCGCCGCGCACGCTGACAAATTGGAGGACGATTGAGCAGACAGATACAGTCCGTGCGCGGCATGAACGACGTGCTGCCCACGCAAATTGCCCTCTGGCAGCATCTCGAGCGGGTGCTGGGCGGGCTGCTGCGCGAATACGGCTATGAAGAGCTGCGGGTGCCGATCGTCGAGCACACCGAGCTGTTCCATCGTTCGATCGGCGAACACACCGATATCGTCGAGAAGGAAATGTACAGCTTTGCCGATGCGGGCGGCGAGCTGCTGACTTTGCGACCGGAGGCGACCGCTGGCATCGTGCGCGCCATCATTTCAAACGGCCTGCTGCGCGGTGCGCGCCTGAAGCTGTGGACCGCGGGCCCGATGTTCCGGCACGAGCGACCGCAGAAAGGGCGCTTCCGCCAGTTTCACCAGTTCAGTGTCGAAGCGGTAGGGTTTGCCGGCCCCGATATCGATGCCGAGCTGATTGCGCTGGGCGCGCGCCTGTGGCGGCGGCTCGGCATCTCGCGCGTGCGACTGCTGATCAATTCGCTGGGTAGCAGCGAATCGCGACAGCGTTACCGGGAACTGTTGCTGGTCTATCTCAGGCGCCATGAGTCGGCGCTTGATGAAGACAGCCGCCGGCGGCTGCTTGGCAATCCGCTGCGCATCCTCGACAGCAAGAACCCGGCGATGCAGGAGCTGATTGCCGGCGCGCCGGTCCTGACCGACAGCCTCGATGAGGAGTCGCAGCGGCATTTTGCGTCTTTGCGAGCCGCGCTCGACGCCCTCGGCATCGCCTATACGGTTAATCCGCGCCTGGTGCGCGGACTCGACTACTATTCGCGCACGGTGTTTGAGTGGGTGACGGATGCACTGGGTGCACAGGATGCCATCTGCTCAGGTGGCCGCTACGATGGCCTGATCGCCCAGCTGGGGGGCGAGCCGACGCCGGGGATCGGCTTTGCGCTCGGGGTCGAGCGGGTAGTTGAGCTGCTGAGCCAGGGCGCGCCCCTGCCGGCGGCCGCGGCGCCGGCGGCTTACCTGATCGCCAGTGGTGCGCGTGCCGAATTGGCCGCTCTGCAGCTCGCTGAGGCGCTGCGCGAGGCGCTGCCAGGCGCAGGCGTGCAAATGAACCTCGGCGCCGGCAATTTCAAGGCACAGTTTCGCCGCGCCGACCGCAGCGGAGCCTGCCTGGCGCTGATTCTGGCCGATGCTGAACTCGACCGCGGGGTCGTAGCCGTGAAACCATTACGCCGTGAGGTGGGTCAGAGCGAGTGCCTGATCGCCGAGCTGCCCGGGCGGATGTCGGGAATTCTTGAGGAGGAATCGTGGAAGACTTCATGAACGAACAGGAACAGTGGGATTGGCTACGCTCGCGAGCCCGTGAGTACGGTCCCTGGATCGTCGCCGGCGTGGCGCTGGCCGCCGCCGGCCTGTGGGGCTGGAAGTGGTGGCAGGAACGCACCGAAGAGCGTCTGCTGCAGGCTGCGGCGCAATACGAGCAGGTAGTGAGCGCCTTCAGCGGCAACGATATGGCAAAAGTCCTGGCGCTGGCCGATAAGCTGAACCAGGAGCATCCCGGAACTGGCTACGCGGAGCAGGCGCAGCTGGCCGCTGCCGGGCTGCAGGCGGAACACAATCAGGCGGGCGCCGCGATCGAGCGCATGCAGAAGGTCATGGCGACCACCAGGGATGCCGAATTGGCGCTCACTGTGCGGCTGCGCATCGCGCGCATTCAGCTCGATCAGAACAAAGCCGATGACGCGCTGGCGACACTGGCGGCAGCGCAGCCCGGCGCCTTTGCCGCGCGCTTCGCGGAAGTACGTGGCGACGCGCTGCTGGCCAAGGGTGATCGTGCCGCTGCGCTCAAGGCCTATCGTGAGGCCGTCGGCAGTGCCGCCGATGGCTCGAATGAACTGCTGACGCTGAAAATAAATGCGCTGACGCACTCGTGAAAGGCACCATGACACGATCCGCTGTGGCTCTGCTGTGCACGGCGGCAATGCTGTGTGCGCTGCCGGCCTGCAAGTCCAAGACCAAGCCCGACAAACCCCTGGCGCTGGTCCAATTCCCGGCGCAGTTCAAGCCGCACCGCGGCTGGAGCACTAGCTTCGGCAGTGGACTGCCCAAACTGGAACTTGGGTTGGCGCCGGTCACCGACGATAAACGCATATACGTCACCAATGGCAAGGGCCAGGTGTGGGCGCTCAACCCCGCCAATGGCAAGCAGCTGTGGAAGCAGCGCCTGCATACCACGCTGTCGGGTGGTCCGGGCGCGGGTGGCGAGATGGTGCTGCTGGGCACGGCCAGCGGTGCAGTCATTGCCCTGAACGCCGCCGATGGTGTGCAGCGCTGGCGCACGCAACTCAATTCGGAAATTCTCTCCGCCCCGGTGGTCAGCGGTGAAATAGTGGTGGTGCGCACGGTTGACGGCAAGCTCTTTGGCCTGGCCGCCAGCGATGGCAAACAACGCTGGGTGACTGATCAGCAGGTGCCGCGACTGACGCTGCGCGGCACCAGCACACCGATTGTCAGTGGCGATTACGCCATAGCCGGGTTCGACAATGGCCGGCTGCTGGCCGTCACACTCAGTGGCGGCACCACGGCCTGGGATGTCGCCGTCAGTCAGGCGCGCGGCAGCAGCGAACTGCAGCGCCTGATCGATATCGATTCGCCGGCGGTCGCTGATCTCGACGAACTCTATGTCGTCGGCTTCCAGGGTAAGGTGGCGCGCCTGAGTCGCGATACCGGCCGCGAGATCTGGTCACACGAGATCTCGAGCTTTCGTGGCCTGGCGCTCGATCCGGTGGGTGTATTGATCACTACCGCGGACGGCGAGGTAGTAAAGCTTGATCGTGCGGGTGGCGCTGAGCGCTGGCGGCAGCACAATCTGCTGCGTCATTCGCTGACCCGACCGGTCGTGCAGGGCACCAGCGTCGTGGTGGGCGACGCCTGGGGTTACCTGTATTGGCTCAGCCTTGAGGATGGTTCCTTCCAGGCACGCGCCAAGGTCAATGCGCCGCTGAGCGCAACACCGCTGGTGATTGGCAACCTGCTAATCGTGCAGACCGACAAGGGTGGGATCAAGGCCTGGCGTGTGGACAAGCACTGAGACTACATGCTGCCGGTCGTCGCTATCGTGGGCAGGCCGAATGTCGGCAAGTCCACGCTGTTCAATGTGCTCACGCGCACCCGCGATGCCATCATTGCCGATGTCGCCGGCGTCACTCGTGATCGCCAGTATGGCTACTCGCGCATCGGTGCCGTACCCTGCGTACTGATCGATACCGGCGGGCTGGTCGACAAGCCCAGTGGCATCGAGGCGCTGATGCGCCTGCAGACCGAAAAGGCCGTCGCCGAGGCGGATCGCATCATTTTTCTGGCCGACGCGCGTGCCGGCCTGACTACCCAGGATCGCTACGTAGCCACCGAGCTGCGCCGCGCCGGTAAGCCGGTGACCTTGGCCATCAATAAATCGGAAGGCCTCGATGCCGACATGGTCGCGGCCGATTTCCAGGTCCTGGGTTTTGGTGAGCCTCATGCCATTGCCTCTGGTCACGGCCAGGGTTGCCGCGAGCTCATCGATACGGTGCTCGAGGGCCTGGCGGCCGGTCACGGGCCCGCCGATGACACCAGCGCGATACGCGTCGCCATTATTGGCCGCCCCAACGTCGGCAAATCGACGCTGGTCAACCGGCTGCTGGGCGAGGAGCGCGTCATTGCCAGTGAAACACCCGGCACCACGCGTGATTCGATCCTGGTGCCCTTCAGGCGCGATGAACGTGATTTTCTGCTGGTCGATACCGCCGGCATTCGCCGCAAGGCGCGCGTCGATGATCCGATCGAACGTGCCAGCGTGGCGCGCACCCTGCAGGCGATCGCCGAAGCGCACGCGGTCGTCATGGTGCTCGATGCCCATGATTCCATCGGCGAGCAGGATGCCAGCGTGCTCGGTCAGGCGCTCGAGCGCGGCCGGGTGCTGCTGATTGCCATCAACAAGTGGGATGGCATCCCGACTGAAAAGCGCGAGGAAATTCGCCGGCTGCTGTCGTTCAAGCTCGACTTCGTGCCGTTCGCGCCGCTGCATTTCATTTCGGCGCGTCACGGTACCGGGGTCGGCGAACTGGCGCGTGACCTGGTGCGCGGCTACGATGCCGCGATGCGCGCCATGCCGACGCCGGCGCTGACCAAAGTGCTGGAAAAAGCCCTCGAAGCGCATCAACCGCCGCTGGTCCGCGGGCGACGGATCAAACTGCGTTACGCGCATCAGGGCGGGCGCAACCCGCCGCGCATCATCATTCACGGCAACCAGACCGAGTCGGTGCCGGAATCGTTCCGCCGCTATCTCGCCAATGTGTTTCGCGAGGCCTTTGATCTGTTTGCCACGCCGGTGGCAGTGGAATTCCGTACTGACCGGAATCCGTACGATCGCCTCAAGGCAGGGAAGCGCCGGCCGCGCGCCGCTGGAACAATGCCGGGTCGACGAACGCGCGGTTAAGCGCGACACCGAAATGCAGGTGCGCGCCGGTTACGCGTCCGGTTGCGCCCACGGTCCCCAGCGGATCGCCCGCGGCCAGCTGCGCGCCGCGTGCCACGCCGATTTCCTGCAGGTGGCAATACATCGTGATCAGTCCGCCGCCGTGATCGATGAGCACGGTGTTGCCGTTGAAAAAATAGCTGCCGGTTTCCAGCACGGTGCCAGCCGCAGCGGCGTGCACCGGGGTGCCGGCCGCGGCAGCGATATCCATGCCCGAATGCGGATCACGCGCCGCGCCGTTGAAAAAGCGCCTGAGTCCAAAGGAGCTGGAGCGTACCCCGCCCACCGGTGATCGCAGTCGCAGCGTTGCGGGAGGCGCGGCCGACCAGGTGGCCAGGGCGGCGTGAATCAGCGCCTGCTCGCGCGCGACGCGTTCGAGGTCGGCGGCCGACAGATCCACCTGTGCCGGCGCCACCTGCAGATGTTGTTCGCGATAGCGCCAGGGCTTGATGGTGAACGGCAGGCGAATGTCGTTCGTTGCAGTGCCGTCGGCCGTGGCGGCAACGTGGTCGGCGGCCGCAGCGTTGCTCACCCGCAGCTCGGCCGGCCCGGTGCCTTGTGCCAACGGGATGCCGACCACGGCGAGCCAGTGTTGGTGTTGGCGCACGACCAACACCGGCGCCTCGCCAAACCAGGCGTGCGGCGCTGTGGCGCTGTTGCCCGGGAGGGTTACCAGCACCACGCCGCCGGGTACGCTGCGCGCAATCGGCAGGGCAGGCGGCGTGGCAGGAGTAGCCGCAGGCGGCACTGCGAGCGCGGCGCTCGCAAAAACTGCCCAGATTGCGGCGGCGCTGAGCAGTACCGCCCGCGCGTGGCGTGAGCGCAAGGGTTTATTCACGCTGGCCTGTGACCTGCGCCGTCACAATGCCATCAACCAGCCGCGCTTCGATGGCGACGCCCGTACTCAGTTGGCGTTGGCTGCGGATCAGCGCACCGTCGGCAGCTCGCGTGATGATGGCAAAGCCGCGCTCCAGCGTCGCCAGCGGGCTGATCGCGTGCAGCGCGCGCATGGCCAGGTCAAGTCGCGTGCCGGCCGCTGCCAGCTGCTGCCGCCATGCGCCCTGCAACCGTGCAGCGCAGCTTCGGCGCGTACCTGTAGTTCGCGCAGGCGATGGTGCGGCGATCGCGCCTGCAATCGGCCCGCGAGCGCGGCCAGTTGCGCACCCGCATCCCGCTGCCGGGTGGCAAGCGCACGGCGCAGGCGGCCGTCGAGCTCGTCGAGTCGCTGTGCGTGCTGATTCAGCCTGGCGCCTGGATGCGCCCGCTGCAGCCTGGCGTGCAGTGTTTTCAGGCGAGCGGCGTGCTCCAGCAGGACGCGGCGCATGCCGGCGCTGTTGCGCGTCGCCAGCTGCGCAAAGCGCTGCAGCCAGACACGCCGGTCTGGCACTACCGCCTGCGCCGCCGCAGTGGGCGTGGGTGAGCGCAGGTCGGCGACGAAATCAGCAATGGTGACATCGGTCTCGTGGCCAATGCCCGCTACTACCGGCAGCACGCAACGGGCGATCGCCCGCGCCACGCGTTCATCGTTGAACGCCCACAGATCTTCCAGTGAACCGCCACCACGCGCCAGAATCAGCACCTCGCACTCGCCGCGGACACTGGCCAGGTCGAGTGCCGCGACGATTGCCGGCGCCGCCGCTGCGCCCTGCACCGGCACCGGATAGATCAATACCCCGGCGGCCGGAAAGCGCGCTGCCAGCACGTGCAAAATGTCGCGAATGGCGGCGCCGCTGGGCGAAGTGATCACGCCTATGCGCAATGGGGTGGCGGGCAGCGGCCGTTTGCGCTCGATGGCGAACAGGCCCTCGGCGGCCAGGCGGGCTCGCAGTTCCTCATAGGCCCGCTGCAGGGCGCCGATGCCGGCATCCTCGAGGTGCTCGAGCAGCAGCTGATAGTCGCCGCGTGGTTCGTAGAGGCTGACCCGCCCGCGCGCCAGCACCTGCTGTCCCTCGCGGGGCATGAAGCGCGCCAGCGCATTGCGCTGCCGGAACATGGCACAGCGCAGCTGCGCATCGCGATCCTTGAGGGAGAAATACCAATGCCCCGAGGCGGGCCGCGAGAAATTGGAAATCTCGCCCTGTACCCACACGCTCCCCAGCGCCCCTTCCAGCGCCAGGCGCGCCTCATGGTTCAGGCGGGTGACAGTGTAAACATCGGGCCCGGCGGGTGGTGGGGTCGAGCTCATGGACGTCAGTTTAACCTTCCCGGGCGCTCTCGGGTTTACGTCGCCGGCCCCGGTGCGTACAATGGCGCGCTTCTTTTTGGGATGTCTTACCCTTGCGAATTGTCGAAGAAGCACTCACTTTTGATGACGTTCTGCTGGTGCCGGCGCGCTCCGACGTGCTGCCACGCGAGGTCGACCTTTCCACCCAGCTGACCCGGCATATTCGCATCGGCCTGCCTGTGCTGTCGGCGGCCATGGACACCGTCACCGAGGCGCGCCTGGCTATCACCATGGCCCAGGAAGGCGGCATGGGCATTGTCCACAAGAACATGCCTGTCGAGGCCCAGGCCCGCGAAGTGGCGCACGTCAAGAAATTCGAGAGCGGTGTGATCGCCGATCCCATTACCGTGTCACCCGATGCCACGATCAGGCATGTCATTGAACTTACCCGGGCCCGCGGCATCTCCGGCGTGCCGGTAGTCAAGGGCGCCAAGGTCGTGGGCATTGTTACCCACCGCGATCTGCGTTTTGAACTGCAACTCGATGCGCCGGTATCAACAGTGATGACACCCAAGGCGCGCCTGGTCACGGTGCGCGAGGGTGCACCCAAGGAAGAAGTGCAACGACTACTGCACAAACACCGCATCGAGAAGGTGCTGGTAGTCGGCGATGACGACGAACTGCGCGGCATGATTACCGTGAAGGATTTCCAGAAGGCGACCGAATTTCCGCGCGCCAGCAAGGATTCCACCGGTCGGCTGCGCGTCGGCGCCGCGGTGGGCACTTCGCCCGACACCCTGGATCGCGTCGCCGCGCTGCGCGAGGCGGGTGTCGATGTGATCGTGGTCGATACCTCGCATGGCCACTCACGCGGTGTGCTCGAGATGGTGGCCAGGCTCAAGGCGAAATGGGGCGACCTGGAAATCATCGCCGGCAATATCGTTACCCGCGAAGGCGCGCTTGATCTGGTCAGCGCTGGCGCCGACGGCGTCAAGGTGGGCATTGGCCCAGGTTCAATCTGCACCACGCGCGTGGTTGCCGGCGTCGGCGTACCGCAGATCACCGCGGTGGCGAATGTCGCTGAGGCACTGGCCGCCAAGGGTGTGCCGCTCATAGCCGATGGCGGCATCCGCTATTCGGGCGATCTGGCTAAGGCCATTGCCGCTGGTGCCCATGCCGTGATGATCGGTGGGTTGTTTGCTGGTACCGAAGAGTCGCCCGGCGAAGTGGAGTTGTACCAGGGCGCTTCCTACAAGTCCTATCGCGGCATGGGATCACTCGGCGCCATGGGCGAAAAATACGGCTCGGCCGATCGCTACTTTCAGGACACCAGCAGCGAACTCGAAAAACTCGTGCCCGAGGGCATCGAGGGTCGCGTGCCCTATAAGGGCAGCCTGGTATCGATTCTCTATCAGCTCGCCGGCGGCCTGCGCGCGGCGATGGGTTACACCGGCAGCGGCAGCATTGAACAGATGCGCACCCGCCCGGTGTTCGTGCGCATCACCAGCGCCGGGGTGCGCGAAAGTCACGTGCACGATGTCACCATCACCAAGGAATCGCCCAATTACCGCGGCAACTGAGCACCCGGCGCGCCCGGCCGGCAGCGCAATGCCGGGCGCGGACATTCACGCTGATCGCATCCTGATTCTCGATTTCGGTTCGCAGTACACGCAGCTGATCGCACGCCGCGTACGCGAGCTCGGTGTGTACTGCGAAATCCATCCCTGGGATATGAGCGAAGCGTCACTGCGCGCCTTCGCTGCGCGCGGCATCATACTTTCAGGCGGCCCGGAATCGGTGCTGGTTGAGGCCGCGCCGGTGGCGCCACGCGCCGCGTTCGGGCTGGGCGTGCCGGTACTGGGCATCTGCTACGGCATGCAGACCATGGCCGCGCAGCTTGGCGGTCGCGTCGAGCCCGGCACCGTGCGTGAATACGGCTACGCCGAGATTCGCGCCCGTGGGCATTCCACCCTGTTGCGCGACATCGAAGACCGTGTCGATGCTGAAGGTCACGGTCTGCTCGATGTGTGGATGAGCCATGGCGATCGCGTCACGGCGCTGCCGCCCGGGTTCAGGCTGATTGCCTCCACCCGCGATGTGCCCATGGCTGGCATGGCCGATGAGGCGCGCAGTCTGTATGCGCTGCAATTTCACCCTGAAGTAACGCACACCACGCAGGGCACGCGCATCTATGCGCGTTTCGTGCATGAAATCTGCGGCTGCGCCAACGCCTGGACGGCCGATCACATCATTGACGATGCCATTGGCCGCGTGCGCGCCCAGGTGGGCGCGGGCCGCGTGCTGCTGGGCCTTTCGGGTGGTGTCGATTCCGCCGTGGTTGCCGCGCTGCTGCACAAGGCGATTGGTGAACAGCTCACCTGCGTGTTTGTCGATCACGGGCTGCTGCGCCTGCACGAGGGCGATGCGGTCATGCAGGTGTTCGCGAAGAACCTCGGTGTACGTGTCATACGCGTCAATGCCGCCGCCCGATTCCTGGACGCGCTGCGCGGCGTGACTGATCCGGAATCCAAGCGCAAGATCATCGGCAGGCTGTTCATCGATATCTTCGATGAGGAGGCCGCGAAGATCAGTGCTGTTGATTTTCTGGCGCAGGGTACGATCTACCCGGACGTGATCGAATCGGCTGGCGCCAGCACCGGCAAGGCCCACGTCATCAAGAGTCACCACAATGTGGGTGGCCTGCCCGAACACATGAAGCTCAGGCTGGTCGAGCCGCTGCGCGAGTTGTTCAAGGATGAAGTGCGTCGCATCGGCCTGGAACTTGGGCTGCCCGGCGAGATGGTGCAGCGTCATCCGTTCCCGGGTCCGGGCCTGGGCGTGCGCATACTCGGCGAAGTCACGCAGCAGGCCGCGGACACCTTGCGCCAGGCCGACCATATCTTTATCGAAGAATTGCGCCGCGCCGGATGGTACGAGCGCACCAGCCAGGCCTTCGCGGTCTTCCTGCCGGTGAAGAGTGTCGGCGTCACTGGTGACGGCCGCCGCCACGCGCCGGTGATTGCACTGCGCGCCGTTGAAACCATCGATTTCATGACCGCGCGCTGGGCGCACCTGCCTTACCAGCTGCTCGATCTGTGCGCGCGCCGCATCGTCAATGAAGTCGAGGGAATTTCGCGGGTGGTCTACGACATTTCGGGTAAGCCGCCAGCGACGATTGAGTGGGAGTGATCCGATATTTCAGTGATTTATATATCTCAATAAAAACAGTCACCTGCGTATCTCGGCGCTATTTAAGCAAACATTATGACGGTATTTCTGACGGCATTATCTCCACTGCGTTTCTTTTCGGCGAAATACCGTCACTGTAGGGCTCTCCTGGCGGTACTGATCAAGGCACGTTAGACCTGCAAAAACCGGTGTTGTCGTGCAAACGGCGGCGAGAAATGTCTATGACGGTATTGGGAGGCGCCGACCAGGATTTGATGTGCTTGCCGACCTCGCCTTGAAGAAGCTCAAGCCGCTGAGCAACCGCTACAAGGGAAAGCGGCGCTTTTCAGAACGCCCATTCTATTTTAAGATGAACGCCTGCGAAAAAGGTCGCCGCATCGAGAGGGCGCGCATGAAGAAACTAGTCATCACGCTGTACTTAACGGCTTGATGCCCGCCGAAAGAGGTATACGCCCCATGCGACTGATCATTGCGTTGGCTGGCACCGCGCTCCTGTTGCTGCCGGCACTCTCGGCAGCGCAGATGCCGAATCCCAGCACCGCGCCGATCCCTGTGCCGGCACAGCCCGGTGTCATCGCGTTACCCGTTGCTGCTGGGACCCCAGAACGTGAAGTCTGGCATCTCGACAGCGGGCGGATCGCGGTACGCAACGTCACCAGACCCACGCTGAATCCTTTTCGTCCAGTGGGCCATGTGAGCCGCGCTGCGGTGATTATCGCGCCGGGCGGAGGATTCCTGGGTCTCGCCATCGAACATGAGGGCTGGAGCATCGCTCGCTGGTTTGCCAATCATGGCATCACGGCCTTCGTGCTCAAATACCGCGTACTGCCCACCCCCGAATCGCAGGCCGAATTCAGTGAGAAGTTGATCCGCCTGGTGAACGGCGAAAAAGTGGAGGGCGGCTTTAAGCCTCCCGACGACACGCCGGCGGATGCCTACGCCGATGGCATCGCGGCACTACGCTACGTACGGGCTCACGCGGATGAATACTCGATAGATCCCCATCGGATCGGCTTCATGGGCTTTTCGGCGGGGGGCTCTCTGACGCGGTCGCTGGTGGAGCAAGCGGGCGCGGACGGACCTGATTTTGCGGGCCCGATCTATCCCAACATGGCGGGCATCAAGATCCCGACGAAGGCACCACCGATGTTCGTGGCCATTGCAGCGGATGACTTCCTGCTGAAGCGTGTGCAGGGCTTTCCCTTGATCGAAAGCTACCAAGCCGCTGGCCAATCGGTCGAATTTCACCTGTTCGCAAGCGGCGGGCATGGCTTTGGTGCCGGCGTTCCTGGCACCCCACCCGAAGGCTGGCTGGACCTCATGCTCCGCTGGCTGAAGGCCCAGCATCTGGTCGAATGACGATGGACTCATTGCAAGCATCTGCGGCCAACACCGGCGAACCGCGCCAGGGGATATGACATGAAGCGTGCGATCGTACTGTGCTCCCTGGTGGTGATATCGGCCGTCGCCGCCTTTCCTGGCGCAGCGCAGGTAATCGTGCATCCGCGCTACCGACCGCCCGTGACGGTGCAGCGCGTCGACATTCCGGTCAATCCGTCCGAGAAGCGTATCCGAGTGCTCATCATCAGCGGCCGGAACAGCTATGAGCACGACTGGACGGGCGTGGACAACGCTCTTCGCACGCTGCTGCAGGATACCGGCCGTTTCGACGTCAGGGTCACCGAAGACTTCGACTACGGCAGTTTGGCCATGCTCAAGGCCTATGACGTTGTGTTCCTCAACTACTCGAGTCGCTGGGTATACGACGACGCGACCGAGCACCGCTGGTCGCCGGGGGCAGAGCAGGCGCTGTTCGACTACGTGCGCGCGGGCGGCGGACTGGTGGCCTACCACTCCTCGTTCACCTTCGGGTTCAACTGGCCCGAGTACCGCCGCCTGCTCGGTGCGGTCATGGAGCCCGGCACCAGCCGCCGCTCGCCACCGGGCGCGTTCCCGGTGCATATCATCGATCGCAGTCACCCGATTACCGCCGGGATGCGCGAGTTCTTCTGGACCTACAACGACGACATGTACACCAACATGAGCCTCGATCCCGAGGCGAAGATCCATGTGCTGGCCACGGCGCACGATGCTTCGGCCAGCTACGATCCCAGGCTCGCGGGGCCCAAGTATCCGGTGGCCGCCTACACGCCCGATAAGCTGAAAGCCATGAAAGGCATGGATGGCGATCATCCGCAGGTCTGGACCGCCGACTACGGCAACGGTAGGGTATTTGCCATCACCATCGGCCACGATGAAGTGGCATTGCAGTTCCAGCCGCTGCAGACGCTGCTCGAGCGCGGTACCGAGTGGGCGGCCACCGGCAAGGTGACGCTGCCAGTGCTCGAGGATGCTCGCGACTACCCCACGCATTGAGGCCCCGCCCTGGATTGTTGTGTAGGAGGTAGCCTGGGTCCGTTGCCGGCACCGCCGGGGTAGTTGTTGAGAGGTACATAGCCCGGAGGATCGCTCGGGTGCCTGCCACTGACCTTAAATCCGTAACCCCGGAAACCTGAGCAAGACCGGCAAAGACCCGATCGCACCTTCTCGCCGGCCATCGCCACCTGGCTCGCGGTCCACCATGGGCTCGGCGCGGTGGGCTGGTACATCGCCAGCGCAGGGTTGATGTCGTTGCTGGCGTTGCTGCCGATGGCGCGCGACACGGGCGGCCACGCGACTGCAATCGGGCAGTGACTCGGCGCGAGCCGGGCGATACGATGGGCAACGGGTCGCGAGGGGCGCACGACCATGTACCCAGACAAGGAGCACCCTGACCATGTCCGCACGCAGACTCACCTGTTTCGCGCTGGCAGTGTTTTCCCTTTCCGCCGGGGCACAGACCCCGGAATGGCTGGATACGAATATACCGGCGCAGCAGCGTGCGCAGGCGCTCGTCGGGCAAATGACCCTCGACGAGAAGGCCGCGCAGCTCGAGGACTGGGCCACCGCCATTCCGCGGCTCGGCGTGCCCGACTACCAGACCTGGAACGAAGCCCTGCACGGCGTCGCGCGCGCGGGCTACGCCACGGTGTTTCCGCAGGCCATCGGCATGGCCGCCACCTGGGATACGGATCGATGGTGCGCAGCCATGGGCGACATCATCTCCGCGGAGGCGCGCGCCAAGTACAACCAGGCCCAGCGCGAGGGCAATCACCGCATCTTCTACGGCCTCACCTTCTGGTCGCCCAACATCAACATCTTCCGCGATCCGCGCTGGGGCCGCGGCCAGGAGACCTACGGCGAAGATCCGTTCCTCACCGGCCGCCTGGGCGTCGCGTTCGTCACGGGCGTGCAGGGCCCTGATCCCGACCATCTGCGCGCCGTCGCGACGAGCAAGCACTTCGCGGTGCACAGCGGACCTGAGCCGTTGCGCCATGGCTTCAACGTCGACCCGTCGCGCGCGCGATCTCGAAGAGACCTACCTGCCGGCATTTCGCGCCACCGTCACCGAAGGGCATGTGCAGTCGGTGATGTGCGCCTACAACTCGATCGACGGCTGGCCGGCCTGCGCCAGCAACATGCTGCTCGAAGATCACCTGCGCGACGCCTGGGGATTCAAGGGCTTCGTCGTCTCCGACTGCGGCGCGATCGTCGACGTGAACCAGGGCCACAAGAAGACCGCCGGACATCGAGCACTCCTCGGCGCTCTCACTGGCAGGCCGGCACCGATCTCTCCTGCAGCATCTGGGCGCCGGGCTTCAACTACGCTCGCCGATCGGCCGTGCGCCACGGGCTGGTCGCCGAAGACGCTGGTGACGCAGGCTCGGCCGAGCGCCTCTACACCGCGCGCATCTCGCTTGGGCTGTTCGATCCGCCGGGCTCGAGCCCGCTCGACGGCCTGCCGTTGTCCGACGCGGCTTGCTGGACGCGAACCGGCAGATCTCGCTGGAAGGCCGCGGAGAGAGTCGATCGTGCTGCTCAAGAACAACGGTGTCCTGCCGCTCAACCGCGCGCCAGGGAAGATCGCGGTCATCGGACCCACGGCCGACCTGCTTGCCTGCGATCCTCGGCAACTACGTCGGCACGCCCTTGCAGCCTGTCACGCCGCTCGACGGCATGCGTGAAGCAGTTCCGCGGCTCGACCATCCTCTACGCGCAGGGCTCGACGCTGGCGGAGGGCGTCGGCGGTGCCCGTGCCGCGTACCGCCTTCGGCACCGGCCAGGGGCTGAAGACCGAGTTCTTCGCGAGCGCCGACTGGACGGGCCGGCCGGTCGCCGTCACACCGAGCCGGCGGTCTCAGACCGACTGGGAGAACGCGCGGCCCGAGCCGGCCGTCGAGACCGCCAACTACTCCGTGCGCTGGAGCGGCGCCATCAGCGCGCCCGCGGCCGGGCACTACGTCTTCTCGCTCGAGTCGGGCGACAGCTTCCCGTATTCGCCGGTCGAGAACTACCGGCTGCTCATCGACGGCAAGGTCGTGTCCGAGGGCAGCCTGCGCGCCAAGGCTCGACATCGGTCGCGATGGGCAACTTCCATGCCGATCCGGGTGCCTCGCCACGGCGCCGCCGATGATGAAGTTCCCGAAGATCCCCGACGATCGCCGTACGACTTCGCCGACACGAAGCCGCACGCCTTCGTGCTCGAGTACTCGCACTCCGGCGACCAGGCCGGCGGCGGCGTGACGCTCAAGTGGAAGGCGCCGGCGCAGGCGCAGCTGGACGAAGCCGTGGCGCGCGCCCAGGGAGGCCGACGTCGTCGTGGCATTCGTCGGGCTCTCGCCACAGCTCGAAGGCGAGGAGATGCGCATCAAGATCCGCGGCTTCGATGGCGGCGATCGCACCTCGCTCGATCTGCCAGCCGCGCAGCAGGACCTGCTCGAGGCGCTCGCCGCGACCGGCAAGCCGCTGGTCGTCGTCCTGCAGTCGGGTTCCGCGGTCGCGCTGAACTGGGCCAACGAGCACGCAGCCGCCATCCTCGCCGCGTGGTATCCCGGGCGTCGACGGAGGCACCGCCATCGCGCGTACCCTCGCCGGGCTGAACAATCCGGCAGGCAGGTTGCCGGTCACGTTCTATTCCTCCCTCGAGGGGCTGCCGCCGTTCACCGACTACTCGATGAATGGCCGCACCTACCGCTACTTCAAGGGCAAGCCGCTGTGGGGCTTCGGCTATGGCCTGAGCTACTCGACATTCAGCTACGGGCCGGTCCGCCTGTCGTCATCGCACCTCAAGGCAGGCGATCCGGTCGTGGCCACCGTCACGGTGAAGAACGAGGGCGCCGTTGCCGGTGACGAAGTGGTGGAAGGCTACCTGCACACTCCGCAGGCCGGTGGTCCGTTGCACTCGCTGGTCGGCGTTTTCCCGGCGTGCGCATCGAAGCCGGTGCCAGCCGGGAGGTCAGCTTCACGCTCGATCCGCGCTTGCTATCGAGCGTCGATGCGAAGGGCGAGCGCGCCATCCTCCCCGGCAAGTACCTGCTGACGCTCGGCGGTGCGCAGCCGCAGGAGACGACAGCCAGGTCGGAGGCTGCGTTCACGGTATCCGGCCGCAAGACCTTGCCGAAATAGCCGGGGCTCCACGCCGGGATGATCCACCGCCACCCGTTCCCGGGCCTGTCGCGCGTCGTGTACGACATCTCTGGCACGTCGCCGGTCGCTGCAGGAAGCGCGGCTTGTGTCCGTCCTGTGGAGCAAGGCGCATGGCCGAGACCGCGGCGCACAGGGAAACTACTGCGCTCAGTGCAGGTCGAGCACCACGACCGCTTTGGCCGGCAGCTCGACCGAGAGGCGCGCACCGTGCAGCGTGGCACCGCTGAAAGCGGCGGGTTCGAGTGCATGGGGCGACTCGAAGCTGTTGTGCGCGTCCATGTGCGTGGACGTCAGCACGCGACCACTCACCGTGCCGGCGCGCAGACCTGCCAAGGCGATCTCCAGTGTCGCGCCGCGGTGCGGATCGAGATTGGCGAGGCCAATGTGGACGGTGCCATCGGCACTGCGTGCCGCGCTCGCACTGAGCTGTGGCACCTTCTGGTTGCCAAAGGCATAGCTGCCGGGCTCAATCTCCAGCGGTAGCTGCGTGGCATCCTGGAACACCTGGTACATGTCGAACACATGGTAGGTGGGCGTGAGGATCATGCGCTCCTTGTCCGTGAGGATCATCGCCTGCAGCACATTGATCATTTGCGCGATATTGGCCATGCGTACCCGATCGGCGTGCGCATGGAAGATATTGAGGGTCAGGGCCGCGACCAGCGCGTCGCGCAGGCTGTTCTGCTGGTAGAGGAATCCGGGCGTCGACCCCGGTTCCTGGTCATACCAGGCGCCCCACTCATCGACGTACAAGGCGATGCGCCTGGCCGGATCGTATTTGTCCATGATGGCACTGTGCTTCGAGATCATCTCATCCATGCGCAAGGCCTTCGCGAAGGTGCCGATCCATTGCTCTTCGCTGAATCCGGTGGCCGGCCCCTTGTGGTCCCAGTTGTCACTGGGGGTGCTGTAGTGGTGCAGGCTGATGGCCTCGGTGCTGTGGCCCCACAGCGGCTGCTGGGTCACGACCGGGTCAGCCATCAACACTTCCGTCCATCGGTAGTCATCGTCCGAAGCGCCCGAGGCGATGACCTTTGGCATCTGTTCGGCCGGAGCGCGCACAAACGCACTGTAGTCGCGAAACTCATCGACGTAATGCTCCGGGCGCATCTGGCCGCCGCAGCCCCAGCTCTCATTGCCGATACCCAGGTAGTCAACCTTGAAGGGCTGCTCGCGACCATTGCGACGCCGCTCCTGCGCCAGTGTCGACTGCGAGGGCGACAGCATGTATTCGAGCCACTGCTCCATTGACAGCGGCGAGCCGGCGCCTACCGGGATGCTGACATAGCTGCGCGCCCCCACCAGTTCGGTGAACTCCAGGAACTCGTGCGTACCGAAGGCGTTGGACTCGGTCACCCCGCCCCACAGGGCATTCACGCGTACTGGTCGCTGCGCGCGCGGGCCGATGCCATCGCGCCAGTTGTAGTCATCCGCGAAACAGCCACCTGGCCAGCGGATGACCGGAACGTGAATGTGCCTCAGCGCCGCGAGGACATCACTGCGGAAGCCTCGCGTATTTGGAATCGGTGAGTCCTCCCCGACCCAGATGCCCTCGTAGATGCCGCGCCCGAGATGCTCGGCAAACTGGCCGTAGAGATTGCGGTCGATCTTCGGGCCCGGAAGGTCGGCATGCAGAGTGGCTCGCAGCAGCGCGGGCTCGGCCGCGATCGCACCCTGGGCGACGCCATGCCATGCGCCGAGCAGGCCGGTGATTGCCACGATCTGGATAAAAGTTGTCGGTCTGTGCATAGGCGATCCCCCCACTTCGTTGCCCATGATATATCGGTGCCCGGGCCTTGGGCTTCACAGATTCGAAGGGCGGTACACCCGGATCGCCGCCTGCATCGTGCGAGTTGTGACGTGTGACAGGCGTTCCGACGGTAGAATCCCTGACATTTGAGTGGGAGTGAGGGAGAGCGTCAGATGTCAAAGCTCACAAGACGAGTGGTCACAGGTCACGATGAGCGCGGCAGATCTGTCATTCTCTCGGACGGTCCGCCGCCCCAGCATCACGCGATGCACGGTCCGGCAATCGGCGCTGATTTCCATGAGATGTGGGGAGACGCCGGCCGGGTTCCTGAGCTCACCGCCATCCCGACCCAGGAACCAAACGAGCGAGCATTCACACTCATGCCCGCGGCAGGCCATCTGCTGCGTATCCTGGACGTCTATCCGCTACGGGAAGGTGGCAAGCGAACCGTGATGCATCGGACACGGACGCAGGATTATGTGGTCGTGATCGAAGGCGAGCTCGTCCTGATTCTCGATGACAGCGAAGTCGTCCTCAAGGCGGGGGACGTGGTGGTGCAGCGGGGTACGGATCACGCCTGGGAAAATCGCTCGGACACAATTGCCCGCGCGGCGTTCTTCCACATTGATGCGCGCTTCAACAATGAGCTGCTGGCCAGGCTGCCGAATCCGCTGCCGCTCATGGGCTACGAATAAGCCCCGCGGGACTGGTGGGCGTCGCGAGCGGCGTCGATCAGGGCGCTGAGCCGCCATGGAACTTCAGCTGGATCGAGCCGCGGCGTTCGAGGAATTTCCACTCGCCACCCTCCCGCACGAAGCGATCCCTGAACTCGCCGAAGTAGACGGGCCCGGCGGAAACGAAGGGCTCGACGCTGTCGCCCGGCGGCGTCGTCGAGATCATGGTCAGGTAGGAGAGTCCATAGGCCTCGTCGCGGCTTACGACGTCAATGGCTACATTGGTGGCCAGGTGCTTGGTCAGCAGGGTCTTTGGTCGCGTCAACAGGGCGGCACGAATGCTCTCCCGACCCTGAATGAGCACTTCGGGTGCCATCGGGCGGGCCAGTGAGCCGTTGTCGGCAAAGAAATCCGCTGCCGCGCTCATGTCGCCCAGGTCCAGGACGCGCGCATAGGCATAGACAATGCGCTCACAGGCACGTTCGATCTCGACACGTTCCGCGGCGCTGGGTGCTTGAGTCATGGCGAACTCCATCATGTGGTTTCAGGTGGCGCGAAGCTCTCCGGCGCAAGCGGGGGGCGGCCGAGAATCAGGTCGCAGGCCTTCTCCGCGATCATGACCACCGCCGCGTTGGTGTTGCCGCCGATGATGGACGGGAACACGGAGGCGTCCGCGACGCGCAGGTTTTCCAGCCCGGCGACGCGTAGCTGCGGGTCCACCACCGCAGCGGCATCATTGCCCATGCGGCAGGTGCTGACCGGATGATGCACCGTATAGGCCTCGGCGCGGATATAGGCGGCAAGTTCAGTGTCACTGACGGCGGCGCTTCCGGGCGAAGTTTCCTGAGCGTGGTACCTCTGGAAGGCAGTCGATGCGAAGATCCTGCGCGCCAGCCGTATGCCGCTGATGAGCGGCGGCAGATCCTCCGGCGCAGACAACAGATTCGGGTCGATCAGCGGCGCCTCGAAGGGGTCCGGGCTTGCGAGCGTGAGGCGCCCACGACTGCGTGGATACAGGCCAACGGGACTGATCGCAAAGCCGTGACCCAGCGGATACGGGAACGACGGACCCGGTCGCCTGGCGGGCTGGAACACGAGCTGCACGTCGGGTCGGTCCAGTCCCGGAGCCGATTTTACGAACGCCGCTGATTCGAACACGTTGTTGGCCAATGGACCGCTACGGAGCAAGAGATACTCAGCGACGTTCCAGAGATTGCGCGGCATCGCCCGCAGCGAGACGCCATAGGAGACTGGATTGTGCGTGTGCATGTGCACCGGGCTTGCAAGGTGATCATGAAGATTGCGGCCGACGCCCGGAAGGTGATGCCGCACGGCAAGCCTAATGTCGCGAGGTGCTCGCCGTCGCCGACCCCGGAGAGCATCAGCAGCTGGGGCGAGTGGATTGCGCCCGCGGTGAGCACGATTTCCCCTTGAGCTTTCACGATGAGACTGCCGCCTGATGTGCGGGCTTCGACCGCCACCGCACGTCGACCATCCAGCACAATGCGGGTGGCCCGCGTACCGGTCAGCACGGTCAGATTCGCTCGACCCAGCGCGGGCCGCAGCAGGGCGCTGGCCGTGGTCTCGCGCCTGCCGCCCCGGATCGAGAGCTGGCGCAGGCCCATCCCCTCGCTATCGGCGCCGTTCAGGTCCTCGCGGTAGGGGTAACCCAGGCTGGCGAGCGCGTCAAAGAAAGAAAAGTTGAGCGGATTCGGGCGCGTAACGCTGCGCACGTTCATCGGACCAGCGCGGCCGTGGTACATGTTCGGGCCAAAATTCTCGTTGTGTTCGCTCTTGCGGAAGTACGGCAGGATCTCCCGGTAGCTCCAGCCCGTGGCCCCGGCGGCGGCCCAGGCATCATAGTCCCGTGGGTTGCCCCTGAAATACACCATGCCGTTGATGAGCGCAGAACCGCCGAGGCCGCGCCCCCGGGGTATAGCCATGCGACGATTGTTCAACTGCGGTTGCGGCACGGACTGAAAGCGCCAGTTCAGCGCGGCCGACCGCTGTGCCATCACGATGGCGCCCGGTACCCGGGCAAGCACACTCTTGCCCGAACCGCCTGCCTCCAGCAGGCAGACCGTGCGACGGGTATCTTCTGACAGTCGGGCAGCCAGTGCGCAGCCGGCCGTGCCGCCGCCCACCACGACATAGTCGAATGCCTGCGGCAGCTCTGCCATCAATTCTCCCTCCGCGTGCATGCCGATGATACGCCGCAGTGGCCTGATGGCTGTGAGAGGATGGCGAACAGGACCAAGCGTGGAGCGGCCATGAGTCGGTATCTGGGTAAACTTGAGGTCAGGAGTATTCGCGAAGGCGAGGGCGCGATGCCCATGCAGTTCGCCGTGCCGGGCGTTACCGGCGCAGACCTGTCGGCGCTGCAGGCGTGGCACTGGAGCGATGAACTCTCCCTCGATCCCCAGGCGGCGATCTTACGCATCGAGGTACGCAGTTATCTGCTGAATGTCGATGGCCTCAACGTACTGATCGATACCTGCTGTGGCAACGACAAGGAACGCAGTGTTCCCTGGGCGCATCGACTCCAGACACAATGGCTGCAAACCCTGGCCAGCGCAGGCTGCGATCCTGACGATATTCATCTGGTGTTATGCACGCATCTGCACGCCGATCACGTCGGCTGGAATACGCGTCTCAGGGACGGGCGCTGGGTCCCGACCTTCCCGAACGCCCGTTACGTGTTCAGTCGCAAGGACTTTGAGTTTTTTGGACGGCAGACGCGCGAAGCGCACAACCGCGAGGCCTACGTCGACTCGGTGCTGCCAGTGGTCGAAGCCGGACTTGCCGACATCGTCGAGAGCAGCGCCTGCTCGCGCAGTGCGCGGCCACAACTGACGCCGTCGCTGTATCCGATGCTGTCGCCGGCATCCGTTCTTCGCTGACGAGACCCGACTGAAGCCTGCCCACCAGACAGCGCCTCGCGCAGTGCGCGACGACGCCGTCTTATCGCGCACTTCCCCGATCCGGCGGCCGGCCGGGTGCGGCGTGCGCAGCGC
The DNA here is from genome assembly GCA_963823235.1 of uncultured Gammaproteobacteria bacterium. GTDB lineage: Bacteria > Pseudomonadota > Gammaproteobacteria > Steroidobacterales > Steroidobacteraceae > FEN-1191. Next base: position 5,763 of record CAWGKS010000010.1, on the reverse strand, counting down.
CATTTCTCCTACGGTTTCCTGTAGCGGACTTCGCTGAGTGCGGGGCGGGACCTTGGCCTATATCCCCGCGTACCAGGACCAGCCGTTCTGCAGGAGACCTGCGGCGCCAAAATCGTCGAACTTGTCGGTGACGACGATGCGCTTGAGGTATTTCACGCTCTTGTAGCCCAATTGGGTTTCTACGCGCAGTCGCACCGGTGCCCCATGAGCAACGGGCAAATCGCGTCCATTCATGCCGTAGGCGAGAATGGTCTGGGGATGCAGCGCATCCAGCATGTCGATGGCGTCGACGACTTCATCATAGGCGTGCAGGTTCACGAAGCGCGCACCCGGCTGCATGCCAGCCGCTTCCAGCACCCGGCGCAGGGGCACGCCCGTCCATTCGGCGATGGCGGACCAACCCTCCTCGCAGGTGTGCTTGGTGATCTGCGTGCGCGCAGGAAACCGCATCAGGTCGGCAAGTGAGTAGGCGCCCGGCCGCGCCACCAGCCCTTCGACGGACAAGCGCCAGTCCGCAAATCCGCTGCTGCGCAGGCGATCGTAGGCTGCCCCCCGTTCTGCATTGAAGGACGGTTGATGCGCATCCGCCGGGTCGGTGGTGCCGATGGCGACGATCGAGGTGATGTCCGCGCGCTCGTACTCTCTCGCGAGGGCGTGCGCAGGCAGCAGCAATCGATGGGCCTTGTAGGTTAGAAGGTCCCCCATCCTCAGGACATTGCCGTAGGTGGGAGGCTGGGTCTGCGAACATCCGGCCAGCATCACTCCTCCGAGGGAGGTGAGTCCCGTGAGGAAGCTGCGGCGAGTGGCGATTACTGGTTTGGGCTTCATGCTAACTCCCCAGGATCATGGCGCGCATCTGACGTGTGAATCCGGATATGACGACCATCAGCACATGTACCACCACAAAGGTGACGGTGCCGGCGAAGACAAAGAAGTGAATCGTGCGTGCCGACTGGGTGCCGCCAAACACGTCCAGCAAAATCGGATAGGCAGCCGAAATCGCTGGCGACATCGTCATCCCGGTCACGACCATCAGGGGCAATGCCAGGAAGATGACAAGGCAGTAGCTGATTTTCTGCACTATGCCGTAAGGCGGACCAGCTTTCGCCGGCTGTATGCGTCGGCGCAGATGACTGGCCACGTCGTCCCGGAGCCTGTGCCAACCCAGTTCGCCGCCGCGCAGCAGCAGGTGACGCCGAAAATGGCCACTGAGAATCCCCCTGAAAAAATAGACAGCTCCGGTCACCGTGAGAAACCAGGCCGCCAGAAAGTGCAGGCTGCGTCCCCAGCCATTCTGGTTGAATATGTCGTAGCTCCGGACCGCGCTGACCGGAGCGCCGTCTTGCGGCGAAAAGGGCACGCCTTTTCCCCAGCCACCGTGGTGGTAGTTTCTGCTCACGGGAAGTTCCAGCAGTGCCGGGGTCAGATCATTGCCAGTTTTTCCCCAATAAAGCCTGGGGTGGGCCATGAGAATGACAAAGCCGCTGAACGCGAGCGTCAAGACGCTCAGGGCCACGATCCAATGGGAAATTCTGACCCAGCGCACGTGCCCGGCGCCGTCGGGCAGGCTGAATTCGCCGGCCTTCACGCCCGGCACTTCGGCGAGTGGATCCGCGATCGCCTGCGACATGGAAGTCTCCCATAGCCCCGATATAACGGACGCTGCGCACAGTATGCATGAACGGATAAGGAGCTTACACCTGGCAGTTCGAGGCATATACAGGCCGTTGAGTGTAGACTCCGGCGCGCAGATGTGGATCCAGCACGATACGCCGACCTGCAACACTCTGAAGAAGGCGCCAGATTTCTACTACTGAGTCTTCAGGCCTGAGCTGAGGAGTGATTGCCGATCACCCGCTTCCAGGCTGTTGTTCTACTGACGTTCTGCAACGACCCTGCCGGCAATCCAGGTGCGCAGCACCCTGATCGATTTCAGGTCATCTGGCGGCACCTTGCGCGGATCGCGATCCAGTTCGATAAAATCCGCGAATTTCCCGGGACTGAGTGAGCCAAGCTGCTGTTCCTGGAATGCGCCGTAGGCGCCCGCCAGTGTCATCGCGCTGAGCGCTTCGTCGACGCTGAGGGCCTGATCGGCGAACCAGCCAACATTCGCGCCTCCCGCCAACGGCTTTCGGGTCACCGCGAAATAGAGCGTCTGCATCGGCTCCCAGGGTTCTCCCGGCAGATCGGAGTTGATGAGCAGGTGTCCACCCGCGTCGAGTACCCGCCGCCATGCATACGCATATCTGATCCGCTTGGCTCCCAGGCGCTCTTCTGCCCATCTGCTGTCACCCACTGCATGGCTGGATTGCATGCTGGAAATCACGCCGAGTATTGCTGCGCGCGCGTAATAGTCCGGCAACACCACCTGCGCATGTTCGATTCGCCAGCGATGGTCGACTGCCGGGTGTGAAGCCAGCGCGCGGCTGTAGATGTTGAGGATGCGGTTGTTGGCCTCGTCGCCGATGGCATGGGTAGCCAGTTGAAACCCATGTGTAGCCGCGCGCTCCGCGAGCGAGGTGATCATGGATGGGGCGATGCGTTCTGTCATGTTCGCCGCCTCGGGTTTGTCTGCATAGGGTTGGGCAAGCAGTGCGGTGCGAGAGCCGAGCGACCCGTCGTAGTATATCTTGATCCCGCGAATCGTCAGCCACGCCTGCGGATCGATGAGCGGGCCACGTACGAACCATTCCTTCATCAGCTCCGCATCGTTGCCGTCCAGCATCCCGTAGACGCGAATTGGCAAACGTCCTGCCGCTGCCAGCTCACGAAAAGCAGCGACACGCTCGCGCGGAATTCCCGCCTCATGGGCGGAGGTGACACCCACCTCCGCCAACGCGCCAAGTCCGGCAACGATGTTTTTCTTCATCTCCACAAGTGTTTCCTGGGGGACGTGCGCATTGACGAGCTGCTGCGCGAGCGTGAGCAACACGCCGGTGGGTTTGCCATCCGCTCGGCGAAGAATCTGCCCTACCTGCGGAGCGGGAGTGCCTGCGTTGATGCCGGCAACGTCGAGCGCAGGTCCGTTATAAAACCCCGCAAAGCCGTGCAGCGATTCCAGTCGCACCGGGTTGTGTGGAAATGCCTGGTCCAGTGCTGCGCGATCCGGGTATCCGAGCGATGCCCACATGCCTTCGTCCCATCCTGCGCCGACCAGCCACTCGCCAGGCGCGGGATTCGGATAAAGGGCCTTGAGCCGAACCACCATCTCGTCCACCGTCCGCGTGCCGTTCAGAACCGCCTTGCGACGATCCTGACCGAGCTGATAGGTGTGCGCGTGCGAATCGATGACTCCCGGCATTGCGGTGCGTCCGTGCAGGTCGTGGCGACGGGCGTTGGGATAGGCGCGTTCCAGTTCCGTCCGGACGCCAATGGCGACGATCCTGCCGTTCCGGATCAGCATTGCCTCGGCCTGCGGCTTTTGCCGATCGATGGTAATGATCGTGCCACCGACTACCAGCACATCGGCATCCTGAGTCAGAGCGTGCGTGAGCGTGGGGAGTAGTGCCAGCAGGAGCAGGGTCAGCGATGGGACACGGAGTGGGGGTTGCATCGGTATCGTTCCAGGTATGGGTTATAAGAAATGATACCGAATTGGCATTCACGTTCCTCCGTTTTTGAGTAGCGGTCCACGGCTGCCCGGCGCAGTATTGTACAAGTCGCATCAGGCAATCGCGGGGGTGTGGAGTGGCGCAAGTTTGGCCGTTTGTTTTGGGAGCGCTGCTGGTGTCTGGCTGCAGCACATTGCCGGGCCCGGCCCGGGACTCAATCAGTACCGCACCCGCTCCGCTGGGGTATTCCAATCCGCGGCAGAGCCAGGCCACACCAGCTCCCGTAACCGTGACTTTTGCTCGTGCAGGCGACACGCTGATTGCGCATTTCACGGTTTCAAGCGCCACGATTGTCGCCAGGCCGCTGCTGGCGCGTAACGAATACCCTTACGAATATGATGTGGTCGAGCTCTTCGTGAGCAACGCGAAGTCCGGCTCGTCCGCGTACTATGAATTTGAAGTAAGCCCATACAACCAGTCACTGCAAGTCAACGTCGTGGAGCCGCGCCAGGAATACTACTTTGGCGTCAGGAACGGATTTACGCACACGGCGACGATCGGGCAGGGCGGCTGGGAGGCCGATATGAAGATCCCGCTCGCCGCTATCGGTTGGGATGGCAAGGGGCCAGTGCAGCTCATCGGCAACGCCTATGCGGCTCTGGGTGAGAATGACCAGCGCATCTACTGGAGTCTGTTTGAGCTACCGGTCGGCAAACCGGATTTTCACGTGCCGGGCGCCTTCCGTCCGCTGTTTGGCGGCAGCTAGCTGGCGCGCGGTCAATCAGTTGTAGACATCGACCACGGCTGCCCCAAGCACGTCCAGCTTCGCCTCGATGCCGAGGCCAGGTGCGGTAGATGCGGCCATTCGACCGTTGGTGCGCACTGGTGCACCGTGCGCCGTGCTTACTGTGACGTAACTATTGAAATCAGTTGTCGTGAACAGATAGTCGGTCGGCGTGCTGTGGGCCAGATGGGCGATCGCGGCGGTGGCAATGTCCCCACCCCAGCTGTCTTCCAGCGTCATGGCGATGCCCAGCGAGACGCACAGGTCGCGCGCCTGGCGGGTTTTGGTCAACCCGCCGAGCTTGCTGATCTTCAGATTCACCACGTCCATGGCCAGGTCGGCCTTGGCACGTAGCAGGATACCGATGTCGTCGATCGGTCTCGTCCAGCACAAACGGGTGTGGGCATTGCCTGCGAACGGCCAGGCACTCTTCGTAGCTCAGGCATGGCTGTTCGATATACACGTCGATATCGCGAACCGCCTTGACGACTCGCATGGCTTCGTGCTGAACCCATCCGGTATTGGCGTCGGCGATCAGGCGATCGCCGCGTTGCAACGTGGCCGCGACAGCGCGGATGCGCTCGATATCCACGTCGGGGTCACCGCCAACCTTCAGTTGAAACCGCCGATAGCCCTGGCTGCGATAGTCGGCGACGCGCGCCGGCCATCGCCGCCGGTTCGTCCTGCGAGATCGCCCGGTAGAGCAGCACGTCTTTGCCGAATCGCCCACCCAGCAATTCGCATACCGGCATTGCGCAGGCCTGCCCGAGTATGTCCCAGCAGGCGATATCGATACCGCTCTTGACGTAGGGATGCCCCTTGAGCACCGCATCCATGTGGCGATTCAGCTTGGCGAGCTCGCGCGGATCATGGCCAATGACGTGGGGTCCGAGCTCGCGCAATCCGGCGCGTACACCGTCCGCATAGGCAGGAAGGTAGAACGGACCCAGCGGACACACTTCGCCGTAGCCTGTCAATCCACCGTCCGTCTCGACCGCACAATCGTGCTGTCGAACCGGGTCACGGATTTCCCGCCACTCCATTTGTAGGTCGATTCATGGAGCGGTAGCTCGACGCGAAAGGCCTGGATGCGTGCATCTTCATCTCTGGGGCTGCTCCACTACTTCAGGGCACAACCGCGCGAGTATGTATCAGCCGAAATGCGCTCGCCCATGAATAATTCCACTACGCAGATCTACTCAATTGCAGGATCAGCCAGGCGCGAACTCACGCTGCGACCAGATCAGGGGACCAGAATCGCAGCCCCATTCAGTTGCCCACTGCGCAGGTCGGCAAGGGCCCGATCTGCGTCAGCCAGCTGGTAGCGCACTGTCGTCACCCGAAGTGGCGTTCGAGCGGCGAAAGCCAGAAAGTCGGTCGCGTCGCAGCGAGTCACGTTTGCCACGGAACGCAGTGTCCGCTCGCCCC
>CAWGKS010000009.1:0-392090 GCA_963823235.1 uncultured Gammaproteobacteria bacterium | reverse complement strand
GTAGCGGAGCTTGATCAGATCGCGAATGAACGGTGTTGCATTGGGATGCATCCAAGGTTCATTGACCGTGCCGTCATCATGCCAGGAGTGGATGCTGAAACGCGGCATGAAAACGCCGAATTGCACCCATCGGACCAAAAGCTCTGGATCGGGCGCCGGACCTGAGAAACCGCCGATGTCATGGCCAGTGTTGGAGACCCCCGAGAGAGCGAGGCCGAGTCCCATTTTCAAATTATATTTCAAGGTCTCCCAGCTGGTCGAATTGTCGCCGGACCAGGTCTGGGCGTAGCGGTGCATGCCGGTTGCGCCCGAGCGCGAGACGAGGAACGGCCGCTTGTTGGGGGCATGCTCTCTTTGCGCATCGCGTGATGCGCGCATCATCAAAAGACTTTGCAAAGGCTTGCACGCACGGGCGGGACGTGTCTGGCCGAAGCCGTGGACCAGCGCCTTGTCGGTCCAGATCTCGAATTCATTGTTGTCGTTCCAGGTCCCGGTTATGCCGTAGTCAAGCAGAGTTTCCGTTACCTTCGCCTTCCACCAGGAGAGAGTTTCTGGGCTGGGTGAAATCAAGATATGCGCCGATCCCGTCCCAGAACTGTACCCCGCTTGGTTCGCCGTTCGCATCGGCGATCAGAAGGCCCAAAGCGGCGGCCTCAGCGTAAAGAGGGTGGTCGCGTAGAAGACAAGGTTTGACATTGGCGCAAAGCCGCACGCCCTTTGCAAAATAGCTCTGTGCCAATGCTGCCGGATTTGGGAATTTGGACCTGTTCCAGGTGAACACATGGCGCCTGTCGCCAATCGAGGTATAACCGGAGGAGAGGTGGAAGCTGTCGCATAGGATGTCGTGCTCGGCGCAGCGCTCGAGGAACTCTGACATTCGTACCTGGGCGTCCGGCGCGTCGGTATAGGCCATGGACGAGCCCGAATAGCCCAATCCCCACTTCGGCATGAAGGCTGGCCGCCCGATTAGCCAGGTGAAGCGGGGCACCACTTGGTCAATGCGCGGGCCAGCGATAAAATAATAGTCGAGGTCGCCAAAATCCGCCGTGAATGAACGGTAGGGGCCGTGGTAATTGTCTAGCTCCTTGCCAAAATCGAACACGCAGTCCGATAGGGTATCGTAGAAGAGTCCGAACGCGAGCCCTAATTCCGGCCTACATGTGATATAAAATGGAATGTGCTTGTAGAGTGGGTCGGACGCCCGCGCGTTGTAGCCCATCGCATCGATATTGGTCAGACGGTAGCGCTGACCAGCGCGGTTCATCTCGCCGGCGCGTTCCCCTAACCCGAAGTATTTCTCGCTCCTCTCCCGGCGCAGATAGTGATAGACGCGCTTGTCCCACCATCCGAAATTATAGGCTTGGGTCGGCCGGTCGCTCGCAACCAGTCCGCCACTCGGTTTCTGACCGCAGCGCCCACGAACAGAAAAAACCCGCAAGACGAACGGTGAGCCGGATCGCTGCGGTCTCGATACGCAGGCTTTCCGTGTTGGCCTCGATCACAAATTCGGGCTGTGTGAAGCCAGCGAGGTCGAAGCGGTCGCGGCCATCCTGCGCGACATCCTCGGTGCCCGGCGCGATGGCGAAGGTCCGCGGCTGGTCGAGCCGTCCGCCTGGCAAAACCAGAACGCGAATGATGTCGTTTTCGAGTACGAAAACATGTGCCGTGTCGCCCTGGTCGCTGGTGAGCTCCAAATGGCCCGAGTTGTGCGCGGTCAGCGCGAAACGCGGGGGCGTCGCCAGCGACATCAGGTAGAGCCACGCGCGGGAGCCGCGAGGATGCGGACGTCATTCGACATTTGTGAAAGCATTGTCACATCGCCAATTGCACACGATTTTCGAGCCAATTTGGCTTGGCTGCCAAGGCCCTAAGACACTGAAATATAAAATCCGGGCGGTAAGCGCCACGTCCTATTGACGCTTAAAACCCGCAAACGGGACGAAACCGTCAGGCGAAGTCTGATCCGCGCAGCCGGGCGCGCTTTGACATTTGCGGCTGGTCTTCGCGTACCGCCAAACACATTTTTGACTGGATTATGACAGAAACATGTGGAAATCATATCGGTTCGATGACGGATTCCTCTATAGAGCACCTCATGAACCGAATTCCTTTTCTGGATGTCAGAAGCGGCGGTCCGATCGCTCATGCTCGGGTGCGCGTAGCGGCGGCGGCGGCGCTGCGCGAGGATTGTCTTGCGCACGTTCCCCGCTGGAGCCGCGACTTTTGCCTCTCGTCAATCGACGGGATCATCGCCAGATGGCTGCGCAGTTCGGCCTCGGCCTATCGCGATGATCTCCAGCATGTCGCAGACATTCTTGGTTTTCCCGGCACGATGACGCTCAATCTTTCTTATCTCTTCGCCTGCACGACCTCGGCGGATTCCGCAGAGTCGGGAGTGCCGCTGCTGCGGCGGTCTCTCGATTGGCCTTTTCACGGGCTCGGCAGAGGTGTGGCGGTCGCCTGGCAGTCTGGTCCGGCAGGAGATTTCTACAATGTGACTTGGCCAGGTGCCGTTGGCGTGCTGACCGCCATGGCGCCAGGCCGGTTCGCCGCCGTCATTAATCAAGCGCCAATGCGCCGCCGTACGCGCAACTTCCTGGGATTGCCTTACGACTTCGTGGTGAATTTGATGAATGCGTTTAACCGCAAAGATGGCTGGCCACCAGATCATTTGCTGCGGCTCGCCTTTGAGACTTGCGCGAACTTCGAAGAGGCGATTGTTCTGCTCGCACGCGAACCGCTCGCGCGTCCGGCGGTGTTTACGGTGACGGGCGCCGCGCCTGGTGAAATGGCCATCGTCGAGCGCACTGAGCGCGAAGCATGCGTGCTGCGCGGTCCCGTTATCGTCGCAAATGATTGGCAAAAGCCGCGTTTCGGTTGGAAAGCGCGCATGGGTTTTGAGAACAACGAAGCGCGCAAGACCGTGTTACGCGACGTTCGGCCGGGAGGGCCAGCGTTTCGTTGGGCCGTGCCGCCAGTTCTCAACATTACGACACGGCTCGTCGTGGAAATGTCGGCGGCCGGCGCGGGCGAACTTGCCGCCAGGGGTTATGAATGTACTTCATACCGCCACGCGCCCGAACCCGTAACGGAGGATTTCCATCTCGGGGAGGCGGCGGCGCTCTGAGAACGTGCTCTATCAACGATAGCCGCGAGCGCTTTGGAAAGCCGTCTTCAAAATCGTTGTGCCTCAAACCCAAGGATCCGCAGATCAACAAAAAGGTACCGGAACGAAGCGGTCGGTTCGAACCGGTAAGCCACGCGAAGCGATGTCGTGAATGGGCAAAGCAATCAGCTCAGACGGCCTGCCGCCTGGCCTAGCTGCCTCCGATAGACGAAAGAATTTGTCCCAAGCGGGCAGTTTTGCTCCGGATCGTGAATGAGCCCATCGGCGGATCTGGCATTGGCAAGCACCTGGTCGTAAAACGATCGCAGCCACCCAACGACGAATTCCTGCTGAAAATTGACGGGCTGATCTGTGATTCCGTCCGCGTCGAACGCGGTTGGATGGAGTCGGGGCGGTGACTCCCATGAACGCAACGAAACGATTGATGCTCCGTTCGGCGATAATGGTCGCCTTGGCGGCGGCTTGTTCCGACGTTTCGATGTGTGAGACGGCGACGATCGATGCCTTGATCGCATTTTCGAGGCCTTGCCGGCGCGCCGTCGCGATGAGTTCGTTTGCAACCTCCTTAAGGGATTTTCTGGGTACGCCGATTGCATTGGCGAATGTCTCGTCGTCGCATATTTCATGAACGCTTTGCGACCAAAGCTGCAAGGCGGCGCGGGCAAGGCTGACGGTCCGGTTGAAGCGATTGGGCGAAACGGTCGCTTGCACCGCTGGCCGGCGTCACGGCTGGGTCTCCTTGCCGTTGGATTTAACGAGGTCGAGAAGATTGCCGCGCCGCGGCGGCGAGGCGCTACTTGGCGCCTGGGCCGGTGTCTCGCGCTTTGCGTCGAACAAGCGTTCCACGCGTGCGCGCTTCATAGAATTCATCGGCTAGTCTTGCTCGATCGATGCCGAGCCCGCGGATAAATGTGCCGAATGTTTGCCTCGACACGCATTCCTCGAAATCGGCGATGACATGTTCGGCGACCGCCGTGCGCTCGGCGGCACGTTGCTCCCCTTCGGTAGAAACGAAATGCGGCACAAGCGCTTCCGACATGCGCTTCTTCACATCGCTCAGCCGGTTTGTGACCTGCGTCAGTTTCATTCCTGGCTTACAAACATCGGCCAAGGCGTTGGCGAGATAAGAGACGCCGCCGTCGTTGAGCCGCATGACCTCGTCGAACGCCCGCGACGGATCGCGGAAATGATGGATCACTTCCGGCACGCGGGCATGGCCTTCGCGCAGCTCGGCGATACGCGGAGCTTTGTGGGGCAAGCACAGCCACTTCCCGGTTGCCGTCGTATTCGATGACGCCCTCGGCCTTGTAATTGGGATTGCGGATCCAGAAGCAATTCTGGAACGGTTCGTCCGGCGTCCATTTGACCGGCCACGCATTGGCGACTCTCGCGAAGGGTTTGAGCAGCGAGGCCTCGAGACGCGCTTGAAAGCGCAACCCGGGATCGGCATCGGCGTCCGTGATTTTTTCGGCAAGGTGCTGATCGAACATGGTCAGAACAAAAAAGAGCAGCTGCGGCCGGCCCGCGCCGCGCCTCCGGTGTCGCCCCATGGGTCGCGCCGATCCATTCCTCGATGACGCCTGGAAGTGTCGTCACTTCCAGATTGCTCGGCTTTAGACAGAGGAGCATGCTGGTCAGCTCCTGCTCCGCCGTGTAGCGCTGAAACAGATAATCGACCTTGCCGCGCAGGAAGAGCTCCTTGAGCGCTCCTTGAGCTTCGCGAAGATATTTCGCCAGATCATACGGGGTGCGGCTGCGATAACCCGGAAAGTCGAGCAAGTCCGTGTGCTCGAAAAATGGCCAGGGCGTTTCCTTATGTTTCCTTCTTCATCTCAGGAACGACACTCGTCTGGGGACCAAGCATTCCAGTCGCTTTGGTCGTTCTCGCAATCGCGCAGATGGGAGTTCATCTCGTCTTTTTCCTCCACAACACGACCGGCCCCGACAACGTCAACAACGTCATGGCGCTTGCCTTTGGCGTGCTGATTGTCCTGCTGCTGCTTGCCGGTTCGCTCTGGATTATGGCGAATATGAACCACAACATGGTCTTCATGAATGGGGTCATGCAGATGCAGCGTGAAGGTGGATCGGAAATCCGCGCCGTGACCGCGAGAGGCGTCATCACTCCCGCCGAGACGGCACCAGTCAATGCACAGGTGTCCGGCGTGATTGAGGCGCTCCATTGCGACGCCAAGATGCACGTGAAGGCGGGCCAGCTTTGCGCGAAAATCGATCCGCGCCCCTATCAAATCGCTGTAGATCAAAGCAGGGCTGGCCTGCAAGCAATCGAGGCTCAACTCGAAAAGGACCAGACGAATCTGGCCTCGGCGAAAGCAGCTCTCGAGCGCCAGGAGGAGCTGGCCAAACGCCGGATCATCTCCCACAAAGCGCTCGACAAGTCACGTAAGTCTTTTGAGACGGCGCAAGCGGAGGCAACGCGCGACAAGGCAAAAGCCGCCGAACTCCAAGCGGCGCTTCATACCGCCGAGACCAGCCTCGGCTCCACCGATATCGTTTCGCCGCTTGATGGAACTGTCGTGTTGCGCAAGGTCGAATTAGGCCAGACTGTCATGGCGAGCTCGGAAACGCCACCGCTCTTCGTCATTGCTGGGGATCTCTCCCTCGTTCACATCGACGCCACGCTCAGCACACAGGACAGCCGCGAGGTCAAGCCCGGCGACAAAGTTACGTTTACCGTGGACGCTTTTCCGGACCGTCAGTTCTCGGGCACGGTGACGGAGATTCGGCCGTCACCAATCGATGAGCGCGCCGCTCTTCCCGGCATCGTCATCAGCACACCTAATCCAGATCTTTTGCTCAAGCCGGGCATGGCGGCGACAATCAGGATCATGAAGGAATGACGCGACGACGTTGTACAGCCGGAAGATTCATCGATTTCAAGTAAAGACAACAGCGGAACAAGATGGACGTCTCATCGCTCATTTCAACGACCCCGCAATGTAGGTCAATTCAACCTACCGTTCCATTGCGGCGCGGATTCTCGCGCATTGTTCTGGATATTTGTCACCTTCACACCAGTCATTGCGACTTCCTTGCGGACACGGGGCTGATGATCCCGGAGCAAGTAGTATGGGAAGAGGCGGGCACGACTCTTACCGACGATGAGGCCGCGGCGGCCCATTGCACAGGCAACGCGCGCTAGCTTTTCTAATGGACCACGGAACGCACACGGAAGTAGTCAATGGTGATGTGTGTCCCGGCGATAAATTGATCATCGGCGAAGGCGGCGTCTCGGGTGAGGTAAAGCCTTAAACGGATGCAATGGAACGATCGCGGATGTGTGATCCAAATACCGTCATTCCTACGGCGTGCACAATTTTTGGAACGACACAACGGCTGCGGCTGCATCAAACGGCGCCACGGCACTTCCGCTATCAGATCGGCATTAGGAAGCAATCCTATTGAAGAGGCGCTCCGAGAGAGCCTGTGGACAAAGCAAGTGTGGCTGCAGCGGACAGCGCCGTGCTGTATGCGTCGGTTGACGCGTTCCTTGCTTGCAGAAGCTGGGTTTCGGCCATTGTGGCGTCGGTGATCGATCCTACACCGCTGCGATAGGCCGCTAGCGCGGCGTCAAAAGTCGTCTTGGCGGCTGAAACGACTGCGGCGGCAGCATTATAGGCAGAGAGGCTGGTGCGCAGAGCATTATTGGCCAACACGATCTGACGAACAGCTTCATCGCGTGTTCGGGTCAGCACCAAGCCGGCATTTTCCGATTTGCTTTGAGCTTGCTCCAATAGGGCAGCGCGGGTTCCCCCGTCGAAAAGCGGGACTGTAACGCCGCCGAGCACCGTGCCGCCGAAGCCTTTTGGCGAAAGATTTAGAATCGGCGATAGGTTCCCAATCGAAGGAACTCCCGAGACGCTCAGGGTTCCATTGTTGTAGGAACCCGTGCCGGCGAGGAAGACTTTGGGGAGAAACTCAGCCTCTGCGGCTCGAACCCCGGCGAGGCTTGCCTTTTGAGCCGCATATGCGGCCAGAATATCCGGGCGCCGAGCAAGTGCGGTAAAAATGACCTTATCGACGGAACCGGCCATCTCAGGCGACAATCTCCGATCGGAAACATCGGCGACCTTGATTTGCGTCAGCGGCGAAATTCCCATGGCGGAGATCAAGCTCAAGTAAGCGTTCTGCGCCGCCCCCGTGGCCTGGATCATAACCAACCGAGCTTGGGCCGTGGCTTGACGAGCCTGCGCCACCTCGATCGCGGTTCCAATCCCTCTTTTCATTCGGTCCTCGGCCGCGGCCTGGACCGACTCTGCGTTCTTCAGCGACTGGACGGCGTTGCCAACGCGCGCGCGAGCCGCCGCATTTGCGTAGAAGGCCAAACTGACATCGTAAATCAGCTGCTGATGGGCGGCGGTAAAACCGATATTCGAGATGACGGAGGCTTGATTCGCCGCTTCGACGATTGCCGCGCGCTCCCCGAAGTCAAAGAGCAGCCATTCGAACGACACCAAGGAAATCGTGCCGCGCAATTCGTTGGTCGCGGTGGTTCCGAGCGGTCCTGAAATCTGGCTTATCTGGAAACCGCCGATGGCGGCCGCAGTAAGCCTGGGCAGAAAGGTGCTTTTTGCAATGCCCGCCGCCAGCGCCACGTTCCGCGCATTGTTCCAAGCGGTGCGCGTCAACGGATTGTTGGATTGAGCAATGTCGATTAGTTCCGCCAGAGAATATCTCCGATTACTATCGAGCTCAAAGGGAGACGGAACCTCGGCAAGCTCGGAATTGACTGGGAGGACATGGGTTGCACCGGCCGCTTGCTCGGGCGGGGCCTTTGCGTCGGGAATGATTTCGCCGGCAGCGTTCGTGGCAGGCACCCAAGGCCGATCCGGTTGATCCGGCGCCATTTCGATCGAGGAGGTTGCGCAGCCTGCAAGCAACGCAGACACAATGGCGAGCACAATGGGCCAGCTAGGCTGACACATAATTTACCTTCCGATCAGCTTCACTTTCTCGGCCAAATGCCTCCTCTAGGCTGTCCAGCCTTCTGGCGATGGCATCGTGGAAGGGCAGTTGGGCCGATTCAAGGTCTTCCTTCAGGGGCTCATCCGAGGCGGTGACGCCGGCGCTGACGGAAGACGGAGCCTCCTCCGCTGCGTCGAGGCTGTCAGCGAGACTGCGGAGGCGACTGGCGATCTGGGCCGAGAAGCGGAAATCCTTGTCCACACTCAATAAGAGCGGGCCAAACAGCGCGCCAATGTCTTCGGCGGCCTGACGCCGGACTCCTATCCAACTGTCGTCGGGACGCAGCGACGGTGGTTCATACAGGGCAAGATTCAAGTCTCGCTCGATGCCGGAAAGCATCTCCTGCGCCTCGGGCGCTTGGGAACGGCGCACCGGCTTGCTGACCTCCGTCAAAAGGCCGCTCAAGCGCCGCAGGAGAGCGGCGATCGCGGGATCGATACGCTTTCCGACGCTTACCGGCCAGACGTTGGTGAACAGGACAAAGACAACAATATTGCCGAGCAAAATGCCAATCACGCGGTCCCTGGCCGTTGTCATGTCGAATGAAGGTCCCGAGCCCTGGATGACGCAAAGAAAGAAGGCGAAGGCGATCTGGAACCCGGCATAGGCAATGCGTGGGCTTCCGGCCGCGACCCACGCCGACACGAGTGCGCCGAAAAACACAACGATCATCAGAGCCCCGATGGAGGTGACGGAGGGGATCAGATAGACGATCGCCGCGATGCCTGACGCCGCCCCGACGAGGCAGCCCAGGATGCGAAGGGTGAGCTTTTCGACGGTTTCAGCCGTCGTGCCGAGTGAAACGATGTAGCAGGTAATAAAGATGGTATGAATGCCCGGCCAATCCAATAACAAATAAAGAACGTAGCAGAACATGGCTGCCGCGGTGGTCTTGAGCGCGTAACGGACATGCTCTGGATTGGTGAACGCGTCAGGCAAGAAGAACCCGCCGGATTTCTTCGCGGGTCCATGAGGCTGTGAGTCGGGAGCAGCTTCGGCAAAGGCGGTGAGCGTTTCTCTGATGCTGGCGAGAACCTCAGCGGCGCGCGGCGGAAGCGCTGGTTCGCCGTCGCCCTTCTCCCCGAATTCAATGTCTACTGGATAGCCGCCATCGTCCAGGATGCGCGCCATGGCGTCCAGAGTGTGTGTCAGCTGCTCGCGCAGCGGCATCGGAAGCGCCGCGCCGGCGTCGCGATCCATCACGTCAATCAGGACAAGAATTGCGAAGCTCGACGTGGCGGCTTGGCGAAGCGCTTCAATGTGTTCGCGAGCGGCGCTTTTCCCGACGAGGGCAAGCTTCAGCCACTTTAGCAATTCTCCATTTCCCTCGCGCAAACATTCGGTGAAGTCGCGCCTCATGTCTTCGTCTTCTGGGGCACGCAGCATGGCGGCAGCGATGCGCAAGCGACGGGCGAGCATCTTTTCGGCGAGGAGGCGCGGGGGAGGCGCAAGCAAGAGGTTGACGACAATCGACACCCCTGCCGGAATCGCGACGAAAAGCCATACATAAAGGAGCGCTCGCGTTGCAATTTCGCCGCCATGCACGGTTCCCAGCTCGTCGAGCGCAAAGGCGACGATCAGGGCCACAGTTCCGCCAATTGGACGAAGCTTGCTCGCCGACGCTAGGAAGAGAAGGCCCAGTGAGATCGCCGCCATGCTGGCGACGCGCCAGACGGGCTGATCGATGACGATTATTGCAACAAGAATGACACTCGAGACGATTAGGGAAAACAGGGCCAGCATCGCGAGGCTCAGGATCAAGCTGGTTCCGCGATCCGGTTTGTTGAGGAAGAAGACCAAATATACCGTTAGAGCCGGCTCCGGCGTTTGATAGATTTCCACCACAAGCGTTGTTATGGCGCAGATCAGCGCCAATCTTACGGCGAACTCAAGCCGCCCCGGAAATGGCATGACAAGGCGCAGCAATTCGGCAAGGCGCCCCTCGCGAGACTCACGAACACTTATCGCCATGCTTGACCTCGACGACCGCGCTCGCACCGAGCCTCATGAGCAGTTCCGGCGGATTTTCCAGCCGGACACGTACTGGGAAACGCTGCGCAACCCGCACCCAATTCAACGACCGCTGCACGTAAGGCACCGAACGCGGAAGATTGATGCGCTCATCGTCCAGCACGCCCCATCCGATACCTTCGACGACGCCTTTGATCGGCTGGTTACGATCGATCATCGAAAAGACGGTCGCGCAATCCCCGACCGCGATGGCGCGCAGATCGGTTTCCCGAAAGTTGGCGACGGCGAACCATTCTTCCGTGCTGATCAAAGTGAACAATGCCTGAGATGGAACAACCATCTCGCCCGATAAAACAGTCAAGCCGACGACGCGTCCATCGTGCCACGCGCGGACGGTCGTGTCGTCAAGCGCACGCCTAGCAATTGCGAGCGCCGCTTGCCGTGCCTGTACGCCGGCCACCGCCGCTTCCTCGGTGCCGATGGCGTGAAGCGTAGCGGCTTCCTGCTCCCGCGCCTGCTGAAGAGACGTCGCGGCATCACGTTGTGCCGTTTGCGCTTGATCGTATTGCTGGGTCGGCACATAGGCCTTGCCCGCGAGCGGCCGAAGTTGACCCATTGCAGCCGGTGGTCAGCGTCTGCCTAGAAGTATCTCACCAGGCTACGTCAAGTAAGTGCTAGCCGCCTGCCGGACGAGTCATTGGCGTGTTGCCTAAATGCGTAAACGCAGAGAAGAGCTATTCCTGTTAACGGGCGTTCACTTTTGACCAGCTCCTGATATCTGACGTCAAGCTCTATTAGCAGGTTGCGACGCCAACCGGCGTCCAAATGCCGCGCCGGTTCACACCGATTTGATCACAGCGAGTAAGGGGTTCGAAACTACGCCAGCCGTAGTGGCCTTTCGGAACACCCAGCACGCGGCGTATAGATCTTGTGCAGCAATGCCTACCGACTTGTAGAGAGTGACTTCCCGAAGATTGGTGCGGCCGGCCAACTCCCCGATCAGAACTTTGCCAATTTCGCCCAGCAGATGGTTGATGGTGACCGCACCTTCCGCCACGGGGATCATCAGATCTCCCGCCTCGCTCCGAGCTGACTCCATATGATCGACGTAAACCTTCGAGCGAGCGATCAATATGCTGTCCGCTTCGCGCGTCGTCAGCGCATGGGATCCCACCAGATTGACATGCGCACCTGGGTTCACCCATTCGCCTCTTAGGACTGGGTCGTGCGAAGCCGTCACGGTGCAAATCACATCACAGTCAGCAACATCCGCCGGATCGCGCCGCGCAACAACCACTCGGCCAGTGCGTTGACGCTGGGCTTCCGCCCACACGACCGCTTTTTCATAGCTGCGCCCCCACACGCGGACTTCCTCGATCTCGCGGACCTCGCAAATAGCATCCAGGTGAGTTTCGGCCTGGATCCCGGTACCGAAGATGCCGCATGATTTCGAATTCCGACGCGCCAACACGCGCGTGGCGAGGCCAGATGCCGCCGCCGTGCGAATGCTCGTCAAGGTCGCAGCATCAATTACGGCGGCCGCCGCACCCGTCGCGGCCTCGAATAGCAGGAACTGGCCCTGAATGACCGGAATTCCCCGCGCGGAATTCGCAGGCGTCATACTGAAGACCTTGGCGCCGTAGTAGCCCAACGACTCACTCGCCGCGGGCATCAGGGCAAGGAGGGCACCGTCACCGCCCACCGGCATGAAGGTACGTAGCGGATTCGTCGCCCGCCCGCTCGACACGGCGGACATGGCCTTTTCGACGATGTCGATGCACTCACGCATTGGCAGGAGAGCTCGAGTACGAGCGGCGTCTATGATTTGGAGGGCCATATTGCTATTCGATGCGCTCAGCGCGGCAGGCTCGGGGTGCGCTGCCGTCGACTCCTACACGCGGTCCTCCCTCCATCGTTTGAAATTCCAGCCGCAGATGGTTCCGCAAGCGTACCCGAAGCTTTGCTCGGCTCGGTCGTGTGCTCTTACGGCAGTTGACCTTGCCCCATCTCTCGGGCAGCTTGAAAACCTCGCCTCGCTGACTCTCCGTTACTGACAAACGTCAACGACCGGCGTACCAGCCTCGGCCCGGCGCACTGCGTAGATGATCTGCTCCGCGGCAAATAGATTACCTATGCTGACACGGGCTTTCATGTTCATACCAATTACTAACGCAATCGCCAACCTCATCGATTCCACGAAGCTCGGTTTCTCAACAAGTGTTGACAGGACGCGTATTACTGCATCCAACAGCAGCGCCTATATACCTCTACTGACTATCAGCTCCTGTGCCCTGGATACGCGTTTGCGCCGCTCCCCCACCGAAACACAATCACATTGTCGGCGATGCCCTTTTTGATTGCCGCCAGATCGGTTCTCCGCCGGATTCGATCGTCCGACCGAGAACCATACCTAGCACTTGCCGCATCGATATCTGCAATCGTCCGCGATCAACTTCTTTGATTCGGTTCGGTGTCGGGCAAAAGCTTCATGCTTCAAAGTGCCCAATCGACGCTGATCCCGACTCTCCTGGGCTCAACAAGGTACACGATCGGGTCGTACGGACTAGCAGTTGTGATTCCTCGTTTATCGGCAAGATTCGCCACGTAAGCTTGCACGCCGAATTTGCCGAAGGTGGCGCCGGCTCGTATCGAATAGATATTGTAATTACCCTCAACCGGTTCTGGGCTGAAGCTGGCCGGCGACTCGGATATGTATCGGTGTTGCAGCATGACGTATGGCTTGCTGGGCGAATTAAAATAATAGGTTGCGGTCTCGGATGTGCTCCATTTCGCCGCTCCTGGAATCGTCGTACCATTCTCTATCACCGTTCCATCGCCAAGCGGCAGCGATTGCGCCAACTTCGCGGACAAATAGGTGACGTTCGCCTGGAGGCTGAAGTTCTTCGCGGGAAGCCAAGTTATCGCATTTTCCATGCCAGTGCTTGTTGCCTTACCTGCATTGGCGACGTAGGAACGTCGATCTGGTCGCGCCAGGCGGAGTTGTATGTCCGACCAGTCGACATAGTAAACAGTCGAGTCCAGGAGCAAGGTATGGTCCAGCATTCCCAGACGCACGCCTACCTCATAGTTGATCAAACTGTCTGAATCGTAAGTTGCGGGAGTAGGATAGCTCGCCAGCGGGGCATTGAGATTTACGCCGCCCATACGAAAACCCCTGGAAATGGCGCCGTACGTCATGAAGTCACGTGTCGGCTGGTATTTGATTGACACCTTTGGGCTGAACCCGTTCTCTTTCTGCTCGCCATCCACCACATCGTCGGGAGTGCCTATCGCGGTAATTGTTCTGACCGTCGTCAACTTGACATCGTAGTAACGGCCACCGCCATTGACACTAAGCGAATCAGTGAAATGGTATGTCACGTCGCCAAACATCGCCTGCTCAGTCGAGGAATAGTCAACGTCGAAACTGCTAACAGCGCTGCCATCAACCAAGTCGACTGATGGATAATACTCATCAGTACTACCGTAATAGAGGCCGACCAGCCAATCCCACTTACCCTTGGTGGCTGATGTCAGTCTGGCTTCATAAGTCTTTGTGTCATTGGTCGCATGCGAAACGCCCGTATACAAAGGTGGCGGCGGGCCATTCCAGTACTCGAAAAACGTTGAGTCTTGCTTCTTCTTGAGATCGGCGGCCGAAATACTCAGCTCAGCAAAACCCAGATCTCCATTCAGCCTAACGCTGTTCACCGTCGTCGTGAATTTCAACGGCTCGTCGACGGCCGTGTCGCGCTTCAACTCGCCCAACGCAGGATATGAATAGTAATTGTCATCGCTTTTAGCCTCATCGCGGAAGCCAAAATAGCGCAGGCTGAACTTATCGTTCAGCTGCCACAACATGTTTGCGCGAAAGCTGCTGACACGATGAGCGTTGCTGCCGTCATGGCCGCTTCCCACGTTATCCAGATAGCCCGGCGTATAGCTCGTCAAGCCCGCAAGGCGAACCCCAAACTTTCCATCGACAATAGGCACATTGAGCAGTCCTTTGACCGTGTACCCCGAACCCGAACCATTTGAGATGCCAAAGAGGTCAGTCTGAAAGCCAGCTTGGAGCTCGGTCAAAGAGACGGGGTTATAGACGTAATTGATCGCACCCCCAAGTGAAGCGGCGCCAAACAGCGTTCCTTGGGGGCCGCGGAGTATCTCGACACGTTGGACGTCATAGACGTCGAGGTCCGGCACCGACAGCGCGAAGCCAGGATCCGTAAGCGGTATGTCATTGATGTAGATGCCCGTCGTAGCCTGACCTTGATCGGGATAGATCGTGGCCGTGCCGATGCCCCGCAACGTGACATTGGATACGCCGGGTGTCGATCCCTGAAACTGTACTCCCGGAAGGCCGTTCAGATAGTCCTTGAAACTCTGAGCGCCAACCGAATCCAGTTGTTCGCCGGTCACCGCCGTCACCGAGGAAGCGACCGAGCGCAACGACTCGTCACGCTTGGTAGCGGTGACAATAACTTCCTCCAATAGCGAACTAGCACCGGAACTTGACGTGTTCTGTCCGTAAGCTACCGACGATGTAAACGCGAGCGCGAGCGCGAACAGAGCAGCAAGCCTTGTTCCGAGGCGCACTACGCGAGCTTCCAACAAGTTGATTGTAATCATGGGACCTCCCCTCATCGTGAGGATTGGTATACTAGTAGTATACTACGACTGCGTCAACATCTGTTTCCCAAAAGGATATATCTTGACATTTCGGACATTTGTGGACAAGCTTCGCTGGAGTGCACTACGAGCCGTCGAGGTCTTGGGTGACCGTCGATCGGCGCCTGCGATCGAGCCAGTTCCATCTCGGGCGCTGGTTGTTTTGGGTCTGATCCAAGGTAGGTCCTACGCAGATGGTAAGATGCAGCAATGGCAACAGATGGTGACCTGAATCAGCCCAAAATGACCCTGGGAGTGGCGCTGCGTTCCATTAGGAAAGAGCGTCACTGGAGTCTCGCTGACGCAGCGCGACGGACTGGAATGTCCGTTTCCACTTTGTCAAAAGTGGAAAATGGTCAACGGTCAATGACCTACGACAAGATTTTGCGGCTCGCAGACTCACTTGAGGTCGACATCTCAGCCCTATTCACCGCGCGGGGAATTGGCTCTGACGACCTTCGTTTTGGCGGTCGCCGCGCGGTCCAACGAAATGGCGACGCCTTTCGGGTTGAAGCAGGTGTTTATACATACTCGTACCTTGCGCACGAACTCACGCGCAAGCGATTCACGCCGGTGATAATGGACATTCACGCAACGAGCGTTGGTGAATTCCAGGACTTGATTCGCCACCCGGGTGACGAATTCACCTACGTTTTGAAAGGCGAAATAGACGTACATACAGAGATTTACCAACCTTTGCGCCTGAAAGAGGGTGAGAGCCTATTTTTCGATAGCAGCGTCGGCCACGCTTACGTAAGGGCATCCGAAGGCCCGGCACGCATCATATGTATCGGGTGTGATGCGACGCCGAATAGGAGAGGTGAACTCGACGAGTTTGTTTCACGAATTCAAAGGCCCGCCGAGATTGCTCCGAGCAAGCGCGTCAAACCCAAGAATTCGAAAGTTGGCGCGCCGTAGATGGGTGAGGCTCAAGGTACGGTGAAAGACAAGTGAGTTCGTTGAATCTTGAGCCCATAGATCGCGAACTGCTTGGCGGGGAGTTTGGCAAGGCTTCGACAAATGCGATGCGCCTGCTCGTGCGTTACGGCGAGATCATGGGCGCAGACCACTTTATCTCAATCCGCTCGGCGCATGTGGACGGATGCATGTATCACGGGCAATCGAGCATCGATTTTGCAAGACGCTTCGTCGACTTGGATGGAAAAGTCCGATGCCCTACGACGCTAAATGCTGCCGCAGTTGATGTGGTTCATCCGCAGTGGCACCAAGGCCCATCAGGCATCCTGCCAGCTCAAGCAGAACTCACGCGGCTGTATCAAGAGCTGGGATGCATCGCGACCCTTACGTGCGCCCCATATCAGCGTAGCTCACGACCAAACCTCGGCGACGATATTGCATGGGCGGAGTCCAACGCAATTGCATTCGCAAACTCAGTGCTGGGCGCGCGAACCGATCGGTACGGTGACTTTATAGATCTGTGCGCCGCCCTGACGGCACGCGTGCCTTACCTCGGACTTCACCGCCCGGAGAACCGCATCGCTACGGTTGCTGTTCAGGTGCCGGATTTTCAAAAGTCTGGGTTCGCGCGCGATCTCTATTTTTCCTGCCTCGGCTATGTTCTGGGATCACGTACTACGGGTGAAGTGCCAGCGATCTTAGGGCTGCCTGCCGACACTTCTGAGGACGACCTGAAAGCGCTGGCGGCGTGTGGTGCATCTGCCGGAGCGCTCGCTTTGTTTCATGCTGTCGGCATTACGCCAGAAGCCCCGACGCTCTCTGACGCGGCAGGCGGCTCTGAGGAGCAACTGCGGACATCAGACATATCTATCGAAGACCTCCATTTTGCGCTAAATGAACTGTGTCCGCTCGCAGTCGGAGAGCCGATTGCGGCGGTTTGTCTGGGCACTCCTCACTTCTCGATCGCAGAATTTGAATGGCTCGCCGTGCTAGTTGAAGGTAAGCCAGCTGCGCCCGACGTTGAAGTATATGTGTCAACTTCCAGGGAGATAGCTGCGCATGTCGAACGCGCATCGAGCCTTGAGTCGCTCGCGCAGTTTGGCGTGAGGATAGTTGTGGATACTTGCACGTACCTTGCGCCCGTAGTACGCAGAACAAACGGGGCGATCGTGACAAACTCCGGCAAATGGGCACATTACGGACCCGGAAACCTTAAGCGTCGAGCTGGTTTGATGACGTTGGAGCGGTGCGTTCGGTCCGCTCGGATCGGGAAGGTGGCGCCCCAGTGATCTACTCTGGATTGAGAGTGTTAGCGCCTGGCGTAGCGGAAGGCCCGATCGCACTGCTGTCGTCGCCACTCAGCTTGTGGGGCGGGATAGATCCCGACGACGGAACCATTTCTGACGTAAGCCATCCGGAGCACGGCCTGTCCATCAGTGGCAAAGTTCTCGCTATGCGAGCCGCCAGGGGCTCTTCCTCGTCATCGACCATGCTAGTCGAAATTGCCAAGCGCGGCCTGGGTCCGACTGCAATTGTCCTTGGCCGAATCGATTCGATTCTGGTTTTCGGCAGCCTGGTTGCGGCCGAACTGTACGCAATCTCAATTCCAATCATCCTTTTACCAGAGCATCTTTGGAGTAAGTTACCCGATAGCGCCTGGGTGGAAGTGCACGCATCCGATACTACTGCCACACTGCAAGTAAGCGCATTCCGGAATGCTGGTGGTCGATAGACTCATTCATCGCGTTAAATCGGCTACGGTCCCATTTCGCCGCTTGTTGGTGGCGCGAGCATTTGAGTCTCAATCCCTTGGTCGCGAGACTCACGCACGATCGCTACCGCCTAAGTTCGGCACAATGCGCGTGGACGCTTGCTCAGACGGGTTGTTCGATCGATACCGAGGGCGTCGAGAACCATTTCGGTCCCTTGTCGGTCATGTGAAAACAGTCTTCGAGGCGAACTCCGAACTCTCCGGGTATATACAGTCCAGGTTCGTCCGAGAAGCAAGTGCCAGGGACAAGCTTGGAGGCTTCGTTCTTAACGAGATTGAAGGGCTCGTGCCCATCGAGGCCGATACCATGGCCGGTGCGGTGCGACAGACCGGGAAGGCGATACTCAGGACCATATCCCAGCGACGTGTAATAGGCCCGCACGGCGGCGTCGACATCACCGGCCGCGACTCCGATTTGCGCCTTTTCAAACGCAATCAGCTGCCCGGTCTTGACCTGGTCCCAGACTTGCCGCTGGCGCCTGGTCGGGGTTCCGAACACGAAAGTCCTGGAGATATCGGACTGGTAGCCATCGACCGAACATCCGCAATCCATGAGGACAATCTCGCCGGGGCGAACGATCTGCGGTTTGTCCGACCCGTGAGGATAAGCCGCCGCCTCGCCGATCAGGGCGTCCTCGAACTCGGACGTCCCGCCAAGGCTCTCGTGAGCCTTCTTCATGATGGCGGAGATGTCGGCCGGACGCATCCCCGCGGCGATCCGTGGAATCGTGTGACGATAGGCTGCGATCGTAATATCCGCGGCATATTGCATGAGCGCGATTTCAGCCGGGCTCTTGACCAGGCGGCAGCCACGAACGACCGATGCACCATTACGGACCGTCGCCGACGGAAGATCGTTCTTCAGCCGGTCGACGATGAAATAGCGCGTGGTCTCCTCGATGCCTACGGCACCCGAACCGAGCTTGCGATCACGGAGCCAGCCGGCAACGATCGACAGCGCATCCTCATGCTCAAGCCAGGTTCGCACCTCGGCCGGAACCTCGAGGGTCTCGCGAATCGACGGCTCCTCGAAAAAGGGCGTGACGATCCCAATCTCGCCTTCGGCTGGGATGATCGCACATGTCGGGCGTTCGTTGCGGCGCCAGTGTATTCCGGTAAAGTAGACCATGCTCGCGCCCGGCTCCATCAGGACCGCTGCGAAGCCGTTCTGCCGCATCAAGAGCTGCGCTTTCTCGATCCGCGCCTTGCGTTCGACTCGCGAAATGGGCGTCGGCCGATTCGCCAAAGGCGAAAGCTGGGTATCCCCCGCGGTGCTCTTCTTACCGGGCATCGCCATAAACGCAGCACCGACAATCGCGTTGGTCAAAACGGAACGCCTGTCTATCATCGGTGGAACTCCTCATCACGGCTAAGGCTCACCCGGAATCGCGCATTTTCCGCGAAAAATCGAGCGACGATTGGAAATGCCGGGTCGCGTCGGATCGTATCGCCCCAATGTACCTTATGTTTCCATTTTAGGGGTTAATTTTCCGTATTGTCAAACACACAATCTATCGATACGCTATTCGTGCTCCGAAAAAATAGGGTCGCGAGCGCCATACCGACGGCATCGCCCCACGGACGAACCGCCGGCTTCATTGACCGAACCAAGGAGCGGCACAAAAAGTATGGTCCTGATGCTCATCCTGATACCGCTGGGCATAGCGGCCGCCCTGTTCACCTTCTTGGTGATCAGACGTTGTGTTGCAGAAGATTCAAAGGCGCCGCGTGTCGCCGCCATAGTCCTTGGCGCCGTAACAAATTTCTTCGACACGCTCGGAATCGGATCCTTTGCGCCGACGATGGCATGGATGAAGCTTCAACGGCTGGTCCCCGATCGGTTGATTCCCTTGACAATGGTCGCCGGCCATTCGCTTCCTACGCTGGCGCAGTCCGCGATCTTTCTCGTGTTGCTGGGCGTTCAGGTCGACCCGATTCTCCTTGTCACTTGCGTCATGGCCATGGCGATCGGCGGGCAGATCGGCGTACCGCTCGCGCGCCACGCGTCGATACGTTTTGTCCAGGGAATGGTCGCGGCCGCGTTGCTGGTCGCCGCCGGTTTCTACGTGTCGACCAACCTCGGCATTGCGCCGCAGTTTGGAAAGTCTGGCGATCTGGTCACGAACTGGCCGATCGCGGCGATCGCGCTCCATCTGCTGCTGGGCATCCTGCTCAACTTCGGCGTTGGCAATTACGCGCCTACCCTTCTCTTCTTCTCGCTCGCAGGCATCGATCCGAAACTCGCCTTCCCGGTCATGAGCAGCGCCTGCGCCTATTGCATGATTACCTCGGGCCTTCGGTCCGTTGGCGAGAAGTCATTGGACGTCCGAATGATCACGGGAATGGCACTTGGCGGTGTTCCCGCGGTGCTGGTCGCGGCGTTCGTGGTCAAGACCATGCCGCTCGCAGTCCTGCGCTGGCTAGTCGTCGCGGTCGTGCTGTTCGCGTCAGCGATCCTGTGGCGCTCCGCACTACGGCGTGGCGGCGGGAGTCGCGAGGCGGCCGAGGAGTCGACCTATTATTGAAGTGGTCTAAATTGTTCCTCGCCCGTCGATCCAGCTCGTCAATCCTGTTGGTGTGAGCGATTGGCAGTCCAGCGATCCATCCAGGCAAATACCTCGGAGTACCATTGGAGGCTGTTAAGCGGCTTCATCACCCAATGGTTTTCATCGGGAAAGACGAGCAGTCGCGATGGGATATTGCGACGCTGAAGCGCCGTGAACGCCGCGATGCCTTGCGTGTAGGGCACGCGGAAGTCGTTCTCGCTGGTGATGACGAGCTGAGGAGTTCTCCACTTGTCCACGAAGTTCACCGGATTCCACCGTTCATACGCATCCGGCTTCTCGAAATAGGGTTGGCCACCATGCTCCCATTCGTCGAACCATAGTTCGTCGGTTTCATAGGCCATGGCGCGCGCGTCGAAGATGCCGTCATGTTGCACGATGCATTTGAACCGATCGGGCCAATTGCCTTCGATCCAGTTCATCATATAGCCGCCGTAGGAACCGCCGAGCGCGCATGCATTGTCGACATCGACGAAAGCGAATCGCGACGCCACCGCTTCCAGACCGAGCTTGAGGTCAACCAGCGGCTTCCCGCCCCAATCACCGGTAATCGCGTCGGTGAATGTCTGGCCGTAACCGGTCGATCCGTGGAAATCGATCGAGACGACGGCGTAGCCGTGCCCGGCCCAGGCCGCGGGATTCCAACGATAGCCCCAAGTATCGTTGTAGGTGCCATGGGGGCCACCATGGACAAGGAAGGCAAGTGGCGCCTTGGCGCCAACCGCCAGACCGGCAGGTCGAACGATATAGGCCCAGACCGCTTCGCCGCCCGCGCCCTCGAAACTGAAGCGCTGCACTTGCGGCCATTCGACATCCGCGAGCTTGGCCGCATTTTGCGTAGTCAGTTGCACTGTCCGTCCACGTCTGTCGCGTCGCCACAGATCGACTGGCGCGGTAAGGGAATCGTGCTGGTAGATGAGCCCTCCACCTGGGAGCAGTGCGAAATCGCCGGCATGACCCTGACCAGTCAGCCGATGCACGCGTCCATCGGACAGCTCGACCCGAAAGATGGGAACATCGAGCGTGTCCTCCGCAGTCACATAGAGGGCGTCCGAGCCGGCCGCCCAGCTGATCTTGTCGACAGATCGGTCCCAGCCCTCGGTCACGGCGCGGGTCTTGCCGGTCGCGAGCTCACGCACCATCAACACCAGACGGTCGCTTTCATAGCCCGGGCGCGCCATCGCCGCCCAGGCGAGCCAACGGCCATCAGGTGATATGGTCGGGTTGATGTCGGTCGCCTTGTTGTCGGCGGTGAGATTGACAGGGGCGGCAGAGCCATCAGCGGGTACGGCGAAGATGTCGAGATTGGTCGAGCTGGGCTCGATCCGCCCCGCTTCGCGCAGCGTAAAATAAACGGTATGGCCATCAGGGCTCCAGGCGATCTGCTCGCCGCCGCCCATGGGCTTTTGCGGAGTGTCTCCTACCAGCCCCCCTTCAATCGCGTGACCGGGCCCCGGCGCGCGACCGTCGGTAAGCGGGATGACGAACAGCTGCGAACGTTGTCCGTCCTTCCATGCGTCCCAGTGCCGCGCAAAGAGTTGATCATAGACCCGACCCGTGCCTGCGTTGGCCGCGACCGGAGGTTTGACGTCGTCGAGCGAACGGGCACCGACTGGCCTGTCCGCCCAGACCAGGATCGCGTCGCCGGTTGGGGAGATTTTGAAACCCGAAATGTCATAGTCGCCGGTTACCTGGACGGCCCGGCTTTCAGTCATCGTGACGCGCCAAACCGTCGTCTTGCCGCCATTGTGATCCGACAGAAAGTAGAGCTGGCCGTCGGAACCAAAGGCGGGATCGCGCTCCTCCGCCTTTGGCGCTGACGCGAACATCTCGGGTTGCGCGTCTCTTGCCTTTAGATCGAGACGCCACAAATCGTGTTGCCCCTTGTTGGCGGCAAGGTCTGTTTCGCGCTGGTCCCACACCAGCCAGTGGCCGTCAGGCGAAACGACCGGTGCGCCCACACGCGAGAGTGTCACCATGTCCTGCGGCGTAAACGGACGAGCGGTGGCCTGCGACGCAAACGCCAACGCAAGCGCGACGCTACCGAGGCTTGAGCCTAAGCAAGAAAGTCGTCGTGCCGAGATCGTTGTTGCCGATTCGGATGAAGCGACGGAGCCGGGCATTGCAGTTCCTTGATTTCATGGGCGGGTCGGCCGGGCCGAACACAAATGACGAATGAGCGCTAGTGCGCTCCTGCGGGCATGTCGCGCTTCAGATTGACGAGGAAGTAGTCCCAGCTGCGCCGCATTGTGTAGGCGGGAAGCTGATGGCCGGCCTCAGGGACAAGCAGCAGATCGAACGACTTTTGATGCTGAACGAGCGCGTCGGCGAGGCGGAGCGTCTGGGCCGGCGGGTTGTTGCAGTCCATGTCGCCATGGATCAGCAGGAGCTTACCCCTGAGATTGGCGGCGTACGTGAGGTTCGCCTGGCGAGCATATCGGGCTTCGTCGTCGGCCGTGCTGAGCGGTCCCTGATAGGTTTCGCCCCAATACCAGCCATAGGTGCGGAAATCGTGATTCCCGCTCTCCGCGACACCGACCTTGAATGTCTCTGGATGGGTCAACACGCCAGCCGCAGCGGCGAAGCCGCCGCCCGAATGGCCGACGATGCCGACACGGTCGGCGTCGAACCAGGGATAGCGGGCCGCCAGCTGCCGGATCGCCGCGACCTGGTCGGGCAGCCCATTGTCGATCACGTTGCCGTAGGTGAAGTCCTCGAACGCCTTGGAGCGTTGAGCCGTGCCAAGCGCATTGACCTTGATAACGACAAAACCGAGTTCGGCGAGCGACTGTGACAGCCCTTCGCCATGCGTGATCGGCCTGTCTTCATTCTCGCGCGGACCAAAATTGTCGCCACCCTGGAAGCGCCAGACGTCACTGACACTACCGACCTGGGGCCCGGGATAGATGTTGACGATGACGGGGTAGCGCTTGGTCGGATCGAAATCATGCGGCCGATACATGATCCCGTAGAGGTCGGTCGCTCCATCGCGTGCCTTGACGGTGAACGTTTCTGCAGGTCGCCACCCGATTACCCGTAGGGGCGCGTCGATGCCGCTAGAAACCTTCTGAACCATCTTACCGTCTGCACGGCGCACGATCGTGACTGGAGGACGGTCGATCGCTTGATGCGTGTCGAGGAAATAGCCGCCCTTCGGAAACCATCTGACCTCATGGTCGCCCGGTTCGGGGGTCAGCGCGGTCAGGTTGCGGCCATCGAAATCGATCCGAAAGAAATGACGATAATCAGGGGTTGGCAGCCTCTCGTCCCCATGCCGTGAAATAAAGTTGCTTGCGAGCGCTATCGACGTGGACGATCTGCGAGAACACGTTCTGGCCAGTATCAACCTGGTTCCGCAGCGTGCCGTCCGGACCGTACCGATAAAGGTGCCCCCACCCGTCCCGCTCGGAATACCAGAATATATCGCCCGTCGCGTCGTCGGTCGCGACGAGCGTGTCGCTGAGCGTGCTGCTCATCCGCACATAGATGTTGGACGTTTCCCGGATTAGCGTTCTGACGCGGCCCGTTTCCGGATCAATCGCGTAGAGCGTAACCGCTTTCAGGAACCGGTCGCCGCCGACCGCAAGCAACCTACGCGAGTCCCGAGACCATTGTTCGCCATCGGGGCGCATGACCGAGCTGTTGGCGGGCACATCAATCTTGCGCGCGCTTCGGCTCGCCAGATCAGCGATATAGAGATCATATTGCGGAATGTGCTCAGCGCCCGGCGCAGCATAGTAATAGCTGTGGTCGACTGGCTGATTGGAGGTCGAAGAGTAAAGCGGATAGACGCCTACGCCGCGGAAGTCTTCGCGACGGATCACCAGCTTTCGCGAATCCGGTGACCAAGTGATCGCCGCCTTGGTCGGGTGATAGCGGTCGGCATCGAGGGTTGAGACCTCGGCTCCCCCCTTCCAGCGCGGACCATAGTTATAGAGGCTGGTGCCGTCCGTAGTAAGCGCGATCGCGCCGGACGGCGCCGCTTGGTACGCCGGCAGCGTCGCATCGATTGGCCCAGCCGGAGCCGGATTATCGCATCCCGCTCGCTGGCCGGTCGGCTGGAAACTGTAATAATCGTAGACCAGACCCCAATGCGAGTTGCCGTCCCCGTCGTCAGCTGCGGGTTCCCCCCCCTCATCGTTCGTCGCGGAGCGGACATAGAGGTTATAGTTCCAGACGAAGGCGTCCCACTTGCCGTCGGGAGACCGTGTCGCCCAGTCGGGGACCGTCGGAGTAGTTATTATTGAAAGCTCGCACGTCACTGATACGAGCGCGCAAGCATAGCGCTTGCCGGATACGGTGATGGTGAGCCCACGCTCATCGCCGGTAAGGCGCCACGAAGACAGAGCCATCGGGTCGATCTGACTTCCCGAGGCCTTGGAAAGTGCAGCGCCAAGTTCGTTCGCGTCGAACAGTACGCGCTTCGAAGCTGCAATAGGATCGACCAGATAAACGGTGCCGGGCTTTTCGGCAGCAGCGCGCGAGAGATATGTAAACCTTATGCCGTCGGACAGCCAATGTGGGTAGACAATTCCGCCGAGTGTGCGATCGTCGAACACGCGGATTTTCTCGGCGCGTTCGAAGTCGGCGGGCGTTGCCGCGCGCGCCGTCAATGTGATCAGGCAGAGCAGTGTGGCGATCGCCGCGCCATTCCTGGTCCTGCCGACGACACGACATCGCATCTTTGGTGCTTCCGGACAACGCTGAGTCCGAAGGCCCGCGGCTGGATGTAGAAGATGATGGAGAGTCATCAAAGATGTCCGATGCCGAGGCGCCACGGTTGCTGGTGACATTGGTGTAATAGCCTGTGCGTCGAAGGTGTCGAAGGTGCCGAAGGTGCCTCTGCGCAAGAGCGACTGATCATTTCGTTCGCGACAACGGTCACACCGCGCTCTCGGAGCGCCACAAACTTCGCTGGCGCCTCCTGCAATGACTGGCGCAACTGTTGCTCGAGGCGCTAAGGTGGTAAAAGTATACCAGCTGGTTATCACATAATCGAGGACATGATGGCAATCAAGACTACCCGCCGCAGCGATTCGATGATGACGAAAGCTTATGCCATCCTTCGCGGCGAGATTGTTTCCTGTCGGATTCTCCCCGGCCAAGGGCTTTCCGAAAGCGAGTTGGCGATACGCTTCAAGATGAGCCGGACACCGGTTCGGGAAGCGCTTGGGAGGCTTCGGACCGAAGGCCTCGTAAAGGCTTATCCGCGAATCGGATATCAGGTTGCACCCGTCACATTCCATGACATGAACGAGCTGTTCGAAGTTCGAACGACGCTGGAGGCGTGCGCCGTCGAGCTGGCCGCCGAGAGGATTGCGCCAGATGAGATCAGTCGGCTGCAGAAACTCTCGGACGTCCTTTACAACCCGGCGGTCCAGCCAAGCATTCATGATTTCGTGCAAGCCAACCGAAACTTCCATGAAGCGATAGCAAAGGCCTCAGGCAATAGCCGATTGCATACCATGATTATGCAGATCCTCGACGAGCTGCAGCGGTATTTCTATCTCGGCGCTCGGCTCCGAGATGTAAGTGCCGAGACAACCGCTTCGCACAAGGCTGTGATCGACGCGTTGAAAGCGCACAACGCCTCCCTCGCCCGAGACCTTATGATCAAGCACAATGATGAGACTCGAGTGGGTCTGCTCGCAGCGTTGACACAACAGACCTCCAGGAACATGCAATTCGCGGTCAGCGTTCCAACAGATTCGAGCGCAGCGCCTGTGGAGCGTGCGCCGCGCACCGTACGCTCTAGGCGCGTAGCGCGCACCCCGGCATAAAGCGGAACGTCATATATCCCAACTAAGTCGCGGTGGTCACATCCGCTGGTATCTAGTATCCGTGTAGTATACTACTATGACATCGGGCGGATTGCAGGGGGATTTGTGGCGCTGATCGATGCGACGGTTCGTGGGGTCTTCACGATCTCGGTCACTCCATTCACAGACGACGGGAGCCTGCATTTACAAGGTGTGGGCCGCCTAATGGATTTCTACCTGTCGCACGGAGTCACCGGCGTCACCGTCCTGGGTATGATGGGAGAGGCGCCTAAGTTGAGCGCGGTTGAAGCGCGTACCTTCGTTGAGGCGGTATGCCATCACCTCCACGGCCGCCTGCCCGTAATCGTCGGCGTCAGCAGCCCCGGGTTCGCGTCGATGCGGGAACTCGCCGAAGTCGCGATCGACGCCGGCGCTTCCGGCGTCATGGTTGCCCCGCCAGGGACCGTTCAAACGGATGCACAAATTATCGATTACTTCCAATCGACAGCCGATGCACTGGGTGACATTCCCTTCGTCCTCCAGGACTTTCCGCTTGCTACTGGTGTGCAGATCGCGCCGAGCGTCATCTGCGAGATCATTCGGCGAATTCCGACGTGCATCATGCTCAAGCACGAAGATTGGCCAGGCCTAAACAAGATTACGGCACTGCGCGAAGCGGAACGCGCCGGCAATCGCCGGATCAGCATCCTGGCAGGTAACGGTGGCATCTTCCTGCCTGAAGAACTCGATCGTGGGGCAGACGGTGCAATGACCGGCTACGCCTATCCGGAGATGCTGGTAGAGGTGTGCCGCCTCCACGCCGCGGGCGACAGGGATGCGGCATCCGATCTGTTCGACGCCCATCTTCCCTTGGTTCGCTACGAGCAACAGCCCGCCGTAGGTCTTGCGGTGCGCAAGCACGTCCTCGCCCGGCGCGGCGCGATTGCCTCGAGCTTGCAGCGTAAGCCCGGGCGGAGCCTGGCCGCCCTTGAGATTGGCGAGGTCGAGCGCCTGATCTCGCGTCTCGAACGACGACTTCGGTCCTGAGGAGGTCACGATGGATTTCGGATTGGTGGGGCGTCGAGCCCTGGTGCTTGGCGCGAGCCGCGGCCTCGGCGCTGCAATCGCCCGCACCCTTGCGGAGGAAGGCGCGGACGTCGTTGCGGCTTCCCGCTCTGGCGCGATCAGTTGGGCACATGTACTGCCTGCGGATGTGCAGTCACGCATCCGAGCAGTGTCACTTGATCTCGCCGACGCGGAGGCACGCGCGCTTGCAATTAAGGCGCTGCTCGCCGACGCACCGATCGACATACTCGTCAACAATTCCGGCGGTCCACCTCCAAGCCAAGTCACAGACGTGACGGAGGCCGCCTGGAGGCAACACTTCGAAGCTATGGCGGTGTGCCTGTTCGATATTGTCGGGCGTGTGGCGCCGCAGATGGCCGAGCGCGGCTGGGGGCGCATCCTGACGATAGCGTCTTCTGGCGTTGATCAGCCGATTCCCAATTTGGGCGTCTCGAATGCGATCCGTGCATCGCTTGTGGGTTGGTCAAAGACGTTGGCGGGCGAACTTGCGCTCAAGGGTGTCACCGTAAACGTCATACTTCCTGGCCGGATCCACACGGACCGCGTGGACGAACTCGATCGAGCGAGCGCATCGCGAAGCGGCACGACGGCAGAAGAGATAGCCCGCGCGTCCGCGGCGAGCATACCAGCGGGACGTTACGGCACGCCGGAGGAATTCGCGGCCGTCGCTACCTTCCTTTGCAGCTCGCAGGCGTCCTACGTCACAGGCAGCAAAATCCGTGTAGATGGGGGCGCGATCCGTGGCATCTGAACGAGGAATGGACATTTTCAGGGATGTGCCTATTTCGGCGAAGGGAGCGTATGTGACCAGCACAATCACGGAAACAGCGTGAGCGAAACGCCGCGCATCGAGCGGGTAATCGGTATTCCCGGCGTCGCCTTCACAACGTTCAACAGCATTGTCGGTGCCGGTATTTTTGGCTTGCCGGGCCTAGTAGCGCTGATGCTGGGATCATCAGCGATATTTGCTTATCTTGTCTGCCTGTTGCTCGTCGGGCTGCTTGGCTTGTGCATCGCAGAGGCGGGAAGCCGCGTGACAACGAGCGGTGGCTTTTACGCCTATGCGACCGCCGCTTTTGGACCGGTGGCGGGAGGTGTTACCGGATTCCTCCTCGTTACGAAGTCGATCATTTCCGCAGCGGCGCTGTCCCGCTTTCTTTTGGACACGCTAGCAGGTGCGTCACCCTATCTTGCTCTTCCAGGCGCAGGAATTGCCCTTCTGGTGCTGATTTATAGCGCACTGGCGGCAATCAATATCCTTGGCGCCAGCGATGGATCGCGTCTCACGGTTGCACTTGGACTAATCAAGCTGGTCCCCATGTTCTTGCTGATACTAGTTGGCCTCCTCATGGCTCCCGTCAACCATCTCTCCTGGCCGGATATCCCTTCAGTCAAATCGCTTGGTCAAGGCACGTTGGTTCTATTCTTTGCCTTCCTAGGGCTGGAGATGGGGCTCAATATCAGCGGCGAGACGCGTAGTCCGACACGTACGATTCCCCGGGCCATCGCGCTCTCCCTCGTGATGACAGGAATACTTTACGTAGGGCTTCAGCTCAGCGCTGAAAATGTGATGGGACCGGCCTTATCGAGCTCCAAAACGCCTCTGATCGACCTCGCACGTGTCGTACTGGGCGAATGGGGTGCCCTTTTTATGTTTGCGATAAGCGTGACTTCGGTCCTTGGCTACTTGATTGGGGACATCCTTTCGTCCCCCAGGATCGTCTACGCGCTCGCCGAGGCTGGCCAGATGCCACGATGGCTCCGATATGTTCATCCGCGGCATCACACGCCTGCCGTCGCGATCGGATTTTACGCAGCGCTGGTGGTACTGGTGACTGCCTCGGGATCCTTTGAGCAGCTCGCGCTGATCACCGTCTCCGGCACGCTTATGCTCTATCTTGTCACCGTCTTAGGGTTATTGCGGCTTCGCGCCCGAGGCATTGCCGACTGCGGGGAGCCATTTGTCGCGCCTGGCGGCCTATTGGCGCCATTGGCTTCAGCCGCAATCATCATCTGGCTACTGTCCGCTTTGGCCTGGATCAAGATAGGGGCCGCGGTCGGCTTGGTGGCTGCTGCGGCCTTGTTCTATGGATTGCGCCAACGGCAAATATCACGCGAGCCGCCCAATCGAATTTTGAAATAGGATCTAGTATACTAGCTGTGTTTCAGGCATGAGGGCCAGAGTGCCGAACGACGCGCCGTGGAGGTCCGGGAATTTGACTACCTCAATCGTCCGATCTCGCGCAATGTTCACTCGCGCGATTGATCACAACTCGTGCGAAGAGATTGCTGATGGCGCTGTCCTGCAGCAGGACGGTGTCATTCTGGAAATCGGCACATATGAGGACTTTGCCCGCCGCTATCCGAATACCCCGGTGCATGGCTCCGGAAATGAGGTCATGCTTCCTGGTTTCGTCAACGGGCACCACCATATCGGATTGACCCCGGTCCAGCTCGGCTGCCCCGATATGCCGCTGGAGCTGTGGTTCGTGGCGCGAATGGTTGCGCGCAATATCGACCCTTATCTCGATACGCTCTTTTCCGCTTTCGAGATGATCGGGTCCGGCATAACGACGGTCCAGCACATACAGGGTGGTCCCGCCTTTGCCGATCTCGAGGACCACGTAGAGGAGATTTTGCGCGCCTACCGGGACGTAGGCATGCGGGTGTCCTATTCGTTCATGCTGCGCGACCAGAACCGTCTGGTCTACCAGGCCGACAACGACTTCATTGCGGGACTGCCCGAGGAGCTTCGCGAGCCTACAGCGGCTTGGTTCGCGCGTAGCAAGCTCGTCGTCGAAGAACAGGTGCAGATGTTCAAAAGCCTTTGGTCGCGGCACGCGAAGAGCGAGAGGACCAGGATACAGCTTGCGCCTGCAAATCTGCACTGGTGCTCCGACAAAGCTCTTACCGCATTGGCTCAGACCTCGCGGGACTATGACGTGCCAATGCACATGCATCTTCTCGAAACGCAGTATCAAAAGGAATATGCCAAGCGCCGCGGGGGCGGCTCGGCGATCGACTATCTCGACCGGTTCGGCATGCTGGGCCCGAATCTCACGATTGGTCACGGTGTATGGCTGAGCGAAAAGGACCTCGACCGGGTCGCTGAAACCGGAACCTGCATCTGCCACAACTGCTCTTCCAATTTTCGCCTGCGTAGCGGCATTGCGCCCCTCAATGCTTTCGAGACCCGTGGCATCAATACAGCCATCGGCCTCGACGAAGCCGGTCTCAACGATGATCGCGATATGCTGCAGGAGATGCGGCTGGTGCTTCGCGCCAATCGAGTGCCGGGCATGGTCGAAGCCGATGTACCGGGAATGGGCCAAGTTCTGCGCATGGCCACGATCGGAGGTGCGAAGACGACTCCTTTCGGAGATCGGATCGGCATCCTGGAATGCGGACGCGCTGCCGACCTTTCACTGATCGACTGGAACAAGATTGCCTACCCCTACCTCGACCCCGACACACCTATCCTTGACGCGGTGATCCAAAGGGCGAAGACAGACGCGGTGACGCTGGTCATGTGCGCCGGTGAGGTGATCTATCGAGACGGTGTCTTCACGCGTGTCAATCGTGACGCCGCTCTGCGGGAATTGCACGACCAACTCGCCAACGCGCTGTCGCATGAAGAGGTCGAGCGGCGCAAACTCTCGCGGGCACTGCTTCCCCACGTTCGCAAATTCTATCGGGACTATCTCTCGTCTCACGATACGCCGGCCTTTTATCAGCGAAATGCGCGCTAGCCATGCCGCCGAGCGTATCGCCAATTTTACGTGTGCTGCCATCGCGCGGATCGAACCCTCGGCCTGAGGGGAAATCGGGTCGTCCTAATGAAGGACTTGACTGCCGAAACACCGATCTCCTCATGAAGACCATCCTTGTTCTCAACCCCAA
The DNA here is from genome assembly GCA_963823235.1 of uncultured Gammaproteobacteria bacterium. Taxonomy (GTDB): domain Bacteria; phylum Pseudomonadota; class Gammaproteobacteria; order Steroidobacterales; family Steroidobacteraceae; genus FEN-1191. The sequence continues at coordinate 361,340 of CAWGKS010000009.1, read as the reverse complement.
CAGCTCGACAGCCGTCACCAGGCAAATGAAAGATGGATGCGCGGAAATTGAACTCGGCCCGAGAATGCGCACCAGCTTTTGCACGCTCTCGGGCACACCGGAAGCAATCGATAGCCAGCGGGATGTCGAAACCGTGGTGATCCCGACTTGCGATTTCTTGTTGGCGCATCCCGCCGACGCCTGCGTGATCGGATGCTTTTCGGATCCCGGGCTGGCGCTTTGCCGCGAAGAACTTAGCGTGCCTGTTGTCGGCATCGCGGAGTCTGCCTATCGCGAAGCGAGCTTGAAGGGCAAGCGCTTCGGCGTTGTGTCGATCGGCGAAGGGTCCATCCGTCGCCACGCGCGCGCGATTAGCGCCCTCGGCCTTACCGGGAGTCTGGCGGGAGACCGCTCGCTCGATCTAGGCGTGCTCGACCTGCTCGATAGGGAGCGTACGATTGGTCGCATTTTGGAGGTCGGTCGCGAACTGCGCGACATCGACGGTGCAGGCATACTTATCCTGGGTTGCGCGACGATGGGCGCCTTCCGTTCCAGCGTCGAACAGGCGCTCACCATGCCCGTGATTGACCCCACCCAAGCGGGCATTCGTCGCGCGGCGTCCCTGCTGTCGTCTGAACACGCGAACCTGTATTGACGGAGCAAGCAATGTACGATCTCGTTCTCCTAGGCACTCTCGTCCTGCCAGAGCGCAATCTGCCCAACGGCTGGCTCGCCGTTTTGGATGGCAAGATCGCCGAAATCGGCGATGGAGAGCCGCCGTTGGCAAAAGCTGTCCACGATGCTGGGCGCGACTTCATTCTGCCCGGCGCAATCGACGGTCAAACCCACGCAACAAGCTACGGCGGTTTGCCAGGTCTCGCGTCGACCACACGCTCTGCCGTCGCCGGCGGCGTAACCACGCTCGTCGACATGCCGTATGACAATCCTGATCCGCTCAACACGATGGAACGCCTGCAGGCCAAGATCAAAGCGATCGAGACGCATTCGATCGCCGACGTCGCGCTCTACGCGACCGTAGCTCCCGGTCAGGGAACCGGCGCGCTTGCCGATCTCGCGTCCGCCGGCATCGTTGCGATCAAGATCTCCAGCATGGAGAACCATCCGGTTCGCTTTCCGCGTATCTCAGGCAACGACACACTCGACATCCTAACCGCGGCAGCAAGCCTGAAGCTGCCGGTCGGGCTGCATAATGAAGACCAGGAGATCGTACGCGCGAGCACAGCAGCGCTGAAGGCAAAGGGGCTCGTTACGCCCGAATGGCATGCGCCAAGCCGCCCGATCGCAGCTGAGCTCGCCTCCACCGCGAATTTCATGGCGCTCGGCATGGCGACTGGCGCGCATGTTCACATCGTCCATATCTCCTGTCCGGAGGGTTTCGCTATTGTCCGCGCCTTCCGTGATCTGGGAGTCAAAGCGACTTCCGAGATGCCCGTCCACTATCTGCACTTCGATGATGCACGCGACATCGGTCGTCTGGGCGGGCGGATGAAGGTAAGTCCGCCGATTCGTGGCGGCGTGACGACCACACTTTGGGATGTAATTCTGAACGATGAGGTCGAGTTCGTATCATCCGACCATTCGAGTTGGCCGATCGAAAATAAGCTTACGGCCTCGATCTTCGATGCGCGCGCAGGCATCCCGGGCCTCGAGACATTGGTGCCGTCTTTCTACACCGACCTCGTCGGCCGAGTGAATTCGCCTGAGCGGGCCGTCGCGGCCTACCTTGGAGAGAAACCGGCTCGCTTCTTCGGCCTCTGGCCCCAAAAAGGAGTGCTCGCGGTCGGCGCCGATGCCGATATCATGGTGCTTCACCCTGGTGCCGTCACTTTCGACGCAACACATCTTCATGACGAGCTCAATTGGAGTCCTTATCATGGCGAGACCTTTCAGGCCGTCGTCGTTGCCAGCTTCGTACGCGGCACCAAGACCTGGGATGGCGTCTCCATCCTCGGCCGTGAAGGTAACGGGCGCTACATCAAGCGCCTTGAGTGACAATGATTTGAACCCCAGCACGGACTGGCAGCACCGCTTGATGGCCCGGTTCGTGCCGTCAACATCGGACGCAGCATTAGACAACTCGCCCGTAGCGCCGACGGCCAATTCGTGGAGGTCAGTGTCAGGTCCCGACCGGTCGCGTATTTCAGCGGCGGGTTACCGGAAGCCAATGCCGCCGTTGAATCCCCCGATACTGGCGAACTCAGAGGCTTTGGTCGGGTGACAGTCAATACGCGGGGCTTGCAGACCGCATCAGGAGCGCAATTCACGCGACCACGCCCGATATTCGTCTAGTCGAATTCGATACCGCGCTATGTTGCCCTCATTCAGTCGCTCTAGCTCGCGCCTTGCCAATTCGACGAACCGTGGCATATCTCGCGCCTCGATCAACAGATCGGCGTCGGCGCGGATTTCGTCATCGATTGCTTGTCGGCCCTCGCGCACGATTTTTCCGATCACCTCGATAAAGGCATTTCGGTACTTCATCCGAAACAAATCCGGATCGGCGATTGAGTCACGGATGACCACATACCGCTGGCACGAACGCTCGTAGGCCCACCGAAAGACGTCGCGCAGAAGTTCCACGCGGGCCATTTCGTAGACGCCGAGCGTACCTGCAATGTAGGCGCGCTCGGGTACGTCGACAAACGACAGTGGGCATAGATTGCTCTTGATCAACGGAATATTCGCAACCAGACGCGATACTCGCTTATTCACATCCTCGAAGGGCTGCAGGTACGGTACATGCACCATGACAAAGAATGCTTGCTCGAATGGATCTTTGATCGTTGCTGCCTTCGCAAGAACCAGGTCCAGGAATTCCTCAATCAGCTGTGGAATAGCCAGTGGCGTGAATACGCTTGCGCCGACGTCCACTGGCCGGCGTCGAAGCTGCCCGGAAGCCGCCGGGTCGGCCATCAGGTTGTCTGAAAGCAAGACGTGTAGGTTTAGGAGCGTATAGCGATTGATGCCGATGTCGTCCCCACCGTGTTTCGCGAGCAACTCGATGGCGGCCTTGTGATTAAGGATCATCTGCGTCTCTTTCGCGTCCTTGCCTGCAGCCTCCTGGCCAAATTCAATAAGCCGCTGCGTATCCAGGCGGCTGTATGTGTTGCCTTCGAGGCGGCTCGATGCCCAGGAAAGGTCGATCAAGAAGCGATCGAGAATATCGCGGGTAAAAGTGCCACCGGCGCGTTCAGCCGCGATGGGCTTGCCAATCTTTTGCAGGTGCGCCCGGAGCTTGTCCGGAATGTAGGCCGTTCGATTCGGAATGTAGTCGTCGAGCAAACTTCGCTTGTATCCTCGCGGCGTGCGCGCGCCAACAGCACGAGACACATAGTCGAGGATCTGGCGCCCCGCGTGCGACAGCGGAATAGTGACGGGGCCATCAGGTGTGTCGAACGACGCGGTCCCGTCTATCACCGCCATCGCGGAGTCGGCAGGCTTTGCGCTACTCACGCCGCTGTAACGCGTGGCGCCGCCCTCCCCGCTGCGCCGAATTCGCTTGGCGGCCAGCAGCTCTGCCAACCGGCGGCTCAGCGTGCGCCGACTGAACGCGTGGCCGAGCGCTGCCTGCAACTGCGCCAAAGATGTGCCGTCCGAAAAGCGCTCTATGGCGCTCTCAACCTGGCGCAGGTCGTCGGCAGTCACTTGCTTTGGCATAGGGCGGTGGGATTTGGCGCGGTTAAGTTTATTTGGCCCAGCAAGCTTACAACCTATTGTTCCTAAATGTAATTTATTTGGCCCAGTAAATGCGGCTCTGGTGGATCTGCGGACGCGAAAACAGACCAATCCGGGTTGTGCCCCGGGGTGAGTTAAGCCAGAGCCCGCTCCCATTGCTGCTTGAGGGACCAGTACCGCGGACGGCGGCCTGGCCCGAGCGCGTACTGCCGTTTGTGGATCCGGTGAGCCAGTTCAATCCCGGAGATCGTAATCGAGGCGTTTGCGAATGACTTGAATCCTGTCATCGAAGCACAGCGTCGCTTGATGGCTCGATGGTCCTGCTCAACGATGTTGTTGAGGTACTTGCTGCAGCGTACCTCGACGTACTTCCACTGCGGATTCTCCCGCCGCAGGAGCCGCAGCGCGCAGTGACTCGGCACATGGCCGTCCAGAGTCACCTTCCTCGGCCACCGGGTGGGATTGGTCGCCAGAGCCTTTCTGAAGAAGGCTTGCGCGGCGGCAACACCTCGATCCGGTCGGAGCAGAAAGTCCACGGTCATGCCCTGCTTATCCACTGCACGATAGAGGTAGTGCCACTTGCCTCGAATGCAGACGTACGTCTCGTCGACCCTCCACGACGAGCCGATACGGCGCGCGAAGCGATGCCACCGCTTCTCGAACTCGGGTACGTACCGAATCACCCAGCGCAGAATCGTCGTGTGCGACACTTTCACGCCTCGCTCGGCCATCATGGCTACGAGATCCCGGTAGCTCAGCCGGTAGGTGATGTACCAGCGCACGCAGAGCTCGATGATCTCGGCGTCAAAGACACGGCCACGGTACATGGCATCACGGGTGGCGGGTCGGGTCATTGTGGGCTCCTAAGAGGAGCCAGAATTGTGGGCGCATGTCCGCAGATGCACCAGAACCCACGTCGGCGAAAGTAGCGCTAAGCGGTTGATTGTAGCGAAGTAGATTGGCGCGCCCGGACGGATTCGAACCGCCGACCACCTGGTTCGAAGCCAGGTGCTCTATCCAGCTGAGCTACGGGCGCTTGGTGGGCGCCGATTGTAGGCGCTCAGCCATTCCACCGGCATATTTTCGCCCGAAATACCTGTTTTGCGCCCCTGCGGTACCATCCCGGGTATGGATCCACAAGCCGCAAGCCGCCTGATAGGCGAGCACCTCGTGTGCCTGCCCATTGAGTCCCTGCCGGTCGCCCATTGCGCCGGCGCCGTGCTGCGCGAGAACGTCTACGCGGAGCGCGACCAGCCGCCCTTTGATCGCGTATCGATGGACGGCATCGCGCTGGCATCGAGCACCAGGCGGCGGCGCTTTCGCGTCCAGGCGACGCAGGCGGCTGGCGATCCACCGCTCACGCTCAGCTCGCCAGAGCATTGCATCGAGATCATGACCGGGGCCGTGTTGCCCTCCGGTTGCGACTGCGTCGTGCCGGTCGAGAAGATCACCGTGACCGGGGGCGTGGCCGAACTCGAAGCTCAGTCGCTGGCGACGCCCTGGAAGAACGTGCACCGTCGGGCGAGTGATCAGCGTCAGGGCGCGCTGCTGCTGGCCACGGGCACGGTGTTGCATGCGCCGGAAATCGCTGTGGCGGCCTCGGCGGGGATGGCGCGCCTGCGGGTGAGCGCGCAGCCTTCCATCATGGTCATCTCGACGGGCAGTGAACTGGTGGAGCCTGGTGAACCCATCGCGCCACATCAGATCCGGCGCTCCAACGCCTATGCCGTGGCGGCAGCGCTGCGCGAGCGCGGCTTTCAGCGGGTTGCTGAAGATCACATCAACGATGATCTCGGGCAGCTGCGCGAGCGGCTGGCACGGCAACTGCGCACCCATGAAGTGCTGGTGCTCTCGGGCGGCGTGTCGATGGGCAAATTCGATCTGGTGCCGCAGGTCATGCGGGAGCTGGGAGTGCAGTGCGTGCTTCACGGCATCGCGCAGCGGCCGGGCCGGCCGATGTGGTTCGGTACCACGAGCGAGGGACGGGCGGTATTTGCCTTGCCCGGCAATCCGGTTTCGACCCTGGTGTGCCTGTCGCGTTATGTATTGCCGGCCCTGTATGCCGCCATGGGCGTGTGCACTGAAAGCTCAGAGCGCATTGCGCTGGCCACGGCGCTGGATTGGCAGCCGGAGCTGACGGGTTTCATGCCGGTCAAGGTGGCGCACGATGACTGGGGCCGGCCCTGGGCCACACCCTGCCCCACCAATGGTTCGGGCGATTTCACGGCCCTGGCGCTGACCGACGGCTTCGTGGAGCTGCCGCCCGGGCCGGCGAACCTGCCCAAGGGCTTCCTCACCCGGCTGTATCGCTGGTAGGCGCTCGTGCTGGTAGCCTAGCGCCATGGACACCTCTGCTTCAGCCAAGCTCGCCGCACTGCAACCGCGTCGCCCGCGCGACACGCTCGGGCGTCCGCTGCGCGACCTGCGCATCTCGGTCACCGATCGCTGCAATTTCCGCTGCCCCTATTGCATGCCGCGCGAGCGCTTTCATGAGCACTATCGCTTCCTGAAAACTGCCGAGCGCCTGAGCTTCGAGGAAATCGTGCGGCTCACACGCCTGTTCCTGCAGCTCGGTGTACGCAAGCTGCGCATCACCGGCGGTGAACCGCTGCTGCGTGCCGGGCTGTCGGATCTGATCGGCGATCTGACCACGCTGCCCGGCGTGGAAGACATTGCACTGACCACCAACGGCGTCCTGCTCGCGCAGCACGCCGCCGAGCTGCGCGCTGCGGGCCTGCGGCGCGTCACCGTCAGTCTCGATAGTCTCGATCCGGCCGTGTTCGCGCGCATGGCCGGCGATCTGGGCAACCCGGAAGAAGTCCTGGCCGGCATCGGCGCGGCGCAGCGCGCGGGCCTGGCGCCGATCAAGGTCAACGCGGTCGTGCAGCGCGGCGTCAACGATCACACCGTGCTGCCGCTGATCGAGCATTTTCGCGGCAGCGGCATTGTCGTGCGCCTGATTGAATACATGGATGTGGGCACCCGCAACGACTGGCAGGCGGCGCAGGTCGTGCCGTCACGCGATCTGCTGGCGCAGATCAGCGCGCGCTGGCCGCTCGAGGCGCGCGCGCGCCAGTATGTGGGCGAGGTCGCGGAGCGCTATGAGTTTGCCGATGGCCAGGGCGAAGTGGGCTTCATCTCCTCGGTCTCGCAACCCTTCTGTGGCGACTGCTCGCGCGCCCGGCTGTCATCCGATGGCGTGCTCTACACCTGCCTGTTCGCCACGCAGGGCCTGGACCTGCGCGCGCCGCTGCGCGCCGGCGCCAGCGACGCGGAAATGCTCGAGACGATTCGCGGCTGCTGGGAGCGGCGCGACGATCGCTACAGCGAGCTGCGTGGCAGGGCCGGACTGCAGCCTTCGGCGCGCGTCGAAATGAATCATGTCGGCGGTTAGTGGCTAGCCATGGCCGCCAGACGCAGCAATTCCGGGCTCACGCATCTGACGACAGCGCGGCGGCCGACCATGGTGGACGTGGGCGCCAAGACGGTAACCCATCGCGTCGCCGAAGCCGAAGCGCGCTTGCGCCTGCCTGCTGCCGTGGCGCGCGCGCTGCGCGCCACCGGACATCGCACGCATAAGGGTCCGGTGTTCGATACCGCGATCGTCGCGGGTGTCATGGCCGTGAAGCGTACGCACGAACTCATCCCGTTTTGTCATCCACTGCCGATCGACAATTGCCGCATCGATATCGCCAGCGGCGCGCGCGGTGAGATACGCATCCGTTGTCGCGTCGAGACGCATCACAAGACCGGCGTCGAAATGGAAGCCCTGACCGGCGCCAGCATTGCGGCGCTCACCATTTACGACATGTGCAAGGCGCTCTCGCATGAGATTCGCATTGTCGAGGTGCGTCTGCTGCACAAGTCCGGCGGGCGCCGCCAGGTGGGGCGGGCGGTGCGCAGGAATGCGCCGTGAGCGCGCCGCTGTCTGGACTGGTGCTGACCGGCGGGCACAGCAAGCGCATGCAGCGCGACAAGGCCGCGCTGGAATATGCCGGACTTTCGCAGCTGGCGCGGGCAGTAGCGCTGCTCGAGCCGCTGGTCGGGCGCTGCTTCGTCTCGACCCGACCCGATCAGCATACTGATCCGCAACGCGCGGCGTACCCGTGCATTGTCGATCAGCTGCCGGGCATCGGGCCGATCGGCGGCATTCATGCAGCGCTCCATGCGCACCCACACTCGGCCTGGCTGGTACTGGCCTGCGACCTGCCCTTCCTGGATGCCGCCACGCTCCAGCAGCTCATTGCCGCGCGCGAACCGCAGCGCGTGGCCACGGCCTTTCGCAGCAGCTTCGATGGCAAACCTGAACCGCTGTGCGCCATCTACGAACCCTCCAGCCGCGCTGCCATCGACGCGTGGATCGCCAGCGGCAATCGGTGCCCGCGCTCCTTCCTCGCCCAGGCCGACGCCACACTGCTGAGGCTGCACAATCCGCGCGCACTGGACAATGTGAATACCGCGCTGGAATACCAGCAGGCGCGGGAGCTCGTGGCTGGCGGCTCTGCCACGACCAGCGTCGACCCGTCAGCCAGTGGCGCCGACCGGTCCGCGCCGCGCCGCCTGCAGGTGCAGTATTTCGCCATCCTGCGAGAGCAGGCCGGACGCAGTGAAGAAACACTGGACAGCAGCGCGCGCGACGCCCGGGCGTTGTTCGAGGAACTGCGTGGCTCGCGCCAACTGCAATTGCGCCCCGAGCAGCTGCGCGTGGCGATCAATGATCAGTTTGCAGAGTGGTCGCAGACGCTCAACGCGGGTGATCGCGTGGCCTTTCTGCCGCCGGTGGCCGGCGGATGAGCGCCTTTCGACTCGAGTCCGCGGCCTTCGATGCGGACTCACTGCGCAGCGAACTGAAGGACCACGGCTGCGGCGGCTACGTCGCCTTTGAAGGCTGGGTGCGCGATCACAACGAGGGTCAGCAGGTCACGCGCCTTGAATACGAAGCCTACGCGCCGCTGGCCCTGAGCGAAGGTGAAAAGATCATGGCCGAGGCGCGCGTGCGCTTCAACGTGCAACGGGCGCTGTGCGTGCATCGCACCGGCGCGCTGGATTTAAGCGAAATCGCGGTCTGGGTGGGCGTGGCGGCGCCGCACCGCGACGAAGCCTTTCGCGCCTGTCGCTACATCATCGATGAGATCAAGCATCGCCTGCCGATCTGGAAGAAGGAGTACTACGCCAGCGGCGATTCAGGCTGGGTCAATTGCGAACGTTGTGCGCCGACTCCGCACGCCCATGCCCATGAGCATAGCCATGGCCACGAGCATGATGCCGGGCTCGCTCACGATCAACCGGCCGGGCATTCGAGCTGAAACTCCACAAGTGCGCGATCACCGGCAGCAACAGTGCCACGCCGCAGACTTCATGAACCAGGCGCAGCACTGACTGCGCGCCCTCGCCGCTGACGAAAAACTGCAGGCAACCGGCGATCGCCAGCACGCCTATCAGCGTTGAGAGCACCCAGCCGCTGGCGCGGCGCGTACGCCGGCGGCTGCCATCGGCGCTGTGCAAGGCCGCGAACCAGCCGAGCACGAACAGCGCCAGCATTGCCACGACGCCGTGCACCAGCAATAGCGGCGCTTCCAGCGGGTGCCGCTCAAGCCCGAACTCTCCCGGTCGGGCCGCAAAATAATGCAGCAGCAACCAGCCAACGCCCGACAGCCAGAGCACGCTGAACACCAGGTGCACGGCCGAGCGCAGGCTCGCCGACAATCGCCTGCCGTGGACGCGGCGGTTCACGACGCTGCCTGCGCAGTAGGCTGCAACGCGACCTGCCAGAGCGCCGTAAGGTAACGAATGCCCGCGGTGAGATGTTCACATGACAAGGTCGCCCCCGCGATGTTCTTGATATCAATGCCCGCCTGCAGCTTCGGGGTTGGCGCGCGCCGGTTCGCAAACTGCCGCAGCCAGTTGGCATTGCGAACCTCGCCGCCGTGGCTTTCGCGGTAGGCCATGACTTCGGGTGCGCGCAGCGTACCATCGTCGTCGATGCCAAGCGCGTAGTCGATAAAATCCTCCCTGCCTATGACCTCGTCAGTGAAGAAATAACCCAGGACCCCGTCGGCACCGAACACCTGCCAGATCTGCAATCGCCCGCGCGGCGGCTGCACACCGGCCAGCTGCACCAGGGTCTGCCGTTGCAGAGCGGTCAGGCGCAATGTCAGCGGCTTGAAATGCGTGGCCTCCGGGAAAATGGCGCGCTGCGCCTGCTCCACCGACAGGTATTGCGCCGCCACGACCAGCGGCGCATGCACGGCGCACAAAGCAGCGCAGCTGCCAGCAATCATTCTCACCCGGCGGGCATTCATGTAGATCTCGCCTGCACGTCAGAATTCATAGCCTAGCCCGAGATCAAACCGATCACCATCATCTGGCGTCGCCAGATCCACGTAGTCTGCCTTGACGATTACGCCCGGCGCCAGTTCCAGCTGCACACCGGCGCTGATGGCCCGGCGGGTCGGCAGTGCCGGCGGCGTCAACCCGGAGCCGAGAGTCGCGTAGGACGCGGCCGTATTGAAACGCTCATAGCGCACGAACGGTATCAGCGGCCAACGGCTCTGCCGCCAGCCACGCCAGGCTGCCTCGCCGTACCAGCCGTAGAAATTTTCCGGAATCAGCGTGGGATTGCCCAGCAAGCCCTCGTTCACGGCTGCGGTATTCGAGATATGGCCGTGTGCATAGAGAGCGGCAAGATCCCAGGAACCAGGCTGCCAGCGCGCATGCGCTTCCCAGAGTGTTACGCGATTGCTATCGAGCCCAGGCTGACCCTGCCCGGCGCCGCCGGTGAATACCGAGGCGCCCAGCCGCAGGCCCGGGCGCCCGAGGTAGTCTGCCGCCAGGTAAGTGGACAGGTCGGCGGCGTGCGCGAGCGCGAGTTCCTGGTGAATCGAGCCCAGCGGCGATTCCGCGCCGTCCGGCGAGGTCGCATCCCAGCGCGAGAGATCAAAGCCGGTGGTCAGGCCCACGTCCCAATGCAGTCCGCCGCGCGTATCGCCCTGCAGCCCGACACCGCCTTCACGCCAGGTGGTGGGTATGATCGCGGTCTCGACATCATTGCGGAATACGCCGTAGTAGCGGGTGGGCTCGTGATTTTCGTTGAGCATGCCGCTGGGGATCAGAAACAGACCCATCGTCGCCCGCACCGAGGCGCCGAGCTCATGCTCGATATAGGCCTGCTCGATTTCGACTTCACCCGGATCGCCGGCGGAGGAGACAGCGTGCTCGATCTCCAGCTCGCTCTGCAGGCGCGTGCGCTCATCGAAACGGTACCCAAGGCCTACTACGAAGCGCGCCAGATCAGCGCTTGCCTGGGCCGGGTCGCTGGTCGGCCGTGTGTAGTTCAGCTCGCCATAGCCGAACCAGGAAAGGGCGGGTCGCGGCGCGGGCGGCGGGCTCACGCCGGACTCCGGGTTCGCTGCAGATTCGGAACTCGGCGCGAGTGCCGGACTTGTCACTGGCGCGGCGACCACTGGCGCGGAGACCACTGGCGCGGAGACCACTGGCGCAGGGGTGGCCCGAAGGGTGCCAAGTTCACTCTTGAGTGCCTGGAGTTCGGATTCGAGGGCCGCCACGCGCGCCTCCAGGTCAGCCGCGCTTGCGGCAGCGCCGACGGGGGCCGATAACGTCAATAAAATCAGAACCAAAGCGGCTATTCCAGGGACTAAACCTAGGCGCATTGCAGCATCCACTCCACTACATAGTAGTACTAATTGTAAATGCGAATGATTCTTACTAAGATTTGGACATGAGTCAAGGCGGATATAAAATTGCGCGACTCAGGCCCGTAATGGGATGCCTGGCCGCCGTGGATTGCACGGCGCAAACACCCGCCACTGCCGAAATGGCCGTGAACGCCGCCTTCAAGGCGCTTGCACGCGTAGACACGCTGTTGCACCCGACGCGAGCAGGGAGTGAACTCGCGGCCCTCAACCGGGCTGGGGCGGGTGAACGCGTTTCAGTGCACGCCTGGACGGTGGCGACCTTACGCCTGTCGCAGCGGCTGTGGCGGCTGTCTTCGGGCTTGTTCGAGCCCGCCCTGCCCGGTTCGGGTTCAGTAATTGATTTCCAGATTGTGGCTCCCACCACGGTGTTGATCATCAGGCCAGCGCAGCTTGATCTGGGCGGCATTGCCAAGGGTTTTGCGGTCGATCGCGCCATTCAGGCCCTGAAGGCGCACGGTGCCCAGTGCGGCCAGGTCAATGCCGGCGGCGACCTGCGCGTTTTCGGTACACAAGGCTGGCCGATACGTTTGCGATTCGCGCGCGAGTGGCGCCGCGAAATTACCCTGCACAACATTGCACTGGCGGTCAGCGATCCTGAGTCGCTGGCAACGCCGAGCGAGCATCGGGGCTATTACACTCCGCCGATGGCGCAGCACATGCCTGACCGGCGCGCGCTCGCGGTGCTGGCGCGCAACGCGGCGCTGGCCGACGGGATGACTAAAGTGAGCATGCTGGCGCCGCCGCACTGCCGCGCTGCACTGCTGCGGCGGGTGCGGGCGCGCCTGGCTGACGAGAGTATGAGCCTAAGGTACTGATACCTGCCGCAGGCATTGCGCTCGGGTCATCATGGCCGCACCTGGCCCGCGCCGCGCACCACGTATTTGTAGCTGCAGAGCTGTTCCACACCGACCGGACCACGGGCGTGGAAGCGATCGGTGGAGATGCCGATCTCGGCGCCCATGCCGAACTCAGCGCCATCGGCAAACTGCGTTGAGGCATTGTGCAGCACGATGGCGCTGTCGACACGCGCCAGGAAATGCTCCGCTGTCACGGCGTTGGCCGTGACGATGGCATCGGTGTGCGCCGAACCGAACCGGGCAATGTGCGCGATCGCCGCATCGACGCCATCGACCACGCGCACCGCGATGATGGCGTCCAGATACTCCGTATACCAGTCCTGCTCGCTGGCCGCGATCACGCGCGCATCGATTCCTTGCGCCGCCTGGTCACCGCGCACTTCGCAGCCCGCTTGCAGCAGCGCTTCGATCAACGACTGCAGCAGCGTCGGCGCACCGCGATCAACCAGCAACGTCTCAGCGGCGCCGCAGATACCGGTGCGCCGCAGCTTGGCATTGAGCACGATCTCGCGCGCCATGAGTGGGTCGGCATCGCGATCGACGTACACATGGCAGTTACCTTCCAGATGCGCGATCACCGGCACGCGCGCCTCGGCCTGCACCCGTGCCACCAGGCTCCTGCCGCCGCGTGGCACCAGCACATCGAGGTAGTCATTCATGCCGGCGAGCATTTCGCCTACGGCAGCACGATCGACCGTGGGCACCAGCTGTATGGCGGCAGCGGGCAGTCCGGCAGCTGCCAGGCCTTCGAGCAGGCAGGCATGAATCGCGGCGCTCGAGAGCCGGCTCTCGGAGCCGCCACGCAGGATGACCGGATTGCCCGATTTCAGGCACAGCGCGCCGGCATCAGCCGTTACGTTGGGGCGGCTCTCATAGATGATGCCGATGACGCCCAGCGGCACGCGTACGCGCTGGATGACCAGGCCGTTGGGCCGTGTCCACTCGCTCATCACGGCGCCAATGGGGTCAGCCAGTTTCGCTATGTCGTCAACGCCGCGCGCCAGCGCCGCGACGCGCGCGGCATCGAGCCTGAGCCGATCGAGCAATGCAGCGCCCAGGCCATAGGCACGGGCCGCCTGCATGTCCAGCTCGTTGGCGCTCAGTATCTGCGTGCTGCGCGCCCGCAAGGCCGCAGCGGCGGCAGTCAGGGCGCGATTCTTCGTGGCCGTGTCGGCGAGCGCCAGCGGCGAGCGCGCCGCGACCGCGGCCTGGCCGAGCTTGTGCATCAGCGCATGAATCTCGGCGTTGGCGCCGGCTGCGGAGCTGGCCGTCATGTTGCCGGCTCCTGGCGCATCATCACCAGGTCATCACGATGGATGAGTTCCTCGCGACCGCGAAAGCCGAGCAGCGCTTCGATATCGGCGCTGCGCCGGCCCAGAATGCGTGCGGTGTCGGCATCTCCGTAGGCGATAAGGCCGCGCGCCACCTCGATGCCATCGTCCGCCAGCACACTCACGGTGTCGCCCGATTCGAAGCGCCCGCTCGCCCTGCTCACGCCGGCAGGCAACAGGCTCTTGCCCGCCCGCAGGGCGCGCAAGGCGCCGGCATCGATATGGATGGCGCCGACCGGGCGCAGCGTGCCGGCAATCCACTGCTTGCGGGACGCCACCGGCGACGCCGACGGTACGAACCAGGTGCAACGCGCGCCGCTTTCAATGCGCCTGAGCGGATGGCGACGCGCGCCAGCGGCGATGCACATGTGGCATCCGGCGCCCACGGCAATGCGCGCGGCCGCAATCTTGGTCGCCATGCCGCCCGAGCCGACGGCTGAGGCAGAAGTTCCAGCCATGGCTTCGATCTGCGGCGTGATCTGCCGCACGCTGCCAATAAAACGCGCTTCCCGATCGCGGTTCGGATCGGCGGTGTAGAGCCCATCGACATCCGAGAGCAGCACCAGGCAATCGGCGCTGATCATCTGCGCAACGCGCGCCGCGAGGCGATCGTTGTCGCCATAGCGGATCTCGGCAGTCGCGACCGTGTCGTTTTCATTGATTACCGGAATGGCGCCCAGCCGCAGCAGCGCTTCGAGCGTGGCGCGCGCGTTCAGATAGCGGGTGCGCTGCTCGCTGTCTTCCAGGGTAAGCAGCACCTGCGCCACCGTGACCTGGTGCGCATCGAGCAGTTCCTTGTAGGCGTGCGCGAGACGGATCTGCCCGACGGCAGCAGCCGCCTGGCTCTCCTCGAGTCGCAGCGTGCCGGAGGCCAACGCCAGATGTCGGCGTCCCAGCGCGATCGCACCCGAGGACACCAGTATCAGCTGCGCGCCGCCCCGGCGCAGGCGCATCAGGTCTTCAACCAGGGTTTCCAGCCAGGCGCGCTTGAGCCGGCCAGTGCGGGCATCGACCAGCAACGCCGAACCGACCTTGACGACCACGCGGCGCGCCGTGGCCAGCGGCCCGCGCGCTCCCTCGGGCGGCACACGGCGTTCCGCCTTGCCGGCTGGTTGTCCGGCTGCTTTGCTGGTTGTCTTGCGGGCGGTCATCTGGAGTAGTGGTTTGTACGTAGCATTGGTGCCAGATATAAGTGTACCTACGAAGGCACGCCAGCGGCAGCGGTGGTTACAATCTACAGGCGCGTGGCAACAGAGCGCGCTTCTTTGTCCAGTGGAGGCGGATGATGTCCCAGGGAACCCAGGCGGCCGCGGCCCCAGCGAACTACGACGACCGGGTGGTGCGGCAGTTCGCCCTGATGACCATCGTCTGGGGCATCGTCGGCATGAGCGTCGGCGCACTGCTGGCCGCGCAGCTGATCTGGCCGGCCCTCAGCTTCGACCTCCCGTGGCTGAGCTATGGGCGCCTCCGCCCCCTGCACACCAACGCCGTGATCTTTGCCTTCGGCGGCTCGGCGCTGTTTGCGACTTCCTACTACATCGTGCAGCGCACCTGCCACACGCGCCTGTTCCTGCCGAAACTGGCGGAATTCACCTTCTGGGGCTGGCAACTCGTCATCGTGCTGGCAGCCATAACGCTGCCGCTGGGGATGACCAGCGGCAAGGAATACGCAGAGCTCGAATGGCCGATCGACATCCTGATCGCGATCGTCTGGGTCGCGTATGCGGTGGTGTTCCTGGGCACCCTGGCAATCAGGCGCGTCAAGCATATCTACGTCGCCAACTGGTTCTTCGCCGCCTTCATCATCACGATCGCGGTGCTGCATATCGTCAACAGCGCCGAAATTCCGGTCACGCTGACCAAGTCCTACTCGGTCTATGCCGGCACTGTCGATGCGATGGTGCAATGGTGGTACGGCCACAACGCGGTCGGCTTCTTCCTGACGGCCGGCTTTCTCGGCATGATGTATTACTTCGTGCCCAAGCAGGTTGGCCGGCCGGTGTATTCCTACCGCCTCTCGGTGGTGCACTTCTGGTCGCTGATCTCGATCTACATGTGGGCCGGCCCGCACCACCTGCACTACACGACACTGCCCGACTGGGCGCAATCGCTCGGCATGGTGTTCTCGCTGATGCTGCTCGCGCCCTCGTGGGGCGGCATGATCAACGGCATCATGACCCTCTCCGGGGCCTGGCATAAGCTGCGCACCGATCCGATTCTCAAATTCCTGATCGTCTCGCTGTCGTTCTATGGCATGTCGACCTTCGAGGGGCCGATGATGTCGATCAAGACGGTCAACGCGCTCTCGCACTACACCGACTGGACCATCGGCCACGTGCACTCGGGGGCGCTGGGCTGGGTGGCGATGGTATCGGTCGGCTCGCTCTATGCGCTGATTCCAAGACTCTACGGGCGCACCAGCATGTGGAGCATCCGTCTGATCGACTGGCACTTCTGGACCACGACGATCGGCATCGTGCTGTACATCGCCGCGATGTGGATCGCTGGCGTGATGCAGGGCCTGATGTGGCGCGCCACCAATCCGGACGGCACGCTCACCTATACCTTCGTGGAAGCGCTGCAGGCCACGCATCCGTTCTACATCGTGCGCCTGATCGGCGGGCTGATGGTGCTCAGCGGCATGTTCCTGATGGCCTACAACGTCCGGCGTACGCTGGCTGAGCGCGGCACGATCATTGATACACGGGTCATGGCACCGGCCTGACAGCGGCCACCCAGGGAGAACGCAAGCCATGAATCACGACCTCATCGAAAAACGTACCGGACTGCTGGCCGTGCTGATCGCGCTGGTCATCAGCGTCGGCGGCCTGGTGGAAATCGTCCCGCTGTACCTGTCCGGGCAGGTGACCAAGCCCTCCCCCGGCGTGCATCCGCTCGGCGCGCTGGAACTCGAGGGCCGCGACATCTACGTGCGCGAGGGCTGCTACAACTGTCATTCGCAGATGATCCGGCCGTTGCGCGGCGAGACCGAGCGCTACGGTCACTATTCGATGGCCGGCGAGTCGGTTTACGACCACCCGTTTCAGTTCGGGTCCAAGCGCACCGGCCCTGATCTGGCGCGCGTGGGCGGGCGCTATTCCGACGACTGGCATCGCATTCACCTGAACAACCCGCGCGATGTCGTGCCCGAGTCGAACATGCCAGGTTTCCCGTGGCTGGCAGTGAACACCATCAATGCCAGCGTGACGCCCAGAAAGATGCGGGCCCTGCGCATGGTCGGCGTGCCCTATACCGACGCACAGATAGCCGCCGCGAGCAGCGTGGTGGCGGGGCAGACCGAACAGGCCGCATTGATCGCCTTCCTGCAGGGCCTGGGCACCAACACGCAGGCCTGGCAGTGAGCGCGCGGCCATGAGCAATCTGTCCGGCACGCTGAGCGGCGTATTTACTGCCGTGTTGATCGTACTGTTCGTGGCGCTGGTTGCCTGGGCCTGGAGCAGCAAGCGCCGCGCGAGCTTCGATGCCAGTGCACGCCTGCCGCTGGAAGAAGATGCCGAAGTCCACGCCCACACTGACAGGGAGCGACGCCCGTGAGTCCAGGGTTAAGCGTATTCATCATTGTCCTCACGACGCTCAACGTCGTTGGCGCCGTGTGGCTCATGCTGGCAATGCGCAAGCGCCGTGGCAGCGATCCGGCTCCGGGCGCCGACACCACCGGCCATGTCTGGGATGGGGATCTGGCCGAGTACAACAATCCACTGCCACGCTGGTGGCTGTGGATGTTCTTCATTTCCGTGGCCTTCGCCGTGGGCTATCTCTTCCTGTACCCGGGCTTCGGCAGCTACGCGGGTCGCCTGGGCTGGACCTCCGCAAATCAGCACGCCGAACTGCAACGCAGCGCCGAGGCGCAGGCGCAGCAGATATTCGCGCGCTTCAAGGGCAAGAGCATCGCGGAACTGCGCGGCGACCCACAGGCGCACGCCATCGGTCGTAATCTGTTCGCCAACAACTGTGCGGTCTGCCATGGCGCCGATGGGCACGGCAACGTCGGTTTTCCCAACCTCGCTGACAATGACTGGCTCTACGGCGGTGCACCCGAACAGGTCGAGGCGACCATATCCGCCGGCCACGCCGGCGTCATGATTGCCTGGCAGCAGGTGTTCGGGAGCGAGGGCATTGAAGATGTGCTGGCCTACGTACTGTCGCTGTCGGGGCGTACACCCCCGGCCGGCGATGTCGCTGCCGGCCAGGCGCTGTACGCGACCAATTGCGTCGCCTGTCATGGCGCCGACGGCAAGGGCAACCTGGCACTCGGGGCTCCAAACCTGACTGACCAGACCTGGCTGTATGGTGGTTCAGTCGAGGCCGTACGCACCTCAATTGCCAAGGGCCGGCAGGGACAGATGCCCGCGCAGGGCGAGCACCTGGGCGCCGAGCGCGTGCGCCTGCTGGCGGCATACGTATTGTCGCTGGGCGATGAGCACTCAGCCCCGTGAACTGACGCGCCGCGCGCGCGCCATCGGCGCCGTGGCCTGGGCTTCGTTCCTCGCGGCCAGCGTGGGCACCATGTTCTTCTTTGCCTTCGTCGCCCCCGATGACCTGCTCAGCAGCATTCCCGCAGGCGATCACCTCGATCGCATCGGTGTCTACAGCTTCGGGTTTTTCGGCCTGTGGGCCTTGAGTGCGCTGGCCAGCGCGCTGACGCTCTATGTGCACGGCAGGGCGAGCGAGCGCACGGATGCCGGAGCGCGCTCGTGAGCGGCACCAATCCGCTGGCCGCCGCCGCCAGCGGCGATTCCTACTATGAATCGCACCAGAAGATCTATCCACGCGAAGTGCAGGGTCGCTTTGCCCGGCTGCGCACCCTCGCCGTGTGGGTGCTGCTCGGCATCTACTACCTGTTGCCGTGGCTCGAACTGCATGGCCGCCAGGCAGTCCTCTTCGATCTGCGCGAGCGCAAGTTCTATATCCTGTCGCTGGTGATGTGGCCGCAGGATTTCATCTTCCTGACCTGGCTGCTGGTCATCGCCGCCCTGACGCTGTTCTTTTTCACCGCCCTGGCGGGACGCCTGTGGTGCGGATTTGCCTGTCCGCAGACCGTGTGGACCGAGGCGTACCTGTGGATGGAGCGCATCACCGAAGGCACGCGCGGTGTGCGCATGAAACTGGATGCCGCGCCCTGGAGCCTGCACAAGCTGGCGCGCAAGGGATCGAAACAGTTCCTGTGGGTGGGCTTCTCGCTGTGGACCGGCTTCACCTTCGTTGGCTTCTTTTCGCCGATACGAGAGCTGTTCGTCCATGCCGTAACCCTGAGCCTGGGCCCGTGGGAAACCTTCTGGACATTCTTCTACGCCTTTGCGACCTACGGCAATGCCGGCCTGCTGCGCGAGCAGGTCTGTAAATACATGTGTCCCTACGCGCGCTTCCAGAGCGCGATGTTCGACAAGGACACGCTCATCGTCACCTATGACGCCGCGCGCGGCGAGCCGCGCGGCGCGGGCAAGCGCGAGACGGCGCGCGGCAGCAGCGGCCTGGGCGATTGCATCGACTGCACCTGGTGCGTGCAGGTGTGCCCTACCGGCATCGATATCCGCAAAGGCCTGCAATACGAGTGCATCGCCTGCGCCGCGTGCATCGATGCCTGCGACAACGTGATGGATCGGGTCGGCTCGCCGCGCGGACTGATCCGCCACACCACCCAGCACGCGCTCGACCATCGCACCACGCACGTGCTGCGACCGCGGGTGCTGATCTACGGCGCCCTGCTCACGGTGCTGGTGGCGGGTTTCGCTGTGGCGTTGGCGCTGCGCACGCCGCTGGGCCTGGATGTAATCCGTGATCGCAACAGCCTGTTTCGCGTACTCGATGATGGCCAGGTGGAAAACGTCTACACGCTCAAGATCCTCAACAAGACCGAGCGCGAGCGCCACTTCAACGTCAGCGTGAGTGGCACGGGAACACTGACGCTGGACCCCTCCAACCCCAGTTACGATGTCGGCGCCGGTGAGGTGTACCCGTTGGTAGTTCGGGTACGCCGTCCGGCATTCGATCCGCCCGGCTCCGGGAGCATCCGCTTCAAGGTCACAGCCGGCGACAACCCAAAGGTCAGCGTCACGCACGAGGCGCGCTTCCTGGCGCCCGCCGGCTAGAAAAACACGGACACCCACATGAATTCAGGAACTGAAAGGCAGGCCACGACCACCGGCAGCAATCCCGTGCTGTGGCTGGTCATCGCCCTGCCCGCGCTGGCGGTGGTCGCGAGTTTCTGGAGCCTGGCGCTGGCGCTCAGCCGTGGCGATCGCGAGCTGCCCGCGAGTTACCACTGGGAAGGCGGCGGGCTCGAGGCCGACGCTGCGCGCCTGGGCGCGGCGGCAGCGCTCGGACTGCGGGCCGAGCTGCGCGTTGATGCAGCGACGCAGCGTTGCAGCGTAACTCTGCAGGGTGCAGCTCCCGCGGCCCTGCGCCTGGACCTGACCCATCCCACGAGCCAGGGGAGCGATCGCCACGTGCTGCTGCAGGAGGCTGGCGGCAGCTATAGCGCGGCCTGCGCCTCGCTGCCGAATGCGCACTGGTGGGTGCAGCTGAGCGACGCAGGCGGAACCTGGATGCTGCGTGCGCGCACCATGAGCGCACTGCAGGTGCCGCTCACGCTCAAGGCCGGATCGCCATGACGCAGGCCGCCGCCCATCTGCACTGGCAGAGCGCAGGCGGCCTGGAACAGGCTGAATTCTTCGCCGAGGGCATGCATTGCGCCAATTGCGCGCGGGCGATCCGCACGGGTGTGGGCGCGTTGCCTGGTGTGCAGCATGTTGCGGTCAACCTGACCACTGCACGTGTGAATGTCGCGTGGAACCCGGCCATGCAGCGCTTGAGCGCGCTGCTCGAGGAAGTGCAGCGCCTGGGATTCAATCCCGTGCCGCTCACCGGCGCCGCCGCCGATACGGCGCGCAAGGCGGAACGGCGCGCCATGCTCAAGCGCATCGGCCTCAGCGGCCTGGTCGCGATGCAGATGTCGATGTACACGGTGGGTCTGTATGCCGGCGCGATCAGCGGAATTGAGCCGTGGATCGCGCGCCTGCTGCGTGTCACCAGCATGCTGCTGGCGGTGCCGGTGCTGTTCTACGCCGGCTCGCCATTTCTCAAAGGGGCCTGGCACGATCTGCGCAGGCGCAGCCTCGGGATGGACGTCCCGGTCGCCGCCGCGCTGCTGCTCGCCTTTGGCGCCAGCGTCTTCAACACCTGGCGCGACAGCGGCCAGGTGTACTTCGACTCGGTGGCGATGTTCATTTTCTTCCTGCTGGTGGGCCGCTTTGTCGAAATGAACGTGCGGCGCGGCAGTCTCGATGCCGGAGAGGCGCTGGTGCGCAGCCTGCCGGCCCGGGTTACGCGTCTGCTGGCAGAGGGCGGCAGTGAGCGGATCGCGCTCGAGCAGGTCATCGCAGGCGATCGGCTGCTGGTGGCACAGGGCGCCGTAGTGCCGGTCGATGGCGTACTGGCTGAAGGATCAGCACTCGTCGACGAGTCCCTGATTACAGGTGAATCGGTGCCGTTGACGCGCGCAGCCGGCGCGTCCCTGCCCGGCGGGGCCATCAACCTCGGCGCGCCCTGCACTCTGATCGCCAGTCACTGCGCGCGCGACTCGACCCTGGCGACCATGGTGGCACTGATTGGGCGTGCGCAGTCGGAGCGGCCGCCGCAGGCGCTGGCGGCTGATCGGGCGGCCAGTCACTTCGTGCTGTGGATCGTGATACTCGCCGCCCTGGTCGCAGCCGCCTGGCTGTGGATCGACCCGGCGCGCGCCTTTGAATCCACGCTCGCGGTACTGGTTGTGACCTGCCCGTGCGCACTGTCGCTGGCGACGCCGGTGGCACTGGCCGCCGCGAGCTCGCGCCTGACGCGCCGCGGAGTGCTGATCACCCGCGCCAATGCCCTGGAGCGTCTCGCCACCATCACCACCGTGGTACTGGACAAGACCGGCACGCTCACGAATCAGGGCGTGCAGCTGGGCACCATCCAGTACTTCGGTGCCGGCGACCCAGGGCGCAGCCTGGCGCTGGCGGCCAGCCTCGAACAGCACTCGACGCACCCGCTGGCCGTGGCCATTGCGGCCGCGACCGGGGAGCGCGTAGCACTCACCGGGGTACATGAAGCCCGCGGGCGTGGACTGGAGGGCCAGTGTGAGGGCGTGCGCTGGCGTATCGGCCGGCGCGACTACGTCGCTGAGCTGGCCAGCGGCGGCGTGTCGTCCGATGACGAGCGCGTGTGGCTCGGCTCGGCCGCTGGTTTCGCCGCCGCCTTTGAGCTGATCGACTCGCTCCGGCCCGATGCCGCGGCGGCGGTGGCGCGTCTGCGCGCCCTGGGGCTCGAATTGCGCATTGCCAGCGGTGACCGGCCAGCCACGGTGCAGCGCGTTGCAGCGGAACTGGGCATCACAGAGGCCACCGGCCGCATGGATCCTGCGGCCAAGCTGGCGCTGATCCGCTCGCTGCAGGAGCGGGGCCAGCGGGTGCTCATGATCGGCGACGGCATCAACGACGCCCCGGTACTGGCGGCCGCTGACGTCTCCGGGGCCATGGGCGGTGGGGCCGCGATTGCCCATGCGGCGGCCGACCTGCTGCTGATGAATGAATCGCTGGGCGCTGTCGCCGTGGCGGTCGACACCGCACGCGGCACCGCGCGCCTGGTGTCCGCCAATCTGCGCTGGGCGCTGGCCTACAATATCTGCGCAGTGCCGCTGGCAGCCGTTGGCCTGGTGCCACCCTGGCTGGCGGCGCTGGGGATGTCGGCCAGCTCACTGTTTGTGGTCTGGCGGGCACATCGTTATGCGAGGAGCCCGACATGAGTGTATCACTGCTGCTGATCCCGCTGGCTTTGGTACTGCTGGCCGCGGCGGTGGGTGCCTTCTTCTGGGCGGTCGACAACGATCAGTTCGAGGATCTGGATACTGTGGCAGATAATCTGCTGGACGATGCCGATCCAGAGCAGTGACGTTGCCATGAGGACACACCGCACCCTAATATCCGTGGTAGGTGGTATTTGTCGCCTGTTACCTTGCGAGGATCAGATCCGGTGGCCAGAGAATTTGAACCCGTCGTCGGGCAGTGGTACGAAAACATCGATGAGAACGAAAGCTTCCGCGTGCTCTCCGTGGACGAGGACGCCGAACTCATCGAGATTGAATATCTGGATGGCGACATCGAGGAGATCGATGTCGACACCTGGGCCGAGTTCGACCTCGACAAGATCGAGCAGCCTGAAGGCTGGTCGGGCGCTGATGTCGGCGTCAAGGACAAAGATAAGAAGGATGATGACGAAGACGACGATGAGGACGATGACTGGGACGACGACGATGAGGACGATGACGACCTGGACGAGGACGATCCCGGCGACGACAATTATTGAGCAGCACTCATGAAAGGCGAGTTGCAGGCGCTGCTCGATGCCTGCGTCGACGCCGTCATCATCATTGATCAGCGTGGCCTCATCACCACATTCAACGCCGCAGCCTGCCGCATGTTCGACTATCGCAGCGATGAAGTGAAGGGTCGCAATGTCAGCATGCTGATGCCCGAGCCCGATACCAGCCGGCACGATGCCTACCTGCGCCACTACCTGGCCACCGGCGAAACGAGCGTGATTGGCGCTGGTCGCGAAGTACTGGCGCGCCGACGCGACGGCAGCGTATTTCCGGCCTCGCTGGCGGTCGGGCGCATTGCCAATTCCGAGCCGGCACGCTTCGTAGGTTTTCTGCACGATCTCACGCCGCGCCGGCGCGAGGAGGAGCAGCGCCGCGGCGCTGAACAGGCGGTGCGCGAATCGCGTGAGCGGCTCACGCATGTGGCACGCCTGTCCACGCTCGGTGAGATGACCACCGGACTGGCGCACGAACTGAATCAGCCGCTGACGGCCATCGCCACCTATGCACGGGCCGCGGAGCGAATGGCGGATCAGGCGGAACCGCAACTTGACGAAGTCGTCAGCGCCCTGCGGCAGATTTCCGCCCAGGCGTTGCGGGCGGGAGAAATCATCAAGCGGCTGCGTGCCATGGTGCGCAACCGCCAGACCCAGGAAGAGCTGCTCGAGCTGAACAGCGTAGTGCGCGAGCTCGTGGTGCTGGCCGAATCCGACGCACGGCTGAACAACGTGCAGCTGCTGATCGAGCTGGCGCCGGATCTGCCGCGGGTGCTGGGCGATGTCGTCCAGCTGCAGCAGGTGATGCTCAACCTGCTACGCAATGCCATCGATGCGGTGAGCGGCCTCGGCGGCAGCGCGCGCACGATAGTCCTGCGCACCAGCCTGAGCGCTGATCAGGTGGAGCTGTCGGTCAGCGACTCGGGGCCGGGCATCGACCCGACGATTCGCGAACGGCTGTTTGAAGCCTTCGCCACGACCAAGCCTGAGGGCACCGGCCTGGGTCTGGCTATCAGCCGCTCGATAGCCGAAATTCACGGCGGCAAGCTGGCCTGGCGTGCCAATCAGCCCTGCGGCAGCTGCTTCTATCTCACCCTGCCCGCCGTCTCCGGAGTGCCCACATGAAAGCGGAAACGCCCATCGTTTACATTGTCGATGATGATGAAGCCGTGCGCGGCTCATTGCGCATGCTGATGCGTTCGGTCGGCCTGCAGGCGCAGGCGCTGGGCTCGGCGCGCGAATTTCTTGACGCCTATGATCGACGCCAGAGCGGTTGCCTGGTGCTCGATGTACGCATGCCGCAGATGAGCGGGCTGGAGCTGCAGCAGCAGCTCAACCAGCGCGGCGCCACCATTCCCGTGATCTTCATCAGCGGCCACGGCGACGTGCCGATGGCTGTCGAGGCCATGCAGCATGGCGCCTTCGACTTCCTGCAAAAGCCGTTCCGCGACCAGGAGCTGCTCGATCGCGTGCAGCGCGCGCTGGCGCTCGACGCGCAATCGCGCGCTACCTCGGCCGCCGACGCCCAGATACTCGAACGTCTCAAGTCGCTGACGCCGCGCGAACAACAGGTGATGCGGCTGGTGACGCTGGGCAAGGCCAACAAGGTGGTCGGTGCCGAACTGGGCGTCAGCCAGCGCACAGTGGAAATCCACCGCGCCCACGTGATGGAGAAGATGCAGGCCCGTTCGCTGGCCGAACTGGTGCGCATGGTGCTCGACACCGAGGATGCTACGCAGAAACCCTGATTTATTTGCCCGGCAGTCGCGGCACCATCCAGCCTGTGGCAGCTGCATCCAGTAAAAGGGTACTTTATGTGCAACCCCTCGCCGGCGGTGAGGTCGAGCGGCTGCTGGACGCCATGCAGGCGCCTTACAGGCAGTGCGCTGGCGGTCGGGAAGCAGTAACCATCGCGGCCACCCGGCCCTTGTCCTGCGTGCTGGCGCCGCTGCAGTTGGCGGACATGAGCGCTACCAGCCTGATCGACGCGCTGCAGCAGGCGGCGCCGGGCCTGAAGGTCATTGTCATCGTCGACAATCCGGCGGTCAGTGAGGCCGTCGCCGTCATGCAGGCCGGGGCGCACGCCGTCGTCGACAGCCGCCGGCTCAGCACGGGTCTCTATCATCACGTCGCCCCGCTCCTGCGTGGCGCCTGAGGGACACACTCTGCTAGCCTGTCCTGATGAGCGACCCTAAAGACAGCTGGTATCACGAACGGGAGTCGGCCTGGTTATATCGCGTGGTGGCAGAGGCCGAGTCCGATGCCACGCGTCGGCAGTTATTCACCTCGCTGTCTGCGGCGGCCGAGGCCCAGGCCCTGCACTGGGCGAAACTTGCCGATCCTGGGGAATTTCGACCGCGGACGCGCGCGCGCCTGGTCGCGGCGCTGGTCCGCAGGCTGGGTCCGCGCCCGCTCAAACCCATGCTCGCTGCCATGAAACTGCGCGGGCTGTCGGTCTACGGCGCCGCACCCGCCATCGACGGGCACCTGATGCCCGTGACGGTGCAGGATGTCGGTCAGCGCCATCGCAGCGTTACGGGCGGCAATAATCTTCGCGCCGCGGTGTTCGGCGTCAACGATGGCCTGGTTTCCAATGCCAGCCTGATTCTCGGCATTGCCGGCGCTGGCGCCAGCAACCAGACCATCCTCACGGCCGGTCTGGCGGGAATACTGGCCGGGTCGCTGTCGATGGCCTCGGGTGAATACGTGTCGGTGCGCTCGCAGCGGGAAATGTACGAGTATCAGATTGGGTTGGAGCGTGACGAGCTGGCGGAATATCCGGACGAAGAAGCCGAAGAACTGGCGCTGATCTACCAGGCGCGTGGCGTGGAAATCGGCCAGGCCCGGGCCATCGCACAGCGACTCATGGCCAACCCCGAGCATGCTCTCAATACGCTGGCTCGCGAGGAACTCGGCCTGAATCCGGATGATCTGGCCTCGCCGTGGGCGGCCGCCATTTTCTCCTGTCTCTCCTTTGGCTCCGGCGCCCTGGTACCACTGCTCCCTTATTTGTTTGGCCTCGTGGGCGCGCAAGCCCTCTATGGGTCATTGGGCGTCGCCATGGCGTCGCTGGCAGTGGTCGGCATGGCCCTGAGCCTCTTCAATGGCCGTAACGCCTTCCTGGGGGCACTGCGCATGATGCTGATCGGCGGTGCGGCCGCGGCCTGCACCTGGGGACTCGGAAGACTGCTGGGTGGGAGCCTGGTGCCATGACACGCCTCGGAACGCAGAATATCGCCGTAACCTGCTGTTATTATTAACTTAAAATGCTGACCTTGAACTCTCGCAGTCCGCTATCATCTTAGGCCTAAGTCCCCTCCCCGCTCACAGACCCTGGGAATCAACCGATCCATCATGAAGCGCATCATTCTGTTCATCCTCACCAATCTGGCCGTCATGCTGGTGCTGTCGGTCGTCGCCCAGGTTACCGGCCTCGATCGCTGGCTGGCGGCGCACGGTAGCGATCTCACCGGGCTGCTGGTAATGGCGGCGCTGTTTGGTTTTGGTGGCGCACTGATATCACTGGCGATGTCCAAATGGATGGCCAAGCGCGCCATGGGCGTGCAGGTCATCGACAAGCCTGCGAACCCGGAGCAGGAGTGGCTGGTCAGCACCGTGCGTGCGCTGGCCACGCAGGCGCGCATTGGCATGCCTGAAGTGGGCGTTTTCGACTCGCCGCAACCCAATGCCTTCGCCACTGGCGCGCGGCGCAACGCGGCGCTGGTCGCCGTGAGCAGCGGGCTGCTGCGCAGCATGAGTCGCAGCGAAGTGGAAGCCGTACTGGGTCATGAGATTACCCACGTTGCCAATGGCGACATGGTCACGCTGACGCTGATCCAGGGCGTCGTGAACACCTTTGTGATCTTCCTCTCGCGCATCGTCGGCGGCATTGTTGATCGTGCACTGTCCCGCGATGGCGAGGGTCGCGGCGGCTTTGGCTATTTCATTACCGTCATGGTCACGCAGCTGCTCTTTGGGGTGCTCGCCAACATGATCGTCATGGCGTTTTCGCGTTACCGCGAATTTCGCGCCGATGCCGGCGGCGCAGCGCTGGCCGGCCGCAACAACATGATCGGCGCGCTCGAACGGCTGCGGATGGCGCACAGCCCCGCCCTGCCCACGCAGATGGCCGCCTTCGGCATCAGCGGTGGCCTGAGCACCGGCCTGCGCAAGCTGTTCATGAGCCATCCGCCGATTGAGGAGCGCATTGCGGCTTTGCAAGCCCAGGTCTGATCAGTAACGGGAGTCAAGGGGGGCGGCCTAGTGAAGCCGAGCATCATTCCCATCGAGGATGAGTCCACTGAAGAGCGCGCCTTTGCGCCGCTGGCCGCGCTCGGCCGGCATCTGCTACGCGCGCAGTTTGCGCGCCTGCGCCACGGCGAAATCCGGCTGATCGATGAGCGCGGCGAGCAGCGCTACGGTGAGCGCAGCGCACGCTGCCCGTTCACCGCGACGATAGAGGTTCTCGATCCACAGTTTTACGCGGATGCCACCTTTGGCGGTACCGTCGGCGCCGGTTCTGCCTATATCCGCGGCAGTTGGCGTTGCAGCGACCTTAGCGCCCTGGTGCGCATCATGGTGGTCAACCGCGAGCTCATGGAAGGCCTGGACAGCCGCTGGTCGCTGCTCTCGCGTCCGCTGCTGCGCCTGTTCCATTTCCTGCATCGCAACAGCCGTGGCGGCAGCGCGCGCAACATTGCCGCACACTACGATCTGGGCAACGAGCTCTACGAGCTGGTGCTCGATGAGACCATGGCCTACTCCTGCGGCATCTTTGCCAATGAAACGACTACGCTCGCCGAGGCCTCACGCGCCAAGTTCGACGCCGCGTGTCGCAAGCTCGAGCTGCAGCCGGGCGATCACCTGCTGGAGATCGGCACCGGGTGGGGTGGGCTGGCGCTACACGCCGCGCAGCACTATGGCTGTCGCGTCACGACCACCACGATTTCGCGCCGGCAACATGACTACGTGGCAGCCAGGATTGCCAAGGCGGGTCTGAACGAGCGCGTTACCCTGTTGCTCAGGGACTATCGCGATCTGGACGGGCGCTATGACAAGCTGGTGTCGATCGAAATGATCGAGGCCGTGGGTGCGCGCTTCCTGGATACCTACCTGCGCAAATGCGCCGCGCTGCTCGAAGATTCCGGCGCCATGCTGCTGCAGGCAATCACCATCCAGGACCAGTATTACCGCGCCGCGTTGCGCAGCGTTGATTTCATCCAGCGTTATGTATTTCCAGGCAGCTTCATTCCCTCGGTCAGCGCGATCGGCGATTCGCTGCGTCGCGCCACCGACCTGAAGATATTTCACCTCGAGGATATCGGCCCGCACTACGCGCGCACCCTGGCGCTGTGGCGGCGCAACTTCTTTGAGCACCTGGCGGCGGTACGCCGGCTCGGGCTTTCCGATCAGTTCATCCGTCTATGGGAGTTCTACCTGTGCTATTGCGAAGGCGGCTTCGCTGAACGTCAGCTCGGCGACGTGCAGATGCTGCTGACCAAGCCCGGTTGCAGACTGCGCGCGCTTGCCACGGCCTGAGTGACTTGAGCGTGCACACTGATGCGGGCGCCGCGCTCGAGGCGCTGCGCCGCGCCGCTGGCACTGCGCCTGTGCTCACGGGCACAGGCGAGCTGGCGCCCTACCTCAGCGATCATCGGCGCCTGTATCACGGCCGCGCCCTCGGCGTGGCCCTGCCAGAGACCGTGGCACAACTCTCAGGGCTCCTGGCCTGCTGCAACACACTGGGCATCGGCGTCGTACCCCAGGGTGGCAATACCAGCTATTGCGGCGGCGCCACGCCGGATGAATCGGGCCGGCAACTGGTTATTGGCCTGGCACGCATGAATCGCATCCGCGCCATCGATGCCGCGAATTTTTCGATGACGGTGGAAGCGGGCTGCCTGCTCGCCAGGGTGCAGCAGGCGGCGGCCGAAGCCGGCTGTTATTTTCCGCTTGAACTCGGCTCGGCGGGCAGCTGCCAGATAGGCGGCAATCTCAGCACCAATGCCGGGGGGCTCAATGTGCTGCGCTTTGGCATGGCGCGTGACCTCACGCTCGGTATCGAAGCGGTGTTGCCGGATGGCCGGGTGTTCCAGCGACTGCGGGGTCTGCGCAAGGACAACACCGGCTACGATCTGAAATCGCTGCTGATCGGCGCCGAGGGCACGCTTGGCATCATCACCGCGGCCACGCTCAAGCTCTGGCCGGCGATGCGCACTACCGCTACGGCATTTCTTGCGATAGCCGATGTAAATGCCGCCATTGCGCTGCTGGCACAGCTGCGCAGCGCCGCGGGCGAGCGCCTGAACTCCTTTGAATTGCTGCCGCGCACGGCTATCGATCTGGCCTGCCGCTATGTACCGGACAGCGTCGCGCCCCTGGGACTGGACAGTCCGTGGTATGTACTCTGCGAAGTGAGCAGCTTCGTCGACGAGCCGCTCGACGAGCTGCTGCAGGACACGCTGACGCGGGCCATCGGCGCAGGATTGGTGCTCGATGCCACACTGGCCGCCAATGATCGTCAGCGCCGCGCCTTCTGGGCATTGCGCGAAGCAATACCTGAAGCGCAACGGCGCGCGGGCCCGGGAGTGAAGCATGATATTTCGGTGCCGGTGTCGGCGCTGCCGGCGTTCGTCGCAGCGGCATCAGCCTGGGTGCAGGGCGCCGTGCCCGCGGGCACGCTGGTGGCCTATGGCCACGCGGGTGATGGCAACCTGCATTTCAACATCAACTGGTTGGGCGGCGCCGATGCGCAGCACATCGCCACGCAGGAACCGTCAATCCGTCGTGCCATTCATGACCTGGTGATTGCACACGGCGGCAGCATCAGTGCCGAGCATGGCATAGGCCAGCTGAAGGTCGGCGAACTGCGGCGCTATACCTCCAGCGTTGAACTGGACCTGATGCGCGAAATCAAGCGCGCGCTTGACCCCAGGGGCATCATGAATCCGGGCAAGGTACTTGACGCAACCGGCGCGCTTAACCCTGGTTCCTGAGCGCCGCTTCATAGGCGGCGTTGATCTCGGCTGATTTCTTCTCTGCCAGCGCACGGATTTCCGGCCCCATGCGTGCCACTTTGTCGGGATGATACTGACTGATGCGCGAGCGATAGGCAGCGGTAATCGCCGCCCGACTCGCGCTGCGATCAACGTCCAGCACGACATACCAGGGCATGGCAGCGTGCGCCGCGGCGCGCGCTGTCGCGCGCGGCGCCGCGGCATCTGGTGGTGCCGCGCCATCGGGCGCTGCGCCCGTGTCACCGGACCGACCGGCAGCCGGCCCGGCGTCGCCTGGCGGCAGCGATCGATTCAGCAGCCAGCTAACCGCCAGATAGCCGACCACCAGGCATGCCAGCGAGACAATCAGTTCGTAGCGGGACATGTACCCTGCTCCATCAGTTCACTGTGATAAGCCGTCAATGCCGTGTAACGCACTGAGCCGACCGCCTCCACGGCGAGCAGCTCACTGACACGTCGTATCAGTGTGGCGCGCAGGCTCGCCAACGCCGGCGCGTCGAACGCGCCACGGGCCTGGGTCAGCAGCTCGCCTCTTATTACAGTCAGCAGCGAGATCTTCCTCACCAGGTTGATGGCAAAAGGCGGACAGGCCAGCGCATCAAAGCTCAGGGCACGACAGCTGCGCGCCGTCAGGCCCAGGGCTGCGCGTTGGCGCCACAGCCAGGCGACCATCGTGGCGGCAACCGAGTAGATCAGCGCAAACAGGGCCAGCAGTAGGGTCGGCCGCACACCACTGACCACCATTGCGGGCAGAGACACCACAATCAGCAGCCATAACAGCGTGACCAGTGCACGCAGTGGCCGCAGCGTCAGCTCCAGACCTGCCAGCGCGCCCAGATCGGTGAGCTGGTCGCGCGTCGAAAAGTCTGACCAGCACGCACGCCACAATGGACGTTGTGGCGTCAGCGGATTGGGCAGATACACTCGACGCCTTAACAGCAGCCGATCAGACCCGGCAGCGTGATCCCAGCGCTGTGCCCGCCTGAGCAGCACCAGCTCATCGCCATAGAGCCACAACAGTGAATCGTACAGGTAGAAGGCGAGCGCGCCGACCGGCAACAACCATTCACTCGGAGGCATCAGACCTTTTTCTTGAAGCGCCCGCGCAGCCAGGCACCTAATGCCACGACCGCCGCAGCGACGGCCTTCCAGGCGGTGGCCATGAAGGTCGCGATGACCGCCCACAAGCCCTTCTTGGTGGCAATCGCTGCAGCGCCGCCCAATACCAGGGCGGCCAGGCCATATTCAGCCACTTTGTCGCCGCTCTTCCACTCGGCATAGGTCTCGCCGCTATTGAAGGCATAGCCGTCGAGAATTTTGTTGAGTGAACCCTTGGCCTCGCTGATCGCATCGGGCGCCGCGACCATTACCACCGTTGTGTGGCCGCGCCGGCCGAGTATCTTGGTGAAAAAATTGACACCCGTGGCACCCTGACTCTGCAGCGTCGTGGCCCACTCCAGGCGCTTGGTGTTGCGGTTGTAGGCGGGCGGCGCCGCCCAACCCTGAATGTGCAGCGCCGCCCAGCCGCGCTTCTCGCGCTCCTGATTGGCGCGCTCGGTGTTTTCCTGCAACGACTTCAGCAATGCGTCGGCGTCAATCTTGTCATCGTCCTTGACGTAGCCGCCGGCGTCGAATTCGAGATAGGAACTCCAGTGCAGATCGGCCGGCGCCACCATCACCTCTTTGCCGTCGCCCAGATTTTCGTTGAGCTCGTCATATCTGGCGGTGTTCGCGGCATCCAGGAAAACATAGCCTTCTGGAATGACCAGCCTGGCGTTGTCGCCCACCGCCACAGTGGTGGGTCCCTTGATCCAGTTCAGCGTCGCAAGTTTGCGCTCGAACTCGACACGCGCCGCGTCGGCGGGCGCGGCGCTGGCGTCCGCGGCCGGGCCAGGGTCCCCGGCAGCCCGCAGCAGCGGCGCCATGCCCATGCACAGCAATGCCCCCAGCATGATCAGCGTTCTTGCCGGCGCTGCTTTCAAGACTGTCGTCCGCTGGTGGGTCCGCTGCCAGGCGCGCTGGTGGGTCCGGCCACTGCTGGCAACAGGCGCATCAAGCCTTCCTGCGCGGTGCTGGCCACCAGTCGGCCCGAACGCGTGTAAATGCTGCCGCGCGCAAAACCGCGCGCCCCGGATGCGCTCGGGCTATCACAGGAATAGAGCAGCCACTCGTCGACCCGCACTGGCCAATGGAACCACATGGCATGATCAATGCTTGCCATCACCAGATTGGCGCCCAGCGCCGCGCGATCGTAGGGCAGCAAAGCCGTGCTCAGCAGATGGAAATCGGAAACGTAGGCCAGCAGGCAGCGATGCAGCACATCGTCATCCGGCAAGCGATCCACGGTGCGCAACCAGAAATATTGCCGCTGCGCCTGGCTGCCCGTGCCAGCGGGTGCCGGCGGCACGACGCGAAATTCAAACGGCCGTTCGTGCAGGTATTTCTGTCGTAGCCGCTCCGGAAACTGCGCGATTGACTCGGCACCGAAGGGCAGATCGGCGCTCAGCGCCTCGGGTGGCGGAAGCTGCGGCATCTGCAGCTGATGCTCCAGGCCATCCTGCGGCACCTGAAATGACGCCGCGAGGTGGAAGATCTGCTCGCCGTGCTGAATCGCCGTTACCCGCCGGCTGGTGAAGCTGTGGCCATCGCGACTGCGATCGACGAAGTAGACAATCGGTGCGTTGAAATCACCGCGGCGCAGGAAATAGGCGTGCAGGGAATGTGCAATGCGATCCGGATCGACCGTAGCGTAGGCCGCCTTGAGCGCCTGGCCCAGCACCTGACCACCGTAAACCTGCGGACTGCCGATGTCGCGACTGGCGCCGCGAAAAATATTGGCTTCGAGCCGCTCAAGTTCCAGCAGCTGTTGCAGGGCAGCGAGACGTTGATCCATGAATGGTGCGGTCCGCAGCTACGAGACCGTGACTCCCAGGCGCTTTTGCATGGCGGGGCTGGTGGTCGTGTACTGCAGAAACTGCTTCTTGGCCGGATACAGGTAGTGCTGTACGGCGAAGGCGGCCAGCGCGGCTTCGTGAAATCCCGAGAGGATCAGTTTTTTCTTGCCTGGGTAGCTGTTGATATCGCCGATCGCAAAAATTCCGGGAATATTGGTGGCGAACTTCTCGGTGTCGACTTTAAGCGCGCGCTTGTCGAGTTCCAGGCCCCAGTGGGCAATCGGCCCGAGCTTGGGCGCCAGACCAAAGAACACCAGCAGCTGCTCGGCATCGACTGCATGCACGATTCCATCAGCGCCCCTGATGTCAACGCCTGCCAGGCGGCCATCGCTGTGCCGCAGCGCGCTCGCCGCGCCTTCGATGAAGCGCAGCTTGCCGGCAGCCTCCAGTTCGCGCACCCGCGCCACCGAAGCCGGCGCGCCGCGAAACTCCGCGCGCCGGTGTATCAACGTGAGCGCGGCAGCCCGGGGCGCCAGCTCCATGGCCCAGTCGAGCGCCGAATCGCCGCCGCCAAACACCGCCAGCCTGCGGCCGTGGTAATCGGCAGCGTTACGCACCTTGTAGTGAATCTGGCTGCCTTCGAAGGCTTCGGCACCTTCGATCGCCAGGCGCCGCGGCTGAAAGGAGCCAACGCCCGCAGCGATCACGACCGCGCCGGCATCGAACACCGTGCCGGCGCTGGTGACGACGCGAAAACGACCATTTTCCTGCCTGGCCAGTTCAACGGCCTCTTCACCCAGGTGCAGTTCGGCACCAAAGGGCTTGATCTGCTGCAACAGGCGATCGACGAGTTCCTGGGCGCCGCAGATGGGCAGCGCCGGAATATCGTAGATGGGTTTATCGGGGTAAAGCTCCGTGCACTGGCCGCCGGGCGCTGCCAGCGAATCGAGCACGTGGGCCTTGATGCCGAGCAGGCCCAGTTCAAAAACCTGAAACAGGCCGGCCGGTCCGGCCCCGACGATCAGTACTTCAACGGCGAGGGGTTCACTCAAGTCTGCTGATTCCAGAAAAGCAAGTAAGGGGCGGCGATTCTAGCGATGCAAGCCTTTGGCGGCAAACGAATTAGCCTTGATTTTTCCAACTACCTTATGCGCCTTAGGCCATATACGAGCGGCCATATGTGCCCACGCTGCGCCTATAATTGCCGGCGCGCGCGCTCCACGGCGCCTCCCAGCACATTACTTAAGCCTATTCGGGAAAGACCATGACCAGCAACGCCGAACTGCAGCAACGCCGCATCGCCGCCATACCACGCGGAGTTGCCAACTCGCTGCCCAACTATGCCGCACGCGCCAGCAACTCCGAACTCTGGGATGTCGACGGCCGTCGTTTCATCGATTTTGCCAGTGGCATTGCCGTGCTCAACGTCGGTCACTGCCATCCCAGGGTTGTCGCCGCGGTGAACGCGCAGCTCGGCCTGCTGACGCACGCGGCATTTCAGATCACGCCCTACGCCAACTATATCGAGGTCGCCGAGCATCTCAACAGGATGGCGCCGGGCCCGACGCCCAAGAAATCCATGTTGTTTTCCACGGGCGCCGAAGCGGTCGAGAATGCCCTGAAGATTGCGCGCTACCACACGCGCCGCGCTGGCGTGATCGCCTTCAGCGGCGCCTTTCACGGGCGCACGCTCGCGACCATGACGCTGACCGGCAAGGTGCAGCCCTACAAGGCCGGCTTCGGCCCGTTGCTGCCTTCGGTTTTTCATGTGCCATTTCCGATGGCCTACCACGGCATGAGCGGTGAACAGTCGCTGGCCGCCATCGAACACCTCTTCAAGGCCGATGTTGATCCCTCACAGGTGGCCGCGCTCATCATCGAACCGGTACAGGGTGAAGGCGGCTTCTACATTGCGCCGCCCGAGTTCCTGAGAGCGCTGCGCGCGCTGTGCGACCGGCACGGCATCATGCTGATCATCGATGAAATCCAGTCGGGCTTCGGGCGTACCGGGCGCATGTTTGCGATCGAGCACGCTGGCGTCGAGCCCGACCTGATGACCGTGGCCAAGAGCATCGCCGGCGGCTTGCCGCTCTCGGCTGTCATCGGCAAAGCCGAGATCATGGACGCGCCACCGCCCGGCGGCCTGGGCGGCACGTATGCCGGCTCACCGCTGGCCTGCGCCGCGGCATTGGCGGTGTTCGAAGTGATCGCCAGTGAGAATCTGCTGCAGCGCTCACAGCGCATCGGTGAACAGTTGCAGACCCGCCTGCGGGCACTGCAAAAGCGCTTCCCGGTCATCGGCGAGATTCGCGGCGTGGGCGCCATGGTGGCGATGGAACTGGTGAAGAACGGCAGCGCCGGGCAACCCGACGCAGAGCTTACCCGCGCGCTGGTACTGGCGGCAGCCGCGCAGGGCCTGGTGATCCTCTCCTGCGGCGTCTACAGCAACGTGATCCGCTTTCTGACGCCGCTGACGATCAGCGACGCCCTGCTGAGTGAGGGACTGGATAAACTCGAAGCGGCCTTGAGCGAGGTGAGCGCCAAACGCTGACCTGGCGGGGCCGCGCCCCTGGCACGCGTTGCGCGCGCCTCAGGCGCGGCCGGCGTTCGCGTCAGTGGGCGCGTGGAAATATTCGCTTTCCGCTGCCACCTGGCCGATCAGCCGCTGCAGTTCCGTGAGCCGCGCCTGGGAAGTGCTCAGCGGCAGGCAATCTTCGCAGCGCGCATCACCGCAGGGTTGACGCGAGTACAGCCAGTATTGAACGGCGCCAGCCAGCAGGCCATCGGCGATGTCCCACAGGTCGGCCTCCTTGTCTTTGCCGGCGAGGCGATTGCCAAGATCAACGGCCTTGGTGAAGGCCGAATCAAAGGTGTCAGCGATTTCTTCCATAGCAGCCATTGTACCCGAGTTGTCCGGGACTATTGGTAGCCCCGTGCCTGCAATGCGAATAGCTGTGCATAGTGCCCGCCCGCGGCGGTCAACTCGGCGTGGCTGCCGCGCTCGATGATGCGGCCGCGGTCGAGCACCGCGATCTGATCGGCCATGCGCACGGTCGAGAAGCGATGCGAAATCAGGATGGTGATGCGGCCACGCGCCAGCTGCCGAAAATGCTCGAATACCTCGGCCTCGGCGCGTGCATCCATCGCGGCCGTGGGCTCATCGAGCACCAGCACGTCGGCGCTGGTGCGCATGAAGGCGCGCGAGAGTGCGATCTTCTGCCACTGGCCACCGGAGAGTTCACGGCCATCCTTGAACCATTTGCCCAGCTGCGTCTGATAGCCGCGCGGCAACTGCTCGATGAACTCGGCCGCCTGACCCTTGCCGGCGGCGGTGCGCCAGCAGCGCCTCATCCTCGAAGTGCGCATCATCGCCGGCGCCCACGTTTTCACCCACCTGCAGCTGGTAGCGCGCGAAATCCTGGAAAATG
Source organism: uncultured Gammaproteobacteria bacterium (assembly GCA_963823235.1). GTDB lineage: Bacteria > Pseudomonadota > Gammaproteobacteria > Steroidobacterales > Steroidobacteraceae > FEN-1191. Next base: position 325,052 of record CAWGKS010000009.1, on the reverse strand, counting down.
ACGCCCACGCGCTGGCGCAACGCGACCTCGTCCCATTCGCGGATATCGCTGTCCTTCAAAAAGGATGCGGCCTGAACCCGGCGCATACAGGCGCGTCAGCAGCTTGATGAGTGTGGTTTTCCCGGAGCCGTTCTCGCCGACCAGCGCCAGTGAACTGCCGGGCGCCAGATGCAGATCAATATCACGCAGGGTCGCTTCGCTGGCGTCCGGATAGGTAAAGCTCACCCGCTCGAAGCGAATGCCGTCTGCCGGGTTGGGGCCGCGCACTACGCGCCCGGGCCGGGCTGCGACCGGCGTATCGAGATACTCGTACAGCGTCGAGAGATACAGATTGTCTTCGTACATGCCGCCCACGGCCGAGAGTATCGAGGTAACCGCTGCCTGCCCCTGCCGGAACAGCATCAGGTACATGGTCATGCGGCCCAGCGTAATGCCGCCGCGCACCGCAGTGATGGCGATCCACGCGTAGGCGGCATACAGGGTCGCCGTCGCCACCAGGCTCAAGGCAAAGCCCCAGCTGTCGCGGCGTATGGACAGCGCGCGATCCTCGCGATACAGGCGCGTAAAGATATCGCGATAGCGCGCCAGAAAGCGCGCACCCAGACCGTAGAGGCGCACTTCCTTGGCGTGATCCTCGCGCGCCAGCACCGTCTCGAGATACATCTGCATGCGCGTTTCGGGCGAACGCCAGCGAAACAGGCGAAACGCGTCGCCCGAGAATTTTGCTTCGGCGATAAATGCCGGCACTCCCGCCAGCAGCAGCACCGCCACGGTCCAGGGCGAGAATTTCACCAGCAGCACGCCGAAACTCAGCAGCGAGATGGCGTTCTGCACCAGTCCAAAGGTGCGCATCACCAGGCTCAGCGGCCGGCTCGACGCCTCGCGGCGCGCGCGCGTGAGCTTGTCGTAGAACTCGGAGTCCTCGAAGTGAGCCAGGTCGAGGGTCAGCGCCTTTTCCAGGATCATGACATTGACGCGCTGCCCGAGTTGCGCGCGCAGCAGCGCCTGGCACAACGACAGGCCACGCTGCACGCCGGCGAGGGCCGCGACCAGCAGCCCTTCAAGCAGCACCAGACGCAGCACACGCTGCAGATCATGGGCAGCGGCGTTCATCGCCGTTACCACCGCATCGACGATCTGCGCGCCTACCCAGGCAATCAGTGCCGGCAGCAGTCCGCCGGCGATGGTCAGCAGTGCCGCCGCCACCAGCAGCGGCCGGTTGGTATCCCAGACCAGGCGCACCGCGTGACGACTGTAGCGAAATACGCTGAAGAAACTGCGCAGCGCCGAGCCGCGGCCGCGCGCTGCCGCGGGTGGCAGTGGGTGCGGCGGTCCGTAGGAAGCACTCATGAGCCCGCTCCCCGCGCGTCGCTGTCGTCGAGCGGAACCTGCGCCAGTGCAACCAGCTGCTGGCCGCTGGGCAGATCGCAGGTACGCAGCCGCGTGAGCTGCAGCCCGGCCGCCGCGATCCACTGCTGCAGGCATTGCCGTGCGTCGCCGCCGCTACAGGCCTCGAGATCAGCCCGGCGTTCGACAATGAGCAGGCGCCCGCTGCTGCGCAGCACCCGCAGCGCCTCGCCGAGCACAGCCGCTGGACGCACTGCCGCTGCCAGTACTCCATCGAGCGTGACGGTATCAAAATGCGCCGCGTCGAACGGCAGCGCATACATGTCGGCGCAATGAAACTCGCAATGCGCCAGCCCCATGCCATGAACGCGCGCACGCGCCAGGCGCAGGGCCGATGCTGAAATGTCGACCCCCATGGCGTGACTGGCCTGGCGCCCGAGCAGCGCCAGCATGCTACCGGTGCCGGTGCCAATATCGAGCATGGCGCCGTAGCTGCCGGGCCCCATTTCCTCGCGCAATACGGCGGCCAGATCGGCACCCTCCAGCGTCTGGCTGGTAGCATCGATACCACCGCTCAGCGCACGCAACCGATCCGCTATCACGACACCTCGACGCAGCTGGTCACGCCGGATTGCCGGGTCCTCGGCATTGATGTTCGCGAGCACCTCGCACAGCCAGCTCTGGCGTGCTCCGCTCGCCGGCGTGCGGTAATACACGCATTGCTGCTCGCGGAAACGATCAAGGAACCCGGCCTCGGTCAGCAGCCGCAGGTGCCGTGACACGCGCGGCTGGCTTTGGCCCAGCACGCGGCACAACTCGCCCACGGTGAGCTCTCCGTGGCTGAGCAGGGCTACCAGGCGCAAGCGGGTCGGCTCAGCCAGGCCTTTGAGGGCCCGAACGGTCTCTGGTAGTCTGCTGTTTGGTCCGGCCATGATAAATATATAACCAAATCTTTATATATTTGCTAGTCTATTGCGTAAATACCCGCCAAGAGCCCACATAGGCGTTCCCTTTGGGCTTCTGGTACCCTCCACGCCCTTTTTTCCGGTGCCCAGGTTCCCATGCAGCGTCCGATCCGCAATATCGCCATCATCGCCCACGTCGATCATGGCAAGACCACCCTCGTCGACTGCCTGCTCAAGCAGTCGGGCACTTTTGCATCGCATGAGAAAGATCGGCGAGCGCGTCATGGATTCGAACGACATCGAACGCGAGCGCGGCATCACCATCCTCGCCAAGAACTGTGCGATCGAATACGGCGGCACGCGCATCAACATCGTCGACACGCCCGGCCACGCCGATTTTGGCGGCGAAGTGGAGCGCGTGCTCTCCATGGTCGACGCCGTGCTGCTGGTGATCGATGCCGTCGAAGGCCCGATGCCGCAGACCCGCTTCGTGACCCGCAAGGCACTGGCGCTGGGACACAAGGCGATCGTGGTGGTCAACAAGATTGATCGTCCCGGGTTCACGCCCCGGCTGGGTACTGGACCGCACTTTCGATCTCTTCGACCAGCTCGGCGCCACCGACGAGCAGCTCGACTTCCCGGTCATCTACGCCTCGGCGCTGCAGGGCTGGGCCAGCACTGATCCGACGCGTCGCGACGCGGACATGACCGCGCTGTTCGAGGCGATCCTGCAATACGTGAAGGCCCCGCAAACCGATGTCGACGGCCCGCTGCAGCTGCAGATCTCCACCCTCGATTACAACTCCTACGTCGGGCGCATTGGTATCGGCCGCATCCGTCGCGGCACACTGCGCGCCGGCAGCAACGTCGTGCTGCGCCAGGGCGATGAAGATCGCGGCACGGCGAAGATCGCCCAGGTACTGACATTCAAGGGACTGCAGCGCCAGAGCGTCGCTGAAGCGATGGCGGGCGATATCGTTGCCCTGACCGGCATCGAGGACGTCAATATCGGCCTCACCATCTGCTCGCCCGACCGACCCGAGGGGCTGCCGCCCATACAGGTGGATGAGCCCACCCTGGCGATGAATTTCCAGGTCAACACTTCGCCGCTGGCCGGGCGCGAGGGCAAGTTTGTCACCAGCCGGCAGATCCGTGAGCGCCTGATGCGTGAACTGCAGAGCAACGTCGCGCTGCGCGTCGAGGATACCAGCGAGCCGGATATTTTCCGCGTCCTCGGGCGCGGCGAACTGCACCTGACCATTCTCATCGAGAACATGCGCCGCGAAGGCTTTGAGGTGGCAGTCGGCAAGCCGCAGGTTCTGAAGAAGGTAGTCGATGGCAAGGTGCTCGAGCCCTTTGAAGCGCTCACCGTCGATATCGATTCTGATCACCAGGGCGCCGTCATGGAAGCGCTCGGCTCGCGCCGCGCCGAACTCACCGACATGGCGGCCGACGGCAACGGGCGCGTGCGCCTTGAATATCGCGTCCCGGCCCGCGGCCTGATCGGTTTCCAGGGTGAATTCATGACCACCACGCGTGGCACCGGCTTGATCAGCCATATTTTCGATGGCTTCGATGTGGTCAAGGGCGAGATTCCCGATCGTCACAACGGCGTGCTGATCAGCAATGAAAATGGCGTGGCCGTGGCCTATGCACTGTTTGCCCTGCAGGAGCGCGGTCGCATGTTTGTGTCGCCCGGCGAGAAACTCTACGAGGGCATGATCATCGGCATCCACACGCGCGACAACGACCTGGTCGTCAACCCGATCAAGACCAAGAAGCTGACCAACGTACGCGCCTCCGGCAAGGACGAGGCGATTCTGCTGACGCCGCCGATTCAGCTCACGCTTGAATATGCGGTGGAGTTCATCGCTGACGACGAACTGGTCGAAGTGACGCCCGAGTGCATCCGCATCCGCAAGCGCTTTTTGCAGGAACACGAGCGCCGCCGCTCGGCGCGCAGCGGTGCAGCTGAAGCGGTAGGCTGACCGGGCCGGTAACCTGCGGCAGGGCTGGAGTCAGGCTGCCGCCGCTGTCGGGCGGCAGCGACAGACTGCCTGCGATACCGGGTTCAGCGACAATGTGAACCATTGATGGCGTAGTCCAGTCGGAGTCATTGGTGTTCAAGAAATCAGCCCCTGCTTTCGCCGTGACCTGCGTGCTGGCGCTGCTGCCCGGCATCGCCGGCGCCGCGCTGGGCGAGACGGAAGCATCCGTCCGCAGTGACATGGCGCGACTCAAGGCCAGCTCGCGAATCACGACTGCTGCCAGCTACACGATGCACGAGCTGACACTGCCCACGGGCACGATCGTGCACGAATACCTCGACGCCGGCGGCACGGTGTTCGCGGTCAGCTGGCGCGGTCCCTTCAAGCCCGACCTGCCCGCACTGCTGGGCAGTTATTTTGACACCTATGCCTCGGCGCCGCGCAGCGCGGGTTCGAGCCGCTCGCGACTGGCGATCGATCAAGGCAACCTGGTGGTACGCGCCGGTGGCCACCAGCGCGCGTTCACGGGGCTCGCCTACGTACCCCAGCTCCTGCCTCCGGGTCTGAGCGTAACGGACCTCAGATGAGATTCACGTTTGCGCTTCTGCTGCTGGCAGGCCTGACGGCCTGCGGCCATGGTCTCTCGGGCGGCTATGTGGCGCCGCCGACAGGCGCCAACGTGGCCCCGATCATCGTCGATGGCGGGCCGCCCGCCATCGCCATTGGCAATATCAATCTGCCGTTCGTAAGTGTCACGGTCTGCCTGCCGGGAACGACAACCTGCCAGCTGGTTGATCACGTGCTGCTCGACACCGGTTCGACGGGCCTGCGTATCATCGCTTCCGTTTTGCCTGCTTCCTTCAATATGCCGCAGGCCGCGGACACTGCTGGCGCGCCGCTCTGGGAATGCCTGCAGTTTGCCGACGGCTACAGCTGGGGCAGTGTGCGCCGCGCCGATGTGCAGATTGCCAATGGCACGGCCAGCGATCAGTCGATACAACTGATCGGCGATCCGGCCAACACGACGGTGCCAGCCGACTGTTCCGCCAACAGCACTCTGCCTTCGGAAAACACCGTAGACAGCTTTGGCGCCAACGGTGTCCTGGGGCTGAACGTATTTCAGTACGACTGCGATGCCGCTTGCACCAACCCCGCAAATATTCCGCCGGCCGCGTACTACGGTTGCCCCTCCGCGGGCACTTGCGCCAACAGCGCCGCCGGCCTGGATTCTCAAGTGCAGAACCCGGTCTACAATTTTCTGACGGACAACAATGGCGTGACCATCGTGATGTCGGCCATTGGCTCTGCCGGACAGCTCACGGCCGCGGGCTCACTGATACTCGGCATCAATACCCAGGCAAACAATATGCTGGGCAGTGCCGCGGTGCTCGCCGTCGATTCACTTGGGTATTTCACGACCACCTACGGTGGCCAGATGCTGCCAGACAGCTTCATAGACTCGGGATCCAACGCCCTGTTCTTCGACGACAGCACGCTGACCGCCTGCACGACGCCGGCGGGTTTCTACTGCCCGGCGCAGCAGCAGTCGCTGCAGGCCACCAACCAGCAGCCCGGCGGCCCGATCAGCACGGTGTCGTTCAAGGTAGATAACCTCGAGACCCTGAGCGGCAATAATTCCACCTATAACGCACTACCCAATATTGCCGGCAGCAACCCGCTGACCCAGTCATTTGACTGGGGGCTACCATTCTTCTATGGCAAGACGGTATTCGTGGGTTTCGAAAACCGCAGTGCCGGGCAAAACACCGGGCCGTTCTTCGCCTACTAGCGTTGGCCGTTCAGAAACTCTACGAAGCGCCCGAGCGAGCGGCGTTGATCGTCCCACAGCTCATAGTCGAATGAGTCATCCTGGTCCGCGGCCTGTACCGCGAGACTGCGTGCCGCCGCAATGAAGCGCAGCGTCGGCAGATCGATCGGAAATACCAGCGGCTGCTGCTCGTGGCCCGGCGGCGCGTGCACCGCCTGCGCAATGCCCAGATCCGAAGGCTGCTTGCCATTGGCATTGAGCGCGATCCGACGATCGTCAGCCACCAGCAGGAGCGAGCTGGCGCTGAGCGCCGGCTCAAAGCGCGCATCCAGCGTCGACCACACGTAGGCGATCAGCACATACTCGACTTTGCCGCCACGATTGACTGCCGCGGCGGTGAGATTCACGTAGTCGCGCAGGTTGGCAGCACGCTCGCTGCGCTCGCGCGCAAACACCAGCGGCTTGTCGACCACCGTGACGGTGGCACCGGTCTGTTCGTCCAGGTATTCGGCGGGCGGCGCCGGATCACGCGCCACTGCCATGCCCATAGGCAGGAGCAACGCGCCGATGAGCGCCAGCAGGAAATGGAATCGGAACACGTTAGAACCCGATGCGGTAAGACAGGCTCACATAGTAACGCGTAGTTTTCTGCGTTTGCACATCCGTGTCGCGCTTGCCCAGCTGCCCGCCCGCCTCGAACTGCAGCAGCTTGCGGCCGCGCTGATAATCGAGCAGGGCCGAGGGCAGATACGACATCTCGGTACTGCCATCGCTGGTGAGTTCCCGGCGATCAACCGTCAGGCGTGGCCCGAGTCGCCACGCGCCGCCTATCGCCAGGCGACTGGTGACGCCAATCGAGGCGACCTTGCCGATCTCGGTCTTGGAGTAAGCCAGGCTCAACACATTGAAATCGCCCTCGCGCCAGATATTCGACCCGTAGATCTGGGACTGAAATCCCAGGCTCAGGCCCGAAGCGGGCTGCGCGGGCACGCCGCCCGAAGCCGGGGTAGCCTTGACATCGGCGGCGCCCACTGTGGTCGAAAACTGGAAGCGCTGCCCGAGCGGACGCGTGGCGGTCAGGCTGTAAAAGGTGGTCTCGGCGGTGCGATCGCGGGCCCACTGCAGAATATCGTCATTGGTGGCCACCGTTTGCAACTCGGCGATGGTGGTGACGGGCTGGCCGATCAGGGCGTTGTGCAGGCTGATAGTGGGCGCATTACGCTTTTCTGCGTCAAAACTCAGGGACCAGCGCGCCGGCAGGTCCATCGTGCCCAGCAGCGCCAGTGCATTGAGCGAGTTGAAAAACACATCGTAGTCGACCAGTCCGGTGAGCGAGGCGTGCGGCAACAACAGGCGCCCATTCAGCCCCACTGCCTGGCGATCACGAAACCCTTCATAGAGTTGCTGCGTAAAAAACACGCTGGCGTCCCAATGAGCACCCGGTGGCGTATAGGGAATGGCAAGCTCCCAGAATGGGTTCTGCTTCTGGATCCCGGCGCTGGTCTGTTCGATCGGATAGCCCATGCTTAAATTGACGCCAATCGCGGGAACAATCTGCCAGGCGGTATACAAGCCATCGAAAGTGCCCAGTACGCCGCCGCCAATGTGGGACTGACGACCCACGCGCGCCAGCAACCCGAGCTGGCGATCAGCCAGGTCCAGCGAGGCCACACTGAGGCGTGTGCGCGAATCGCTGTTGCTGGTCGCCGTTACGCCGTTGAAATTCTTGGCGTAACCCACGCTGACACGACCCATGACGTCAAAGCGCTCGCCCCGTCTGTGCACCAGCATATCCAGATCGTTGTACAGCGCGTTCTGGCTCTGGCTGTTATCGCCCGTTGGAACCGGAACCGGCGTAACAGCGGAAGTCGTGTTGGTCACGTTGGTGGAATCGGTGCGAAACGACTGGCCGAAGCCGCCGCTAATGTTCCATCCCGTGGTTGCCTGCCCACCGCCCGAACCCGTGCGCGCCTGGGTTGAAGCTGCGCGCAACACCGCCAGGCGACGGGCAACGCGATCGGCGGCTTCACCGGTCGGGTAACGACGCAGATATTCCTCATATTCGGCTTTGGCGTGCGCCAGTTGGCTGGCACGCTCGCGCGCCAGCCCCAACAGCTCCTGCATCGCGGCCCGCTGCGGAAATTCCGGCTGCCGCTGCAACTTGGTGAGCAGGCCGATGGCCTTGGGATAGTCACGTGCCGTCATCGCGGCGCGTGCTTCGCCAACCAGCTGGTCCAGGGCCGCGGGCTCCAGTGCCGCATCCGCACCAATGCGCTCGACTGCTGGCAGCGCCTCAGCGCCGCCGCCCTGCGAGGTGGCAGTATCGTCGCCCATTGCTATCCAGGCGCGCGGATAATCACTCACCGCCAGATTGAGCAGACGATCGGCGTCGCTGCGCTTGTCCACCGGGCCCGCGCGCAGCCGATACCAGGTGACTCCGTCGACCACCGCCTCACTGATGAATACCGGCACCTTGAGTCGATCGTGCGCCAACGCCACCGCTGCCGGATCAAAATCCTTGGGTTGTGATTCGAGATTGATGGCGTAGCTGCTTACGCCTTCGCCAGGCTCGTTGACCATCACCTTGCCGCGTCCACGGGCGCGATCGATCAGGCGCACCCGCATGCTGCGCGGATCGATGCCCTGAACCAGAACATAGCGTTCAGCTTTAATGAAGGTAAGCGCGAGCGTGACCTGTCCGGGCACGTCGGAATCCAGGCGGGCTGCGCTGATGATATTGGCGCCGCCCGACAGCGGCGGCAATTCGCCAATCACCGGCGCACCAGGGGCCAGTCCGCATTCGCCCTGCGGCTTGAGCTGGATGCGCAGCTCCTTGCCCTCGGTCGCCGGCTGATGCGTCAGATAGCGGAGTGCACAGGTGAACATCACCACGATATCGGCCTGGTCGTCGTGGTCCGTGACCTCGACCAGATCGATAAAGCGGCCGGGACCCGAGCCCTGTATCTGCGCAACGGCTGCTGGCCCGCATCCTAAACCCGCGAGCAGCAGCAGACTGTAAGCAGCTTTGCGTCTAATGTTTAAACGTCGCATCCGACACCCGGTGGTACGGTCCAGGCAGAGACTTTACAACCGTACCCTGGGTCGCGTCGCTGTAGACATGGCAGGCGCCTGCGCAGTTGCGCAGTTCACCAGCGCTGTACTTGATCCCGCCGGAGGTCTTCGGATGCAGTTCCGGCTTGAAGTTCCTGGCGTGGCAACCCGCACAACTGCCGGCGTCGGCAGCAGATGGCCACGGAATCTGATCCGTATTGCTGGCGTGGCACGACACGCAAGTCAGAGCCGCCTTGTGATTGCCCGGGTATGAGACCGAAGTGTGCACGAAATGCAGCACATTCCAGTCCGGATAGGTATGGCAGGTAGCGCAGTCACGCTGTGTGCTCATATGTGTCGCATTGACGCCGAGCGCCGCCTTGTTGTTGTGGCAGCTGACGCAACGGGCCGTCAGGGTACTGTGATCAAGCTTCGCGGGCTTCCAGCCCAGCGTGCCATGGCAGGTATCGCACTGCGCACTGGTCGGCAGGTGATTGACGGGCAAGCCCGTGGCGCGCAGACCGTTGTGACAGGTATTGCAGGTATGTGCCGCCACCGCATTGTGATCGAAGCGCGCCGGCGTCCAGGCGTTGGTCGTGTGGCAGGTCTCGCAGCTGTCAGCACTGGCGACATGCGTGCTACCCTTGCCGCTCGCGATGACCTTGTTGTGGCAACTGACGCAGCTGCCCTTGACCTGCAGGTGATCGACCCGCGCAACCGGCGACCACGACAGCGTGGTATGGCAACTGGCGCAGGCATCGCTGGTAGCAATGTGCGTGCCCGACTTACCGATGGCGGTGGATGGGCCGTGACAGCTCACGCAGGCCGTACCCGCAACGCGTTGATGATTGAAGGCAGCAGCGCCGCCGATCGCTGCGGTTGCGCCTGCGGACGACGTCGCTCCAGCCGCGCCCGCGAGTCCCGCTTTGCGGGTAGCTGCCGCCGCAGCGCGCCGCGGCGCGAATTTGTCGCGCGTGCTGTGACAGCCAGAGCCGCCGCAGTCCTGACCCTTGTAATGATTGGCGCTGTCACGTACCCAGAGCCGAACCCCGGTATTGGTCTTCCATTTCATGCCTATTTCATGACAGCTCATGCACGTCATGGTGCGCACCGCAGAGTGAATCATCTTGGTTCCGGCAAAGGTCGTAAACACCGTCTTCAGGTGACAGAGCTCGCAGGCGATAGCGGCCGTGCCATTGGGCGGGTTCGAGGGAATGTGCCCGGTGGGGCCCGAGGGTGGCTGCACCAGCGTTGGCGCCGCCATATTGGCAAAACTCAGGCCATAGGCATGGCACTGGGCGCAATTGCCGGTGATGTTGACGTGATTCATGACGTACAGGCTGTAGTTGCCAGCCGTGGTATGACAGAGCGCGCAATTGTTGGCATCGGCCGCCGGCAGCGGAATGTGATTGGCCGGGAGATCGCTCGCGCCTTTGAAGCTCGTAGTGTTGAAGTGACACGTTGAGCATTCACCTGCGGCGACATGGGCCGAGCCGTCGGCCTTCTTGGCAGGCCGCACTTTGGTGACCGGTGTACCGACCCAGCTCTTGCCCGCCTCGTGGCAGGTCGAACACACGGTGGCGCTCACCAGGCTGTGCACCATGGCCGCCGGCGCCGTGCCGCTGGCGTTCGTAAACTTGAAGCCTCCCGTCGCCACGCTGCTCTTAAGGTGACAGCCCTCGCAGGCCGCCGCGCCAAAGGGAATATGGTTGGACGGCGGCAGCAATGTCGCGGGTGTGCCAGCCCAGGTTTTGCCGATCGCATGGCAGGTGGCGCAGGTCATGCTGGCCACCACCGAGTGCACCATGGCCGCGGGCGCCGTGCCACTCTGGTTGGTGAATTTAAAGCCGCCGGTCGCGACGCTGGTACTCAGGTGACAGCTCTCACAAGCGGCGGTACCAAATGGAATGTGATTGGCGGGCGGCAGAACCGTGACGGGCGTGCCGGCCCAGGACTTGCCCGTCGCGTGACAGGTAGCGCAAGCCACACCCGGTACGGCCGAATGCACCATCGAGGCCGGAGCCGTGCCGCTCACGTTGCTGAACTTGAAGCCGCCGGTTGCCGTGCTGCTGGCCAGGTGACACTTCTCGCAAGCCACAGTGCCAAAAGGTACGTGGTTCGCCGGAGGCAGCTTCAGGGCCGGCGGCGCCATGTTCGCGAAGCTCAGTCCTGCCGCGTGGCATTGCGCGCAGTTGGTGGTGATGTTCACGTGATTCATGACCGCCACGGAGTAATTACCCGCCGTGGTATGACATAGCGCGCAGTTGTTGGCATCGGCCGCCGGCAAGGGAATGTGATTGGCCGGGAGATCGGAGGCGCCCTTGAAGCTCGTGGTGTTGAAATGACACGTCGAGCATTCACCCGCGGCAACGTGGACGGTGTTGTCCGCCTTCTTGGCGGGGCGCACCACGGTGACCGGTGTGCCGACCCAGCTCTTGCCTGCCTCGTGACAAGTCGAACACACAATTGAGCTCACCAGGCTGTGCACCATGGCCGCGGGCGCCGTGCCGCTGGCGTTCGTGAACCTGAAGCCGCCCGTCGCCACGCTGGTCTTCAGATGACACCCCTCGCAGGCCGCTGCGCCAAAGGGAATATGGTTGGCCGGCGGCAGCACAGTCGCAGGTGCGCCAGCCCAGACTTTGCCGGTCGCATGGCAGGTGGCGCAGGTCATGCTGGTCACTACCGAGTGCACCATCGCCGAGGGCGCCGTGCCGCTGGCGTTGGTAAACTGAAATCCACCCGTCGCGGTACTGCTGGCCAGGTGACAGCTCTCGCAGGCGGCGGTACCGAATGGAATGTGATTGGCCGGTGGCACTTTCGTCGCCGGCACGCCGATATCCGTCTTGCCCGCGCCGTGGCAAGTCGAGCAGGCGGCGCTTGAGACCGCCGAGTGAACCATCGAGGGCGGCACCGTGCCGCTGACATTGCTCGGCAACTTGAAGCCGCCTGTTGCCGTACTGCTGGCCAGGTGGCAGCTCTCGCAAGCGGCGGCGCCAAAGGGCACGTGGTTCGCCGGCGTCACTTTCAAAGCGGGCGGCGCAATGCCCGCAAAACTCTTGCCTGCAGCATGGCAGGTCGCACAACTTTCGCTGGTGACTACGGTGTGATCCATCGTGTACATCAGGAAATTGCTTGAATTGCTGTGGCAGGCGGCACAGGTACTGGAACTGCCGTTCGGCAACGGAATGTGGTTACCCGGATAAACGCCCGCTCCCGCAAAGCTCACTGTCGAAAGATGGCAGTCGGAGCATTCACCCGTTGTCACGTGCGCAGCACCCGTTGAAGTCGTGGCAGGCCGCAGCACCGTGACCGGTGTGCCGACCCAGCTCTTGCCTGCCTCGTGACAAGTCGAACACACAATTGAGCTCACCAGGCTGTGCACCATGGCCGCGGGCGCCGTGCCGCTGGCGTTCGTGAACCTGAAGCCGCCCGTCGCCACGCTGGTCTTCAGATGACACCCCTCGCAGGCCGCTGCGCCAAAGGGAATATGGTTGGCCGGCGGCAGCACAGTCGCAGGTGCGCCAGCCCAGACTTTGCCGGTCGCATGGCAGGTGGCGCAGGTCATGCTGGTCACTACCGAGTGCACCATCGCCGAGGGCGCCGTGCCGCTGGCGTTGGTAAACTGAAATCCACCCGTCGCGGTACTGCTGGCCAGGTGACAGCTCTCGCAGGCGGCGGTACCGAATGGAATGTGATTGGCCGGTGGCACTTTCGTCGCCGGCACGCCGATATCCGTCTTGCCCGCGCCGTGGCAAGTTGAGCAGGCGGCGCTCGAGACCGCCGCGTGTACCATCGAGGGCGGCGCCGTGCCGCTGACATTGCTCGGCAACTTGAAACCGCCCGTTGCCGTGCTGCTGGCCAGATGGCAGCTCTCGCAGGTCGCGCTGCCGATGGGCACGTGCGTGCCAGGCATTACCACTGTCGCCGGCACACCGACGTCGGTCTTGCCGGCAGCATGGCAGGTGGCACACGCGAAACTCGACACCGCCGTGTGCACCATGGCCGCCGGTGCAGTGCCGCTCGCGTTCGTGAATTTGAAGCCGCCGGTTGCCGTACTGCTGGCCAGATGGCAGCTTTCACAACCTGCCGGCAGGTATGAAACGTGATTGCTGGGCGGAAGCACCAGGGTCGGCGGCGCCATCCCCGCAAAGCTCAGGCCCGCGCCATGGCAGCTCGCGCAGCTTTCGCTGGTGACTACCGTGTGATTCATGGTGTAGGTCAGGAAGTTGGCCGGATCAGTGTGGCAGGTCGTGCAGACCGCCGAGGCGCCGTTGGGCAACGGAATATGATTGGGCGGATAATCGATCGCACCCTTGAAGCTGATCTTGTCCAGATGACACGCTGAGCACTGCCCGGTCGCCACGTGCACACTGCCACTGGCTTTCACCGCAGGACGCACTTTTGTCGCCGGCGAGCCCGCCGTGATCACACCCGCTTCATGGCAGGCGATGCAATTCGCCGTATCAAGTCCGGCCGCCGTGTGCACCATGCCCGGCGGTGCAGTACCACTGGCGTTAGCGAAGGTGAAGCTCAGGTAATTGGTGGGCGTATGGCAGCCCTCGCAACCCGCCACACCGATCGGCACGTGGTTACCAGGCATGCCCTTGGCGGCCATGTTGGGACCGTGACAGGTTACACATCCTGTGGTCACCTGCGGATGGTCGAACACTGCACCCGCCCAGCCGATCGTTGAATGGCAGGCGTTACATTCCAGGTTGGTGTCCATGTGCGTGGGGCCCTTGCCCTGCGCCTGTACATTGTTGTGGCAGGAAGAACAGCTGCCCTGCACCTGGGCGTGATCGAAATTGACCGCCGGATTCCACGCTACCGGCGTATGACAACCCTCGCAGCGATTGGTCGTCAATATGTGCGACTGCGGCTTGACCGTGGCTTTGACCTGGGTGCCGACACCGTGGCAGGACGAGCACAGACGTGGCGTGCCCTTGAAGATCGCGTTGACATGGCACAGCTCGCAGGCCAGATCGCGATGCTGGCCGATCAGTTCGAAACCCGTGGTCAGGTGATCAAAGGGAGTGCGATCGACAGTGGGCGTCGTCGATGCCACGCTTGATGCCGCAACTTCCGGGGCAGATGCCGGCGCCGCAGCCTGCGCTGCGGTGGGTTGGGGCGTCGCGGTACTGAGCAGTAACAGCGCCAGCACCGCCAGCGCGCTAAAGCGCCCCGCAAGGCGCAACAGCCCTGAAATTGAACGCACACATTCTGGTCTATTCATGGCACATCTACCTGGCGCGACCGCCCCGGAACGTCACAGTGGTATGACAGCGCTGGCACTGTCGTCCGAATTGGCCCGCATGGATATCGTCCTTCTGATGACAGGATATGCAGTCCTTCGAAAGCTTCACTTCGCCGGCGGGCTTGCGATGGCAATCGACACATTTGTTCTTGCCATGCGCCCCCGACAGCGCGAACCCAGTTTCCTTCAGATGATCGAAAGTCCACAGTGCCCAACCGTTGGGACTGTGACAAGTGTCGCAATTTGCACCCAGTCCGCCTTTGTGGACGTCGTCTTTCTTGTGGCAGTCGATGCAGTGATTGCCCGAAGCACTGAAGGCCTGCGTGCGGTGGCATTGCGCACAGCTGACGACGTTATGTAATCCCAGCAGCGGGTAGCTGGTCAGGTCGTGATCAAAGCTGATATCGCTGCGCCAGACCTGTTGGCCGTGACAACTGTCACAGGCCAGCTTGAACTTAGCTCCGTGCGGGCTGGCGGCCCGATGGCAGGCCACGCAGTCGGTGCCGAGCTTCTGCTTGTCGGCGTTGGCGGTATGGCAGGTGTGGCAATCGAGCTTGGCGTGTACGCCGACCAGCGCAAATTTGGTTTTCGCCAGGTGATCGTATTTCACCGGGTGCCAGACTTCGTTGTCATGGCAATCTTCGCACTTCACGCCCAGGCGTCCGGCGTGCGAATCATCGGCCTTGTGGCAGCCGTAGCAATCCTTGGGAATCTTGTCCTTGAAATTGCCGCTGCGATGACAGCCGAGGCAATCGACCTTGGCGTGGCGACCCAGCAGCGCAAAGTGGGTCTCCTTTTCGTGATCGAATTTCGCGGTCTTCCAGTCGGTCGTGGTGTGGCACTTGCCGCAATCATCGCCACGCTCATGTTTGTGTGCGTCATCGGTAGCATGGCAACCTACGCAGCTCTTGGGCGCCTCTTTGTAATGGCCACCCAGATGGCAGGCGCCGCAGTTCACCGTCTGATGCGCACCAGTCAGGGCGAATTTGGTCTTGTCGTGATCGAAGCGCCCACCAGCCCAGCTATCGAGGTTGTGGCAGTCAGCGCAGGGCGTGCCCAGCTGGCCTTCGTGATAGTCGTCCGCCTTGTGGCAGCTGATGCAGGTGGGCGTGGCCTTGCGATACGCTTCTCCGGCCTTGTGGCAGCTGGTGCAGGCCAGCGCGCGATGCGCGCCAGCGAGCGGAAAATCAGTGCGTTCATGATCGAAGGCGGTCGCATTCAGGCGCACGATATCAGCCTCGCGGCCCTGGTGCTCGGTGTGACAGCCGGTGCACTTGCCGACCCCGGCATTGGGCATGCGGCCATGCAGGCCCTTGTGATCGCGCACGTCGGTAGCGATATCCTTATGGCAGTCGAGGCACAGCGTGGTCTGCCGGGCGCGATCGGTGCGATCATGGCAGTTGTTGCAGGTGTCTTCGAACTTGGCGTGCGCCTTGGCCACTTTACCAGGCATGAGCAGGCTCTCGACCGAAGCGCCATGGGCGAGCGGTGCACTGATGAGCGATGCTGTCAGCATGACTCTCACGATCCAACGGCCTCCTGCCAAACGCACAGTTTCAGTTTCCTGCTTGAAAAATGCGGGCTAATAGACGTGGACGGCAATCACGTGCACGGTTCCGGCGACCAGCAACATGATGAATGATGGCACATGCGCGAAGTGCCAGAGCGAGAGCAGCTTCACATAGATGCGATGCTCGGCCACCAGGCGGTTGGCGTTGAGCCGTCGCGTGGCATAGCCAAGGGCCGTGGCCGCCAGCCGCGCGCCATGCGCAGCCAGCGTCGGCGATTGTCTGGCAGCCTGTACCACCATGCGATGAATGGCCCGCTCCAGGCGCCAGCGCGCCAGCGCCGAGCGCATGCCGATCGTGATCGGCCGCAGCATGGCGCCAATGGGCGTTCTCGAGGGCTGGAACAGGCGCTTTTCCTCGGCTTCAATGACGCCGAGCAGGTCGGGCAACACGCTGACAGTGGTCGATTGCTTGCGCAGCTGATCGGCCGTGGCCTGCAGCTCCGACAGCGTGCTCTTGTGATCGGTCCAGTCGCCGTACACCCGCCCGTAGAAATAGCGGCCGATGAGACCACTGCCGGCAACCAGCAGCATGCAGGTAAGCGCCACGTTGCTGTTGGTGGCGCCGAGTGAAAAATTGGAATGAAACAGCACGATCAGTGGCCCCACCACTCCAAAGATCATGTGAATGCGAAACCAGCCAGTGACGTTGCCGATGACATTAAGCCAGGGCAGGCGCTTGCGCGCGGGATACAGCAGCAACAGCAGCATCAGCGAACCGCCGATGATTCCCAGGGCGTAGCCAAGTCCGCGCGCCGGCGTGATATAGCGTTCAAGGTGCGCGTTGTAGCCCCACAGGATCGCCACGCACACGCTCAGCGTAAAGGCACGCACCGGGCTCAAATGACGCGCGAGAAACTCCACGACTAGCCAACCACCCGCTGAATGACCACGCGTACTGGTTTGCCCGCTTTAGGATCCAGCGGCGGCGTCGCACCCTGGAAATCACCGGGTGCCGGCATCGCCTGGCCGCTCTTTGAAGTGCGCGCCTCGATAGTGACGGGCCCGGCAGTGGAGAGATTGCGACCGGGCATCATGGCCTGCGTATCGTCGAGCTGAAACGACACCGGCCAGCTGCCCGTGGTGAGGCGCAATATCGCCACCGGTGCGCCCGGTGAATTGACTGACTTCGCGAGTATGAAGAGCGTAAGCCCGGCCGGTACCTTGCCGCGCAGTGCCTCAGCCAGCACCACTTCACCGCGCACCGCAACACCGGCAGCAGCGCCAGCTTTCGCAGCGCCCGGGGCCGGGCTCGCTGCGCCTGGCGCCACCGCTGGCGCACCGCCACCGGCGAGCCGCTGGTCTTCGGCCAGATTGGCGGCGATCAGGCTGGCGTCGGCAGTGCCGCTACCGATCACCGCGGCGAGGCGCTGCCAGCTGACAACGGCTGCGGCGTACTGCCTGGTCTCATGCTGCAGGCTCGCCTGCAGCCATAGCGCCTTGGCATGCTGGGGATCGAGGCGCAGGGCATTCTGTATATAGGTGGCGGGCGCACCAACCAGCGAGTTGCCGCTGCTGCTCGCCACCACATCGGCGTAATCCGCCCAGGTGTCGGCCGTCATTTCATTGCGCGCCACCAGCTTGACGTAGGCGGCACGCGCCGCGCCAAAGTCGCGCCTGGCGCGCGCCGCGCTGGCCTCGGCGATCAGCTGCGTGGCAGCGGCCGACAGCGGCGCTGCTGGCAGCGCAGCCGTCGGCGCGGCGCCGGCAGTCGCCTGACCTGTGCCCGCCCCTGGAGGCAGGTGCTTCTGACGCGCCAGGGCGGCGGCGTCAGCGCGGCCGAGAAATTCGTAGGACTTGGCAAGCAGTTCCCAATCGCCGTCATTGCCGTTACCGGCGGCCAGGCGTTTTTCAAGCCCGGTCACCGCACTATCCATCGAACTTGCAGTCTTGCCTGAAGTTGAGGCGCCAGCAGGCGCGCTGCTGTTCACTGTAGTGGCTGCTACCGGGCTCGAATCCTTGTCATTGAGCTGCGCACTGCCCAGGCGCAGGTATAGAGCCAGGGCGGCAACCACCGCAACGACGCCTGCGACGGGAACCCAGCGCGGCAAGGCGCCGAACAGCTGCGAACGCGGTCGGCCGGCGAGCCACGGATAGATGACAAACAACACCGCTACGGTGGCCAGCACGCCGGCGGCAAACCAGAAACCCTGGCTGAAATTCATGATATTAAGTAATCCTTAAGCGCAGATACTCTTACTGTCACGGATTGTAAAGCCTTTCCGATGGGCGTAATCATGTCGCGAGTGCGGGACAGTTCACGGTTTGGCGACATCTTGACACGTGCGCAGGCTCACGGAAGCTACCCCACCATGTGTACTACTGTGCGCCCTGTTTGCAGTCGGTAGGGAGACCGCGCCCCGAATTTTATGGATACGAGTCTCTTGGCAGTCTATGCAGCGCCCCTGCTGCTCATCATGTTCTGGTATCTGCGCCGGCATATCCGCGTGGACCGGCACAGCCGCGCCGTGCATCACGAGGCCAAGGAAGCCGGCCTGGTCGAACCCGCGTCGATCCATCCGGTCATCGATCCGGTGCGTTGCCTGGGGTGTGGGGCCTGCGTGCGTGCCTGCCCTGAAGAGCCGGAGCATCACGTGCTGGGCCTCATCGACGGCAAGGCGCAGCTGGTCGGTCCCACTGATTGCATCGGTCACGGCGCCTGCAAGGCGGCCTGCCCGGTCGATGCGATTTCGCTGGTATTTGGCACCGCGACGCGCGGCCTCGATCTGCCGGTGCTCAACGCACTGTTCGAATCCAATGTCCCGGGCCTTTACATCGCCGGTGAACTTGGCGGCATGGGTCTGATCAGAAACGCGCTGAACCAGGGCCAACAGGCCATTGAGTCCATCGCCAAGTCCAACCGGCGTTCGCCCGGCAAGCGTCTCGATGTATTGATCGTCGGTGCCGGACCAGCGGGCATGGCGGCAGCGCTTACCGCCAAGGCAATGAATCTCACCTACCGCTGCGTCGAGCAGGAATCGCTCGGCGGTTGCGTCTATAAATATCCACGCGGCAAACTGGTGATGACCGCACCAGTGCAATTGCCCCTGGAGGGCAAGCTGTTTTTCCGCCAGACCTCCAAGGAACATCTGCTGGGCGTGTGGACCGGCATCATGCAGAAGCATCAGCTGCGCATTCAATGCAACGAGCGCGTCGAGAATATCGAACAGGATGGTGACGGTTTTATCGTGCGCACTTCCAAGGCTGCTTACCGCGCCTCGACCGTGTTGCTCGCCATCGGCCGGCGCGGCACGCCGCGCAAACTGGCGGTACCCGGCGAGGAATTGCCGAAGGTGGTCTATCGACTGATCGACCCTGACCAGTACATTGGCCAAAGCGTGCTGGTGGTGGGCGGCGGCGATAGCGCGCTGGAAGCCGCGGCCAGCATTGCCGAGGTGCAGGGCACTCAGGTCACGCTGTCCTATCGCGGCGATGCCTTCGGGCGCGCCAAGCCGAAGAATCGCCAGCGCGTGGCGCAGGCGGCAGATCGCGGCAATCTGAAGCTGATGCTTTCGTCCAGCGTCAGCCATATACATCCGGACCTGGTGGTTCTTGAGCAGGGCGGCAAGCAGCACGAGATTCCCAATGGTGCGGTAATCGTCAGCGCCGGTGGCGTGTTGCCCAACGAGTTTCTCAATAAGGTCGGCATTCGCGTCGAAACCAAGTACGGCACCGCATGATCACCCGGCGCGGGCGCACGACGCTCCTGCTATCTGGCCTGGTCCTGCTGGCAGTGCAGGTCCCGGGCGGCCTCGGTTACGCGGCGAGCAGCAAGACTGATCCATTGGAGAGTGCGCGCGTGGCGCTGCGCACGCGTGACTACCCGACGGCGCTGGCGCGCCTGCAACAGGCTGCGCAGGCGGGCAACGCCGAGGCGCAGCTGCTGCTGGGGCTCGTTAACCTCAATGGCGTCGGTACGCCGATAAACTCCCCGCAGGCCGAAGGCTGGTTGCGCAAGAGCGCCGCGCAGAATAACGCTACCGCGGCTTATGTGCTGGCGGCACTGCTTGCGCGGCGCCCCGATGCGCCGGCTGGCGACGCCGCCGCCATGCTGCAGCAGGCGGCGACGCTCGGTTATCCGGCCGCCATCGAAGATGTACGCCTGGGACGCAAGCCACTCAGTCCTGAGTGGGTGGGCCTGGCAGAAGCCACGCTGCGTCGTGAGCTGGCGTTTACCAGTGCGCGGCATGCCGACGTGGCGACGCTCGCCGTGCTGGGCGACGAACTGAAAAATCTGCGGGACGAATTTGGCTCGGGCCTGCTGGCCGCAGCGACGGCGGCGGGGTCACTCGACGCGGCGCGATTTCTGATCGAACGTGGCTGTGATACCGGGCTGGCCGACAGCTTTGGCGTCACGCCACTGATGTTGGCTGCGCAGCTTGAACAACCGGATCTGGCACAGCTGCTGCTGGCGCATGGCGCCGCAGTGAGCGCTACGGACGCCGCGCACCGCACTGCACTTTTCTATGCTGCGCGCGCCGATCGCGCGGCCAACGTCGCGCTGCTCGCCAAGGCCGGCGCGCGGATTGACGCGGCTGACAACCGCGACTACACCGCACTCGACGCGGCCCTGGCGCTGGATGCCGATGCCGCCGCCGCCCAGCTGCGCGCGCTCGGTGCGAAAACCCTCGCTTCACACGCCAGCCGCACTGGCCGCGCCGTCAAATTTGACCCTGCACGCCCTGGTGACATCTACAAGGATTGGCCCACCCTGGCCATTGCGGCAGCGCGCAACGATGCCGATTCGGTACAGAAGCTCCTGGCGGGCGGCGCCGATGTCAGCGTACGCACTCCCCAGGGCGATACCCTGCTGCACGTTGCACTGCATGCAGGTGCCGACGATATGCTGAAACTGCTGGTGGCTGCGCATGCCAATGCGCGCCAGGCCGACCGACGCGGCCGCACTGTACTGGTACTCGCGGCCACCAACGGCCACAGTACAGCCATGGCGGCGCTGCTCAGTGGCGGCGTCGACGCCAACACGCGCGCCGGAAATGAGGGCACGCCGCTGCTGGCGGCCGTGCAGGCCGGGCGCTCCGAAATCGTGCAGCAACTGCTTGATGCTGGCGCGCAGGTGGATGCCGCCGATGCCCACGGCGAGACCCCACTGATGGTCGCCGCTACGACGGCCAACGCGCCGATCGTGCGCCTGCTGCTGGCGCGCAACGCCTCACCACATGCCACCGATCAGCACGGCGAGACCGCGCTGTGGCGCGCGGCACGCGCCGGCGCCGCCGATATCGCGCAGCTGCTGCTGGCGGCTGGCGCCGAGGTGGACGCGGCCGACAACGATGGGCGCACCGCCCTGATGACGGCCGCAGCGTCCGGCTACGAGAAGGTCGTGAGCCTGCTGCTCGATGCGCGCGCGCACCTGGACGCCCGTGCCGCCAGCGGTGACACGCCGCTGCTGCTGGCTGCGGCGCACGGGCAGGACGGCGTAGTGCAACTGTTGCTACGGCGCAAGGCCGCCGTCGATCTGCAGAATCATGATGGCGATACCGCTTTGCTGGCGGCCAGCCGCGCCGGCAGCACGGCCTCGGCGCGAGCCCTGCGCGCCGCCGGGGCCAGCACCTCGTTGCGCAACGGCAAACGCGCTACCGCCGCCGACGTAGCCCGCGATCGCGGCTTTACGGGGCTGGCCAGCGAGCTGTCGGGAGAAAGCTGAGATTATCCAGACTCAATCGTCGTGCGACGGTTGCCCCGGAAACAGTTCCTCGACGAAGCCGAATTTGCGCAGGTCACGAATGCGCGTCGGGTAGAGCACGCCATCCAGATGATCGACTTCGTGCTGCACGACGCGGGCGTGAAAACCTTCCACTTTGCGATCCACAGGCGCCCCGAACTGGTCCACACCGCGATAGCGCAGGCGCCGGAAACGTGGCACCCAGCCGCGCATGCCAGGCACCGACAGGCACCCTTCCCAGTCTTCTTCCTTGCCGCCCCAGCGCGGCCTGAGCACCGGGTTGATCAGCACCGTGTAGGGCACGACCCCGGCATCCGGGTAGCGGGGGCTGACGCCGCCGCCAAAGATGACCAGACGCAGGGGCACGCCGATCTGCGGCGCCGCCAGCCCCGCGCCGCTGGCCGCCCGCATGGTGTCTTCCATATCTGCGATGAGCGCGTGTAACGCTGCGGTATTGAACTCCAGCACCGGAGTGCTGATCGCCAGCAGGCGCGGGTCGCCCATACGCAGGATTGCTCGTATAGCCATGCCGCTATCATAGCCGGCCGATTCCCTCAATCCGGAAACGAAACTTGGCAAGGATGGTCAGAGCCTCTTACCATATACGGGTTGGTTCGCGCGCATCCGCCACCCCAGAGGATTGATTCATGAAATTCTTGCTGCCCCTGTCATTGCTCAGCGCCCTGATCGCGGCCCCGGTGTATGCCGATTGCACCGTGCCGCCCGATAGCGTCGTGGTGCCCGACGGCGCCAGCGCCACCAAGGACGAGATGATTGCGGCCCAGCACGCCGTCAAAGACTATAACGAGGCCGTGAAGAACTACATCGACTGCCTCGGCAAGGAGATGGATGCCAGGCTGGCTGCAGGTGGCGACAAGATGACGGACACCGATCGCAAGAAGATCAACAGCGAATATGGCGCGCGACAAAACACCGTGGTCGACGAAGTGCAGAAGGTCGCCGACAAGTTCAACGTGGAACTGCGCGCCTGGAAGGCCAAGAACGCCCCGCCGCCGCCGCCGCCCGCACAATAACCGCAGCCAGGGTCAGCGGCCTGGGCGCCTATAACTGGGCGCCGGCCGCATAGGTGTTGCAGTTCTCGATCCGGCCGCCGGCAAAGCCGCGCTCAAACCAGCGCTGACGCTGCGCGGCACTGCCGTGGGTGAAAGTCTCGGGCACCACGCGCCCCTGCGTGCGCCGCTGCAGCGTGTCATCGCCCACCGACGCCGCCGCCTGCAGGGCCTGCTGCACTTCGCCTGGTTCAATGATGCGTTGATCGAGCATGGCCCAGACGCCGGCCAGACAGTCGGCCTGCAGTTCTACCGCCACCTGGATGCCGTTGGCGCCCTCGCCGCCGCCCTGCCGCGCCCGTAGCCGATCCACCTTATCGGTGATGCCCAGCAGAGTCTGAATGTGATGGCCAACCTCGTGGGCGATGACATAAGCGCGCGCGAACTGCCCGGGCGCGCCAAATTCCGTGGCGAGCTGCTCGAAAAAATCGAGATCGAGATAGAGTTGCTGATCGCCCGGACAGTAGAACGGGCCGGCGGCGGCACTGGTAGTGCCGCAGGCCGAGGCCACTTCAGCGCTGAACAGCACCAGGGTTGGCGGCGTGTAACGCTGTCCGTTAGCGGCAAAATACCGTCCCCAGACGTCTTCGGTTTCGCCGAGCACCGCTGCCGCGAAGTCGCCCTGCACGTCGGCGGGTTTGCCGGTGACGGCGGGCCCCGGTTGCACCGAATCCGGGGACTGGGTGGCGTCCAGCAGGCCCAGCATCGTGGTGGGGCTGACGCCCAGGAAATAACCGGCGACCAGCAATACGATCGTGCCGATGCCCAACCCAGCCCCGGTACGCCCCACTGCCATGCCGCGGCGGTCTTCGACGTTGTCGCTGCGGCGCATGTCTTCCATACGCATCGTTGCTACTCCTGGTATTTTCTGAGCGTCCTCGTGGGCCCGCAGCTCAATGTGCTGCGCCGCCCGGCTCGAGCCCCCTGGTATACAGCACCTTGCCGTCGGGCTTCACGAGTATTGCCTCGACATCGCCCAGGCGTTCATAGATCTTCAGGGCCGCCTCGGCGCCCAATACAAAAGCAGTCTTCGACAGGCCATCGCTGCGGGTGGCGCTGGACGCCAGAATAGTCGCACTGCGCACCTGGCTGGCCGAGTGCCCGGTGTGGGGATCGATGATGTGATGGTAGCGCGTACCGTTTTCATCGAAATAGCGCTCGTAGTCACCGGAGGTGGAAATGGCAGTATCCACCAGCGGCAGGCGCGCGATGATTTCTTCCTTGCGATCAGGATGGCGGATGCCAACGATCCAGGGTTTGCCGAAACGATCACCGATGATGCGGCTGTCTCCGCCCGCCTGCACCAGTGCATGCCGGATACCGCGCCGCTGCAGGATGCCGATGCCGCAATCGACCGCATAGCCCTTGGCGATGCCACCCAGATCGATGCGCACGCCGGGCTGCGAGTAGCGCACCGTGCCCGCCTTCCGGTCGAGCAGCACGTGATGGTAGTTGACGGCCGGCAGTGCCGTCTCGATCTGCTGTTCACTGGGGTGGGTGTGGGCGCGAAAATCGTACATGAAGCCGACGCTGGCGTAGGTGACGTCGAAGGCGCCATCGGTGAGACGCGAATATTCGAGTGAGGTACTCAACAGGTTGAACAGTTCGCGACTGATCTTCACCGGCCCGCTGGCAGCGTTGGCATTGAGTCGCGACAGTTCGCTGCTGGGCTTGTAGGTGCTCATGCCGGCGTCGATGCGGTTCATCTCCGCCATGACCGCGTCGATGGCGCGCTCGCCGGCCGCGCGATTCTCCGACCACAGCTCGACCACGATGCGCGTACCCATCGTGCCATCGACCGTGCGCGACAGCCACTCGGCGCGCGCCGGCGCTACGCTTAGCGCGCTTGCTGCCAGCGCCAGCGCCAGCCAACGGCCGCCGTGCACCAGCATGGCTAGAGCTGCAGCAGCGCGCCCGGCTGCGGCATCGTGACCGGAACGTCTTTGAGCAGGCCGGCGAAGGTCTGCATGGCGCCGCGCTCACCGTGCACGAGTATGGTGTGCTCACGCCCGCCGGCGCTACCGTGCCACTGGAGCAGCTCGCTCTGATCGGCGTGCGCTGAAAAGCCGTTGATGGTGTGCACCTGGGCGCGCACCGGCACCTCCTCGCCGAACAGGAAGATGCTGCGCGCCCCGTCGATGATGCGACGCGCCGGCGTGCCCTGCGCGGCAAAACCCACGAACACGATGCTGGCGTTGGCGCGCGGCAGGTTATGGACCAGATGGTGGCGCACGCGCCCGCCAGTACACATGCCGGAGCCCGCAATGATGACGGCGCCACCCGTCATTTTATTGAGCGCCATGGACTGCGTGGTTTCGCGCACCAGCGAAAGGCCGGCAAAGCCGAACAGATCGCCACCACCGACCAGGAGCGCCGCGGCCTCGGCGTCGTAGCACTCGGGGTGTTCGCGGTAGACCTCGATCGCGGACACCGCCATGGGCGAATCGACATACACGGGTAGCTGCGCCGGCAAGGCACCACTGACCACGGCAGCGCGCAGCGAATAGAGAATTTCCTGGCTGCGCTCGAGCGCGAAACTGGGAATGATGACGTTGCCACCACGGGCAATGGTGCTCTTCACTACCCCGATCAGCTCCAGAATCGATTCCGCTGGTGAGCGGTGGCGACGATCGCCGTAGGTGGTTTCCATCAGGACGATGTCGGCCTGTGGCGGCGCCGCGTCGCGCAGTATGGGTCGGCCGCTGCCGCCGATGTCCCCCGAAAAAAGTATGCTGCGAGCTTTGCCCTGCTCGGTGACTTCAACCAGCACGCTCGCCGAGCCGAGTATATGGCCGGCTTCGTGAAAACTGACGCTGAGATCCGGCGCCAGCCGCAGGCGCTCGCCGTAGCCGCAGCGACGCCCAAAACGCGCGGCGGCGGCGCTGGCATCCGCCCTGGTGTAGAGCGGGCGGAGCTTCGCGGCGTGCGCCGGATCATGCCGGGCGCGACGCGCTGCGTCCTCCTCGGCCATGTGCGCGGAATCCTGCATGACAAGCTGCGCCAGTTCCGCGGTGGCGGCGGTGCTGATGATTTCACCGCGAAAGCCGCGCTTGACCAGCAGCGGCAGGCGGCCGCAATGATCGAGATGCGCGTGTGTCAGCAGCACATAGTCGAGCGCTGCAGGGTCGAAGCCGAGCGGCGCCGAGTTCTCTTCCTCGAGCTCACGGCCGCCCTGAAACATGCCGCAATCGACCAGCAGGCGCTGGCCGGCGCATTCGAGCAGATGGCAGGAACCGGTAACGTCCTGGTCGGCGCCGTGAAACGACAGTTGCATCGCCTAGTCCTGGTAGCCGAACAGGGGCGTACCCGAGCGACGATACCACGCCACGATGCTGTGCCAGATGGTCGGCGCGTCTTCGGCGTACCAGAACAGTTCGGCGTCCTCCGCGTCAATGACACCCTCTTCGATCATGTAGGGGACATCGAGCACGCGCCGCCAGTAGCTTTCACCGACCAGCACCACCGGCACAGCCGCCATTTTTCGCGTCTGCAGCAGAGTCAGCGTTTCAAACAACTCGTCGAGCGTGCCAAAGCCGCCGGGGAAAGCCACCAGCGCGCGCGCTCTCTGCATGAAATGCAGTTTGCGCATCGCGAAGTAGTGAAAGCGGAAACACAGGCCGGGCGTGACATAGGGATTGGGGAACTGTTCGTGCGGCAGATCGATGTTGAGTCCGACGCTGTGCGCCTGGGTATCAAAGGCGCCGCGATTGGCGGCCTCCATGATGCCGGGGCCACCACCGGTCATTACCACGGTAGTGCAGCGCCGCGGGTCCATATTGCTGCGCGCCACCAGCGCACCTAACTCGCGCGCGATGTCGTAGTAGTGGCTGCGCGCGGCCAGGCGCGCCGCGATCGCCGCACGGCGCTGCAGATCGGCATCGCCGGGCGCAGTAGCGGCGGCGGCGCGCGCGGCGTCCAGACGGCGCTGCGCCGCTGCGGGTTCGAGAATACGGGTACTGCCGAAGACCACGATCGAATGTTCAATGCCGGCAGCCTGCAGCAGCAGCTCGGGTTTCAGGTAGTCGAGCTGCAGTCGCTCACCACGCAGCTCTTCACGCTGCAGGAAGGCCGGGTCGGCATCGCCCGGCAGATAGCTGGCGTTGCCGGTGATTGCCGCCAGATGCTGTGGTGTCAGCGGGTCATCCTGGGCAGCCTTGGGTGTCTGCCAGGGCAGCGGGTCGCGCCGTGGTGGTTTCATCACTCGTATCTTAATGCGTCGATCGGATTAAGGCGCGCGGCACGGCGCGCTGGTACCAGGCCGAAAATGATACCCACCGCAGCCGAAGCCAGGATTGCCATCATCACGGTACCGGCTCCAATGCTCACGGTCCAGCCAGCCAGCCTGCTGATGGTTATAGTTATGGCAACGCCCAGCAGCAGACCCATCATGCCACCGGCCAGACACAGCAGTATGGCTTCGGTGAGAAACTGCGCCATGACATCGATGCCGCGCGCGCCGACCGCCATGCGCAGGCCGATTTCGCGGGTGCGTTCCGTGACCGAGACCAGCATGATATTCATGATGCCGATGCCGCCGACCACCAGCGACATCGCTGCGGTGGTCGCCAGCAGGTAGCTCAGGGTCTGCTGCTGTTCATTGCGTGCCTGCACCAGCTGGGCAAAGTTGCGGACCGTAAAATTGTCTTCCTCGCCAGGCTTGATGCGCCGCTGCTTGCGCAACAGCGCAGTAATGCTGCCTTGTATCCCGGTCATATCGTAGCCATCAGCGACCCGGATCGACACTTGCCCGACGGTGTCCGGCACGGTGGCGAAGCCGCGCCCGACCAGCCGCGAACGCGCAGTCGAAAGCGGCACGATAATGACGTCGTCCGGATCGTTCCCGCCGGACTGGCCGCGCGTAGTGAGGGTGCCGATGACCTCAAAGGGAATATTATTCACGCGCACCATATCGCCGACCGGACTGGCATCGCCCTCGAACAGCTGGGCCTGCACCGAGGAGCCCAGGATTGCCACCTTGGCGCCGCGCGCCACTTCGTCGGCAGTGAAATAGCGCCCGGCCTGCAGCGCCCAGGGGCGTACGTCGAAGAAGTCGGCATGCACGCCGTTGACCTGCGTGCTCCAGTTGGCGGCACCGTAAACCGCGGTGACACTGCCGTTGAGCTGACCCGACATGGCGGCAATGCCCGGCACACCCTCACGCAGCATGCGCATATCCTTTTCCGACAGCGGCACTGCGCCACCCGAGCCGAGCTGGCGCCCGCCGATGCGCATTGAGCCGGCCATGACGTTGATGACATTGGTACCGAGCATGGCGATCTGTTTCTGCATCTGCAGCGTGGCGCCATTGCCGATCGCAGCCATGACTATGACCGCCGCCACGCCAATGATGATGCCCAGCGCCGTGAGTGCGCTGCGCAGCTTGTTGAGCCACAGCGCGGTAAACGCAATATGGGTAAACTCGAGTAGTCCCTGCAGATTCACTGAACGCGGTCCTCAACAATACGACCGTCGCGCATCCGCAGCAGTCGCCGGGCCAGTGCCGCCACGTCCGGTTCATGGGTCACGAGAATGACGGTAAGTCCGGCCGCATTGAGTTTGGCAAACAGCGCCATGATTTCCCCTGAAGTCTGGGTATCGAGCGCACCAGTGGGTTCGTCGGCGAGAATCAGCCGTGGATTGTTGACCAGCGCCCGGGCAATGGCGACGCGCTGCTGCTGGCCACCGGAAAGCTGCGAGGGCTGGTGATCCAGGCGATTGCCCAGACCCACCAGCTCCAGGCTGGCTTTGGCTGCGGCGTTGGCATCGGGCGGACGACGGCGTGAATAGAGCAGCGGCAGTTTGACGTTGTCGAGCGCGGTAGTCCGGCGCAGCAGGTTGAATTGCTGAAACACGAAGCCGATGGTGCGATTGCGCAGTTCTGCGAGCTGATCACTGCCCATGCTGGAAATCTCGGCGCCATCAATGGCCAGCGTTCCGGAACTCGGGGTATCGAGAGCACCGATCAGGTTCATGAGCGTCGACTTGCCCGAGCCTGACGGGCCCATGATTGCCAGAAATTCGCCGGGCATCACCTCGAATGAGACCTCGCGCAGCGCATGCACCTGCTGTTCCCCGAGCGTATAGGTCTTGACGAGATTGCGGGCCGAGATCAGCGCTGGCGCACTCATGCTCAGCTTTTCTGCACCGCATGCATGCGCACTACGACTTTGTCACCCGCGGCGAGTCCGCTGACCAGCTCGGTGTAATTGTCATCCGCCAGGCCGACCCGGACACTTTTGGCGACCGGCTTGCCGGCGCCATCCAGCACGTAAATTGTGGTGCTGCGTTCCGTCTGCGCGGCGCTCAGCGCCTGATACTTCTGCAGCTGCTCGTCGCTCATGATACCGACCAGGGCATTGAGCATGCGTTGCCGGTTGGCTGCGGCCTCATCGCCGGCACTGCCGAACATGCGGCGAAAATTCGGCAGGTTGCCGCCGAGCGGATTGCCACCGCTCTGCGACTGGCTGTCGGCCTTGCTGCGCTGTGCCGCCTTCTTCATCGCGGCGGTGGCCTCCGTCTGCTGCCTGGAATCCATGCCCAGCTGTCTCATGACTTCCGTGGTCAGCTCGAGCAGGGGTCGTGCCGAGCCGGTGCTGCTGATACCAGCAGGGCCGCCGGGGCCGCCGCTACCGGAGCGCGGGCCGCCGCCAGGATCGCTACCGGGACGAAACCGCAGGGCTGCAGCCGGCAGACGCAGCACGTTGGCGCGCTCACCAGTGACCAGCTTGACGTTGGCCGTCATACCCGGCAGCAGCACCTGCCCGGGATTGTCCGCCTGCACCATCACGCTATAGGTGACGACGTTGGAGCTGGTACTGCCGTTTATGCGTACCTGGGCGATGCGGCCATCGAAGCTGCGATCAGGATAGGCATCGACCGTGAAAGTGGCGCGCCTGGCTTGCTGTACCGAGCCGATGTCGGCCTCATCCACTCTGGTTTCAATCTGCACCTGCGACAGATCGCGCGCCACCTTGAACAGCGTCGGCGCCGTCATGGCCGCCTGCACCGTCTGGCCGACATCGACGTCGCGCTCGATAACCACGCCGTCGACCGGCGAGCGAATCTCGGTACGCGACAAGTCGATGCGCGCCTGGTCGAGCTGGGCTGTTACCTTGGTCAGTTGTGCCCGGGCACTATTGAGGGCAGCGCCGGCGATCTTCAGCTGGTTCTGCGATTGCTCCAGGGTATTACGCGCCTTCTCCAGGTCGTTGGTCGACATGAGCCCCTGCTCACTGAGCGATTTAGTGCGCTCAAAATCGCGCCGCGCCTGATTCATGATGACCTGGGCGTTGCTGACCTGCACTTCGTTGCTACCTATGCTCGCCTGTTGCACGGCCATATCGGCTTTTGCTGATTCCAGCTTGCTCCTGAAAGTGGCCGGATCCACGACTGCTACCAGCTGACCCTGCTTCACCACACTGTTGTAGTCCACCAGCACCTGGGTCAGCTGACCTGAAACCTGTGAACCCACCGTCACGGTAACCAGCGGTGACACCGCGCCCGAGGATGACACTGCTACCTGGACTTTGCCGCGACTGACCTCGGCCGTATCGTAAGTCACGCTGCCGGTGCCACCGGCAAAGAACTGCCACCACAGGCCGGCGCCGATCAGCAGCGTAGCCGCCACCCAGCTGAGCCGATTGCGCGCCAGCGCCTGAAGGTATGCCTGCATGATTCGATAGACCTTGAATTCAGGAAAAAGTTACCCGGGCAGCAGAGATTGGCGCTGTCCCGCCCGGCACCGTCAGCGCTCAGGCGCGCAGCAAGGGTGCGCCGTTGCCGGCCTGCGCCGCGGCCAGCAGCCCCTTTTCGGCCAGCCACTCCGGATTGAACAGGCGCGAGAGGTACTTGGACCCGGTGTCACACAGCACGGTGACAATCACGTGTCCGGGCCCCAGCTCACGCGCCACGCGCATCGCCGCGGCGACGTTGATGCCACTGGTGCTGCTTACAAACAGACCCTCCGCGCGCAGCAGATGATAGACGCACTCCACCGTCTCGGTGTCCTCGATGTGCACCGCCGAATCGATCGGCGCATCCTGCATGTTGGCGGTAATGCGGCCAATGCCAATGCCCTCGGTAATGGAGCCGCTGCCGGTGGCCTTGAGCACACCGTTGCGGATGAATTCGTAGAGCGCGCTGCCCGGCGGGTCGGCCAGTACGGTGCGTACACGCGGATTACGTGATTTCAGGTATTCAGACACACCGGCCAGCGTGCCGCCGGTGCCGCTCGCCGCCACAAAGGCGTCGATACGCCCGTCAGTCTGCTGCCAGATCTCCGGACCCGTGCTGGCCACGTGCGCGCGCCGGTTGGCAGTGTTGTCGAACTGGTTGGCCCAGATCGCATCGGGCAGCTCCTGCGCCATGCGGCCGGCCACCTTCTGATAGTGATTCGGATCGCTGTACGGCACTGCCTTGACCCGATGTACCGCGGCCCCCAGGGCCTCGATCAGCGCATATTTTTCCGGCGACTGGTTGTCGGGCATGACGATGACACAGCGATAGCCACGCGCATTGCAGACCTGCGCAAGGCCGATGCCGGTATTGCCGGCCGTCCCCTCAACCACCGTGCCGCCAGCCTTGAGCTCACCGCGCTGCTCGGCGTCGAGCACGATGGCGCGCGCCGCACGATCCTTGACTGAACCACCCGGGTTCATGAATTCAGCCTTGCCGAATATTTCACAGCCGGTCGCGGCACTGGCAGCACGCAGGCGAATGAGCGGGGTATTGCCTACGGCATCGAGGAAATCGGCGGCAGCGTGCATCATGACTCCTAAGGCACCCGGTCCTGGCGCGCGACCGAGCTGGCAAATTGTGCCACGTCACCAACCATCAGTAGTGCCGGCGCCGCAATGCTGGCTGCCAGCGCGCGCCCGGCAATGTCGCTCAGTGTACCCGCCACCAGTCGCTGGCCGGGCAAGGTTGCGCGCTCAATGACCACGGCGGGCCGATCCTGCGGGGCACCGTGCAGCAGCAGTCGCTCGACGATGCGCGGCAACTGCGCCACACCCATGTAGAACACTACGGTCTGCAGGGGTGCCGCCAGCGCCCGCCAGTCCAGCGCTGCCGCCGCTTCACCCATTGCCGTCACGAAGCATACCGACTGAGCCAGGCCACGATGCGTAAGCGGAATGGCGGTGGCGGCGGCGGCGCCAAAGGCCGCCGTGACACCGGGGACCACGATGACGGGGACGCCGGCCTGGACCAGGGCCGCAATTTCCTCGCCGCCGCGCCCAAACACCAGCGGATCGCCACCCTTGAGGCGCGCCACGCGCAGGCCGCGGGCGGCGTAATGCAGCAGCAACTCATGGATGCGCGCCTGCGTGGTGCGGTGCTGCCCCGGCTCCTTGCCAACGAACACGCGCTCGGCGTCACGCCGCACGCGCTCGAGCACGGCCGGCGGCACCAGGCGGTCATAGAGTACGACATCGCATTGTTGCAGCAGGTGCTGCGCCCGTAGCGTGAGCAGATCCGGATCACCGGGACCTGCACCTATCAGCCACACTGCGCCGCGAACCGGTGCTTCCGGCGCCGCCGTGCCGGGTGCCGCGGCCGCGGCCAGAACCGCGGCGAATCCGCTGTCAGCCTCGCTGCTCGCAACATTCCCGGCCAGCACCCGTTCGGCCAACCCGCTCTCGAAGAAACGGTCCCAGAATTGCCGACGCTTGTGCTCCTCCGGCAACGCGGCCCGCACGCCGGGTCGCATGCGGGCGGCCAGACGCGCCAGTTCGCCGAGTCGTTGCGGCAGCAAAGCCTCAAGCTGCGCCCGCAGCCGACGTGCCAGTGTCGGTGAGGCACCGCCCGTGCCCACCGCAATGATCACGGGCGAGCGATCGATGATCGCGGGCAGGTAGCAACTCGACGCCGCGGCATCGTCAACTGCGTTCACCCAGACGTTGGCGGCACGTCCGGCAGCACTGACGGCGCCATTGACGTCCGGATCATCGGTCGCCGCCACGGCCAGCATGACCCCTTGCAGGTGTGAGGGATCAAAGGTTGCGAGGCAGACCTGCGCACCGCTGCGTGCGCACAGTTGCCGCATGGGTGCGCTCAGCTCGGGGGCGACGACGCGCAAGCGCGCGCCGGCCTCCTCCAGGAGCTTTGCCTTGCGAGCCGCCACGGCGCCACCACCCACCAGCAGCACCAGGCGTCCGCGCAGGTCCAGAAAAATGGGCAGTTGATCCACAGCCAGAGATTATCGCGGCAGCTCTCATAACTGTGGCGCATAAGCGGCGCGGCGCCGGCAGGCCGTGACAATGGCATGACGCCATAGGGCCCGGGTGCGGCACAATGTCCGGATGAATGCCCACTACCCCCCCACGCTCCGGCGCCTGCGCCAGAACGCGCAGGTGCGCGCCCTGACGCGCGAAGTACACCTGCAGCTCGATCAGCTGATTCAACCCTGCTTTGTGGCGGAATCCAGGCGCGCACCCGAGCCGATCCCGGGACTGACGGGCGTGAATCAGGAGACGCCCGATTCACTGCTGCGCCAGATCGAAGCCGACCTCGAGGCCGGCGTACGCGCCTTTCTGCTCTTTGGCGTGCCGCATGCCCGTAGCGAACGGCACATCGATTGGTCCTTCACCGCCGGGCAGATCCGCGCCCTCAAGGCGCGTTTTGGCAGCGATATCTGGCTGGCCGCCGACGTCTGCCTGTGTTCCTCGACACCGCACGGGCATTGCGGCGTGCTCAACCCCGAGGGTGATCACATCGATAACGACGCCAGCGTCCAGGAACTGGCGGCTGCCGCGCTCGCCTACGCGCAGGCCGGCGCCGATTGCGTCGCGCCGAGTGACATGATGGACGGACGCATCAAGGCGATTCGCGACACACTCGACAGCAGCGGCTGCGAGCGCACCGTGCTCATGAGTTACAGCGTGAAATTCCAGTCGAGCCTGTACGGGCCGTTTCGCGTGGCGGCCGAATCTGCGCCGCAGGGTGGCGGCACGGTCAAGCTCAGCGATCGCGCCAGCTACCAGCTCGATCCGGCCAGGCCCGGCGATGCCTGGCTGTGCGCCGAGCGCGATGTCGCCGAGGGCGCCGATATCCTGATGGTGAAGCCAGGGCTCCCGTACCTGGATCTGCTGCGCGAGCTGTCACGCGCGATACGCAAGCCCTGGGCCGTGTATCACGTCAGTGGCGAGTTTGCGGCGCTCGAAGCGCTGGCGGCGCAGGGCCTGGCGCCGCGCGCCGCGCTGCATCGCGAGATCCTCACGGCGTTCAAGCGCGCCGGCGCCAGCATGATCATCACCTACGGTGCGCGCCAGGCGCGCGCTCTGCTCGGCCTGTGAGTCGCTCGGAAGAACTGTACGCCCGGGCCTTGCAGGTGGCGCCAGGTGGCGTGCACTCGCCGGTGCGGGCTTTTCGCAGTGTAGGCGGCACACCGGTGTTCATGACGGGCGGCAATGGTGCGCGCCTGACTGATGTCGATGGCCGCGAGTACCTCGATTTCTGCATGGCCTTTGGACCACTGATACTGGGGCACGGCAATGAAGCGGTGCGCAACGCGGTCATCGAAGCACTGGGCCGCGGCTGGAGCCTGGGTACGGCTGAACCCTATAGCCTGGAGCTGGGCGAATACATCTGCAGCCGCATTCCCTGGGTGCAGAACCTGCGCTTCGTGAATTCCGGCACCGAGGCGGTGATGTCGGCGCTGCGGGTCGCGCGGGCCGCCACCGGTCGCTCGAAAATTCTCAAATTTGAAGGCTGTTACCACGGCCACGCCGACGCCATGCTGCTGCGCGCCGGCTCCGGCCTTGCCGACGCACCGCTCCCCGACAGCGCCGGACTGGGCGCCGAGGCGGTGCGCGAAACCGTGGTTGCACCCCTCGATGATGAGCAGGCACTGGAGGCGGTATTTGCGAACCATGGGCGCGAGCTCGCCGCTGCGATCATCGAACCCCTGCCGGCCAACTACGGCCTGTTGCCGCAGCGTACGGCGTTCCTGGCGACCCTGGCGCGCCTCGCGAAGGCGCACGGTGCGCTGCTGATCCTTGATGAAGTGATCTCGGGGTTTCGGGTCGGCTTCCAGGGCTATGCGCCACTGGCAGGGATCGAGCCCGACCTGGTGACATACGGAAAAATCATCGGCGGTGGCTTTCCGGTGGGCGCCTATGGCGGACGGCGCGAGCTGATGCGGCTGGTGGCGCCGGTGGGTCCTGTCTACCAGGCCGGAACGCTCAGCGCCAATCCCGTGGCCATGTGCGCCGGGCTGGCAGCGTTGCGGCAACTGGCCGATGGCACGCTCTATGCCCAGCTCGAGGCACGCGGTGCGCGCCTCGAGCGCAGCCTGCAGGCGCTCCCCGGGCTCATCGTACAGCGGGTAGGGTCCGTGTTCTGGATCTGCCTGGGCACTACGACGGGTGCGGTGCTGCGCAGCCCCAAACACTATCCGGCGGGTTGCGCACAGCGTTACCAGGCCATGTATCACCCCTTGCTGGCGCGCGGCGTGTACCTGGCGCCCAGCGCCTTCGAGGTGGGCTTCCTGTCGGCGGCGCATACCGAGGCGGATATTGACCTGCTGGTCGAAGCGATCGCGGCGTGCGGGTTCAATGCCGAAACGTGAACTGCGCCACAGAGTCGCAAAACGGTAGCAGTGCCGGATATTCTGTCGCATTGGAACTGTGAACCTGTCCGAGGCGTAGAACTGCCATTTGTCTCACATTGTTGAGACTAAATTGGGGGTCCGCCACCAGTGCCCAGTACCGAATCGCATCGCAGTAACACTGCGCGCGCCACCCGCGAGCCTGCCGCGCCGTGCCGGGCGCCGTGGCCGGCAAGCGCCGCGACGCCTGGCTGCTCTCTGGTGATGATGGCCTGCTGCTTGAACTGGGCCCGCTCATCGGCGAGCGCTTCCGCACCCGCCCGATCGACTCGCCCGATGCCCTGAAGGACGCCGGCCCCGCACCGTGGCTGCTGGTGTTGGATGCCACGACCCGGCGCGACGCCCGCGCCGTAGCGGCGAACATCGATCAACAGCATCCGCTGGCACCCATCATCCTGATCTGCGCCGACGGCCAGGCCGCAAGTTGGGCCAGCGCGCTACAGCGCGGCTCGGTATGTGCAGTTGTCGAACGCAGCCAGCTGAGCGCTGCCACCTGGCGTGAGGCCCTGCGCGCTGCCGAGCAACGCCTCGACTCGGCGGCCACGCTGAGCACCAGCAGCTCACTCACCAGCATGGGTTCGTCCAGCAACCCATTCAATTCCGGCGGACGCGCGTGGAAGATGCTGCTGCCGTTGCTGCTGCTGGCCGGCGCGGTGCTCGGGTATTTTCATTTCCGCAACTCACCTGGGACCACGACTACCAACGCCAGCGTAACGACAGTGCCTGTGCCGGCGCGCGCACCTGTGCCAGCAAATGCCCAGACCGAGCCGGGCAATGCGGCCCCAGCCGTGCCCGCGGCACCTGCCAGCCCGCAGCGCAGTACGCTGGAACTGCTCTCGGACGCACGCGTGGCATTTCGCGATGAGAAGACGCTGCTGCCGCGCAGCGACGGCGCGCCTGGTGGCGACAGCGCACTGGAACTCTATGCGCAGGTGCTGGCCCAGGACCCACAAAACGAAGAAGCCCGCGATGGCATGCGCCGCCTGTTCACGGTGGCACGAGCCCGCATCCAGTCTGATCTCAACGCGGGCAGGCTGGATGAAGCCACGCGCCTGCTCAACACCTTTCGCGGCGTCGGCCTGGATGCCGGAGCCACCAGCAAACTCGAAACGGATATCGCCGCAGCGCGCCCGCGCTGGCTGATCGCGCAAACGCGCGCGGCGCTCGCCAGCAATGAGCTGGGTACGGCCGCACAGCTGATCGCCCAGATTGCCGCCGGCGGCGCTGATCACGCCGTGCTCGCCGATCTGCGCCGCTCACTGGACGCGCACACCAGCGAGGCACAGCTGACGGAAATGGCGGCCGGTATCCGCGCCGCGATCGCCACGGGAGCGCTGCTCGAACCCGCCGCGGAGAGCGCGCGCGCGCGCCTGCAGGCGATGCAGCAGGCCAATCGCAATCACCCGCTGACGCTAAGCGTACAGCACGACCTGCAGGTCGCCCTGCTGACGCGCGCCCAGGCAGCACTGCGCAATCAGCAACCCGACGCCGCCCAGCCCTGGTTCAACGCCGCCGCCGAACTGGGTACCAGCACTGAACTCACGGCAGTGCGCAAGCAGCTGCAGAACGAACTGGACGCCGGCAACCAGCGTGCCGCGGCGGCCGCAGCGGCCGCGCAGCTGGCCAGCGAACCGGCCGCCACCAAGGCCGCAGCACAACCCGATTTCATCAACGCCAGGCCGACGCGCGCACTCAACGCGATCTTTCCGGCCAAGGCCCTGGCACTCGGCCAGAAAGGCCGTGTCGTGGTCGAATTCACGCTCGATCGCAAGGGCCGGGCCAGCGAGGCCAAGGTGGTCGAGGCCAGCCTGCCTGGGGTATTCGATACTGCCGCCCTGCAGGCAGTAAGCAGCGGTCGCTACGATACGGCCGCATTGGGCAGCTCCGGCCTGCCGCGTCGCGCGCGCCTGCTGGTATCCTTCAAGTGAATAGCATGACCAAACCATCATCGAAGTTGCGCGTACAGTGGCTGCCAATTGCCATCGCGCTGCTGTGTACGGCAGGCCTGTCATTGTTGCTGTTCACGGGGGTGCAACGTGCGGCGCGCCTGCAGTCGGCCTCGACAGCCCTGCAACTGGCCGCCGGTTTGACGGCCCAACCGCAGCTCATGCGCTCGGAGCTGACCCTGATTCAGCGCGGTCTGGAGACCCAGACCTACGTTGGTGATTCACTGCGCACACTTGCCAGCAGTCGCAGCTTGAGCAATCAGGCCTACGTGCAGCTGGCTGAGGCGATGCGCGCCGCAGGGCTGGCCGCGCGTACCGACACCAGTGAACTGCTGGCCAGGGCCCTGAAACTCTGGGCGCCGCTTGATCGCGGGCTCGAAGGCCTGGGCGAGCGCAAGACCTCCGATCTGTACAGCGATTCCTCCAGCGGCTCGGCCCTGACTGTCCGCCGGCGCGCGACTCAAGCGCAGCGTCGATGATCTGCTGGCAACCCAGGCCAGGAACACAGCGGCACTCTCGCGCGAACTCGTGGAGCTGTCCGCCCTGCTGCGCGAAGCCGTGGTGAGCGATGGTCGCTCGCTGCGCGCCCTGCTGCTGGGTGGCTCGGGCCTGGCGGCACTGCTGCTGGTCTCGATGCTGTATTTCGCCTGGCGGCGTGGCCAGGCCGCCAGGGACGCCGGCGTCGCGCAGCGACAGGTCGCCGACATCATGGGCACAGTGCGCGAAGGCCTGTTCCTGATCGCGCGCGACGGCCGCATCAGCAGTGCGCATTCTGCCTCGCTACGGGAATTGCTGCGGGTGGCGACGCCAGCCGGGCAGAGTTTTGAAGACCTGCTGCGCCCGCTGGTGGATGACAAGACTCTGCTGGCAGCCGGCAAGTATCTGGGTTTGCTGTGGAAAGACAAGGTCAACGAAGAACTGATCGAATCGGTCAACCCTCTGAACCAGCTCGAAGTGAGCTTCCAGAAATCGCAGGGTGCCGCCGACGTGCGCTTCCTTTCGTTCTCGTTCCGACGGGTACGCGGCGGTGGCGCCAGCGCCGATCATGTCTTCGGCGTGGTCGCCGACATCACCGACCGTGTACTGCTGCAGCGCGAACTGGAGCACCTGAAGTCCGACACCGATTCGAATGCGGCGTTGCTGCTGCAGGTGCTGCAGGTTGAGCCGCTGCAACTGCAGACCTTCCTCGGCACGCTCGACGCGACCGCGCGACGCAGCAACACCCTGCTGCGCACCCCGGGCAAACAGAGCGCGGACCTGCAACAGAAGATCCAGGGCGTATTTCGCGAGATGCACAGCCTGAAAGGCGAAGCGGCGGCGCTGGGGCTGGGCTCGTTCGTGCGCCGTACCCACGAAATCGAGGATCTGCTCGCCGAGTTGCGTGAAAAACCCGAATTGGCTGGCAACGATTTTGTCGCGGTAGTCGTCCGGCTCGACGATCTGATGAGCCATGCCCAGGAAATCGGCAGCCTGCAGCAACGCGTGGGCCAGGCGCGCTCCACCGCGGCCTCGGCCGGCGATCTGCCGCCCGCGCAGCATGGCGATACCGCAGTGCTGGGTTCGCGGCAGGTCGCCGCAGCACTGGCGGCCCCCGTGACGGAGCCGGCCTCGTCGCTGCACACCAGTTTGCAGCGTCTGAGCGCCGATGTCAGTCTCGGCAGTGGCCGTGAAGTGCGCCTGCTCAGTGAAGGGCTCGACCGTGTGCCAGCGGACTACCAGTCGCGGGTGCGCGAGATCTGCATACAGATGGTTCGCAATGCCATCGCCCACGGCATTGAAACGCGCGAGCGGCGCGCACAGGCCGGCAAACCGCCGGTAGGAACGATCCGCATCCGCTTCAGCGACAGCGATCCGCAGAACTATGCCCTGATCGTCGAAGATGATGGCCAGGGCCTGAACCCGGTAGAAATCGGCGCTCGCGCCCGGGATCGCGGCCTGCTCGATGCGCAGCAGGCCGCCACGCTCGATCGCAGCGGCGCCTTTCGCCTGCTGTTCCTGCCGGGGTTCTCCACGACCGATCAGGTTTCGGAACACGCCGGTCGCGGCGTGGGCCTGGACGTAGTCAATGCCGCCGTGCGTGACTGTGGCGGCCGGATCGGCATTTCCACCACGGCCGGGAAATACACGCGCTTCAAAATAATGCTGCCGCGCGCCGCGACGCCAGCCGAATCGCACTCTTCGGCGGCGTGAGGCTGGCGGTTGCCCCGCATGAATGCTGCGGCCCACCGCCTGATGATCGTCGATGACTCCAATGTCATACGCCGGCGCATAGAGCGCGCCAATGAACTGCCGGAAATTGAATTCGTAGGCGCCGCGCGCAACGGCGTCGAGGCCCTGGCGATGCACGCGGCGCTGCGTCCGACGCTGGTGACCATGGATCTGACCATGCCGGAAATGGATGGGGCCGAGTGCGTCGCAAAACTGGTGCAACGTGACCCCGAGATACGCATACTGGTGATCTCGGCGCTGGCCGACAAGCTGACGGCGATCGACGCGCTGGAAAAGGGTGCCAGCGGCTTTCTGTGCAAGCCCTTCACCGACCGACAGCTCAACGAGGCGTTGCGCAAATTGATCAGGACCTGAGAGCAATGAGTCTGGAAGCGGAAGTTGCCGTGTTCGTCGATGGCGTGCTCAACTACTTCAGCACCACGGTGCAACAGACTGCCCAGTGCGGGACGCCGCACCTGGCCCTGGGTGAACGCCCGGAAATTTCCGACTACACCGGTGTCATCCAGGTGAGTGGCCGGCGCACTGGCATGGTGGCGTTCACCGCGCCCAAGAGCATGCTGAGCGTCATGCTCATGCGCATGCAGGAAACCGACATGGGTCACGAGAACCTTTGTGATCTGGTCGGTGAAATTGCCAACACGCTCTCAGGCAATGCGCGCCGCGATTTCGGTCATCAGTTCCAGATATCCGTGCCGGCGGTGCTCACCGGGCGCGACAGCCAGCTCGAATATCCGGCGGCCACACGGCCGATCGTCATCCCCATCGACTGGCGCAACTACCACGCGCGCCTGATAGTCTGCCTGGGCTAGGTCCGCAGGTTACCCAGGGGTACGCAAGCGGGGCTGCACCAGCGTGCCGCTGGAGCGCTGATAGGCAACGCTGAAGCGCTGCAGCTGCGCCAGAGCCGCAGCGTGATCTTCGCCCGGGTCGAGATCGAAGGCATCGAAACCGCAGCGTGCCAGCAGATACAGGTGATCGCGCTTGAGCTCGCCGGCAGCGCGCAATTCGCCGGCAAAGCGCAGCTGCTGGCGCAGCACCTGCGCCTGCGAAAACCCGCGGCCATCACCGTTTTTTTCAAAGTGCACGACCACGAGCGCCAATCTGTCGATGACGCCCGCCAGCTGCAGCACGTCGTCAGTGGGCCCCAGAAAAACCCCGGCGCCCGCTGGCAACGGCGGCGCGGCTGCCAGCAATTCCGCCAGCGTCAATGCCTGCGGCCCGCTGCCGGACTCACCGGGGTAGCGCCAGGGGTCACCCCCAGACTCATGCTGCCGCAGTATCTGGCGCATAAACGCGCTCCCGGAATGGTGCGACGCCGAGTCGCCTTACCGTCTGCAGAAAACTCTCTTCACTGCTGTCGCGGCGCTCGACATAGACATCGAGGATGCGGGCGATGGTCGTGGCCACGCGCGCCTTGGCAACCGACGGTCCGATGACTTCGCCGAGCGCCACCTGGCCACTGGCCGAGCCGCCCAGCGTGATCTGATACCACTCTTCACCATGCTTATCGACGCCGAGGATGCCGATGTGCCCGACGTGGTGGTGCCCGCAGGCGTTCATGCAACCGGACATCTTGACCTGGACTTCCCCGAGATCATAAAGATAGTCAAAATCGCTGAACTGCTCGTGTATCTGCCGGGCAACGTCGATCGAGCCGGCATTGGCGAGGCTGCAGAAATCGAGACCTGGACAGCAGATCATGTCGGTGAGCGTGCCAATGTTGGGGGTGGCGAGGCCGAGCGGCTCGAGCGCCGCGTGCAGCGCTGCCAGATCTGGCTGCGCGACATCAGCGAGTACCAGATTCTGATCGTGCGTCACGCGGATCTGTCCGAAGCTGTAGCGATCGGCCAGATCTGCCAGTGCGTCCATCTGGCCATCGAACATATCGCCTGGCGGCTCGCCATGCTTCTTGAGCGAGACCATTACCACGCGATAGCCACTGACCTTGTGGACGCGCGTGTTGTGGCGATACCAGGCGATAAAGGCCGCGCCGCCGCCTGGCGCTGCCGCGGCTCGTGTCGGGTCCTGGTCCGGCAATGAGCGATAGGCCGGCGGCACAAAGAACGCCCGCATGCGCTCGATCTGCCCTTCCTCCAGGCGCGGCGCGCTGGCGCGGCTGGCCGCATATTCGGCCTCGACCTGGCGCGTGAACTCCGGCACACCCAGGGCCTTGACCAGCACCTTGATGCGCGCGCGATGAATATTGTCGCGCCGGCCGTGGCGGTTGTAGACCCGCAGGATCGCTTCCAGGTAGGCCAGCAATTCCTGCTGCGGCAGAAAGCTGCGGATCTGCTTGCCAATGATCGGCATGCGGCCGAGGCCCCCACCCACCAGGACTTCAAAGCCGGTAGCGCCGTCGGCACCGCGCACCAGGTGCAGACCGATATCGTGCACTTCCGAGGCTGCCCGATCCATGGCCGCGCCAGTCACGGCGATCTTGAACTTGCGTGGCAGGTAATAGAACTCAGGATGCAGCGTCGACCACTGGCGGATGAGTTCGCACCAGGGACGCGGATCTTCGAGCTCATCGGGCGCCACGCCGGCCAGGTGATCGGACGTGACATTGCGGATGCAATTGCCGCTGGTCTGGATCGCGTGCATCTCAACCGTGGCCAGATCCGCCAGGATATCGGGCACCTCGGCCAGTTTCGGCCAGTTGTACTGGATGTTCTGCCGGGTGCTGAAGTGACCGTAGCCGCGATCGTAGCGACGCGCGATATGCGCCAGCATGCGCAGCTGCCGGCTGTCGAGCAGGCCATAGGGGATGGCAACACGCAGCATCGGCGCGTGGGTCTGGATATAGAGCCCGTTACGCAGACGCAGCGGCCGAAACTCGTCTTCGCTGAGCTCCCCGGCCAGAAAGCGCCGCGTCTGTTCACGGAATTCCGCGACCCGCTCGGTCAGGAAGGTGCGATCGATTTCGTCGTAGCGGTACATACGGCCACTTTACAGGGCGGCGAGCAGGCTTGCGGACCCCGGCCGGTTATCTGGAAAAGCCCAACGGTTATCAGCCCTTGGCCGGATCTGCCTTGAAGTGAATCCGCAGACACCGGCCTGACGTCACCGCAATCCGCACCCAGCCACTTTGCCGACTGTGTCATGTTGGTCGTGTGTTCCACGCCAGACATCTTCTGACACCATGCGCATCTTGACGGTGTAGCTCTCCGGGCTCGTAAATATAGCCTCGCCGTCGGATTCAGACTTCATCGTCGGGCAGGTCGAATGCCACTTCCAGCTGGTACCTGTGGTGCTTGAATAGTTCACCACGCAATCCTTGCCCATTCCCTGCCATTTGCCCTGATCGAAGGAATCTTTCGACAGGCACACTTTGGTACCGCCACCATCTCCGTCCATGCTGACGCCACGCGCTTTCATCATCGCCTCCATCTGCTCGCGCGCTGCGGGTGGCAGGTCTTTCATTGCCGCAGCGGCCCTGGCCATCGGGTCTACGGAGTTGCCGTTGGCATCCTGCGTCGCCACGGTCACCTGCCACAATCCCGGTTTGATTGGCGGCGCGCCGGGCAGTGGGCCGGCAGCCAGGGCGGCGGACAGACCCGAGCCCAGTACCGCAGCAACGGTCAGTGATCCTGCGTTGGTAGCCTGTCATGAGAACCTCCACAGCAATAACTGCCGGGTATTGTACGCTGTCGCCCCCTACCCGAGCCCTGGGCACTCATGACCCGTCTGCACTTTCAGCTTGAAGCGACCGCTTGCCGGGTCACGCGCCCGCGCGGCGCGCTTTCGCACCCGGCACAACGAGGTGCTTACGCCCACCTTCATGCCGGTGGGTACGCATGCCTCGGTGCGTGGCCAGCGTCGCGACGACATTCTGGCAAGCGGTGCGCAGGTGCTGCTCGCCAATACCTATCACCTGCTGCTGCGTCCCGGCCCTGAGCTGTTCGAGAAGCTCGGCGGCATTCATGCCTTCATGAACTGGCCACGCTCCGTGCTCACCGACTCGGGCGGCTTCCAGATCTTCTCGCTGCCCGACAGCCGCAACATGCGTGAAGATGGCGCCGAGTTCAGAAGCTACGTGGACAACAGCACCATCTGCCTGAGTCCCGAACGCAGCATTGCCATGCAGAAGTCGATTGGCTCGGACATCATGCATGGCGCTGGATCAATGCGTACCGTCCACCGTCGATCGCGCGACCGCACGCCGCGCCATGGAGCTGACGCACCGCTGGGCGCAACGCAGCCTGGAGCACGCGGAGATTCGCTCCAGGCCCTGTTCGGCATCGTGCAGGGCGCGTGTTACCCCGAATTGCGCATTGAAAGCGCCCGCACCATCAGCCAGATGCCGTTCGACGGCTTCGCCATTGGCGGCCTGGCCGTGGGTGAAAGCGTGGCCGAACGTGAAGACTGCACCGCCACCGTGACTGAGCTGCCTGCCGGCCGATCAGCCGCGCTACCTGATGGGCGTGGGCACCACGCGTGATCTGCTCGAAGCGGTGCATCGTGGCGTGGACATGTTCGACTGTATCCTGCCCACTGCCCTGGCCACGCAGGGCGTGGCATTTACCAGCCAGGGCCGGCGCGATCTGCGGCGCGCGGCCTATCGCGGCATGGACGCTGCGCTCGATCCCGCCTGCGCCTGCCACACGTGCAAGACCCACTCCATTGCCTATCTGTACCACCTGCGTGAAACCCACGACTCGCAGGCCACGCAACTGGTGGGCCTGCACAACTGCACTTCTACATGCAACTGATGCGCACCATGCGCCAGCACATCCTGGCGGGAACCTGGCTGGAGTTTTACCACGCGCAACGCGACGTGCTCGATGCCCGCGACAGTTACGGCCCCAGGACCCAGCATCGCAGCCGCGCGGCACGCCGGCAGCTGAAGCTGAAGAAGGGGCGCTATGAAATCGTGGTGCGCGACGACATTGGGCGCATTCGCGATACGGTTTCAGGCGAAGTGATGCACTCGGTCAATGATCCGGCGCGACGAGGCCCGCTCACTGTATGTCGAGCAGTCGCGGCTCATCGAGCGCCTGCAGATTGGCCGATGCCGCACCCCTGGTCATCTGGGATGTGGGCCTGGGTGCCGCCGCCAATGCGATGGCGACGATTCATGCCGTGGAGGCCATGCCGCCCAGCAGCCGCAGCGTCGCCTGCAGCTGCTGAGCTTTGAGAATGATCTGGACTCGCTGCGACTGGCACTGCGCCACACCAGCTGGTTCAAACACCTGCGGCACGCCGCACCGAACCAGCTGCTGACCGACAATCAATGGCGGAGCGCGAGCGGCAGCATCGAATGGCTGCTGCTGCCGGGCGACTTCAGTCAGCGCAAACATGATGCGCCCGCACCCGACATCGTCTATCTTCGATCCGTTTTCATACAAGACCGACAGCGCGCTGTGGACGCTGCAGGCCTTTCGTGAACTGGCACAGCTTTGCCAGCACAAGGCCACGGAACTGTTTACCTACAGCTACTCAACCAGGGTGCGCGCGGCACTGCTGGCTGCCGGCTTCTTCGTGGCCACAGGGCCGCGCCACCGGTCCCAAGGCTGAAACCACCATTGGCTTGTCGCCGATGGCGGCCGCCCTGCCTCATGGTCGCGAGCT
Organism: uncultured Gammaproteobacteria bacterium; assembly: GCA_963823235.1. Classification (GTDB taxonomy): domain Bacteria; phylum Pseudomonadota; class Gammaproteobacteria; order Steroidobacterales; family Steroidobacteraceae; genus FEN-1191. The sequence continues at coordinate 280,072 of CAWGKS010000009.1, read as the reverse complement.
GCTCGGCGCCGAATGGCTGAGCAAGTGGCAGCGCAGCGACGCACAGGTGCCCATGGGTGCCGGCGCTACCGATGAAACCTGGCGTGCGGCCGTGACGGGGCACCCACAGTTCAGTGTCTGAGGCCCGCCGTGCGGGTGTGAAATCAGTCCGGCCGCCATCCGCCAGCTCTGGCGTCTGGCCGCCGCGGCGTGCTATTATGCACTCGCCTAATAGCGGCAACGACGATACCTGGCAGGAGACGAGCGATGAGCGCAACACTAAGTGCGGCCACGATCAGGGGTTCTGATGTCGAGCTCAAGTGGCGTGATGGTGCCCCCGGCCTGAAGCTGCCGCTGCTGTGGTTGCGCGACAATTGCCAGTGCGATGAGAGTCGGCACCCACAGACCAGGCAGCGCCTGGTGGATACCTTCCGCATTCCCCCGGACATCACGGCACGCGCCATCGAGCTCGAGCAGGATGGGCGTGTGCTGCGGCTCGAGTGGGACGGCAGTGGGCATGTCAGCCGCTTTGACGCCGGCTTCCTGTCGGTGCTGCGCGCCGATCCCGACGTGCTGCCGCAGAGTATTGCGACCTGGGATCGCGATAGCATCGCCCAGACGGCTCCGCAGGTGACTTACAGCGCGTTCCTGCAGGACGAGGCGACACTCAAGGAATTCCTCGAACAGGTCACGCGCCACGGATTCAGTTTTGTCGAGGGCGTGCCCGCCACTCCGGAAGCGACCCAGGCCATCGCCCGGCGGATCGCCTACATCCGCGAGACGATATTCGGTGGTTACTGGGGCTTCACAGCCAACATGGAGCACAAGGATACCGCCTACACGTCGATGGCGATTGGCCCGCACACCGATGGCACCTACAGTTTCGATGCGCCCGGGTATCAGATGTTTCACTGCCTCGCTGCCGAGTGCAGCGGCGGCGAAAATGTGCTGATCGACGGTTTCAGGATCGCCGAGCTCATGCGCCGCGAACACCCGGCCGACTATCGCACCCTGACCGAAGTGCTGATCCCAGGGCAGTACCTCGACGACAGTCGCGGCATACACCTGATGGCACGGCGGCCGCTGTTCCGGCTGAACGATTTGGGCCGGCTGGTGCAGGTGAGCTACAACAACTACGACCGCGCGCCGTTCGCGCTGCCGGAGTCGCAGCAGGCGGCGTTCTACCGTGCCCTCGGGCGCTTCGACGCCTATTGCAACGACACGACCCTGCAGCTCCGGCGCCGCCTGCTGCCCGGATCAGTACTCCTGTTCGACAACTGGCGCGTGCTGCACGCCCGCGATGCCTATGTCGGCTATCGCCATCTGGCCGGTGCCTACCTCAACAAGGAAGATGTCGAGAGTCGGCTGCGATTCCTGCGCGTAGCGGCCGGTGAACCCGTCTAGTCCGCAGTCCGAGCCGAAATTCCGGCGCGAGCCACCGGCGGCGCGTCGCGAGGCGCTGGTAGCGGCGACGCTGGCGTGCCTGCGAAAGCATGGGCACGACGGCGCTTCGGTGCGCCGCATCAGTGCCGAGGCCGGAGTCACGATGGGGCTCATCAATCACCATTTCACCGGCATCGACGGCCTGCTGGCGGCAGCCTATGAATCCCTGGCGACGGTCCTGCTCGACGCCAGCCGCCAGAGTGCGCTGCGCAAGGAGGCCAGGCCGCAGGCACGGTTGCATGCATTCTTCGCCGCCTCATTTGTGCCGGAAGCACTGGACCCGGCGCTGTTTCGCACTTGGCTGGTGTTCTGGAGCATGGTGGCGCACTCGCCCGAGATGCGCGCCGTGCACGCGCACACCTACGCTGCCACGCGCGCGACGCTCGAAATGCTGCTCGGCCGGTTGCAGCGCATGCCGGGGGTACCCGGCTTCCGCATCGCTCCTGCCGCTATTGGCCTGTCGGCACTGATGGATGGGCTGTGGGCCGAACTCAGCCTGAATCCGCGCAGCTTTCGGGCCTCGCGAGCCGTGGCGCTCTGCGACGATTGGGTATGCGCGTTGGCAGCGGGCGCATTTCCGGGGCTCAGGATGCCGGTGGCGGCAGCGCGTTAGCTGCGCCCTGCTCCCGCAGCAGCTGCTGCGCGCACATGTATCCCGGCGTACCGGCGATCGAGCCGCAGGGATAGGCGCCGGCCCCGCAATAGGAGAGGTTGGCCCAACGGCCAAACTGATAGAAATGATTTCCAGGATCAGCGGAGTATTGCCGCTCAAAGAAAGTCTGCCCGCCGACCAGCATGGTGTGATCGAGGTTGCCGCCGGGGAAGAGAAAGAGCTGCTGCAGATCTTTGGGCAGCAATAGCCGGCTCCATACGCAGTCTTCCGGATTGGCGATGTGGGCGCAGACCTGTGCCTTGACCGCCGCTGCCACCCCCGGCAGCGCCTCACCCCGCTGGTTGAGCGCCACATTCTTGAAGAACAGTGTCAGACGATCGAAAGGCTCGGCCAGGCCGAGCTGACGCATCGCGGCGCCTTCGCAGTAGATCTGGATGAACCCCGGTTCATAGTCGCCCCCGCCCGCTGTGACCCGAAGTGTCGCCCGCTCGAAATCGGCCAGCGACTCAACCGCGAAGATGAAGCGAAACACCGTATCGCCGCCGTCGGCCGTCGCTCCTTCCTTCCAGCGCACCGGATGCCGAAACATCAGCGTCAGCTTGCCGCTGCTGCCGAGGAACCGATTGCCCTCGACGACCCCGGTCATCGCGGCATCGCCAACCAGTCGGGCGGCGCTCAGTGGGTCGGTCGCCAACAGGAGGCGGTCGAACGGCACCGTGTGGGCGCGTCCGTCGGCGAGGTAGTGCACGATGCCGCGCTCGGGGTCCACTGCTTCGACCTGGGTACCGAGCCGGATGTCGACGCCGATCTCCCGGTTGATCTGTGCCAGTTCCTCGGTCACGCGCCAGATGCCCGGTTTCACGAAGCCGTAGTAACCATCGAAGACGGAACCGGAGTCCATCACCGGAAGCGTGAACGCCGAGTACGGCTCGTGTAGCGATACCGGTCCGCTCTCGGTCACCGTCATACCCATGTAGATCCTGGTGTGCTCGGCCGTGAAGTAATGCTTGAGCAGGTCGCTGGCGCTGCCGCTGATCCACAACCTGGTGAGCGTGTCGCCAATGCGGGCCCGGGCGGTGACAAGATTGGGCGGCGTGGCGCTGCGGTAGCCTTCCTGCAGGTAGGCCACGACCCGCGCCTCATCGGCGCGAAAGGCGGCGACATCGCCACGCTCGCCCCACTGGGATTTCAGCTCCCGGTCCAGCTCGTGCGGGTCGCGGTATATCCAGGCGCTGGCAGCTTTCGAGGGGAAGTAGATGCGCTTGGCAAGGTTTGGCACGAAGGTCTCGAGCCGCTCCGCCAGCCCGGTGTCCCGGAAGATGAAATCCGGCATCAGGCCGAGGACCGAGGCGCCGAGGGCGTAGCGCTGCGTCTGGCCGTTGATGGTCGCGACCTCGGAAATGCATGCTCCCCCAACCCGCTCGGCCCGCTCGAGCAGGGTGACCGGGCAGCCGGCTTTGCGCAGGTAGTGCGCGGCGACCAGACCGTTGATGCCAGCGCCGATGACGACTACGGCGGGTTTCATGGGTCGTAGGTAGCACGGGACATTGGTTTTCAGCCCGTGGTCTGCAGACCCATACCGATGCCGTTGACGCTGGCCAGCAGGGCTTCGAACAGCGCACGGTCCGCGCGCCCGCCATCGCGCCAGCGCCGCAGCAGATCGATCTGCATCAGGTTCATCGGGTCGACATAGGGGTTACGCAGCGCAATGCTCCGCTGCAGCGTGCGATCGCCATCCAGCAGGGCGCCAATCTCCTTGATCTCGCACACCATGGCGCAGCTGAGTGCGAATTCCTCCTGGATCAGGCGCGCGCAGGAGCGCGTATCGGCGGGCGCAAGTTCGTCGTAACGGGCAGCAATCTCCATGTCAGCGCGCCCCAGCATGGCTTCGATATCGTCAATCAGATGCCGGAAGAACGGCCAGCCGGCATAGGCGCGCCGCAGCAGCGCAACGCCCCGTGCGGCGTGTGCCGCCTTGAGACCCGCGCCGGCGCCATACCAGCCGGTAAGCATGTGCCGTGACTGCGCCCAGGCATACACCCATGCGGCCGGCGGCACCGCGGCGATATCCACGCCCAGCGGCGTGCTGTGTCGTTGCTCACCGATACGCATGCGCTCGATGACATCGATGGGCGTAGCAGCGCGAAAGTACCGGTAGAACTGGGTACTGCCATCGACCAGGGCGCACCAGGCGACGCGGCTGCATGCAGCGATCTCGCCCACGACTTCAGCCAGTGCCGCGCCTTCCTGTACCGCGATGCCGCGCCGCACCGCCAGTGTGGCGAGCGCCAGCGTGCCGAAGGCGCGCTCCAGGGTACGCATGGCATTGGCACGCAGGCCAAAATTCTGCGCGATGCTCTCGCCCTGCTCGGTGAAACGCAACGCGCCGCTGACCGCTTCGGCCGGCGCCGCGCGCAGCAGCGCATCGATACGGCCGCCGCCGCGGGAAATGCTGCCGCCGCGGCTGTAGAACAGCACGTGCCGTTCGCGCGCGCGTTCCAGCGAGCGGGTCAGGGCACGCTGCGCACGGTAGGCCGCGTAGCGCGAGGCGACCAGTCCGCTGCCGCGGCTGCTCTCGGAATAATCGACCAGCACCGTCTGCAGGCGTCCGCGCGCGGCCAGGTGACGCTGGTATGCCGCGTCATTCAACAGCTCACTCATGACGGAGCCGCAGCCCTCGAGACTGTCGACCGAATCGAACTGCGGCGCGATATCGATCGCCGCAGTGCCGGTCTGCCGGTCACGGGCACCGGCCCAATGCGCCAGCACCAGCGGCGCCAGCACATCGGCGGAAGTCACGGCACCGCTGACGATGTACAGACCGATCGCTTCGGGCCCATAGCGATGACGTCCCTGCATGATGGCTTCAAATACCGACAGCGTGCGCCGGCCCAGTGCGTCGAAGCTGCCGCTGGGTGCCACATCGCGTTCGAGGATTTCCACCAGGCGCGCATGCTGGTCGGCAGCGCTGCGCTGCGGCCACAGCGGGTCGTCGAGCCCCTGCGCCAGCACGGCGTGATGCACATCGGTACGCTGGCGCAGATCGAGCGTAGCAAGATGAAAGCCAAAGGTGTCAACGCGCGCCAGCAGGCGCCGCGCCAGGAAGTAGCCGGCGTGCACGCCGCGATTCTCGCGCAGGCTGGTGGCAATCAACGCCACATCGTCACGAAACTGCGACGGGCGCTCATAGCCGTTGGGGCGGCCATCGAAGGTGATGCGCAGGCGTTCGGCCATCTGTCCGCACAACACCCGGTACGGCATGGTGTCGTGACGGGCCGGCGCCAGTCCGGGCGCACCCGGCAACAGGGTGCGATATTCGGCAATGCGCTTGGCGACGCCCGCCGACACGCCCACGCGCGCCGCGCTTTGCGAGAGCTGCTGCGCCAGCTCCTGGCAGTCGTTGTAATAATTGTTGATGATGACCTGTTGCTGGCGCGCCAGCGTCTCGCGAATGCTCTTGGCGTGCACTTCGGCCGCGCCGTCCATGTCGCCACCCACCCAGGTGCCAAAACTCAGCAGTTGCGGCAGCTCCAGCGATTCCACGTCGGCACCGTAGACCTTGGCCAGGGCGGCGCCGATCTCCTGGTAGAACGACGGCACGATCTGGTAAAGCACCTCGGTGAGATAGAAAATCGCGTGTTCGCGCTCATCCGCCACGGTCAGGCGTTCGCGCGGGTGCTCGGCAGTCTGCCAGTCGATCGTGACTTCGGTGCGGATGCGCTCGAGCAGCCCACGGCGCTCATGCGGTGCGAGTTGCGGATTGCTGCGCTCGAGCAGCCGATCGGCGAGGCGCTGCTGACGCCGCAATACCGTGCGCCGTGCCGACTCGGTAGGGTGCGCGATCAGCACCGGTTCGATACTCAGCGAGCGCAGCAGCTGCAGCAGCTCGGGCAGTTCCAGCCCCTGGGACTTCAGCTCGGCCAGCGCGTCCTCGACACCACCGGGTTGCGGCCGATTCCCGTCGGCCAGGAAATATTCACGGCGCCGGCGGATCCGATGCACTTTCTCGGCGACATTGGCCAGCTGAAAATACGACGAGAAGGCGCGCACCAGATCACGCGCCAACTCAGGTTGCCGCCCCTGGACCCGCGCGCGCAGCTCTTCGCTGGCACCCGCGCGGCCCTGGCGGCGGGCGATGGCAACGCGGCGATCCTGTTCGGCCAGATCGAAGAGCGCCGGACCGCCCTGTTCACGCAGCACCAGGCCCACCATTTCACCAAGCGCATGAATGTCATCGCGCAACGGCTGATGATGGGGCGGAAAATGGAGGTCGTCGCGGTTCACGTGAGGGCGCGCATTGTAGCGCGCTTCAGCCTGCCAGCAGCACGGCTTCGGCGTGCTCAAGGGCCTCAGGCGTCCCGTAGACCACGACAATATCGCCTTCCCGCAGTTCAGTAGCGCCGTCCGGCTGGCGCCCGGTGATGCCCTGGCGGCGCACTGCGGTAAAAGTGACGTCGGCGCCCCGGGCGCGTACCTCTTCGAGCTGCCTGCCGATGGACCATGCCTGTGGCGGCAGCACGATTGAGCGCAGCTCCTCGCGGAAGGCGTGCGTGTCATCGATCACCTGTGCGCCGTCGTGGCGGAAGATGTTGCGCAGCGTGGCGTAGCGCCCGGCGCGTATATCGCCCACCGTGCGCACCACTTTTCCCACCGGCACATTGAGCAGCATCAGCACCTGCGAGACCAGCATCAGGCTGGCCTCAAAAGTTTCCGGCACGACCTCGGTAGCGCCCGCCCCGGTCAGCTCGGCCAGACCCGCATCGTCCTGGGTGCGCACCAGCACCGGCACATCGGCACGCAGCTGGCGCACCGCCCGCACGATACCAACCGAGACCGCCGGATTCGCGAAGGTGATGATCACGGCACTGGCCGCCTCCAGGCCGGCACGCTGCAACAGCTCCTCATCAGCGCTGTCGCCAAACAGCACGGTGTCGCCGGCGTGGCGTGCCACGCGGATGCGCGCCGGGTCCAGGTCGATGGCGATATATTCAAAGCCCTGCGATTCCAGCACCCGCGCGATATTCTGACCCACGCGGCCAAAGCCGCACAGGACCACGTGCTCGCGTTTTGCCAGCGCGCCGGTAGCCGCATCTTCGCGCTCCAGGGCGCTGCCGCGCGGCCCCTTCTCGCCCAGCAGCAACCGCGCGATTCGCCGGTTGTAGCGGATGACGAGCGGACTGAGCACCATGCTGAGCACCGTCGCGGCCAGCAGCGGTTGCGTGATACGCGCCGGCGCCAGCTCGGTGTGCTGTACCAGCAGCGTCAGCAGGGCGACGCCGAACTCGCCGCCGCCGCTCAGGACAATGCTGGTGCGCACCGCCTTGAAGGTGCTGTCGACAAAGCAGCGCGTTACCAGTGACACCAGCAGCGCCTTGCCCAGCAGCAGCGCGAGCAATAGCGCACTGACCACAAAGAACTTCAGGTACAGCAGGCGCAGATCGAGCAGCATGCCGACTGAAATAAAGAACAGCCCGAGCAGCAGCTCCCGGAACGGACGCACGCTCGATTCCACCTGGTGACGATATTCGGTCTCGGCCAGCATCATGCCGGCGAGAAACGCGCCCAGCGCCATGGACAGGCCGACCTTCTGGGTAATCCAGGCGCAGCTGAGCACCACCAGCAACACAGTCAGCGTGAACAGTTCACGCAGGCGGCTATGGGCAATCTCGTAAAACAGCGGTCGCAGCAGCCAACGCCCGATCGCCAGCACCAGCACCAGTGCCAACAGGCCCTCGCTGGCCAGGCGCGTCAATGCGCCGGGCGTGAAATTCCCGCCACTGCTGGCCAGTGCCGTGGTCAGCGCCAGCAACGGCACGAAGGCCAGATCCTGGAACAGCACCACTGCGAAGGCCAGGCGGCCATGGGTACGATTGAGCTCAGCCTGATCGGTGAGCTGATGCAGCACGATCGCGGTGGAACTCATGGCCAGCGCCCCGCCCACTACGATACCGCTGGCCCAACCCACGCCCAGCGCATGGAGCAGCGACGCAATGGACAGCCCGACAATCAGCAACTGCGCCAGCCCGAGGCCAAACACTTCGCGGCGCATGGCAATCATGCGCGGCCAGGAAAAATCCAGGCCGAGCGTGAACAGCAGGAACACCACGCCGATGTCGGCCAGGGTCTGGGTGGCGTAGCTGTCAGGCAGCAGACCGAAGGCCAGCGGGCCCAGCAGCAGGCCGACTATCAGGTAACCCAGCATGGGCGGCAGCCCTTGCCGGCGCGCGATCGCCACCACGACGACCGAGGCAAACAGCAGTATCAGTACCTGGGTGAGGGGATTCAACGCGGCATCATGGTCACGGTGGCGTCGTTGCGATCGAAGCCCTGAATCGCGCGCCGGTAGGCGTTGACCACCAGCCGCTCGGCAATCTTGTCGGCGCGCGGCGAGAGCAGCATGCGCAACAGCACCTCTTCACTTGGGCGGCCGCGCTCGTCGACCAGCACCTGCTCGATGTAGCGCGCCAGCCGTGCCGTCATCTCATTGACGAAGCGCAGGCGGGCACCATCCTGCACCTGCTCGGGGAGCGGGCCATAGGTGGAGCGCGCCTCGGTGCACAACTCGTGCATGAACATGCCCAGCAGCCGCGCCTGATCGACCGGGGCGAGTTCAGTGAAATACTGGATTTCGGATTGCAGGTTCATGGGACTGAATATACCCCTGCTTTGCGACCCGCGCACCAGCGCGCGGCGCTGCACACTTCAGTTCGGGAAGAACTCGATGGTCTTGCGCGCGGTGATGGCTTCCACGTCCTTCGCTTCGAAGCGGAACAGGCGCACGCGGCTGACCATCTTGCCCTCCAGCTCCGGATCGTTCAGCTCACTGCTGAGCACGCGACAATCGGTCACCTCGCCGGCTGGCGAGATCGTCAATTGCAGCACCAGCTTGCCCTGCAGGTCAGCGCGCTCGCGCAGGGCGCGGCTGTAGAGCGCGTAGATCGCACCCTTGTTGCGATCGAATACCAGCTCAATTTCTTCCTGGCTGCGCGCCGCCTTGCCACTGGTGCCGGTGCGCGTGGCGCGATTGTGCGCAGCATCGGCGGCGATGCTCGAATTGACACCAACCGTGTTGTGATCGGAGAGCGCGCCGGCGCCCGCGCCGAAACCGCGACTGGCATTGGCGGTGACAATGCCGGAGGAACCGGTGCCCACCTTCGATGCGATGAGTGAGCGTTCGGAACGATTGTCCTGGGCCGCTGCCGCTGTGAGCGTGCGATTCTGCAGCGCGCTGGTATCGAGCTGGTCGCGCAGGTCTGCGAGCTCATCCTTGATGGCGCGCATGGCAGCGGAATTTTCCACCTTCTTGCGCACATCGACCGGCTTGGGAATATCGGCGGGCTTAGGCTTGGCCTCGGGCTTGGGCTGCTCGACGGGCTTGGGTGGCGGCGGAGGCTTGGGCTTTTCCTGTGCCATCAGCCGGGCCAGGCGCGGCGGCACGGCCTCTTCGGCACTGATCAGGCTGCGCGGCAGGTGTATGAATGGCAACACCAGGCCGAGCACCGCGACGCTCACCAGGCCGATGAGCAGATAGCGGCGGAAACGCTGCTGATCCTCCGGGAAATTTTCCCAGGGGAGTTCGTAACTGCGGTAATACTGCGTGAGCTGCACCGTTGAGTTCTCCGCCTTAGGCTCTACAGACCATGCCGCAGCTTCGCCATGTCGACCGGCCGGTCCTTCTGCAGCAAGGCAAAGGAAATACGGCCGTAGTCGGCATCAGTGCAGGTGCCCATGACCTTCTTCAGCACCTCGTAGGGCATGGACTTGTCCGCCATCAGCGTGATTTCGCGTTCGGCAATATCCTTCTCGGTCATGATCTGCCCGACCAGTTTCGGTCGCTTCAGGGCATCGCTGAGCGGCTTGATGATGGCATCGCCGCTGGCGCGAATCTCGCTCACCGCCGCGACCCGCTCGCCCTGCACGAACAGATCTTCCTTGGTCAGCATCACCACCACGGTTTCACGCGGCCGCTGTTCGGAAATCGACTGCGGAATATCGATGCTCTTGGTGTTCTGCACCACTTCGACTTCGGTCGAGTACACCAGCAGGAACGACACCATGACGCTCAGGATGTCGATCATGGGTATGAGGTTCAGATCCGCATCGGCCTTGTTGCGCAGCTGATGCAGCAACATGCGGCGGGCGCGGCTTGACATGCTCATGGCTTGGCGCCCGCGCTGACGGCAGCGTCACCCACCGGAATGGGCGCATCGCCGATTGATACTTCAGGGAACAGTTCCGCCTGCACGCTCTGCAGGCCGGCATTGACCTCGACCACGCGGGTACGATCCATGACCTCGACCATGGTGTTGTAGGGAGTATCGGGTTCGAGCAGGATGGTCGCCTCGGTCTTGTCCGGGTAGCGTGATTTCACGAATTTCAGATATTCGGTCAGGCCGTCCAGGTCATAGCCCTTGTCGGTATTGGGCAGGGTACGCAGCGGCCCGGTGCCGCGATCGGCAACCTGCAACAGGTTGTTGCGCACGATCACTTCCAGGTTCAGTCCCTTGGGCAGTTCGGGAAAACTCGGATTGTTCGAGGGCAGCTTCAGATCAAGCACCACGGTGCGGGAAAAAATCGCGGTCATCAGCAGGAAGGTCACGAGCACCGTGAAGATGTCGATCATGGAAATGAGCTGCAGCTCGGACGGCTTGCGCATCCGGCGCGTCAGCTTTCTTACCGCTGCGGAGCGACGCATGGCTGGTTCAGGCCGCCGCTGTCGGCTTGCGCTCGGTCACCGCATTCAGGAACTTCACCGATGCCATTTCCAGACTGTCGACCAGTTCCGTGGTCTTGGTCTGCAGCACCGCGTGAATGACCAGCAGCGGCACTGCGGTCATCAGGCCGAAGGCCGTACAGTTCATGGCCACGGAGATGCTGGCCGAAAGCAGGTTGGCCTTTTCGGACGGATTGACGGTCGCGACCGCCGCGAAGGCGTTGATCAGGCCGACCACCGTGCCCAGCAGCCCGAGCAGCGTGGCCAGGTTGGCGAAGGTGGCCAGATAGTGGGTGCGCTTTTCGAGCTTGGGCACGATATCCATCAGGCTCTCTTCCATGGCCTTCTCGATATCGTCACGGCTGCGCGCCGAGGCGATGCGCGCCAGGCCGTAACTCAGGATCTGCCCGATGGCGGCATTGGAACTGCCGGTGATCTGCACCGCGCTCTTGAAATTGCCTTGCGCCAGGAGCGGTGCAATCTCGTTCCACAGGCCGCGATTACGAATCGAGGTGTGTGTGAGAACGACATAGCGCTCGACCGCGATGGCGATGCCGATGACCAGTACCACCGCTATGGGGTACATCATCGCGCCGCCGCCCTGGAAGAAACGAACAATCATGCTGAAAAATTCCATCGCTCAGACTCCCATGCCCGATTCAGTCCACGAAACTAAATACCCTTGGCCTCTCAATGCCGAGACCTACTTCTCATCCCCGGAAACTGGCACCACCGGAACTGCGTTTGGCGCCGCTGCCGGTACCGCGCCCGGCGCGCTACTTGCCGCCGCATCAGGCTGCAGGGCGGCAAAATAACGGTTCTGGCGCTGGAATACTTCACGATCGACAGGCGCCAACAGTTCATCCAGCAGGCTCTTGGGCGGCCGGCCGGCGAAGTCGCCCAGATCAGGCTTCTTCCACGGCACGACATACATCACATTGGGCAACTCGCGATTGCCTGTGATCTGTGTCGCTTCCAGTTCGATGCGGTCCTGCGCATGCGTGCCGCCGGCCTTGGGAGCCACCGCCGGGCGCGCGCCAGGAGCCGCTGGGGCGGGCGCTGCGGCCGGCACGCTGGCGGGTGCGATTGCCGGCGAAGTGCGCACTGCCGGCTCCAGCTGCGGCTCAGCGCCTGCTACCGTGCCCGTCACAACCAGCAAAGCAATAGTAAGTGTCCGTTTCATGGGGTAGCTCCGCTGGCTGCCGCTGCCGGCGCCTTGGGTGTGGCTCGGCGCCGCACTTCGGCAATCCAGCCGGTAACCGGTTTGTCTTCACCCGTCAGTTGCTTGTACTGCTCAAACTCGGCCAGTGCCGCGACCGGGTCGGCCAGATAGATATCGAGCAGCACACCGAGATTGCGATGCGCCGGCGCGTAACTGGGATCGGCCGCCACCGCGCGCTGATAGGCCTCACGCGCCTCGGCAAATTTACCAAGTCGCCGCAGCGTCAGGCCCAGCTCGTCCCAGGCACGGGCGTTGCCAGGCGCCCGCTCGCACGCTCGCTGCAGCGCCGCTGCCGAATCCTCCAGCTTGCCTTGATCGCGCGTCACGATGCCAAGATTGATCGAGGGCTCGACCAGAGTCGGGTACTGGAGTTCCATCTGCTTGAAGTCTAGCTCGGCGTCGGTGGGTCGTCCGGCCAGCAGATCGGCCACGCCGCGGGTGAAATCACTCATTGCGCTGGGCGGGATGACGCCATCCGCGGGCGGCGTCAGGCTGCGCAGCAGATCGCTCGTGGTTTCGCTCTTGGCGTAGCGCGCCGGACTGAGTTCGGCAAGCGCCCGGTAGCTGTTCTTCACCCCATCATCGTAAATGCCATCCTGGACGCGATGGGCGTTGACCTCGTGAATCGAAATTGACTGCTCCTCAAACGGGAAGGCCTGCTCTTCGAGCAGTGAATCGAACTGCTCGCGCTCTTCGGCACTGAGTTTTTTCGGCCGCTCCGAAGCCAGCAGGTCTTTGGCCAGGGTACGGTAAAGCTCGGCCATTTCGAAGGTTGCGGCGGTCGTGGTACTGGCGACGTCATACGCTACCACTGCCTGGTAACCGGCCAGGGCACTTTCCATGGCCTGTTTCTTGGCGACCAGGGACTTCTTCAGAGGCAGCGTCAGGTGGACCGCACGAAATGCATCACGCGCCGGAGTGGCCAGCGCCAGGCGGGCGCTGGCCGCCAGTGAACGGGTGCGATCAGTACGCCCCGAGCCGGCAGTGGCGTCGGCCTTGACGATCTCATTCTGCCAGTATTTCTGCCGCTCGCCGTTGTTGGCATGGGCCGCATAATCAGCCAGACGGGCGCGCGCTTCCTCGGCATCGACCACCGGCGCCGGGTAGTGCTGCACAAACTGCTCGAGCATGGTGACGGCATGCGCACCATTGCCGGATTTCTCGTACAGATCGGCGGCGCGCAGCGTCGCCTCGCGGGCCACGGCCGCGTCTTCCCCCGCTGTGCCGGCAATGCGCTCAAATTCTGCGGCCGCCTGCGCGCCCTGCCCGGCTTCGACGTAGGCAATGGCGAGCTTGCGGGTGATGTCGGCGCGATATTCGCTGCGTGGATAATCGCGGCGGTAGGCTTCAAGCACACTGATCGCCTGTGGCCATTGCTTAGCATTGATGAGCGCGGCGGCGGCATCGTACTGCGCCGTCGCCACCACTTTTGAGCCTGGCGCCACCGTCGCCACGCGCAGGAAGTCGGCGGCGGCTCCCACCTCGTCGCCGCCCTTGCGTTTGGCATCACCCTGCTTGTATACCGCCGCCGCCAGTCGCTCGGCGATATCGGCATGTTCGGGCGTGGCCACCGGCGTGACCGCCAGGGCATGCATGAAGGCCGACTCTGATTTGTCAAAAGCGGCCAGTTCAAATTGCGCCTGGCCCACGATCGTCCAGCCAATGCGCTGCTTGGCGGCATCGACTGGCGGCGTGCGCGCCAGCAGGGCTTCGGAGAGCTGGATGGCGCGCGGCAGATCATGCGCGGCGAAGACATCCTGCGCTGCGCGTGTCAGCACGCCGGCGCTCTCGGGATGATCGGGAAAGGTCTCTGCAAAGTGTACGGCCGAAGCCGTGGCACGTTCATGCCAGGCGCTACGCGCTGCCGCCGCCAGCAGCTCTTCCTGTTTCTGGTAGGCAACCAGCGCTGCGTAGCCAGCCGCGGCGGAACGCGCGCCGGGCGCATAGGCGTAGGCGGTATGTTCGTATTCGCTGGCCGCATCCGGGTACTGGTGGCTCTCGAACAGCGCCTCCGCCAGCAGATAGTTGGTCTCGGCCGAATCGGCATCGTCCGGGAATGAAGCCAGATAGTCGCGATACCAGGATGCCGCCGTCGTGTAATCCGCGAGCTGCTTGGATTTCTGGGCCTGGGCGTGGTAGTACTGCGCCAGGTCCTTGAGATTGCTCTTCAGCTCAGCAGCCACCTGCGGAAAAGCCTTGCGCTCCCGCCCGTTCCAGAACGCCGTCCTGAACCCGTAGCTGCGCACATACTCGGCTTTGCCTTCGACGACCAGGTCGGCAAAGCCGCCCTTGGCGTAGGCCGCGATTGCCTGGTTACTCAGGGCCGGCGCGTGCTCATCGACCGGATCGCGCGCCACGAAAGCGCGGTAGGTGTTGGCCGCATCCTGGAAACGCTGCTTCTGTACGTACAGGTCGCCCAGGCGTGAATACAGCAGCCAGGCGTAGGGCGTGGCGCCGCGCGTGGCGAGCAGCTGGTCTACCGATTTGGGGCCATCCAGATAGGAGCAGGCGATGCTCATGACCCGCAAAGTGTCTTCAGCCAGTTCGCGATCGGCGCGCGACAGCGAATCCCAACTGCGCGCGGCGCCCGGGTGCTTGCGATCGAGCAGGGTGCGATCCAGCAGGGTTGCAAACGGCTTCAGGCTCTCTTCGTTCTGTCCCTGCTTGAACTGCGACCAGCCAAGTTTGTAGAGACTTTGATCATAGAAAGTGGAACCCGCCGCGCCACGGGCAACCACCTGTTCGTAGGCGCCCTGGGCCTCGGCGTAACGCTTGCCGGAGAACAACAGTTCACCACGACGGAAATGCACTTCGGCGATTTCGCGCGCTGCCGGATAGCGCTTGATAATCAGCTCGAGCGTCTTCAGAGCTTCCTCGCTCTGCCCGGTGGTCTCGTAGGCGCGCGCCAACTGGTAGAGCACCTGATCGTTACGCGCATAGTCGGGATAGGCCTTGAGCAGCGTTGCATACAGCTTGATGGCCTCGGCGCCCTGCAGGTCGAGCTGCGTCACTTCACTGGACATGCGCTCGAGCTCACCTGATTCCAGGTTCAGATCTCCCAGGCGTCGCAGTGCCTCGGCACGCAGCCTGGGGTCGGTGTTCTGCAGATCGAGAAATTGCCGGTAGCTCTGCATGGCCTTGGCGGCGCTGCCACCCACACTGGCATCGGGATGTATCTCGACGCTGCGCTTGATCAGGTCACCGACCGTGGCCGCGCGCTGCGGCGCGGGAGCTGCAGCCGAAGCAACCCCGTTCAGCCCCAGCAGAGCGCACAGGCAAGTCAGCGCGGCTGAAGGCGGACGCATCACGGGTTGGTATCCGGCGGCGCAACCGGCTCGGCGGGCTCGGCAGGTGTTGCTGGCGCAGCGGGTGTCGCAGGCGCAGCCGCGCTGGCGCGATCATAAATATCAGCCAGCGAAAACCGCGCCTGCACCTCGTAGGCAGCCAGGCGCTGCTTCTGCGCCAGCAGTTCATCCTGGGCCAGATGCTGCAGGAACAGGTTCTGTTGCTGAGCGGCGTCGCCCAGATTGCCTTGCAACTGCGCAATGCGCGCGGCCAGGGCGGCGATGCGCGTGGCGAACTCGCCGGTATTGGTCGGCACGCTGCTGCGTGCACGCTGCACGCGCGCCCAGCGATTCTGCGCTTCGTTGAGCGCGGCATCGAGCGCGCGCAACTCGCGCCGCTGCGCATAGTCACGCTGCTTGAACTGCGAATCAAGGCGCCAGTAGAGCACGCCCTTCATCAGTTTAAGCTTGTCGCGATCGAGTTGCCGTGACTCCGACCCGGCGCCGCTGTCGCTCGCCAGCGCGGCTTCGAGCCGGCGCAGCCGCGCCCACTGCTCCTGCTCAGCGCTGGTACCTAATGCGGCCACGTCAGCGCCGGTTTCGATGGCCGTGAGCCTCGAATCAACGGCGGCGCGCGCCGCCAGGAATTTTGCCGGCAGTTCGCTGGCCAGCAGTTCGTCGGCGCGCGGCAGTCGCTCGGCATAGGCGCGCTCGCGGGTGTCGATCATGGCGCCAAAGGCATCCATGCTCTGGTCCCAGCGCGTCAGGGTGCCACCCAGATAAGCCAGATCTCGGTAATTCTTCAGGCCTTCCTGAAAATCGTTGTCGGCCAACAGGGCGTAGAGGTAGCGTGACTGCGGCGCATCGGGCAATTGCTTGAGTTGCCAGAACCAGCCCAGTTGCGCCGCCTTCTTGTCATCACCCAGCATGTCATCGAGCATCTGGCCCGCGCCGATGCGCGTGACCGCCGCGTCGATGTGGCCGGCTTCGCTCTGAAATGACTTGATGGCAGATTCGTAGTAATCGGCGGCCTGCGCGTTGGCGCCCAGCTTGCTGAAGGCGAAGGGCACGGCCAGGAACGATTCCTGCACCGCGGCGTCCAGCAGATTGCGATCGCGCAACTCGAGCCAGGGGGTCAAGGCTTCGCGATACTGACCGAGCGTAGCGCTGGCCCAACCGACACCGAGCAGGGCGCGGGTCGCGTAGGGACCGGTGAGCCGCACGCGCTCGAGCGCCGGGCGCGCCCTTTCGGCATCACCAGCCTGCAGCCAGGCGTAGCCCAGCGCCAGATTGGCCTTGTCGCGCAGCGCCAGCATCTCGGCGCCACTGACTTCCATGGTGCCAACGGCAGTCGAGGACCGGGTCGGCCTCATTCATGCGGTTTTGCCGCGCCAGTGCCACACCAAGGTTGAAGCGCGCATAGGCCATCCAGTCTGGCGGGCCCTGCCAGCCATTGAGGCGCGTAGCGGCCTCGTCAAACCGGTTCTGATGCATCAACACATTGACGAGCAGGTGTTGCCGCTCCGCCTCGAGCGCCGGCGTCAAAAGACCGCTGATGCGCCCGAGCGATTGCTCACTGCGATCGTAGTAGCCGCGCGTGTACCAGACCTTGGCCAGATAGAACCAGGCGCGGTTACGCACGGCAGCCGGTACATCGGCACCGAGCAGGGTCTCGAAGCGCTTGCCAGCCTCGTTGTGCATGCCGAGCGACAGGTACAGGCCACCCGCCAGCAACGCCGCATCGTGGCGATGATTGGGCATGCGGTTCCAGTGCTCGTAGGCTTCGAGGCGCGTGAGCGCTTCAAATTCATTACCAGCGTAGAAATTGAACAGCACGTCCCCGTAATGCAGGTCCTGGACGCGAATCTTCGGCAGACTGTCAGCGGCGTCCGGGCGCGCGGCGGCGCCGGCTGGGCTGGCCGTGAACAGCGCGACCGTCAGCGCCGCGGCGACGCCGACCAGCAGCGAGGTCACGAAGGCCTGGAGTCGCCGCATCGGGCCCCTACTCCCAGTCCCGGATCTCGAATTCCGGTTGCGCCTTGCGCGCCCGGTCGGAAATCTTCAGCTCCAGATATTTGGCGCCAATGCCCTTTTCAAATTTGATCGAGGCGCCGCGCCGATAGTCACGATCATTGGGGCCCTTGCCACCAAACAGCGCCACCAGTTCGTGCTTGCCAGCGCGCAGGTTACCGACGTAGATGCGCTGCACACCGCCCTTGGCCAGGGCGGCAACCTCACGCGGCGTGTAGAGGTAATTGCTGACTTCGTGTTTGTCGATCTTCAGGGTGACCGAATCGAGGCCGAAGAATTCGCCGACATCCATCGACACGAAAACGGCGACCTGCGTGTTGGCCGGGAACAGCAGTTCTTCCTCGAGCACGAACAGGTCCTTGTTCAGATCGACGACCTGCTGTTTCAGATCCTGTATCTGCTCATCGAGGGCGCGGGTGCTGGCATCGACGGCCGGCGGGGCGGCATCTGCCGGTGGCGTGGGCGCGGCGGCGGGTGCAGTAGCAGGCGCAGTAGCGTCGGCAGGCGAGCTCAGCGACGCAGCGGGGTCGCTGGCTGCCGGTTCCGTGGCGCACCAGGCAGTCGGCGCCGCCAGCAGCGCAGCCACCACCAGCGCGTCGACAAGGTAACGGCAGGAAGCTCTAGCAATACTCATAGTGGGCAATCCATAGGCAATGCGGGCCGTGTTGACGGCCATTACAGTGGATCATCGAGCAAGGCGCGCAGTTGCGCGACGTACGAGTTATCAATACCGCGAAAGTCTGGCTGGATGCTGCGTATCCGGCCACGCCGGTCGATCAGCACCGTGGTCGGCAAGCGTTCGATGCCATAGGCACGGCTCACGCCCTTGCGGCGATCGAGCAGCAGCGGAAAGCGCGCCGGATGCGTGGTTGCGAAGCGGGTCGCGCGCGCCAGGTCGTCATCAACACTTACCGCCAGGGTGACCAGGCCAGCCGACCGGTAGGTGGTCTGCAGATCATCCAGAGCTGTTAACTGCGTCACACAAAGCGCGCAGCGACTGCTCCAGAAGGCCAGCAGCACCACCTCGCCCCGATACTCTGAAAGTCGCACATTGCCGCCGCTGGCGGCCGGCAGGGCGAAATCGGGAGCCGCCATTTCCGGCTGGGCGTCGGCGCGTACCGCGCCCTGGGGCGCCGCACACAGGGAGAGCAGCAGAATTAGAGGTCCGATCCAGCGGATCACCAGCAGCTCCTTAAGAATGATTGAACAACAGTGCCAGCCGCCGCCCTCCATTTGACATCATCTGGAGGCGGGATGCGATAGGCAGGTTGAAGAATGCGGCAAGACCGCAGTCCATGGAACCACCGCGGGCGTCGGTGATGCGCGACAGGACGTGATCAGCTCGGCGCGAGTTTAACTCCGGTAGCAACGATCTGCGGCAGGCCGATGAGCCCCGCCGTATTGCCCAGGCTTGTGCCTACGCCGCTGGCCCATTGCAGATTCTGGAATGCGCCTTCCTCACCGTGCAATGCCATGTAGTTGAGCACCACGGTTTCGGCCAGCAGGTTGACGGCATTGGCTGCCGGACTCGAGGTGCTGACCACCGAACCATCGGCGCTGTAATGGCCGATCTGATTCTGGAGCGCCGTGATTGGCCCGCCCGGGTTGTACACCAGGAAAAAGGCCGCTGCCGTCGACTGGTTGTCACCGGTCCAGACACCCTTGCCGCGACCCGCCGCGGAATTGTCAATCATGCCGTTTGATGAGAGTGAGCCATCGCTGAATACGTAGAGCATCAGCGGCATATGGCGACGCGCGGCATATTCCAGGCAGGCGCCCATGCAGCGTCCGGCGCGAAAATCACGATCCTCGCCCGTCGAGCGATCGCCGGTATGATAGTCAAAACCACCCATCTCGATGGTGCCGGCCCCCGCATAGCCATTCACGACCATCTTCATGACGGCCGCGGTCTTGCGGATTTCGGAATCGTTGTCGTACTCGGCCTGCGTGAAGATGCCGGTCGAGCCGACAATCAACGGATCAATATCCGGATCGAGTGCCGCCCTGGCGTTGCCGTAGCGATCGGCGAGATCGGCCGCCTTGACGTAGCCGCATTGCACGAGTTCCTTGACCACTGCGTCGGCACTAGATCACTGCGCAACGTGACGTTATTGAGTTTCTTGCGACTGATGCGCTCCATCGATTCGAGAACCGCTGTTGCATCCGCCTGGCTCAGCAGGCCCACCAGCTTGCCAGTATCTACCAGACCGGTGACATCCGAGGAGCGATCCACCTTGGTCGGTCGCGCCGTGGTATCCATCATGTACGAGGGCGCCATGGAGTTGCCGCCAGAGTCCGAACTGTCGGAGCCGATCAGCGCCAGCAGGTCGCCCAGCGCGCCGGCCGAGTAGATGCCGTACATCGGATTGTGCGGATTGTTGCCGGTGTCATTCTGGCTCAAGGCCGGAATCACCGTGCCATTGACATTGGCGCGCGTGGTTACCGCGGTGCGCTCGAGCATGCCGCGCAGAAACGCGCTGTCGGAGTGAAAGGCCAGTCCGAACTGCTGATCGATAAAATTGCCGGCGCCAATGGAAGTATTGGGCACCATGTTGCCGGGCAGGCCCAGCTTGCTGTAACCGGCGGTCGAGAGAAAATCGAGCTGCCCGCCGGCCTGGCCGACCAGCACGTTGGACCCGGCGATATTGGCGCCGCCCGCCAGGTCAAAGCAGATGAAAGGAATCTTGCCGGCGCCCGGCACGATGTTGCAGGGACTGCTCTTGAGAGCGGCGATATCCGGCGATAGCGTCGCGTAGGCCAGCGCGCGGATCGGCAAACAGGCTGAATGCCGAGGCGCCGACCATGGCCACACCGCCGGTCATGAAGCCCTGCCCCAGAAACTGGCGGCGCGTGACCGGCAGCGGATGATCGGCATGCCGCAGCGGTTCGTTCAACCCCAGGGCGCGTTTGCGTCGAATCTTCATATAGAGCCTCGTTGTCCTGGTGGTCACGCTTACTTGAGAAGCACCGCGGCGCTGCCGAGCACGGTGGCGCAGGCGGCTTTGGTGATGGTCTTGGTGCGGTCGCTGGCGCAGCTGCCGCCGCAAGCTCGACAGCGTGCCGACCAGACTGGTCCAGTTCCGTGCGCACGTCCGGTGGGGGACACTGGTATCTCCGCCGGTTGCGTCGATAGATTGATGCCGACGCCCTTGGCTACCAGCGGATCGGTGAGCGCAGTCGGTGCTGCAAACGCCACGGCCGGTGCAGCGGTAAAATTCAACCCGGGAAAGAACGCTGCCGCCTGATTCGATTCCACCAGCGCGTTGCAGTACTCAATCGCCAGCTGCGCCACACCGACCTGGTGCGAAGCCACGAAGCCTTCGATGGTCGGCACGGTGGGCAGCTGCTGTTCGACCAGCGCGATAGGTCGACTTCACGTTGGCGTCATTCATCGGAGATGCCGGTGATGGCCGCGAACGAGGCATTGATTTCGGCAAAGGTGCGCACGCCCAGCTCGGAACTCTCCGGCTTGTCCTGCGGCGTCGCCGGCACCGGGGGCACCGGATCGGTGCGCACATGGGTCATGCTGCCAATCTGATCGAAGCTCAGGAAGAACAGATCAGAATCAGGCCCCTTCTCCAGGGCGATGATCGTGCCGACGTCGGAGAGCCGCTGGCCCACACCAGCCGTGAAGTTGGCATCGGTAACCGTGACGTCAAGCGGTGCATAGGCCTGACCCACCCGCGCTTCGGCGCCGTTGACACCGATGCGCATGCCCTTGATCGCGATGCTGCCCGGCTTGGCGGCCGGATCAAGGCTGATGAATATCGGCTTGTCGAACAGGTAGCTGTAGCTGTCGTAGCGGCTCACCGCGAACATGACGTAGGCCTGGTTCATGCCCGTGAGGGCGCTGACGTTGAACAGCAGGAAGTAGCGCTCGCCGACTCCAGCCGCGAAATTCTGCTGGATCTGGTCCTGGGTCAGGGCCTTGTTGTAGACCGCCGCGAAGCGCAGCGTGCCCTGCCACTTGCGGTTGCCCGAAGTCTCGTTGCCCAGCAGGAATACAAAGGTGTCGTCCCAGTTGCCGATCGTGCCGCCCTTCTCGGCATCGTCATCGCCAGTGTAGTTGCCATTGACGTACAGGCGCCGGCCGTTGACCGGGTCGTAGGTGAGCACCACGTGCTGCAGCGAAGCCTGCGCATCACGATCGGCATCCTGCGTCAGCAGCGCCGGAGCACCGTTGGCGTCGGTGGCACTAGAGCGCGCCAGCATCTCGTACTGGTAGGCGTGCTGTGACATGGTGAAATTGCGCGAGGCGGTGCCGCCGGAGTAACTCGCCATGTAGGCGTCTTCCTGCGTCACATTGGCCGGTGCGGCCCACAATTCAATCGTGAACTCGCCGCCGCTCTTGATCATGTTGTAGAGCTTGCTGCTGGCGGCCCCGGCACGTGCCTCACCGCCATTGGGGCCGAAGCGCACACCCCAGCCGCCTACCCAGCTGGTATCGCCGGCCAGGGTGAGATTCATGGCCGGGTCGACGCCGCTGGTGTCATCGGCGATTGAGCCCGTGCCTTCCTTGAACTGGTATTTGGCGATCTGTCCGGTTTCGTAGCGGTTGCCGCCGCTGGCGATGGTGCCATCGTAGAGCGTGAGTGCCTTGGAGAGCACCAGCGTCGGGTCCACCGTCGTCGGGGCGATGCCATCGACGAAGGCCTGGATCGCGGCCAGCATGAGCGCGGAGCTGTTCGGGCAGCTCACTGCGCTGCCGGATGAGGGCGCCCAGCAGTTGTGACTCTCATCGTGCAGGCGCACGTAGAAGCGCGACAGCGTGGGCGTATCGAGATTGATCTTGGCCTGCGCGTTGGCATAGGCCTCGTTGACATCGCTGCTGGCAAAGTACGGGGTCTGCGGAGTCGCGGCATTGGCACTGTGGCAGCGTGAGCAGAACTGCGAGAGCAGCGGGTAGATCGTGGCCTGGAACTCCGCCGAGCCAGCCGGGAAGGTCTTGCTGTTGCCCACGTCCTTGTCGACCGGCGCCACCAGTTGAATCTGCGTGCCACCAGCTGCTGACGCCACCGGCCCAGTTCTTGATCCAGGTAATGAGAATGTCGGCGCAGGCCTGCGGGCTGGCGAGCCAGCAGTTGTGGCCACCGGCCACCTTGAGCACCATGCGTGACTGGTCGGGCTGTGCCAGATCGACGATACCGAGCGCGTCGTTGTAAGCGAGGTTGACGTCATCGGCGCGCGCGAACATCGGGCTCTGCCCGCCCACCTTGTGGCAGTTGCCGCAGCGGTTGGCGCCGTTGATGTTCTGCCCACAGATTGACCTTGAAGGCCTGGACATCGGCGCTGATCGGCGCGGGCCCGGCGTAACTGGCGGCGCTCACGCCGCCCTGGACATTGCCGTTGGCCGTGGTGGCAGCGCCGCCCGAGCAGGCGCTCAAGGCGAGGGCCAGCGTGGCTAGCAGGAGCGAAGGCAGAAAATAGGTACGGTTCACAGTGCTCTCCCGGGGGCTCGCGGCTAGTTGCCCATGCAATAAATGGCAGCGTCGGCGAAGACCTGTTTCATCTTGTAGCCGCCGCTCTTGAAGCTGCTCTTGATGGTGCTCACGGCCTGGCGATCCTGGGCATTGCCCGGATCGCGGAAGCACATGGCGCGAAATACCTTTTCAACCTGGCACTGGGCGAAGGCATCGCTGTGCGCCAGCTCCGTCCCCAGGCTCTTGGCCCCGGTGCCGCCACCCGTCAGCGCACTGTCAAAGCCCAGCACCTGGTTGGCGCCCTTGCGCCAGTAGTTGTTCCAGTGATCATCGGTGGTGACGTAGCCGGTCTTGAAGTTGTCGGAGTTGATCAGGTACTTCGGCTGCACGACGCCCGGCGTGTAGGTCATGCGGGTCGTCATCTGGTCAAAGTCGTAGAAGGCGAAGGCCTGCGCCATCGGGTCCATGCCATCGTGACAGGTGATGCAGTTGTTCAGGAACACGCGACTGTCACCGCCCGGGGAGCGGCTGACATCCTGGCGGATGCGATCGGGCGGGAGCGATGAATCCTGCATCTGCTCCATATCGCGGCACAGGTGATTGATGAGCGTGAAGCGGAACATGCGGCGGTTGGTACCGGCGACAAAGAAGGCCGCCGCCGAGGCACGCGTGGTCATCACGCCGGCTGCGGCGCTGGCCGGTATGCCCAGCAGCGCCGACTGGGTGGCCGGCTGCGAGCGCGGCCTGCAGATCCACATTGTTGTCTTCGAGATACTGGTAGTGGTCATTGTTGGCAGGCGAGTAAGCCGGTGCGCCGGGTGTGTTGGCCACGTACAGCAGGTCGGCCGAGAGCACGGTGCTGAAATCGACGTCGTCGCGCACCATGCCGATCACCGTTGCGGTGTAGTCATTGAGCGGCACGAACACCGAACGCTCGACGTTGGTCCATGGCGAAACGAAGTTCTTAAGCGTCACGTCGTAGAAATTCTTGTTGCTCATGGCCCGCTGTGCGGCCATGGTGGGATTGCTGGCCTGGATATCGGCGGCCATCAGCGTCAGCACGGCATCGCTGGGCGGCACACCTGCGAGCCGATCATGCAGCCGGCGCGCCTGTTCGCGGGGCCCGGCAGTGACTGGGTTCCAGCCCTGCACAGCCAGCAGCAAGACCGCAGCAATTGCCATCCTGGCTGCGCGCCGTGCCCGTTTAATGTGCCTGTCCTGTGTCATCGCTTAACTCCCATGTGCCCGAAGGCTGCACTTCGGGGGCCAATATACTTCGCCAATTGCGGGCTTTGACTTGTCTCAACTCACACACGTCGCCAGTTGCCGACATCGCCCTCGCTACTGTTCAACGGCTATGCTCCACTGCGTGATTTGCGATAGCTGTCACAGCATGGCCTGGCGCGAACAACTACCACTGGCGGGTGTATGCATCGGGCCTCAAACCTGCCTGCGGGCAGGCAAGGAACCGCACTTGGCGGCTGTAAACGGTGACGCAGTTGGCATTTTCGCGAGTCAAGCTCGCGGCAGGGAGCGCTAGGTCATGAACCGTGAATTTCGTCGGCTGTGCACCATTTCGGCCATCGCAGTGCTGGTGGCGCTGGTGGCTGCCTGTAGCAGTGGTGGCAGCCTGGACATTGGCCGTGGCCAGACCGGCAACGGCGCCACCACGGATTTTGGCATCGCCTATATCAAGCGCGTGCTGCCCAGCGACCCGGTTGAACTCGACAAGCTGCGCCAGCTCGACGACCTGCGTCATCAGCGTACTTTCTGGAGCAAGGCGGATGTCTACATCCGCGACAAGGCCGCGCCCAGTGGCGTGGAACGCAACATCACCACGCGCCTGACCGGCACCGATTTCTACGACATCAAGAACCTGGACGTCTCTGCCGATGGCAAGCGCCTGGTGTTCGCGATGCGCGGGCCGCTGCTGGCGACCATGCAGGATTTCGAGCAGCCCTCCTGGCGCATCTACGAATACGACATCGATGCCGACGATCTGCACAGCCTCACTGACGATGTCACCGCCAGCGAGGGACAGGATGTCTCGCCGCACTACCTGCCCTCAGACAGCACACACCCGAACGGACGCATACTCATCGCTTCGACGCGCCAGCGCTACTCGAAGGGCGTGCTGCTGCAGGAAGGCAAGAGCGGCTTCGAGGCGCAGACCGAAGACCGCGATGAATCAGCCTTTACGCTCAACGTACTCGATCCAACGCTCATCGGTCCGAGCGCCTTTCAGCAGATCTCCTTCAATCAGAGTCACGATCTTGATCCGAGCGTCATGGCCAATGGCCGCATCCTCTACAGCCGCTGGGACCATGCGCCCGGGGGTACCAACGCCATGCATCTCTATACAATGAATCCGGACGGCAGCGATCAGCAGCTGCTCTACGGGGCGCACAGTCACGCCGTCGGCTCACCCGATGCTGCCGGCCTGCCGACCGATGTGCAGTTCGTCAAAGCGCGCCAGATGCAGAGCGGCCAGGTGCTGGCGCTGATCCGCACCACCGACCCCGGCAGTGATTTTGGCGGCAACCTGGTGTTGCTCGATGTCGTGAACTCGGTCGAGTGCAGCCAGCGCACGCTCGCGGCCGGAGCGGGCGCCGGCGGCAGCAATCCGTGCCCGGCCCAGACGGCCGCAACCAGCAACGATGTGCGCACCGTAACCGGGCCCTCGCCCGGCGGGCGCTTCAATTCAGCCTATCCGCTCTGGGATAACAGCAATCGCATCCTGGTGAGCTGGAGTCAGTGCCGCCTGCTCGATACCACCGGCACCATCCTCGCCTGCACCGCTGCCAATCTTGCCGATGCGACCCTGCTGCCGGCGCCGCCGTTGTACAGCGCCTGGCTCTTCGACCCCACCGGCAACACGCTCAAACCCGTCGTGGCACCGACCGAGGGCGTCATGCTCACCGATCTGGTCACACTCCAGGCGCGCACCGCGCCAGCCTTCATCGCGCCGGTCGGTACCGGCAGCACCCTCGCCGGTGATGGCCTGGGTATCATCGACATACGCAGTGTCTACGACTGGGCCGATGGCAAGTGGGTCGGCACGGGTGCAGCGAGTACCGCCAGCTTCATCAGCACCATGACCACCACCAATGCCGATGCGCGCCCGGCGCGTTTCCTGCGCATCGAGAAAGCCGTGTCGATGGGCGATGACCAGCTGAATGACGGCTTTCCGGATTTCGACCGCAACATCTCGCTCGACAATTCGGTCGGCTACATGCGTGAGATCCTGGGCTACGTACCCATCGAAGCCGATGGTTCGGTGCGCGTGAAAGTGCCCGCCAATGTGGCTTTCCAGATATCAGTGCTCGATGCCAACGCGCGCCGCCTCCCGTCGTTTCCGCAGCATCGCGCCTGGCTGCAGCTGCGCCCCGGTGAAGTGCTGAGCTGCAACGGCTGCCACAATGCGCGCACCCCGACCAGCATGACGGCCCACGGTCGCGCCGGCCTGTTTGCGCCGGCCAACAGTGGCGATGCCAGCGGCAAGACGCTGGCGCAGCAGCTCTATGGGACGTCCACCAATTGCGCCGTGACCACCTGTGCCGCCGCAACGCCCAGCGTCGACGTCAAATATGCGGGCACTGGTGCTGCGGGCGATTCCAGCATTGATCTGGGCTACAACCCGGGATTGATCACGCCCCTGCCCACCGCCTCGACCTGCCTGAACACTTATGCGGGGAGCTGCCGCATTACGATCAACTACGACAAGAGCGCCACGGGTGCCTCCTCCACCTCGCCGGCGCATATTCACCCGCTGTGGCAAGTCGATCGCGGTCCTGGCACCTGCATCATCTGCCACACTTCCGCTCCGCAGAGCGTGCAGTGCACGCCCACCGGCACGACCACGGCCATTACCGTGACCTATGCACAGACCCCTGCAGGCGGACTTGATCTCACTGACGATCCGGCGCAACAGGCTACCGCGCAGCTGCGCGCTTACCTGCAGCTGGTCACGAATCACCCCTCAACATCCCTGACGCTTGATGCAGCCTGTGTGCCCATACCCACGATCGCCCAATTCAACGCCAGCCTGGCAAGCGGTTCGGCAGCCGCGTCACGCTTCTTTGCGGTACTCTCTGGCACGACGACCGGAACTGTGAATCACGCCGGATTGATGACTCCCGCGGAACTGCGCTTGCTGTCAGAATGGGTGGATATTGGAGCCCAGTATTACAACAATCCATTTGCCGCGCCGCTCAACTGAGTGGCTGCGCCTGCTGGCGCTGCTGCTGCTCATGCTCGCTCTGACGCCGTTCGCGCAGTCCCGGCAGCGTGAGCTGCTGCAGTTGTTCGTCACGGAACCTTACCTCGAGCTGCACACCGGCCCGGGTCGCGGTTACCCGGTAACGCAGGTGATCGCCCGTGGCGACAGCGTCGATGTGCTGTTCCGCCGCACCGAATGGTTCAAGGTGCGCAGCGAACGCGGCGTTGAAGGCTGGGCTGCCGAGCATGAACTGCTCAGTACCACGCTCGCCGACGGCACGCCCTTTACCTTCAATCGCGGTGACCGGGAAGGTTTTCGCTCGCACCGTTGGGAAGGCGGGGTGATGACCGGCGACTACGCCGGCGCGACGCTGGTCGAGGGCTTTCTGGCCCGCTCGCTGACCGACAATCTGAAGCTCGAGCTGCACGTCGGGCAATTTCTCGGCAATCTCTCCAACGGTGAAATTGTTGACCTGGGCCTGAATCATGTGTTCATGCCGGGCTGGCGCATTTCACCCTTTGTTACTCTGGGTACCGGCATTGAGCGCACCGAAGGCAAGGGCACGCTGGTCCGACCCGTTACCCAGAACTTCCAGACCGCCTATGAAGGGGTCGGCGCACGCTACTACCTGACGCGCCGGTTCTTCGTGCGCGCTGAATACCGCCACCATACGGTGTTCACCGATACGGACAGCAACGAGGTGAAACAGGAATGGAAACTCGGATTCGCATTCTTCTACTAGCACTGGTGGTCACGCTGACCAGCGGTTGCGCGCACCTGCCGTGGCCGTTCCATCACCATGATGCGCAGGCCGCAGGCGATGGCACGCCGAGCGCGGCCGATGCCGCTGCGGCGGCCAACGCCGAGGCGGTCGCGGTGCCGCCGACGGTCATCGAACCGCAGGTCGAGCGGCGCAAGATCAAGGTGCCGAAGATCGACAGCCAGAACATCGAGCTGGGCGCTTATTATGGTGAAATCTCCATCGAAGACTTCGGCGCCTCACCGGTGAGCGGGTTGCGCTTCGACTACCACGTCACAGAAGACTTCTATTTCGAGGCCAGTTACGGCCGCGCCACCGGCGGCAAGACCAGTTTTGAGACCCTGGGCGGCAATGTGCAACTGCTCACCGATGCTGAGAGACGCTTCACGTATTACAACCTCTCGTTAGGCTACAACTTCCTGCCTGGCGAGGTGTTTCTCGGTCGCGACCGCGCCATGACCAGCGGGTTCTATCTGGTGGGCGGCATCGGCAGCGTCGAGTTCGCGGGTGATCAGAATTTCACCGTGAATTTTGGCGCGGGCTTCCGGGTGCTGCCTACCGACTGGCTGGCGATTCATATCGAGGCGCAGGATCTGGTGTTCAAGTCTGATCTGCTCGGTGTCGATCGCCTGAAGAACAACCTGACTGCCCACATCGGTGCGACCGTGTTCTTCTGACACGGAGTAAAGATTATGAAACGTATTGCCCCACTGCTATACCTGCTGACGCTGGCCGCAACGACGCATGGTCCGGCGACGCTGGCGGCCTCGGTAGACTCATTGCGTACCGGTGCGCCGGCCCCGGCCTTTGCCCTCAATTCCAGCAGCGGCAAGCCCGTCAATCTGGCCGATCTGAAGGGCCAGATCGTGCTGGTCAATTTCTGGGCCAGCTGGTGCGGGCCGTGCCGCAAGGAAATGCCGATCCTCGAACAGCTCAATAAACAGTATCGCGCCAAGGGCGTGACGCTGGTGGGCGTCAATGTCGAGCCCGACTCGGCGGCCGCGATCGACTGGCTCAAGGCCACGCCGGTCTCCTTCCCGATACTCTTCGACGTCGACAGCAAAGTCAGTAAGCTCTACCAGGTCGAGGGCATGCCCAATACCGTGATCCTCGATCGCAGCGGCAAAGTGCGTTATATCCACCGCGGCTACACGCCCGGCGCCGAAAACGAGTATCTGGATCAGATACGCGCGCTGATCCGCGAATAGGCACAGGGAGCCGGTCTGGAATGAACAAGGGATGTGCACTGTTGCTGCTGGGCGCCGCTGGCATGCTGGCACTCTCGGCCTGCAGTCCGATCGAGCCGTGGGTGAAACCCTACGAGCGCGAGCACCTGGCCGAGGTGGTCATGTCCCTCAATCGCGATCCGGTGTCGAGCAACTACATCGAGCACGTGTTTGAATCGCGCGAGGGTGCGCGCGGCGCGACCGGCGGCGTAGGCGGCGGCTGCGGCTGTAACTGACCCGTGAAGCAGCCGCTATTCATCCGCTCCCGCCGACTCGCTGTCAGCCTGGCTGCGGCCGGCCTGGCCCTGCTGGGCAGCACGCAGGCGGGCGTATTGCCCGATGATCGCGCCGACTATCTGCAGCACAGTTACCAGGGTGGCGGCATCGATATCCAGGGCCCTTCGGTGCTGGTGCGCAAGAAATTCGGCGATCATGTCTCGGCCGCCTACAATTACTACAGCGACAAGATCACCGGCCATGTCGATACGATTTCCGGGGCCTCGGTCGATGCGGTCAGCGGCGCCAGCACCTACAAGGAGCAGCGCAAGCAGAATTCCCTGAGCGTGGATGTGCTGCAGGGCAAAGTCACCTACAGCGCCGGCTACATCGACAGCAACGAACCCGACTACCGCTCCAAGACCGCATTTGCCTCGGTCAGCGAGGACATGTTCGGCGATCTGACCACGGTCACCTTCGGCGTGGTGCGGGGCTGGGACAAGGTGGGCGAGCGCGGCGCTCCGACCTTTGCAGAGTCTGCCGATCACCGCAACTGGCAGCTGGGTGTGTCGCAGATCCTGACCCGCAACCTGCTGCTGGAACTGAACTTCGAGAACACCGAGAGCGAGGGTTTTCTCAACAACCCGTATCGTCGGGTACGCTACCTCGACGCGACCGAAGCGCGCGGCTATGGCACGCAGCAGGAGCAATACCCGCATACCCGCAGCGGCAATGCCGGTTCAGTGCAGCTCAAATACCACCTGCCGGGGCGCGGCGCGCTCGATGGCAGTTATCGCTACTACAGCGACACCTGGGACATCAGGGCCCACACGGCGCTGCTGGGAATCACCCAGCCGCTGTACCAGAACTGGATGCTGGACGGGCACGTGCGTTACTACCGCCAGACTCATGCCAGCTTCTACAGCGACCTGTATCCATTTGCCGACGCCCAGAACTTCATGGCGCGCGATCGTGAACTGGCCACCTTCAAGAGCATGACCCTGGGGGTAGGCGCGGCGTGGCAGTTTCACGCTCCGGCGTGGTCGCATATCCAGAAAGCCTCGCTCAATGCGCGCTTTGATCGCCTGCGCATCAGCTACGATGACTACCTTGATCTGCAGGTAACAGGCGTGGCCCCCGGCACCGAACCGCTCTACACGCTCGACGCCACGGTAATGCAGTTCTTTATTTCCGCCTGGTTCTGAACGATCATCGCGGGTCTGATGACCCGACCACACACCAGGGGATTGCTCATGACCCATCTCGCGCAACCGCGCACGCTGCTGTTCACCGTTCTCGCTCTGCTCTCGCCTCTGGGTGCCGCCTTCGCCCAGTCCCGTGAAGATGCGAAGCTGATTACCGCCACCCAGGTGCTGGTCGAGCTGAACGCCTCGCCCGATCAGAATATTCCCAACTGGCTGTTTGATCGCGCTTACGGTGTCGCCGTGATTCCTGACGTCATCAAAGGCGCCTTCGTCTTCGGCGGGCGACATGGCAACGGCGTGTTAAGCGCGCGTGATGCCAACGGGCGCTTCAGCGACCCGGTGTTCATTTCGCTTACCGGCGGGAGCGTTGGTTGGCAGATCGGCGCCCAGGCCGCAGATATCGTGCTGGTGTTTGCCACCAGCCGCAGCCTGGAAAATTTCGCGCGCGGCGAGTTCACGCTGGGCGCCACCGCTTCGGTGGCCGCAGGGCCGATGGGCCGGAGCGGCGAAGCGTCAGCTGGTGTCGACGCGGAGATCTATTCCTATTCGCGCGCGCGCGGATTATTTGCGGGAGTGGCGCTGGATGGCACGGTGCTGGCATTCGATGGCAAGGCCAATCGCAATTTTTACGGGCGCGAAGTCACGACGGCCCAGATCACCAGCGGCGAGGTCAAGGCGAATTCCGAGTCGGCGCGACGCTTCATCGCTGCCATCGTCGCCAGCCTCCCGGCGGCCCAGGGCAGCGGCACTACCGCTCCCGCAGCGCCGGCGGTCGCCACGCCGGCACCGGCTGCAGGCACGCCGAGCGCAGTCGCGCCGCCACCGGGCGCGCCGCCCGCCGAAGGCGCCCATAGTTTCCCGCTTGCTGATCCCAAGCCGGGCAGCGAACCGAGGTAATTTTTGCCGCGGGTCCGACGTACATGGCCGACGTCTTCGTATCCTACGCCCGCAGCGACAAAGCGCGCGTCGCACCGCTGGTGGCAGCGATCGAGGCGCAGGGCTGGTCGGTGTGGTGGGATCCGGGGATCGATCCAGGCCAGGAATTTGATCGCCAGATCGCCGCGGAACTCAAGGCTGCCGCTGCCGTGCTCGTGGTCTGGACCCGCAGCTCGGTAGAGTCGCGCTGGGTCCGTGGCGAGGCGCGCGAGGGCGCGGATCGCGGCATTCTCGTCCCGGTGCGCTTCGAAGCCGCTAGCCTGCCGATCGACGTGCGCGCGCTGCACACCACCGATTTCGACGACTGGGGGGAGAATCCTGACAGTCCGCAGGCCCAGGAAGTGCTGCGTGCGCTCGGCACCATAATCGGACGTGATCCCGCGCTCAGGCCCAGGAGCGCCAGTCCCGATCCGAACCTGTCCGCGGCCGCCGGCGGTCCTGCCCGCGTCACCATCTGCGTGCTGCCCTTCGCCAACCTGGGCGGCGATCCGGAGCAGCAGTACTTCAGCGACGGAATCACCGAGGACATCATTACCGAGCTGTCGCGCTGGCGCATTCTTTCGGTGCGCTCCCGCTCAGCCTCGTTCCGCTATCGTGGCGTCGCCGCCGACCTGAAACAGGTCGCGCGCGAATTGAACGTCCGCTACATCCTGGAGGGCAGCATCCGGCGGATGGGCGAGCGCATCCGCATCAGCGCACAGCTGATCGAAGCCGGGACCGGCAGCCATATCTGGGCTGACAAGTTCGATCGATCCCAGGCGGAACTGTTCACCGTCCAGGACCAGGTCGTGCGCACGATCGTCAGCACGCTCGTGGGCCGGGTCCAGGCCTCCGATACTGAACGGGCGCGGCGCAAGCCGCCGGCCAGTCTGGAAGCCTATGAGTGCGTGCTGAAGGGCAATGCCCTGCCCTGGGACGATGCCGCTGGCGCCGCAGAGGCCGCCCGGCTGTTCAGCAAGGCGATCGAAATCGATCCGGGCTACGGACTCGCCCATGCCCTGCTCGCCGCGATGTGTTACGGAAAGTGGCTGAACGAACCGGGCGACTCCGATACCGAACTCCAGAAGGCGTTCGCCCTGGCCAATCGGGCTATCGAACTTGATGAGAACGACAGCACCTGCTTTTCGATCCTGGGCCTGGTCCATCTGCTGCGGCGCTCCTTCGATCTGGCGCTGCAGCACATGCGACGTGCGGTCGAGATGAATCCGAACAATCAGTGGAACGCAGCCGACATGGGGATCGTGCTGATCCATGTCGGCCAGGCTGAAGACGCATTGGCCTGGTTCAAGCGTGCCAGGGAGATCGATCCATACTTCGATCAGCCCTGGTACTGGCGCGCGGTTGGCCAGGCTTACATGTCCCTGGACCTGTATCAGGAAGCCCTCGGTGCTTTCAACTATCTGCCCACCCACCCCTATCGGGTCGCCGCGTATATGGCCGGCTGCCATGCCCGCCTCGAAGACATGGAGCGCGCCAAAGTCAGCGCGGCCGAATGCCTGGGATTGAAGCCAGATTTCTCCGTTCGACAGTTCATGGCGAAACAGCCATTCAAGAATCCGGCTGATGCTGCGAACCTGGCCGAATCCCTGCGCATGGCTGGTCTGCCGGACTGATGACGGAAAGCCTGGGCAGCCAGGCACAAACGGTGCGCATCGATCGCTTGAGCGCTGCGACGATTGGTACGATGGGTGGCCACGCCGGTGGGAACCATGGGGGCTCGGCCCCGGCAGCATCAGGAGGAATCATGCAGAAGCGGAAACTGGGAAACAGCAGTCTCGAAGTGTCGGCGCTCGGCCTGGGCTGCATGAGCATGAGTTTTGGCTACGGACCGCCGGGCGACAGGCAGAAGATGATCGAGGTCATCCGTACTGCCGTCGCGCGTGGCGTTACCTTCTTCGATACAGCGGAAATCTATGGCCCGTATACCAACGAAGAGCTCGTGGGCGAGGCCCTGGCACCATTCCGCGGCCAGGTCGTGATCGCCACCAAGTTCGGCTTCAGGTTTGTCGACGGCAAACAGGCGGGCCTGGACAGCCGACCCGAACACATCAGGGAAGTTGCGGAGGCCTCGCTCAGTCGCCTCAGGGTCGAGGCGATCGACCTGTTCTACCAGCACCGTGTCGATCCCGACGTGCCCATCGAGGACGTTGCAGGCACCGTCAGGGACCTGATCAAGGCCGGCAAGGTCAGGCACTTCGGCCTGTCCGAAGCGGGAGTGCAGACGATCCGTCGCGCTCACGCGGTCCAGCCCGTCACGGCCCTGCAGAGCGAGTACTCGTTATGGTGGAGAGAACCTGAAACGGATGTGCTGCCCACGCTCGAGGAACTCGGCATCGGCTTCGTCCCGTTCAGTCCGTTGGGCAAAGGCTTCCTGACGGGAAAGATCGACGAGCACACAACCTTCGACAGCACGGACTTCCGCAACACCGTACCCCGCTTCACGCCCGAAGCCAGGAAAGCGAACATGGCTCTGGTCGACCTGCTCGCCGCGATCGCGGCCCGCAAGCAGGTGACTCCCGCCCAACTTGCACTCGCCTGGCTGCTGGCCCAGAAGCCCTGGATCGTCCCGATCCCCGGCACCACGAAGCTGCACCGCCTCGAGGAGAATATCGGCGCGGCGGCGCTTGAGCTCACGGCAGATGAACTTCGTGAGATCAGCGACGCGGCGGCGAAGATCACCGTGCAGGGGGATCGTTACCCCGAGATACTGAATCGGATGGTCGGCAGATGAGCACGCGCATCGCCATGCTCGCAGCCTTCGTCGCCACAGCGGCGTTTGCCGGCGAGGATGAGCTTGACGGTCGGCGCGCTTCCCCCGTGACGCAACCCTCCTGGGAGTTCGCGCTCAGCCTGTATCCCACATTCGTGCGCGACGGCGACAACTTGACCTTCGCGGTCGCGGCGGCTGACCGCGGGCCGCTGCACCTGGAAGCCCGGTACAACTACGAGTCGGTGGGCGCGCGTTCGGCCTTCGCCGGCTGGACGATGTCCGGCGGGAACGAGATCAGCTGGGAGCTGACGCCAATGCTTGGCGTCGCCTGGGGTTCGACGCGGGCGCTCGTGCCCGGCCTTGAGGCGAGCGCTGCCAGTGGGCGCATCGACTTCTACGTCGAGGCCGAGTACGTGAGCGACAGCAATGAGCGCAGCGGCAGCTACCTATACGCCTGGAGCGAGTTGGGCGCCCGGCCGGTCGAGTGGTTGCGAATCGGGATTGCCGGCCAGCGCACCCGGATCTACGCTGGCGAGCGCGACGTCCAGCGCGGACCATTTGCGCAATTGACGTGGGGCCGTGTCACGATCGGCAGCTTCCTGTTCAACATGGGGTCTGGCGAGCAGATCGTCGTCGGCTTGATCGGCGCGACGTTCTAGGAACCTTCCAGTCCTTCGAGGGAACCTGCCGGATGCTGATCGAGTCGGCCGTAGACACAACGACCCGGGAAACCTATTCTTCGGGGCAAAGTCGTCCAAGGAGGTTGTCATGATCGCCGGTAATTCGATACGTCAGTTCAGATTCATGGCTTGTATGACCGCAGGCCTGGTCCTGGGCTATACCCCGGCGCTGCTCGCCAAGGACCCGCCGCCAGAGGTCAGCCAGGACGGTCTGCACCTGACGACAAGTACCAAGTCGCGCCTGGTCTATAAGAAGCCGGGGGTGACGTGGAGCCAGTACAGCAAGTTGTCGGTCCTCGATTGCTTCGTGGATTTCGACAAGAACTGGCAGCGCGATTACAACTCCGACCAGAGAGACCCCTCGAAGCGCGTCTCCGAAAAAGACATGGACAAGATCAAGACGGGGCTGGCCGCAGAGTTCAAGAAGGTATTTACCAAGGAACTGCAGAAGGGGGGAGAGTACCCACTGGTGGACTCCGCTGGCCCGGACGTACTCGTCGTGCGGCCCGCCATCGTCAATCTCAGGGTGACCGCGCCGGACATCATGTCAGCCGGGATCAGCAGGACCGTGGTTCGGTCCGCGGGTTCCATGACCCTCTACGTGGAGCTGTGGGACTCGTCGACCAATACAATCCTCGCGCGCGCCATGGATGCACAGGCCGATCAGGGCTTCGGGGCCTGGGGGCAGCAAGCCAATAGCGTGACCAATACAGCGGCGGCGCAAACCATTCTCGAGCAGTGGGCCGTAGCGCTGCACAAGGGCTTGGACGCGGCGCGTGGCAAGCCGACCGACTGAGAGCGTCGGAAACCGATTATCGGCAGCAGCTGCTCCAGCGCGATGCCGTAGATGGCGGAATCCAGCTACGGCACCGTGCGGCCGGCACTATGGCACGGAGCTGAAGTTGTACTTGACGGTGAACTGGAAGCGCGTAGCGTCGCCTGAGCTGCCGTCGTTGTTGGCGAGCTTGCCGTACAGCAACTCGCCGCCGATCAACAGGTTCTTGGCCGGGGTGGCCAGCAGGTTGACGGAGGCGTAATCGCCCTTGTGGAACGTGCCCGCTGCCTGGAAGTTCGTGTTGTCGACCTGCGTGTAGCTGTAGCCGATCGAGCTCGAGTACATGCCATTCCAGTAGTGATCGTAGTAAGCCATGATTCC
The DNA here is from genome assembly GCA_963823235.1 of uncultured Gammaproteobacteria bacterium. Lineage (GTDB taxonomy): Bacteria > Pseudomonadota > Gammaproteobacteria > Steroidobacterales > Steroidobacteraceae > FEN-1191. The sequence continues at coordinate 244,259 of CAWGKS010000009.1, read as the reverse complement.
GGTCAGGGGCACGGCCTTGCCGGTTACCCGCAGGTTGGGCGCCGGCGACACGACCTCGGGTCCGAGGTCCATGCCGCCGTCGTTCAGGTAGGTGGCGATGCCATCGCCATATAGGACCTGCAGCAGCAGCTTGTCCTTGCCGATGGTGTTGATCGCCGCGCTCAGGTTGATGCCCCAGCCCGTGTCGCTGCCCTTCTGCCACGGATCAGCCGCCGTCTGGCGAAATTCGTAGCTTACGTCGCGCAGGATACCGGCAGCCTGGGCGTGGCCCCAATCGCCGTCATAACGATATTGCGCCGTGAAGTCGGGATACTTTTCGTCGTTCTGGATCTGGGAGCCTTCCCATCCCGCGGCCAGGCGCACGTTGCCGGCATCGATGTCGTTGCTGGGCCTTTCAATGGCAATCGAGAAATGAGATTTGTCATCCCGGAATGCCGTCCAGCGGATCTGCGGCAGACGGGTAAAGGCCATGCCTGGCGGACCCCAGTAGTCGATGGTGTTCGGGAACACGTCGATATCCATGAACTGTGTGTGGGTCTGGCCGGCGAGCAGCGAGCCCCATTCGCCGTACATGTGTCGCAGGCGAATCGTGGTCTTGCCCTTGTCGGCGCCGGTGCCGAACAGGTCGAATTCGAACTTGAAGCTGATCGGCATGTTTTCGGTCGGCATCAGGCCCTTGACGCCAAAGCGACTCTGCTTGGCACTGATGCTCGCCTGGCCGCTGGTGCCGTAGGCGCCGCTGGTATCGATCTGCGAGGGGCGGAAGGCATCCTGCCAGTCCGGATTCATACGGCCGCTGAAGTCCTGGATGTAGTCCGCCTGGGCAAAGCCGTAGATCTCGAAACTGTGAGTGGCGTCGGCAGCGTAGGCGCCTCCAGCGGTGCCCGCTGAAAGCAACGCAACGCTCGTGACCTGCGCGAGTATTCGCGTGTAAGGACCCGATGTGGTTGACATGTGCAGAATCTCCATTACAAATTGTGGCCGGCTGATATGGGAACAGCGCGATCCGCCATCATCCCTAAACCGTGCGTGTTGTCTTTAAACAACAGAGATGTTAGCACAACGGCACATTGGTCGCGCGTGGATTGTACGTACCGCGGGTTGCGGGTAAGGCACGCTGCAGCAGGAGCAGCGGCCCGGCGCAAAGGGACATCAGTCGGCGGCGAGGTTCAGCAGGGCCGCCGTGTGCTCGGCAATCATGAGCTCCTCGTCGGTGGGTATGACCCAGACCTCATTGGGTGACTGGTCGCTGCTGATGCGGCCGGCTCTTCCCAGCCGCATTGAGGGCGGGGTCGAGCTTCAGGCCCAGCCACGCGCAACCGGCCACGATTTCATCCCTGACGGCCGCATCGTGCTCACCTATGCCGGCGGTGAACACCAGCCCGTCCAGGCCGCCGAGCGCCGCGGCCATCGAGCCGATCTCGCGGACCACGCGGTAGACGAACAGCGCGATGGCCTCGGCGGCCGCGGGTTCGGTCGAGCCGCGCAGCGTCCGCATGTCCGACGAGATGTCTGACACGCCGAGCAGTCCGCTGCGCTTGTAGATCAACTCCTCGATCTCGCGTGGACCCATCTTGTGCCGATCCATCAGGTAGACCAGCACGCCCGGATCGACCGAGCCACAGCGCGTGCCCATCATGAGGCCTTCCACTGCGGTGAAGCCCATCGTCGAAGCGACGCTCTTGCCGTTGCGTACGGCACACAAGCTGGCACCGTTGCCGAGATGCGCGACGACCACCCGTCCGGCAGCGAGTTTCGGCGCGAGATCGCGCAGACGGCGACTGACGAATTCGTAGGAAATCCCATGAAAGCCGTAACGAAGAACGCCTTCGTCGCCCAGTGCGCGGGGCAGCGCATAGCTGCGCGCGATACTGGGCTGGGCTGGCATGAAAGCTGGTGTCAAAGCACGCCACCTGAGGCAGATCCGGCAGGGCAGCCGCTATAGCGCGGATGGGAGCCAGATTGTGCGGTTGATGTAGCGGCGCCAGCGGCACGAGTGTCTCGAGATCGGCTAACACGGCAGCATCGACGCGCTCGGGCGCAACGTGGCGCGTGCCGCCATGCACCACGCGATGCCCGATCGCAGCGATCGCGCCCGCACCCAGCTGCTTGCGGATGACCGCAAAGATTTCCCGCGTGGCGGCCGCATGGTCGAATCCGGCGGCCTGCCATTTCTGCTCGTGTATCAGGGTGCCGCCAGCATCCTTGAGTTCCAGGCGCGGTGCGACCCCGATGGCTTCGATCTGACCCCTGAGCCTCAGCGACAGCTCCGCTTCGGCACTGCGCACCGCAAACTTGATGCTGGAGGAACCGGCGTTGAGTACGCCGAGGTAGCGCGTCGTCACTTGCCCGGTGCCTTCTTCAACGCCTTCGCCTGCTCAACCTGCCGCGCGGCCGCAAGCAGCGCTGCAACGGCGCACGAGGCCATGCGCGCCAGCAGACTGTCGGCGCGACTGGTCAGGATTATCGGCACTTTCGCGCCCAGCACGATTCCCGCAGCGTCAGCACCGGCAAGGAAGGTCAGGCTCTTGGCCAGCATGTTGCCGGCTTCGAGATCTGGCACGACCAGCACATTGGCGCGGCCTGCGACCGGCGAGACGATGTGCTTGATCGCGGCTGCCTCCGGATTGATCGCGTTGTCGAGCGCCAGCGGGCCATCGAGCACAGCGCCGGTGATCTGGCCCCGATCGGCCATCTTGCACAGTGCCGCGGCTTCAATCGTCGAGTTCACCTTCGAATTGACCGTCTCCATCGCGCTGAGAATCGCCACCCGCACCTCGTCGAAGCGGATTGCATGGGCAAGTTCGATCGCATTCTGGACGATGTCCACCTTGTCTTCGAGCGTCGGAGCGATGTTTACCGCGGCGTCAGTGATGATCAGCGGCGTCGGATAACCCGGCACGTCCATGACGAAGCAATGGCTGACGCGGCGCTGGGTCCGGATGCCGGTCTCGCGCGCGACCACCGCGCCCATGACTTCGTCGGTGTGCAGGCTGCCCTTCATCAGCGCCTGGGCGCGGCCCTCGCGCACCAGCGCCACGGCGCGCGCCGCCGAGCCGTGGCTGTGCTCGGTGGACTCGATGGGGAATGCGCTGATATCGAGACCTGCGGCGGCGGCGACCGCGTGAATCTTTGCTTCGGGCCCCACCAGGATTGGCGCGATCAGGCCCATTTTGGCGGCCTCGACCGCCGAACTCAGCGACGCATCGTCGCACGGGTGCACCACCGCGGTCGGGATTGGCGCGAGTTCCCGCGCAGCGGCGAGCAGTCGCTCATAGCGCGAGTGAGGTTGCGCGGACTTTTCGGTCATTGGCAGGGTACTCCGCAGAATCGAACGGCTACCGGAATGTGATGCTGCCAGGCGACATCCCGGCGCGTGAATCATATGCCAAAATATTCGTTGCCGGCAGTTGCGGCAACTACTAGTGTAGTTTGCGACAATTGTCCCTATAATTCAGGCTGTCATGAGAGTGACATCCAACGATTTATAATACGGTGGGGCGATGCCTATTTTCGTCCGCGCCGCAATGCGAAACCTAACCACCAGGAGATCTGCCGTGTCCGGAAACAATGGTAATGACAGTAAAGACGCGCGCGCCCCGCTAGTGCCGGAGGGACTTGTGCCAGAGGGTTGGGATCGGCGCGCCTTCCTGATGCGAACCGCGCTCGCAACCTCGATTGCGGCGCTGACAGGCAATCCCATTCCTGCCAGCGCGCAGACGCCGCCCGTGGCGCCCGCGCCGAAACCGAATGGCACGAAGCTGTCCCCGGACCTGGCGCTGAACAAGACCACGAAGGGACCCGTGATGACGCTGGTCGACGAGATGTACAAGGTAGGGCCGGGTCCCTCCTCGTCGCACACGATCGGGCCGATGCGGATCACCTACGATTTCTACCAGCGCTGCACCAAGCTGCCGGCAGCGCAGCTCGACACGGCGACGGCACTGAAGGTGCACCTGTTCGGAAGCCTGTCCGCGACCGGCAAGGGTCACGGCACCGAACGCGCCGCGCTGGCCGGAATTGTCGGCAAGGAGCCCGCGACCGTGGACCCGGCCTTCCTGGATGAAATGGCGGCGAAGCCGGACCAGGTATTCCCGGTGAAGCTGGGCAGCAAGGGCTTCAATGTGTCCCTGAAGGACATTATCTACGATGCGCCCAAAGGCGATTTCCCACACCCCAACACGATGACCTGCAAGCTGATGGCAGGCGAGAAGGTGCTGCTGGAACAGGAGTATTACTCCGTCGGCGGCGGCTTCATCGAGTGGAAGGGCTATACGCCGCCCAAGAAGTCGGCGCCCAAGTATCCCTACGCCACGATGAAGGAGTTCGTCGACCACGCAAACAAGAACAAGCTGTCGTTCGCCCAGGTTGCGATGGCCAACGAGATGGCGGTCTCTGGCAAGAGCGAGGCGCAGATCAATGCTTTCCTCGACAAGATCGCACTGGCGATGAGCAATATCGTGAAGTCAGGGCTCGCGGCGCCGACTGGCACGCTGCCCGGGCCCATCAAGCTCAAGACCAAGGCCGGCGAAGTTCTCAAGCGGTCCCAGGACGATCCGGGCGAGGCGCAGCGGGCAATCGGCAAGGTGTCGGCCTATGCACTGGCAGGCTCCGAGGAAAATGCCCGCGGGCACCTCGTGGTGACCGCCCCGACGGGCGGCTCGGCCGGTGTGATGCCGGCGGTGCTGTTTTCACTGAGCGAAGGCGGTCGCAAACTGCCGCCGCAGAAGATCCGCGAGGGCCTGCTGGCGGCGGCTGTCGTCGGCTACCTCGGCAAACACAATGCGACGCTGTCCGGCGCCGAGGGTGGTTGCCAGGCGGAGATCGGCATTGCCTCGGGCATGGGAGCGGCGTTCATTGGCGCGGCCCTCGACGCGCCGCCGCAGGTAATCGCCAATGCCGCGGAAAGCTCGATTGAGCATCATCTGGGCATGACCTGCGACCCGGTCGCCGGTTTTGTACAGGTGCCGTGCATCGAGCGTTGTGCATTCGGCGCGGTGAAATCCTGGATCGGTTACCAGATCGCCAGCAACGAGAACCCCGTCAACCGGCGGCTGGATTTCGACACGACGATTACGGCTTTGGCGCTGACTGCCAAGGAAATGAACTCCAAGTACAAGGAAACATCAGAAGGCGGCCTCGCAGTCTCCGTCGTGCTCTGCTGACCTAGCGCGGATGCCGAAATGAAAAGTGGCGGCCGCGTCATCATCGTCGCGTGGCTGGTCACGTCGCTGTACTACTTCTATCAGTACGTGGCGCGATCAGCCCCGGCGGTGATGATGCCGCAGCTCGGCGAGGCCTTCGGTCTGTCGGCCGCTGCTCTCGCTGCCTTGCTCGGCCTTTTCTATTACGGCTATTCACCCTTCAGCCTGGTCGCAGGCGTTGCCATGGACCAGCTTGGTGCGCGTATCGCCGTGCCGGTCGGCGCGGCGACAATGGGCGTGGGCGCACTGATGTTCGCGACTGGCGATCCTACCCTGGCCAGCATCGGCCGCTTCCTGCAGGGAGCCGGCGGAGTCTTCTCGCTGATCGGTGCGGCATTCATCGCGACGACAAACTTTCCGGCCTCGAGTGCGGCGACGCTTATCGGTGCGACGCAGATGGCTGGCATGGCCGGCGCGGCGGCTGGACAAATGCTCGTAGGGCCAGCTGTCGCCGCCGGGATGGCCTGGAACAGGTTCTGGCTGATCATGGGCGTGACAGGCATTCTGATCGCCATCGTGCTTTTCCTGTTGTTGCCGAAGCGGGAGGCACGCGCCGTCACGAAATCCGGCAGTGGCTGGGCGCGACAGGCACTGAGTTCGCTGGTGACCGTATTCAGCAACCCGCAGTCCCTGCTATGCGGATTGGTGGCCGGACTGATGTTTGCCCCGACCACCGTCTTCGGCATGGTGTGGGGCGTCCGCTTCGTCCAGGAGGGGTTTGGACTCGATTTCCATACCGCCGTTCTGCGCTCCTCGTCGGTGCCACTGGGTTGGATCATTGGTTGCCCGCTGCTGGGTTGGGTGTCGGATCGCATCGGCCGGCGCAAACCCGTGATCCTCGGTGGTGCAATCGTGCTGCTCATGACGATGGGCGTGATCCTGTTCGGGCCGGTCGCACAGTTTCCGCCGTACCTGCTCGGCCTGGTCCTGGGCGTCGCTTCGGGTGCGTCGATGCTGACCTATACGGTCATCAAGGAAGTGAACCGTCCCGAATACAGCGGCACTGCCACCGGTGTCGTCAATTTCATCAACTTTTCGCTCTCCGCGCTGCTCGGCCCGGTGCTCGCAGGGCTGCTGAACAAGGCCAGTGGCGGCGGCGAGCGCGAGCTCGCCCACTATCAGGTCGCCTTCGATTCACTGCTCTGGGGCGTGGGGCTGGCGATCGTGCTGACATTGTTCCTGAAGGAAACGGGCCGCAGGGCAAACCAGACTGGAGGTTAAGACATGGCGACAGTGCTAGCCGAGAAACCCGCACAAGGTGGCACGGATCCCTGGCAGGGGTTCAATGCCGGCCTGTGGATGAAAGAGATCAATCTGCGCGCGTTCATCCAGCGGCATGTGACGCCCTATTACGAGGATGGCAGTTTCCTCGCCGGGCCGACGCCGCGCACCAAGGCGCTGCTGACCAGGCTGCAGGCGATGTTTGTCGAGGAGCGCAAGAAGGGCGTGCTTGACGGTCTCGCAGATCCCGAGCTCGATCACCGCGCACGATGCCGGTTACATCGACAAGGCCAACGAGGTCATTGTCGGACTGCAGACCGATGCGCCGCTCAAGCGCGCGATCATGCCCAACGGCGGCCTGCGCATGGTCGTCACCGCGCTGAAGGCCTACGGTTTCGAGGCTGATCCGGCGGTCGTCGAGACCTTCACGAAGTATCGCAAGACCCACAACGAAGGCGTGTTCGATGCCTACACGGCCGACGTCAGGCGCTGCCGCAGTTCGCACATCCTGACCGGCCTGCCGGACGCCTATGGCCGCGGCCGGATCGTCGGTGACTACCGCCGGGTCGCGCTCTATGGCGTCGATCGGCTGATCGAGGTCAAGAAGGCCGAAAAGGACGCACTCGATTCCGAATGGTCATCCGACGGGATCCTCCGCGACCGCGAGGAACTGTCCGAACAGATCCGTGCGCTGGGCGAACTGAAGGAGATGGCGGCGAAATACGGCTTTGACATATCCGGCCCCGCGCGCACGGCAAAGGAAGCGGTGCAGTGGCTCTACTTCGGCTATCTGGCCGGCGTGAAGGAGCAGAACGGCGCGGCCATGTCGCTGGGCCGCATCTCGACCTTTCTCGACATCTATTTCGAGCGTGACATGCAGGCCGGTCTGCTCACCGAGGAGCAGGCACAGGAAATCGTCGACGACTTCGTCATCAAACTGCGGATCGTGCGCTTCCTGCGCACGCCCGAATACGACGAACTGTTCGCCGGCGACCCGACCTGGGTGACTGAATCGATCGGAGGGATGGGTGACGATGGTCGGCCGCTGGTCACGAAGACCAGCTTCCGTTTCCTGCAGACCCTGTACAACCTCGGGCCGGCGCCCGAGCCCAACCTGACCATCTGGTATTCCCCGCGACTGCCCGAGCCGTTCCGTCGCTTCGTTGCCAAGGTCGCGATCGACACCTCGTCGATCCAGTTCGAGAACGACGACACCATGCGCGCCGCCTGGGGCGATGACGGGGCCATTGCCTGCTGCGTCTCACCCATGGCCGTGGGCAAGCAGATGCAGTTCTTCGGCGCCCGGGCCAATCTGGCCAAGTGCCTGCTCTACGCGATCAACGGCGGTCGCGACGAAATCAGCGGCAAGCAGGTGGGCCCGAAGCTGGAGCCGCTGACCGGCGATGTGCTCGACTTCGAACAGGTCGTCGAGCGTTTCGAGCACCATGATGGACTGGCTGGCCAGCATCTACGTCAGCGCCATGAACTGCATCCACTACATGCACGACAAATACGCCTACGAGCGCATCGAGATGGCGTTGCACGACTATGCGCCGCTGCGCACGATGGCGTTCGGCATCGCCGGCATGTCCGTGGTGGCCGACAGCCTGTCGGCAATCCGCTACGCGAAGGTGAAGCCGATCCGCAACGAGACCGGCCTCGTAGTCGACTACCAGACCGAGGGTGAATTCCCGCTGTTCGGCAACAACGACAACCGCGTCGACCAGATCGCTGCCTGGCTGGTGTCGACCTTCATGAAGAAGCTGCGCAAGCACCCGACCTATCGCAACGCGCTGCACACCCAGTCGGTGCTGACGATCACCTCGAACGTGGTCTACGGCAAGGCAACCGGCAACACGCCGGACGGCCGCCGGCAGGGCGAACCTTTCGCGCCCGGAGCCAACCCCATGCACGGGCGCGACAGTCATGGCATCCACGCCTCGGCGGCTTCGGTCGCGAAGATTCCCTACCGCGACGCGGCCGACGGCATCTCGCTGACGACCACGCTGGTGCCCACAGGCCTGGGCCGCACGGCTGACGATCGGATCACGAACCTGACCTCGATTCTCGATGCCTTCTTCGGTTCGACCGGGTACCACATGAACGTCAACGTGCTCAATCGCGATACGCTGATGGATGCGATGGAACACCCGGAGAAGTATCCCAGCCTCACGATCCGCGTGTCGGGCTATGCGGTAAACTTCGTGCAGCTGACGCGCGAGCAGCAGATGGATGTCATCCATCGCACCTTCCACGGAGAGTGATATGAGCGCCGCCAGTCCAGCACAGGAGACCCCGCTCGAGGCCGCCTCCCCGTACGAAATGCGGGTCGATCTGGGTAGGAAATTTTCGGACGCGGAAATCGATGCTGCGGTCAAGTCGGGGGACATGGGGTTCCTGCACTCCTTTACCACCGGCTCCGCTGTCGATGGACCCGGGATCCGCCTGGTGGCATGGACGACCGGCTGCGGTTTCCGCTGCGCCTTCTGCCACAACCCGGACACCTGGACGATTCATAACGGTATTCCCGTGCCGATCGCGAAGGCCGTGGATGAACTGCGCAAGTACGCGCCGGGGCTGAAGGCCATGAAGGGTGGCTTCACGCTATCGGGAGGCGAGCCGCTGGTGCAGCACCGCTTTGCGGTGAAGTTGTTCCGCGCGGCCAAAGCACTAGGCATCCATACCGCAATCGAGTCCAACGGCTTCTACGGCGCCAAACTGACAGACGAAGAGCTGGCGCTCATCGACCTGGTGATCCTCGACATGAAGGCTTTCGAGCCAGAGCAGCACAAGCGGGTGACCGGTACCGCTGCCAACAAGGGGGTTCTGGAATTCGCCAGACGCCTGTCCGCGCTCAAGCGCCCCATGTGGCTGCGGTACGTGCTAGTGCCCGGCCTGACCGATGATCCGCAGCTGATACGGCTCGTAGCCGAATTCGGGGCCTCGCTGGGCGTCGTCCAGCGTGCGGAGGTCCTGCCGTTCCACCAGATGGGTCGATTCAAGTGGCAGCGGCTCGCAATCGACTATACGCTCGACAAAACAGAGCCACCCTCGAACGAAACCGTCGCGTCTGCAGTGGCGATATTCCGGGAAGCGGGCCTCAATGCCTGCTGAGATACAGCGCCATGCCCGCCATCATTCAAGGATCAGGCATGGCTAGGTAGTAGTACCGATTCGCCGGAGCCGACTGGGACCTAGTGTTCGCCTCGCAGCCGGTGAGCGTTAGGTGTTAATATTCGCCGCGTGGCCGCTGCCTGATAATAGTACCTGGGAGGTGCACGTGGTGGGGACTCGTCAAGACGCAAGACATGCAAAATCCGCGGGACTCCGTGCCTTGGCGGTGGCGCTGCCGGGCGTGTTGCTGCTGCTCAGCGCCTGTGCGGTCGGTCCCACGTTCGAGCGGCCAGCAACACCGCTCAACCCTGAGTGGAGCGCCACGACCGAGAAGTTGCCGGCCGTAACCAATGCGGCTCCGGCTCAGGCGTGGTGGAAAGAGTTCAACGATCCGGCTCTTGATAACCTGATCGAACTTGCCTACCACCAGAACCTGCCCTTGCAGCTTGCCGGCCTGCGAATCATGGAGGGCCGCGCGCAGTTGGGAATTGCCGTCGGACGGCAATATCCACAGATCCAGGCGGTTTCTGCGAGCGCAACTGCCGTGGGCCTCACCGACCGCGCGGCCAATACCCTGAAGGTCAGTCCCAACTTCTGGGACAACCAGGTGAACTTCGATGCGGCCTGGGAAGCGGACTTCTGGCACAAGTTTCGCTATGACGTACAGGCCAGCACCGCCGATCACCTCGCGAGCGTGGCCGACTACGACAATGCGATTGTTTCGCTGACCGCGGAAGTCGCCCGCACCTACTCTGTGATCCGCACTTTCGAGGTGCTGGTCGAGCAGACCCGGAGAAACGCCGCGATTCAGGAGGACGGGTTGCGGATAGCCGACTCGCGCTTCCGCAATGGCGCGACCTCGGAACTGGACGTGACCCAGGCGACCACGCTGCTCGAGACGACCCGCGCTTCCATTCCCAGGCTGCAGATGAGCCTGCAGCAGTCGGAGAACGCCCTGAGCACGCTGCTCGGGCAGCCAACCGGCTCCATCCAGACGCTGGTGCAGGGTTCCAGTGGGATTCCGACAGCGGCCGCGGATGTGGCAGTCAGCATGCCGGCCGAATTGCTCCGGCGCCGGCCGGACGTTCGTGGTGCTGAACTCCTGGCCATGGCGCAGTGCGCGCGCATCGGCGTCGCCAAGGCCGACCTCTATCCGAGATTCGTGCTGTTCGGCTCGATCGGCACCCAGGGCCTCAGTGGCGCCACGCCGCAGGCTGGCCAGGCGGATTTCGCCAAGATATTCAGTCCCGGGAGCTTCTTCTACCAGTTCGGACCACGGTTGCTGTGGCCCATCCTCGACTACGGCCGCACCAAGAATAACATTCGCGTCCAGGACGCCCGCTTTCAGCAGACCCTGGTGAGCTACCACAACACCGTACTCAAGGCTGCCCAAGAGGTAGAGGACGCACTGGTCGGCTATCTCAAATCGCGGGAAGCCCTGGTGTCCGCTCAGAAAGCCGTCGACGCGGCCCTGCGCTCGGTGGACCTGTCGAGCGTGCAGTACCGGGAAGGCGCCGTGGATTACCAGCGCGTGCTCGATGCGCAGCGTGTGCTGCTGCAGGTGGAGAACGACCTGGTCCAGACCAAGTCATCGATCGCGACGAACCGAATTGCCCTGTACAAGGCGCTCGGCGGCGGATGGGAACTGCGCGCGGGCCAGCCGGTCGTGCCGGAAACCATGCAGACCCAGATGAAGGATCGGACCAACTGGGGCGATATGCTATCGACGCCGACGAGTACTGCGACCTCGGACACGGCACCTTCAAAACCATAGGCAGTCCACCATGCTCAAATCACTCTCGAAGAAGACCAAGTTGATCATTGCGGCCGTCGCTGTCGCGTTGATCGGGTACTTTGGCTACAAGTACTGGGACGCCCAGCGTACGGCGGTGCCCGAGGGAATTGCCTTTGGCAACGGGCGGCTTGAAGCCAAGCTGGCCGATGTCGCCGCCAAGGAAGCGCTCAGGATCAAGGAGATCCTGGTCAAGGAAGGCGATCTGGTCCAGCCGGGACAGGTGCTCGTACGGCTCGACACCTCGACGCTGACGTCGCAATTGGCCGAGGCCAACGCGCAAGTCGCTGCCGCGCAGCAACGGCTGGCAATTGCCAAGTCTGCCATCGCCAGGCGGCAAAGCGAGATCAGGCTCGCGAAGATCGAAGTCGACCGCTCCACCAAGCTCGTTGCGGATCGCGCGGGCTCACAGCGCGAATTGGATGTACGCCAGAGTAATTATGAAACGACCATCGCCTCCCTCGGCGAAGAGCGGGCGAAGCTGAATACTGCCGAGCAGGAGGTCGAAGTCGCGAAGGCGCAGGTGGTGACGGTCCAGACGCGTATCGACGATGCGACGCTTTCGTCCCCCATGATGGGCAGGGTGCTCTACCGCCTGGCCGAACCGGGCGAGGTATTGGCTGCCGGCGGCAAGGCGCTGACCATCGTGAACCTCGACGACGTTTACATGGAGGTCTTTCTACCAGCTGCCGAGGCTTCGAAGACGAAGATTGGTGCTGAAGGGCGGATTACCGTCGACTATGAGCCCAATCGCGCGGCTCCAGGCGTCATCAGCTTCGTGTCGCCGGAAGCGCAGTTCACTCCCAAGCAGGTCGAGACGAAAAGCGAACGGGAAAAGCTGATGTTCCGCGTCAAGATCCAGATACCTCCCGAACTGGTCACTCACTACATCAACAACATCAAGACGGGCGTCCGGGGCAGTCGGGTACGTGAAAGTGGATCCGAACGCCGCAGTGGCCGAAGTGGCTCGAAGAGGGTCTCATCAAGGCGGGCCCGCCGGGCAGCAGTGACCAGGCCACTGCGCCGGCGTCGTACGACGCAGTAGGCCATGGCCTCACCCGCTACTCCGGCACTTGCCGACATCTCGGCCCGCAAGCCGGTCGTATCGATCAAGGATGTCACCCACCGCTACGGCAAGGCCATGGCGCTCGACGGCATCTCACTCGATATCCCGAGCGGCCTCATGGTGGGCATCATCGGCCCTGACGGTGTCGGCAAATCGACGCTGATGGGCCTTCTGGCCGGCGCCAAGAAGCTTCAGCAAGGTACGATGAATGTGCTGGACGGGGACATCGGTGATATCCGGCATCGCCGCCTCGTCTGCCCGCAGATTGCATACATGCCCCAGGGTCTGGGCAAGAATCTCTACCTCGAACTCAGTGTCCGCGACAACGTCGACTTCATGGCGCAGTTGTTCGGACTATCGCGTGACGAGCGGACTTCGAAAGTGCAGGAACTGCTCGATGCCACCGGACTAGGCCCGTTCCCGGATCGCCCCGCCGGCAAGCTCTCGGGCGGAATGAAACAGAAGGTCGGGCTGTGCGGCGCCCTGGTCCACGAGCCGGACCTGCTCGTTCTCGACGAGCCCACGACCGGCGTCGATCCCCTCTCGCGGCGCCAGTTCTGGACACTCATCGACGACATCCGCAAGGGTCGCCCCAGCATGAGCGTCGTCGTCGCCACCGCCTACATGGACGAGGCCCAGCAGTGGGACTGGATCGTCGCGATGGACGACGGCAAGGTGCTGGCGACGGGAACGCCGGCCGAGCTGATGGAGCGCACCGGCACCAAGGATCTGGAGAAGTGCTTCATCGCGCTGCTGCCGGAAGCCAAGCGCATGGGCCATACGGAACTCGTCATCCCGCCGCGCCCGGCCGGCAAGCAGGAGATCGCGATCGATGCCAAGGGCCTGACGCGCCGTTTTGGCGACTTCGTCGCCGTTGACAACGTGACGCTGTCGATCGAGCGCGGCGAGATCTTCGGCTTCCTCGGCTCCAACGGCTGCGGCAAGTCCACGACCATGAAGATGCTGACCGGGCTGCTGCCGCCCACCGAGGGCACTGCGACGCTGTTCGGCAATTCGGTCGAAGCCGGAAGCATGGAGGTTCGCAAGAAGCTCGGATACATGACGCAGGCGTTCTCGCTCTACGGCGAAATGACGATCCGCCAGAACCTGCAGCTGCACGCACGCCTCTATCACCTGCCGCCAGACACTGCGAAGACCCGGATCGACGAGCTCGTCAAGCGCTTCGGACTGGGCGCGCATCTCGATTCGCTGGCGGAGGACCTGCCGATGGGGCTGCGCCAGCGGCTCTCGCTGGCCGTAGCCGTTCTGCACGAGCCGCAGATCCTGATCCTGGACGAGCCCACCTCTGGAGTTGATCCCATTGCACGGGACAGCTTCTGGGAAATGTTGATCGACCTGTCACGCAAGCAGGGCGTCACGATCTTCGTCACGACCCACTTCATGAACGAAGGCATGCGCTGCGATCGCATTTCCCTCATGAACTCAGGGAAGGTGCTGGCCTGCGATGCCCCGCAGAAGCTCATCGACGATCGCCACGCCGCCAGCCTGGAGGAGGCCTTCATCGGCTACATGGAAGACGGCATCGCCGCAGCCGCAGCGAGCCGCGCAGGCAAAGAGACGGCTCCTGCCAGCGCGCCAGCCGCGGCGGCGGCCGCGGCGAGCCAGGCGCCGGCGTCCAGGGCGCCTGCGGCAGTGCCCGCGATCCAGCCGGCACCGTCAAAGCCCTCGCCCTCGCCCTGGCGATTGCCCCTGATGCGCATGCTCGCCTACGCACGCAATGAAACGATGCAGATCCTCCGCGATCCGGTCCGCCTGTGGTTCGCATTCTTCGGCTCCGCGCTGCTCATGCTGGTCTTCGGTTTCGGGATCACGACCGACATCGAGCACATCCGCTACGCCACTCTCGATCTCGATCGGTCGCAGGAGAGCCAGGCCTACCTCCAGCAGTTCGCGGCAATCCCGCGCTACTTCACTGAATCCGGGCCCCTGCGCTCCCCCGACGAAGGTCTCAGGCGGCTGCAGGCGGACGACGTCTCGATGGTGCTCGAGATCCCGCCCAACTTCGGCCGCGATCTGCGCCGAGGCTCCGGGCCGGAGGTGCTGGCGCAGGTAGACGGCGCCATGACTTTCCGCGGCGAGACCACAGGGCAGTATGTCGAGGGCATCCACCGGCAGATCCTGCAGAGTCCCGCGGTGGGCCTGCCGACGTCCATGCCGCAGAAGTACAGCGCCAACATCGCCGACCGCTACATGTACAACCCCACGTTTGAAAGCATCTACTCGATCGTGCCCAGCGTCCCGGCTCTGCTGCTGCTGATGATCCCGGCAATCCTGATGACGGTCAGCATCGTGCGCGAGAAGGAACTCGGCTCGATGATCAACTTCTACGTCACGCCGACAGGCAGGGTGGAATATCTCCTGGGCAAACAGCTGCCCTACATCGCCATCTGCCTGATCAACTTCTTCATTCTGGCCCTCATGACGGTGGTCATCTTCGGCGTCCCGATCAAGGGCAGCTTCCTGATGCTGACCTTGTGCACTGTTCTGTACGCCGCTGCGACTACCGGTATCGGGATGGTCACCTCGACCTTCACCAGCAGCCAGGTTGCCGCCGTCTTCGTCACCGCGATCATGACCATCATCCCGACCATCCAGTTCTCCGGCCTGCTGCAGCCCGTCTCGACCCTTGAAGGGAATGCCAGGCTCATCGGTTCGATCTGGCCGGCAACCTACTATATGCACGCCAGCCTCGGCACCTACACCAAAGGACTCCGGCCCGGCCTCATGCTGGGCGACATCCTGTTCCTGGCGGGCTGCATCCCGGTCCTCCTGGGCATCAGCGTCATCGGCCTGAAGAAGCAGGAGAAATAGCCATGTCCTCCTCCTGGATGAACATCTTCTGGCTTGGGCTCAAGGAAATCCGCAGCCTGATGAGTGACACGGTCATGGTCATCTTCGTCATCTATGCGTTTACCCTGGCCATCTATATCCAGGCCACTGGAACCTCGAGCGAGGTCAACAACGCCTCGATCGCCTTCGTGGATGAGGACCAGTCGGGCTTGTCCAAGGAACTCTTCAACGCCTTCTATCCTCCGCAGTTCAGGTTCCCCGTGCACATCGACGCCAGCGACGTCGAGGACGCGATGGACAAGGGGCTGTACATGTTCGTCGTTTCCCTGCCCCCGCGTCTGGAGCGCGACCTCAATGCGGGACGGAATCCCGCCATTCAGGTGAGCATCGATGCGACCGCCATGCAGCAGGCCGGCATCGGCGCCGGCTACATCAAGGCCATCGTCTCAGACCGCATCGCCAACTACTTCAAGCGGACCGACGTGTCGGGGCCGAAGCCCATACAACTCGTCATTCGCAAGCTGTTCAATCCCAACTCCGTGTCCTCCTGGTTCAAGAGCCTCGTGGCTATCATCAACCAGATCTCGCTGCTGACAGTCGTCCTGACCGGCGCCGCCGTGATCCGTGAACGCGAGCACGGAACGCTCGAGCATCTGCTGGTGATGCCGCTCACCTCCTTCGAGATTGCGATGGCCAAGGTGTGGGCCAACAGCCTCGTGATCCTGGTCGCGACTGCGGCCTCCCTGTTTCTGGTCGTACAAATGGCGCTCAAGGTGCCGTTTGCGGGCTCGCACCTCCTGTGGTTCACCGGTGTCGTGCTTTACCTGTTCTTCGCGACAGCGCTGGGGATATTCCTGGGGACGATCTCGCGCTCGATGGCGCAGTTCGCGCTGCTGATCATCCTGGTCACCATGGTGCTGATGCTCCTCTCCGGCGGCTCGACGCCGATCGAGAGCCAGCCGGCGTGGCTGCAGAAGCTCACCTACTTCCTGCCTTCAACTCATTTCGTGAGCTTCTCGCAGGTGATCATCTATCGCGGCGGCGGCCTCGATGCGGTGTGGCGCCAGTTCGCAATGGTGGGCGGCATAGGCCTGGCGTTCTTCTTCTACAGCCTCTCGCTGTTCCGCAAGTCGATCGCGGTGACGAAGTAGAGCGCGGGCCGCGAATCTCACGGTATGTCTACAAACCAGGCTGAAAGCCAGCAGCTGCTCCGTGCCGGCCGGCCGGCCGATCAGCGTGGATTGCTCCGCTGGCTGCCTGGTCTTTACACCCTGCGCCATTACCAGCCTCGATGGCTGCTGTCCGACATCGTCGCCGGACTGATCCTGACCGCAGTCCTGGTCCCGGTCGGCATGGCGTACGCCGAAGCGGCTGGCCTGCCGGCCATCTATGGCCTGTACGCCACGATCATCCCACTTGTTGTATACGCCATCGCCGGTCCCAGCCGCATCCTGGTACTGGGGCCGGATTCATCGCTGGCCCCGATGATTGCGGTGGCGATCCTGCCGTTGGCCGCCGGCGATCCGCAGCGTGCGGTGGACGTGGCGGCGGTGCTGGCGATCCTGGCCGGGCTGTTCGGAGTGGCTGCGGGTCTGCTGCGCCTCGGTTTCATCACCGACCTGCTCGCCAAGCCCATCCGCTACGGCTACATGAACGGGATCGCGCTGACGGTACTGGTCAGCCAGTTGCCGAAATTATTCGGGTTTTCGGTCAAGGGCGAGGGCTTCACCGAGCGCGTCGCCGGATTGGTATCGGGAATTCTCGCCGGGCAAACCAACCGGGTCACGCTGGCCCTGGGCGGCGCCACGCTGCTGGTCATCCTGCTCATGAAGCGCTTACTGCGGGTCCCAGGCGTGCTGCTCGCCGTGGGAGGCGCGACGATCGCGGTCGCGTGGTTCAACCTGTCGGCTCGCTTCGGCGTAGCGGTGCTCGGCGCCATGCCACAGGGCTTACCGTCGTTTTCCCTCCCGGACCTCAACCTGAGCGACATCGGTGCCCTGTCCACGGCGGCCCTCGCAATCGCCGTGGTCTCGTTTGCCGATACCAGCGTACTCTCGCGGGTCTATGCCACCAAGAACCGCAGCTATGTCGATCCTAACCAGGAAATGATCGGCCTGGGCTTGGCCAACCTGGCGGCCGGATTCTTCCAGGGCTTCCCCATCAGCAGCAGCACTTCGCGCACGCCCGTCGCCGAGGCCAGTGGTTCCAAGACGCAGGTGACCGGGCTGGTAGGCGCGCTGGCGATCGCGCTGCTGCTGGTATTTGCACCGGCTCTGCTCAGCGACCTGCCCTATGCCGCCCTGGCGGCAGTAGTGATCGCCTCCGCCATCGGTCTGTTCGAAATCGGCGAGGTGCTACGCCTGTATCGTATCCAGCGCTGGGAGTTCTGGTTGTGCCTCGCGGCTTTATTTGGTGTGGTCTTCCTTGGGCCGGTACCCGGGATGATGATCGCGATCGCGATTGCCCTGGCCGAGTTCATCTGGGACGGGTGGAATCCCCACTTCGCCGTGCTGGGTCGCGCCGAGGGCGTCAGGGGTTACCATGACCTCAAGCGCTTTCCGCAGGCCCGCCAGATCCCCGGTTTGCTGCTGTTTCGCTGGGATGCGCCGCTCTTCTTCGCCAACGCCGAGAAATTTCGTGAGATGATCCTGGATGCCGTCGTCTCGGCACCAACGCCGGTCAGCTGGCTGGTCGTGGCGGCCGAGCCCGTGACGAGCATCGACGTGACCGCCTTCGATATGCTGGTCGACCTGGACGAGGTGCTGCGGAAGGCCGGGATCAAACTGGTGTTTGCCGAGATGAAAGACCCGGTCAAGGACAAGCTCAAGCGCTTTGCCGGCTTCGACAAGTCGGGCGCGCGATCATTTTTCTACACGGTCGAAGAAGCCGTCGCTGCCTACCTGGATACCCATTCCGTGACCTGGGATGACTGGGAAACCCGCAAATGAACCCGAGGATAGAAGCATGAAAGAAAAAAAACTGCCGAAAGAAAAGCCGGCCGATGACAAGTCCGACGGGCTGTCAGGCAAGGACTACGATCGCGAGCTCAAGCGCCTGCACGGAAAGCTGGTCGAGCTGCAGCAATGGGTCGTGCACAAGGGCCTCAAGGTCTGCGTCGTGTTCGAAGGGCGTGATACCGCCGGCAAGGGCGGTACGATCAAGGCGATCACCGAACGCGTAAGTCCTCGCGTCTTCCGTGTGGTCGCCCTGCCGGCGCCGACCGAACGCGAGAAGAGCCAGATGTACCTGCAGCGCTATGTGGCACATTTCCCCGCCGCCGGCGAAGTGGTCATCTTCGACCGCAGCTGGTACAACCGCGCCGGGGTCGAGCGCGTCATGGGATTCTGCGAGCAGGAGCAGGTCAAGCGCTTCCTGGCGGTCGTGCCCCTGGTCGAGAGGTTGATGGTGTCGTCCGGAATCATCCTCATCAAGTACTGGCTCGAGGTGAGCCCCGAAGAACAGACGCGTCGGCTCGAGTCGCGCATCGACGACCCGCGCAAGATCTGGAAGCTCACGCCGATGGACCTCAAGTCCTACAACCGCTGGTACGACTATTCCCGGGCGCGCGATGACATGTTCACCGCGACCGATACGAACTTCGCCCCCTGGCATGTCGTGCGGAGCGACGACAAGCGGCGCGCCCGGCTCAACCTCATCACTCACCTGCTCAAGCAGATTCCACACAAGAAACTGCCGCGCGAGAAGATCGAACTGCCGAAGCGCCAGAAGCGCGGCGGCTATCGCGAACCGGACTATCCGTACAAGTTCATCAAGGAAACGCATTGAGCGATCGCGCGACGCCCGTCCAGCCCGGCCGGTCCTGCCTGGGCTAGCTGGCGTCTTGAACCACACCGCTGGTCGCCGCGGCGTCATCGCAGCGCTCCTGCTCATGGCAACCGGTGCCGCCCCGGCTGAGGAGGGGCTGCGCATCACGCCGTATCTCTGGTATGCAGGTTTCGACGGCACGGTAGGCGCCGCCGATGGCGCTGTCCCTGGAGGCAGTGTCGATGCGGATTTCAGCAAGCTCTGGAACAATCTGCAGCTTCGCGGCGCCATGCTCAACCTGAGCTGGCGCCGCGCCCGCTACACAGTCTTCGGCGACTGGACCTATGCCAAGGTCAGCTCTGACACGCCGACCCGCGTCCCGAACCTGTACTCCACGGTGAACGCTGAGGTGCGCGGCAATATCGCCTATGCGGTCGGTGGCTACGACGTCCTGGCCCGCGATGATGCCCACCTCGACCTCTACGCCGGCGCGCGCTACTACGACCTGGACATCACCATGGGCCTGCAGGGCGCGGCGCTTGGCGACCGCACGCTTGGAGGCGGCGCCCGCTGGACGGACGCCGTGATCGGCGCGCGCGGCATCAGGCACTTTGGCGGCGCCTGGGAGGCTCAGCTGCAGGGCGACATCGGCACTGGCGGCTCTGAGTTCTCCTGGCAACTGATTGGTACCCTCGGCTACGAGTACTCCTGGGGTTCGCTCGTTGGCGGCTGGCGCTACCTCGAGTCGAACTACAAGGACGAGACCTTCAAACTGGACGCCGCGCTCGCCGGACCGTTCCTGGGCGCGACGTTCGCGTTTTGACGCCATAGCCAACCGGGTTACACGCCGGAGCCTGACATGACACATGCGGTCATCGCTCTTTTCAGGCAGCGCTGGCGTGAGCTTGCCGGGTTCGCGCTGCTGTTTCGCCTGCTGGAAAGCCCTCGTTTTCGCACCACTGGCAGCGCTCGTGGGCAAGTGGCTGCTGGGTCGCACGGTGCTCGACAGCACGGCGATCGTGGCCTTTCTGCTCTCACCGCGCGGCTTCATAGCGCTGCTGCTGGCCGCGATGCTGACGTTGAGCATCCGGATGATCGAGCACGCGGGCCTGTCGGCCATTTTCTTTGGCGCTGCCAGTGGCCGCAGGGTGTCGTCGCTCGAGGCCCTGCGGCTGGTATGGCTCAATCTGTTGCTGATCGTGCGCGTGGTGGCGCGCTTCACCGGCACCTTGCTGTTGACGGCGTTGCCATTGGTGGCCGTGGCCGGAGGCTTCGCTGCCCGGCTGTTGCCCCGCCATGACGTGAATTACTACCTGAAGTTGCGCCCCCCGGAGTTCATCGCGGCGGCGGCGGTGATCGGCGTGGTGGCACTGGTCACCGTGGCGGTGGTGATCGCGCTGGTGGTGCGCTGGCGATGGGTCGTGCAGGTCGTGCTCTTCGAGCAGCGGGATGTCCGGGCAGCTTTTGCGGAGAGCGCTGCGCTCACGCGCGACCGGCGCTGGCGGCTGGCGGGCGTGTTGGTCGGCGTTTCGCTGTTCGCGCTCGCGACACAGTTGCTCGCCTCCGTGCTCGGCGATGCCTGCTCGTCGGTGGTGCTGGCGGTCGCGGGGGCCGGAGCCAAGTCGCTGGCGATATCATTCGGGCTGCTGTTGCTGCTGCGAACGATCCTCGTTGCAGTCTGCACCTTTCTGGGATCCTGCGTCGATGCGGGAGTCTTCACCTCGCTCTATCAGCGGCGGCGGGCGGCCATGGGCGGAGCCGCGTCGCTGGCGAGCACCGGTGCTGCCGGCCGGGCCACGCCGACGCGCTGGCTGCCCGTGGCACTGGGCGTGGGGTTGCTGGCCTTCGCGGTGGGCAGCGCCTGGCTCGCACTCGAGGCGATAGCGGTCGAGCAGGCGATCAGCATCCACGCGCACCGCGGCGATTCGACGTCGGCTCCGGAGAACACCCTTGCCGCCGTGCGTGCGGCGATCGCCGCGGGCGCGGATTACATGGAGACGGACGTGCAACTTTCCAGAGACGATGTGCTGGTGATCACGCATGACAGTGATTTCTCCCGGCTCGGTGGCGTGGCGAAGAAGGTCTGGGACCTGAACTACGAGGAAATCCGCGCCATCCCGCTCGGCAGCCGGGCCGCGCCCGAATATCGCAACGAGATCGCGCCTACTCTGGACGCGCTGCTGGCGGAGGCGAAGGGGCGCATCAAGCTGAACATCGAGTTGAAATATTACGGCGACCATCAGCCCGAGCTCGCCCGCAAGGTCGTCGAGGCCGTGCGCGCGCGCCGGATGCTCGATCAGGTGGTGATCCAGAGCCTCGCATACGAACCGCTCATGGATGTGCGCCGGCTGGCGCCGGGGGTGCCCGTCGGCTACCTGTTGTCCTTCAACGCCCGTGTGCCCGCGCGGCTGGACGTCGATTTCCTCAGCGTGGAGCAGGGCCGGCTCGACCGCGCCTTCATCGTCAGCGCACACCGCCGCGGCCAGCAGGTTTATGCCTGGACAGTCAACACCGCCGCAGACATGGTGCGCCTGTTTGATCTGGGGATCGACGGTGTCATTACGGACCAGCCAGCGATGGCGTCGATCGCGCGCGAGCAATACCTTGGCCATACTGCTGCCGAGCGTGCAGTCCGCCGGGTGCGGGCCTGGCTCGCCGACTAGGCGGTTGAATCACCGGACCAGGGTGTGTGACGCCGCCGACGGCTCAGCGCCTGCTCCCTCGCGCCAGCGGGTTCGGCGTCGGCTCACCGATCCGGGTCAGGGTATTGCGGTCCGTATGATGAAAGGGCTCGCTCTTTCCCTTCACCATGAGAACTGTATCTTCTTCGTATGACCAGGTGCCATCTCCATTGACGCTCACCTTGATGCTAAATTCAATGGTCGTGAAGGCGTGCTCCAGAAAGGCCGTCGAACAAATGCCGTTCTCCGTGGAGCCGCGTCTCGCAGCCACCTCGAAACTCCTGGCGTTGGCTGTCGCCCTGCCGATGGCCAGCGCCACCTGGGCGCGCGGGATGGCGAGCGTATGGACCAGCGTTCCCGTGGCGGGCTCCCACAGCCAGTAGCCGACCTGATCGTGATAGGTCTCGACTTCGTTCGGCTTGACGACGTGCGTGTGGTAGCGCAATCCGTAGAAAAGCTGCGGCCCGTTCGCCTGCGGGTCGATCGGCTGCAATTCGATGTGCTCCACGTAGGTCTGGCGGCGCGGCCCGTCGGGCTTCGGATTGACGTCGAAACCACGAGCGCCCTCCCAGATACCGGCCATGCCCGTCAGCGGTCCCAGGTTGGCCAGCGTATCGACATCGATGTCCTGCGGCTCGGTAAAGATATCTTCGGGAAACTCACTCATGGTTGCAGCTCTATCCGGTCTGGACGTACAGGTCACGAACAGGGATGCTATACCGCTACGGGAATGGCGGGAACCTAAGGGGCTCAGCCTCCGCAGCACCTGGAGGGCTTATGCAGAAGCGGAGACTGGGAAACAGCACTCTCGAAGTGTCGGCGCTCGGCCTCGGCTGCATGAGCATGAGCTCCGGCTACGGGCCGCCGGGTGACAGGCAGCAGATGGTCGAAGTTATCCGGGGGGCCGTCGCGCGCGGCGTCACCTTCTTCGATACAGCGGAGGTCTACGGCCCGTATACCAACGAGGATCTCGTGGGCGAGGCCCTGGCACCGTTCCGCGGCCAGGTCGTGATCGCCACCAAATTCGGCTTCAGGATCGGCGGTGCCCAGCAGTTCGGCCTGGACAGCCGACCCGAGCACATCCGGGAGGTTGCAGAGGCCTCGCTCAAGCGCCTCAGGGTCGAGGCGATCGACCTGTTCTACCAGCACCGTGTCGATCCCGACGTGCCCATCGAGGACGTTGCGGGCACCGTCAGGGACCTGATCAAGGCCGGCAAGGTCAGGCACTTCGGCCTCTCCGAAGCGGGAGTGCAGACGATCCGTCGCGCGCACGCGGTCCAGCCTGTCACGGCTCTGCAGAGCGAGTACTCATTGTGGTGGCGAAACCCTGAAGCGGATGTGCTGCCGACGCTCGAAGAACTCGGCATCGGCTTCGTCCCGTTCAGCCCGCTCGGCAGGGGCTTCCTGACGGGAAAGATCGACGAGCACACTACTTTTGACAGCACGGATTTCCGCAATAACGTCCCCCGTTTCGCGCCCGCAGCCCGGAAGGCGAACAAGGCTCTGGTCGACCTGCTCGCCGCGATCGCGGCCCGCAAGCAGGTGACTCCCGCCCAACTTGCACTCGCCTGGCTGCTGGCCCAGAAGCCATGGATCGTCCCGATTCCCGGCACCACGAAGCTGCACCGCCTCGAGGAGAATATCGGCGCGGCGGCGCTTGAGCTCACGGCAGATGATCTTCGTGAGATCAGCGACGCGGCGGCGACGATCACCGTGCATGGAGAACGCTACTCCGAGCAACTGAATCGCATGGTCGGCCGCTAGACGTTCAAATCGGCAATGGAGTTACGCATGAATATTATTTTCGGCCCCGTAAACGTCATGATGAAAATCGTGGCGCGTGGACTCCCGCTCGCGTTGCTGGCGGCCATGCCGGCCTGGGGTCAGATGGTGGCTTTCGAGATCGGCGGGCTCAAGGGCACCGAGACCGAGGGCCAGACTTACAGCTGGAGAATGGAATACCGTCGGCCCTTTACCAGCAACGGCTGGGGTGTAGGCATCGGCTGGCTGAACGAGGGGCATCTGCCGGACCACCACCGCGATGGCCAGGCGTTCCAGGTCTGGAAGTACTGGCAGCCAGAGCAGGGCAAACTGATGCTTGGCCTCGGCGCCGGGCTCTACCACTTCTACGACACCACGCCGGATGGTCTCGGCGGCTACCGTGACGACCATGGCAACCGCGGCCTGTTCACGCTGAGCACCCTCTATGCTTTCGGCGCGGATGGCCGCTGGGTGGGCATGCTGGAGTACAATCGCACCGCGGGCGCCTCGGATCCCCAGACCGCAGCCCTGCTCCTGGGTCTGGGTTACCGCATCGGCAAGCCCTTCCACCAGACCGTGGCGGCTCCCACCGACGCCATGATCGCCCTCAACCGGTCGGTCAACGTCTATGTGGGCAAGGCCATCCAGAACAGCTTCAGCAGCGAATCCGACAGCGGCTACCAGCTTGAGTACCGCCGCAATTTCCGGCCCACCTGGGAGTGGAGCGCCGCCTACAGCAACGAGGGGGTTTTGGGCACCTTCCAGCGGGACGGCCTGGTGCTCCAGGCCTGGTACGGCGACTGGTTCCACGACCAGCGTTTCAAGATTGCTGTCGGAGCGGGACCCTACATCTCCAACACCCGGGACATCGATCCGGTGAACCGCACGACGCTGGACCGCCAGGTACGGGTCGACGGCCGGATTACAGTTCTGGTGAGTTTTCGGGTAGGCCAGCAGTGCCTCGCCAGCCTCGCCTGGAACCGCACGGCCACGGCCGACAACAAGGACACCGATCTGATCGTGCTCGGCCTGGGCTACGGCTGGTAGGTATCAGTTCAACAGCACCGAAGCCAGGCGTGGCGACCTGGGCGGCACCCTGGAATAGCCGAAGCGCAGGATGAACCAGATGTCACCCACCGCGAAGCGCTCGCGCAGGTAGCGTATTGCAGGGGCCGTTGGTGATCATCGAACCGAATGGCAGCATGTAGACACCGTGGCGGGTCATCTCCAGCCACAGGCGCATCAACATGCGCCCTGCCTCAGCGAGCTCCGGCCACGACTGAAATGGACCGCGCAGGATCGCCACCTGGCGCGTGCCGGCCTGGGTACTGAGGTACCTGGCGCGCACCAGCGAGACGACGCCCGGCAGTAGAAACAGGCGCGGAAACTGCAGCGCCAGGCGCATCTCCCAACGCGACTGGTTCATCGGTCCGGCCCACAGCCCATCGCCGATCACCGGCGTGTCGGCAAGGCGGATCCAGCGACGCAGTTCCGCCAGTTCATCGACTTTCAGATTGTTCTCGAGGATCGCCGTGACGTTGCGCTTCAGCACATCCCGGACGACTGCCGGCTCGTCGAACGACTCGAAGCGGTGCCCATGCCCGGATGCGATGCGCGCGAACTCCGCGAGCACCTCGGGAGCTACGAGTCGATCCTCGTACGGCAGGCGCGAGGTGCGGCGCGCCTCGAGGAGCGTACGCTCATCCGTCTGCGGGCAGCGGCCGAAAACTTCAGCAAGGCCCAGAACGACGGGCCCCGTGCCGGCCTCGATCGCCGCCGGTACCACGTCCGCATCCGGCGTCACCCGGATCTGCAGCCCGAAGTGGCGACCGGCGCGCTCGAGCGTCTCGGCGAAAATGCCGAAAGCGGACAGGACGTAGAGGTTATCCGTGTCCTCCACCGGCAACATGCGCTCCCTGAGAATCACGAGCTCGGCCACCGCTGCATTCAGCGGACGGATCCGAAACGGCTGCGTGTTGTGCGGCGTAGGGGCGTAGCGCGCGAGCTCGGCAATATCAGCCCACATCTCGTGGCTCAGGTCCGTGGCACAGTGCGCGTACGGCGCAGGGTCGGCAGCCACCAGTTCGCCCGTCCAAAGAGCGTCATGAGCGCGGGCAGCAGCACCAGGCGCACCAGGGTCGCGTCCAGCGCCACCGCAAACGCGAGCCCCAGCCCAAACTCGCGCGTCGCCACGAGGCGCGTGAAGCCGAAGGCGAGGAACAGCGAGATCATGATCGCCGCGGCGCTCGTGATCACTCCGCCGGTGCGGGCGATACCGTGCGCGACCGCCTGCTGGTTGTTGCCGGTGCGGCGGTATTCCTCGCGAATGCTCGATAGCAGAAACACCTCGTAGTCCATCGACAACCCGAAGAGGATCGTGAACAGCATCAGCACCACGAAGGAGCTGAGACCCCCAGGTGGCGCAAGATTCAGGAACCTGGCGCCATGGCCGTCCTGGAAAATGAGGATCAGGAAGCCGTAGCTCGCGAGCACCGAAAGCAGGTTGAGGACGATCGCCTTCAGGGGCAGCACAATGGAACGCAGGTGCACCAGCAGGACGACGAAGGTGACCAGCAGCACCGTGGGCACGATGCGCCACATCTTTGCGAAAATCTCCGCGTCAAAGTCGGCGAGCATCGCCGCCACTCCACTCACCCTGGCTTTGAGACCGGTGCCGTCGAGCTCTGGCAACGGGTCCGCGCGCAGCGCCTTCACCGCGGCCGCGGCCGCCCTCGATTCAGGCGGATCGCTGCTGACGAGCGCGAGCAACGCCATGCGCCCCTGCGCGCCGAGCGCCCCGCTCGCCGCGCCTCGCAGTGGCTCGGGCAGCTGCGCCACCTGCGTTTCCCGGATGCCGGCGCGGGTGAGCGCCGCATCAAGCTCGGGAAAACCGCGAACCATGAGCACCTGTGGTTGCCGTTGCAGGCGCTCAGCCAGGCGCATGATCGCCTGACGTGACCGCGCTTCGAGGACTGAGTGACCCGGAGGTGCCTCGAGCACTACGGCAGTCGGACCGATCCATCCGGGCGCGAAGTCGTGCTCGAGCAGCGCATAGCCACGGCGCGCCTCGAGGTCGGCGGCGAGCCCGGAAGCCCCAAGACTCCAACCCGACATGCGAAACACCGGCGCGATGAAGAATGCGAGCACGAACAACGACAGCCCCGCCCACGGGAGCGGCCGGCGCATCACCAGTTGGGCCCAGCCGTGCCAGAACGTGCCCGGGGACCGCACTGTTACCCGCACCTTCGGCCAGTTCACGCGCGAACCGAGCAGGGCAAGGAGCGCCGGCAGCAGCGTAAGCGTTGCGAGCACGGCGGCGGCGACGACCACCACGCCGCCGAACACCATGGCTTTCAGGAACGGCAGCCGCACGAGCAACAGCGCCACGAAGCCGATCGCCACGGCGGCGCCGGAGCACACAATGGTGCGGCGGACTTCCCGCACAGCGCTCTGCGCGGCCAACTGCGGCGTGGGCTCGCTACGGAGCGTGCGGCGGAAAGCACTCACCAGGAGCAGCGCGTAGTCGACGCCCACGCCCAGGCCGATCATGGTGACGGTGTTCTCGGCGAACACGCTGACGAGCGTGTAGCGGCTCAACAGGTACAGCGCTGCCATGCTGATCGTGGTCACCGTCATGGCGAGTGCGATTGGCAGCAGCGCCGCGACCGGGGAGCGGAAGACGAACAGCAGGATCAGCAGCGTCAGCGGCAGCCCGATGCGCTCGGCATCCAGCAGATCCGCCGAGCTACGTCGGTTCAGGTCATAGAGCACCGCGGCCTGGCCGGTGATTTCGCAGTTGAACCCCGCGGGAAGCTGCACTGAGGCTACCGCCGCGCGCAGCGACTCGGTGGCAAGTTCGGCCTCGCCAAAGGTGCCGGCATGCGGGTGGATGAGGAGCAGCGCCGTGTGCCCCGAGCGGCCCACCAGACGGGCATCACCGGTGTTCCATACCGACTGCACCGCCGTTGCCCCTGCCCGCGCGCGCAGCGCCTCGCCAATAGCGTTTCCCGCTTGCGCAAACTGTGCATCGTGCGCGGTATAGCTGCCCGAGTGCAGCACGGCGATGAAGGGATAGAAGGTTCCGGCCGGCACGCCGGCGGCCACCGCCCGATCGACCGCCTCGATCGATTCACTGCCGGGCACTCCATCCGACCCCCCACGCACCACATCCCCGATGCGCAGCGCTACCGTGCTCGCCAGCAGCAGCACCAGCCCCCAGAACGCCATCACGAACAGATCCCGGCGGGGACGCGTAGCGACGTTAGTGGTGGGCACGGTGCGCTCCTCAGGCGCGCTGCAGCAGCCGTGCCTGCTTGATGCGGCCAGCATCGGCAGCAAACGGCCCGGTGCCGCGCGGATGCAGCTCGATGACCGGCGTGACGGTTTCCGGGTACTCCTGCCAGGCCTCGCGGAAATCGGCATTGAGCGCAATCAGCTGCTCGAGGATCGAATCGCGGTACCTGGCCGTGAGCTCGGCCGTGGGCTCGACGTCGACCTCAAAGATGAACCTGGGGTTCACGGACGCGCGCTCGCCCTGGGCGAGCGTCAGGCAGAACGAGTGCGTGATCTTCGCCAGTGAGGCGTCCGCATACAGGCACTGCTCGATATCTTCCGGATAGATGTTCGCGCCCATGACCGAGACGGTGTAGTCGCTCCGGCCGTAGATCCAGAAGAACGGCAGCTGCACCCGTCTGCGCCCGGGCCGCGCGCCCAGTGCCGCGATGTCGATGCCGCAGGCGGCCAGCCGCTGCTGCATGTCATCGTAGCGAGCCACTCCGCCTTCGTCGTGCACGTTGTAGCGCACGCGTGGCGAGAGCAGCGACTTGCGCGAAATGGTGAACAGCAGCTCGCGATTATCGTTGACCTCGACATAGTGCATCAGCGGGTTGTACTGGAAGAGCATCGGCAGCCGCGAATCCGTGCCGAACAACGCTGCGCGCACATCCGGGCGTTCGCGGCACAGCCGGCGGATCGCGACCGCCGCCGGCGTCTCGCCGGCCATGCCGATCTCCAGGTCCGTGGCTCCATAACCGCTGTACACGCTCCCGAAACGGCGCAGCAGGTAGTCGCGCAGACCTTCCGCCATGCCTTCGCCACCAACGAGGGCGTGCAGCTCGAACTCCTCGAACGGAAAGCCCTGGGCCTCGGCGGCATCGATCAGGTGCTTGAGGAACGGCGGGTAGCCAGCAATGAGATAGCGGTACGAGGGGCCGAAGAAGCGCATCGTATGGAGGATCTTCACTATGTCCGGGCCGGTGCACTTGACGATGCCGTGGCGTGCCATGGCGACACCCATGTTGATGCCGGTCGCCCAGGCGCCCATGGAGAATGCATTGATGGTCACGTAGGGCTGCGTGCCGTAGCAGTACTGCGCGAAGTAGCTGATGAAGACGTGACTCTGATGGCGCTCGCGACCGCTGCGTACCCAGTTGTAGGGAGTGCCCGTGCTGCCGGAGGACTCATCGATCGTCACGTCGCGCTCTGGCAGGCGGCCGCCGACACAGCGGCGCTCGGTGCGATAGTGCCGGACGTAGTTCTGCTTGTCGGTCTCGGGCGGCTCGCCGCCCTGGAAATTCGCAGCTTCGAGGAACTCACCGATAGGCCGGTACTACGCGTGCCGCGCGATAGAACGCGGTGCGGGCGCGCCATTTCCCCGCCCAGTCGAGGAAGCCCGGCGTCAGGCGCTCGAACAGCGCGAGGAAGCTTGCAAACCTGACGCAGGCGAGCTGCAGGATGAAGTTGATCGGCACGAGCGCTGCGAAGCGTACCCGCTCGCCCAGCGTTGCCCTGGGGATGCTGAAAGGGGCCCGTCCGGAGCGCTCGCGGGTAAGCTCCGCAAGTGTCACGTGGGTCGCGGGGAAAGTGCTCATGTCGTGCTCCCGTGCCAGGGTGAGTTTGCTGCTGGCTTGGGGCCACTGTCGCCGACCCGGCTCTACGGCTGGCATACCGGGGGCTAACGGATGGGTTACAGCTGCGCCGATGTTCCAGTCTTATCCCGGTGCTATTCTGGATGTCACTGTAGAAAGCATGCGATTGATCGTCAGGGCGGGCGGTGGAGACTCGTGGCGGCAGAACCTGAGGTATTGATGAAATTCAAATTGACGCTGATTCCGCTGCTCTTCGTTTTCATATCCGGTGCAGTCCAGGCCCGTGAGAAACCAGCACCAGACCAGGTTGCACATGCCATGCAACGGGTTGCCGATTGGCAAATTGCCCACTTCCGGGATAAGTACAGTCACTATGACCAGCCACACGATATTGGTGACTGGACCAATGCCGCCTTTTACTTTGGCTTACTCAAATGGAGTGACATTTCCAGCGACGGTCGCTATGCGAACTGGCTGAAAGGTGTCGCCGACAGGGCCGACTGGCGATTGCTCGACCGTACCTATATGGCGGACGACCATGCGGTAGGGCAGCTCTACCTGGATCTTTACCGCCGTTACGGCGACAAGAGGATGTTGACGCCCACGAAACAACGACTTGACTATCTGCTGAGTCATCCGAGCGACGAGCCACTCTCAATAGACGACTACACCCATTTTGAGCGCTGGACATGGTGCGACGCCTTGTTCATGGCTCCGCCGGTCTGGGCGAAGATGACTACCATTACCGGTGACAGACGTTATCTGGATTGGATGCTGGGTGAGTTCAAAGCGAGCGTAGCTCACTTATATGATGCGGACGAGTCGCTGTTCTATCGCGACGGCACTTTTCTGGACAAGCGTGTAAATGGCAAGAAAGTATTCTGGGCGCGTGGCAATGGCTGGGTGTTTGCCGGCCTGACTTCAATAATGAATGAGCTGCCGCGCAACTCGGCCGAGTACGCCTATTTTCTTGGCATCTATAAGCATATGGCGGCGAAGCTGCTTAGTATTCAAACGGCTGACGGGTACTGGGCCATGAGCCTGCTTGACGCGGAAGCTTATCCTGCGCCAGAAACCAGCGGCACTTCCTTTTTTGCATACGGTCTGGCGTGGGGAATAAATCGCGGGATCCTGACTGAAGATAAATATCGGCAGTCGGTTTTCAAAGCCTGGAAGGCTGTTGCTTCGCGCATCAATGAAGACGGCATGCTGGGTTATGTCCAGCCTATTGGCGCTGCTCCGGGGCAGGCCTGGGCCGATCAAACGGAAGTGTATGGCGCCGGCGCATTCCTGGCCGCGGGATCCGAAATCTATCGCCTGGTGGGTGGAGCGTCGCGCGCTCGCATTGCCTATTCGAAAGCATTAGGCCATGCCACCAGCAGCTCCAATGCCATATTGGACAATGAACTGAAGGTGGCGCAGGACCCGACTCGCCCGAAAGTGTTCGCCAGGTTTGTGCCGGAACGCACCGATGATTTTGCATGGGAAAATGATGTGGTGGCATTCCGCGCCTACGGCCCGGCCCTGCGTGATGCAGCTGAGAATTCGGGTATTGATTGCTGGCTGAAACGCGTCAAGTACCCGATCATTGACAAATGGTATGCACAGGATATTCGCTCCGGCATCAGCTATCACGAGGACCACGGCGAAGGTCTGGATGATTATCACGTCGGCCCTTCGGCCGGGGACGGCGGTACTGCGATCTGGATTGACGGACGAAGGGAGCCGCTGGAAACCTACACCCGCTATTCAATCCAGGATGCCACGCCTGGGTCGGTAACCTTTACCTTGACCTATGGCAAAACCATCAATAATGATGACTACCGGGAAGACAAGCGCATCACGCTCAAATTGGGTTCACGTCTGTTTTCAGTTGAGTCCACTTTCCGGAAAAACGGAGTTATTGCAGACGACCTGCCGGTAGCCATCGGCGTAACCACGCATGATGGCAAAGCATCCGCAGTCTTTGATCAGCACTCAGGCTGGTTATCCGCGTGGGAGAACTTGGACGGCTTTGGTCTCGGAACCGGCATTGTAGTCGATCCCCATGCCATTGTAGAAACGGTTCCCCCTCCTGACGGAGGCACAGTGAAAAGCGATCACGCCCTGTATATTGTCAGGACCGACAAGCGCGGCAAGGTCTTCTATTTTGCCGGTTACGGATGGGAGGCGGCTAAGGAAATTACTACGGCCGCAGAGTGGCAGGATTATCTGGCGCAGTTCTCACAGAACTACCAATCAGAGCTGAACGCGTCAAGACATTGACCTGCGGCGCAACCTCAGAAAGCAAGGACCGTCTGAATCATAGGCACCCAGGCGGTCATACCCGCG
This sequence comes from uncultured Gammaproteobacteria bacterium, assembly GCA_963823235.1. Lineage (GTDB taxonomy): Bacteria > Pseudomonadota > Gammaproteobacteria > Steroidobacterales > Steroidobacteraceae > FEN-1191. The sequence goes on along the minus strand of CAWGKS010000009.1, from coordinate 212,646 downwards.
GTATACGGCGTAAAGGTGCCGCTATAGGGCACTTTGACAACCCGCATCAACTCGCCGCTGAGCCACAAACGCTCGGTCGGAAGGAAATACCATTTGACCCCGGCGCCCACCTCATGCGAGTCGCCGAACTGCCCAGAACACCATGGAGCCGCGGCCATACGCCATCAGCTTCTCAGGAATGACAAACGTGCCGGCCACCAGCTCAAAGCCGTGATCGTAAGTGGATGAGACCGGAACCGGACCGTCGGCCTTGAAGTCGTTCAGCCAGCGAAAGTAGTACTGCCCGTTGATCGCCAACCCTTTCCACTTGATGCCGCCGTCGATCGCCCACATCTGGTAGGTGGCATTCTCCACGGTCACACCTGGCGCAAACGCTCCGGTAGAGAAGGTGAGCACGCCGTCGGAGTTGTACAGTGATGTGTTCTCAGGGCTTGATTGGTCGAGATTTGAATACCGGTCTTCCCTGGATCTGGTAAACGAAGTACCAATGCGGATGCGCACGTCATCGGCAGCAAAATAGTCGTCGTACATGTTGCGCGACTTGCCGGCCGGGCCATAGTCTCCAAATGGTTCCCACCAGACGCTGCCGGAAAACAGCAGGTGCGTATCGATCTTGTTTGCCGAGATATTCAGGGTATTGAGGCCGTTGCCAATGAACGCCATGTAATTGAGCCCCTTGACGGGCTCGCCGTTTGCCCAAATCCCCTGAGTGAAGCCTGGGCGGAAGAAGTTGTCGGCCATGGTCCGGTCGGTTGACGCGAAAAATGGAAAAGTGTTCACCAGCGATCGGCTGCCTGGAACGCCCGTGTAACCTCCAGTGATCGTGAGGGCCTTGTTGAATTGCCAACCGATGTTCCCGGCCACGATGATTGACGCGGCGCCGGCGGACGTCCAGACGGTGGAGCTGTAGCGCAGCCTCTTGTCAAAGATGTAGCCGCCCAGGATGAACATCGAGCGGTTTACCGTGATGTCATTGCGCGCGTGGACCTCGCGGTCAACACCAAGGTGGTCGGTGAAAGTGGGGTTGGTCGAGGTCGTATTGAGATAGCGGATCTGGGTATTGTTGTTGAATTTCAGCAGGAACGGCACCTTGACGTCGTCGGGAGTCTGCCAGATGACAATGCCATCCTGATAACGATCGACCACCCCTTGCTTACCTGTGACGGACGCCACTTGCGCAGAAGTATCGGCAGCATTTACGGTCGGCTGCGGAGCCTGCGCCACCGCATTTGCGGGAGGTACGCCAGCGCCGTTGGCCATCGTCGGGCCAGTGGGTTTCCCGGCAGGCTGGGCGTCCGCCGTGGCTGGCCCGTCCAGCCGCCGCTGCAGACCGTCGATCTTTTCCATCAGCGCCTGCTGCTGCTCCGCCATCTTGCGAAGCTGCTCCCGAACAGCAGCATTCTCGGCCTTGACGTCCGCAAACTCCTTCTCCAGCTGGCTGGTTCGGGAACCCTCGGCGACGGCAGCGTCATCAGGCCTGGCTGGCTGGGCGGCAGACTGCCCATAGGCAGTAGCCGTGAACAGCGACACCAGGGTGTACCCCAATGCTATTGAGTGTCTGACGTTTGCGCGCGGCCTCGACATCCAGAGTTCCTTCTGCCAGGAACGCCTAGATTACTATGAACTGACGGTTAGACAAGCCTCCAGTTTCTTCAACCGAAGCTCTCGTGATATCTTAACTGGGCACGACCGACAGTGACGTTCGACAAGCACGGAGCATTCTATATGTCCGACGAATCAAACCGGAACGATTGGACCAAGCCGGCGGCGATGGCGATCCCGAAAGGGGGTTCTTCTCCCGACAAGGTCGAAAAAGGGAGATACGGCCCGATCTTCCCGAGGACACCTGCGTGCTACGGCTTTTCGATCCTTGCGAAGATCATTCCCGGGCGCGATGAGGTTTTCTATGAGTACGCCCGGAAGATCGAGAAGACCATCGCCAGCCAACCGGATGCCCTCGCCGTACTGAAGCTGCACTACCTGCGCTGGCTGCTGTTTCCCATCAAGGGCGACACGTATTTCATGTACCAGGGCATCTTCGACACCGACTTCGACAAATACACCGAGGACGCGGTAGCGCTCTTCGGTGCAACCGGCATCACCACGGTTTTTGAAAACCTCGAAGGGTTCCCGAAGGACTGGAAGACGAATCCGCCGGCCTTCATCAAGTTCGTGCGCGAGCACCAGTGCCCCAGTTTCCTCGAATATGGCGAATATCCGTGCGTGACCGCTGACGAGATCAAGAAGGCGCTGCGCGTGAAGGCGGCGCTCTCTGAGATGCTTGATCAGATGCAATAGGCCGCGAGCGGCCCGGCAGTGCTTGAGTTTGACGACATCCAGCACATCCTGCTGACCCGCGCCCCGGCGCTGACCGGGCGCTACGAGTTCCTGTCCTTTGGAAACCCCGCGGGTGCACGGGCGTGGCTCGACTGCCATCCTGGAAAAGGTCCATTCGGCGCAGGCCATGCGCGAATCCGTGGCAAAGGAGAAGCGCTGGATCACTGTGGCCTTCACCTGGAGCGGCCTGCGCGTGCTCGGGGTGGACGAGGCAGCACTCGCCACGTTTCCAGAGGAGTTCCGCCAGGGCATGGTTGCGCGAGCACAAATGCTCGGCGACACCGGAGCGAACGATCCCTCGCACTGGGTCGACAAAACGGCAGACCCCGATCTGCATGCCATCGTGATCCTGTTTGCGCGCGATGCCGAGGAGCGGGCACGAAGTGTGGTCGAACACGCCAAGCTCATCGCGGCTTGCGAAGGCGCGCAGGTGCTATCGACACTCGATCTCGAGGCGACCCCGCCCTTTGACTACGCGCACGATCATTTCGGCTACCGCGACCGGCTGTCGCAGCCGGTGATCGAGGGCTCGGGCGACGAACCTACACCAGGCTCCGGAGGCCCGCTCAAGGCGGGCGAGTTCATTCTCGGCTACGCGGATGAGAGCGGTCCGGGCCCCGCGCTGCCGCAGCCCGCAGTCCTCTCGAGAAACGGCAGCTTTATGGCCTATCGGCGGCTCGAGGAGCACGTCGGGAAATTCCGTGACTTCCTGCGTGAGCACGGCCAGACGCCTGAGGAGCAGGAGCTGATCGCTGCGAAACTGATGGGGCGCTGGCGCAGCGGTGCGCCGCTGGTGCTCGCGCCCGACCAGGACGATCCGGAGCTTGGGGCGGACCTGCAGCGCAATAACAACTTCAACTACAAGCACGAGGACCCGCAGGGTTACGCCGTGCCTCTGGGCTCGCACATGCGTCGCATGAACCCGCGCGACACGGCGGCCAACATGAATCGTCGGCGCATGATCCGCCGCGGTGCGACGTATGGGTCCTTTCTGCCGGAGGGCAGCCCGGACGACGGCGAGGAGCGTGGCATCGCGGCCTTCGTGATCTGCGCGAGCCTCATCCGGCAGTTCGAATTCGCGCAGAACGTATGGGTGAACGACAGGAATTTCCACGAACTCGGTAATGAGCGTGACCCGATCATCGGCACTCACGATGGCACGCTCGAATTCAAGATCCCGAAACGGCCGATTCGCAGGAAGATCACCGGCCTGCCAGCGTTTACAACCGTGCGCGGGGGAGCCTACTTCTTTCTGCCCGGACTAAAGGCGCTGCGTTGGCTCGCGGACGCGGGGTAAAGTGAGCTGACACGCTCCCTGGAAAGCCATCATGAGCACGCCACCACCCGCCCGCACCTATAACCAGAACCACGTCGCCCGCAAGTTCACGCCGGGCAAGCGTCGTATCAGCATCTACTGGACGTGGAGCTACCCGTATGAGGCGCAGCGCGATCCAGCCGCGATGGAGAATCGCTTCTCGACGATGACCGAAGTGCGCAGCGTGCTGTGGCCGATCTACGAGAAACCCGAATGGGGTGCGGCGCAGTTTTTACAGGGGATCGCCGGCACATTGGAACTGTTCCATCGCTCTGCGCTCAACTTCCAGCAATTGGCGGGCGAAGTCACCGGCCAACCCGTCGCGGTATTCCAACGCGTCGACCAGGCGGGCTACAGGCTGCCGATTGACGAGCGCATCCTCGCCGACACTGACACTCTCATGGTGTTCGGGCTCGACCATCTGCAGTCCGGCGAGCAGTGCACAGCGGAGGAAGTCGCGGCTATTCGCGCGTGGCTTGAGCGCGAAGGCACCTGCCTGCTGCTGGCGCCGCACCACGATGTCGGCTTCACCGACGACCTTGCTCAGCGCCAGGCGGAATACCTGCATCACGGTGATCGACTGGTACCGCGCCAGCAGCGCTTTACGCAGTACCTGCGCTCACTGATGAAGGCGCTTGCGGTACCGGTGGCCAACACCTGGGGACTCTGTCCGGCCCGGGTCTCGGGCACGAACGACACTGCGCCCCTCACGACGTTCCGCGACCTCGACAAGCCCGGACTGCTCAAGGATGTCACGACGCTCAGTTTCCACCGCCATCTGCCGCACTACGAGATCACCGAAAAGGACGGCAAGTCGATCCACCTGCTGGCGCGTCAGCCGATCGAGCTGGAGCGTCCGCATCCCTTCACCACGGCCGGCAACACCGAATTCAACTGCCTGCTGTGGATGCCGCCAGAGAAGCAACGTGCCGGAAGCATCGTGCTCGTGGATTCGACGCACTTCACCACGCTGTTTGGCGTTACCGAGAGTCTGAAGAATTTCTGGCGGAATATTGCCGTGATGAAATAGACGCTGGCCTGGAGCATGACGGATAGCTATGACCTTGTCGCCATTGGATCGGGCCCAGCTGGCGAGAGTGCCACCGAGCTCGCAGCATTTTTTGGCCATCGCTCGGCGCTAATCGAGAGAGCACTGCCGGGCGGAACGGTAACGACGACCGGCGGCGCGCCGACGAAGACGCTGCGCGAGGCGGCGCTCTACCTCACAGGATTCAGCGCAGGCGACATTTACGGTCTGCGGATGGCAGCGCCCCCAGAGGTCGCGACCGACATCGTCCGCAAGCGGACTCAGACTGTCTGCGAGCTGCTGCAAAAGCTTACGGCGGACAATATCGCGAGTCGCGATGTCGACTATATCCACGGCACCGCGCGACTGGACGCGGATGGCAGCGTGATCATCTCTGATGGCGATGAGCCGCTACGCAGAATCCGCGCCAGGGTGATCCTGATCGCATCCGGTTCGCGGCCTTTTCGGCCGGATAATATTTCATTCGAGATTCCAGGTGTCTGCGACACGGACACCATCCTGCACCGTGGCCGCGTTCCGCAGGACATCGTTATCGCCGGCGGTGGTCCGGTGGGTGTCGAGTTTGCGACTATCTGTCACGCACTGGGCGCGAAAGTGACGCTCCTCGATCGCGGCGCGCGCCTCATTGCGGCGATGGATGGCGAAATGTCGACGCATATGGAAGAACTGTTCCGGAAGTGGGGCATCGCCGTCCTGTTCGGCGCGAGCGCGGAACGCGTCGCGGCGAGGGGCGCCGGGCTGGAAGTGGAGCTGTCGACCGGCCAGAAGCTCTTTCCGGACACGCTACTCTTTGCTGCCGGCCGCATCGCGAATACACAGGGTCTCGGCCTCGAGGCCTCGGGGTGGACCTCGATTCCCGGGGACGGATCGTCGTGGACCAGAACTTCCGCACTTCGGTTCCGGGCATTTACGCCGCCGGGGATGTGGTCCGGCCGACGCTGGCCTCGATCGCGATGGAGCAAGGGCGAGTCGCGATCTGTCATGCGTTTGGCATCCCGTTCGAGGGAACCATCGACCCGTCGCCCGTCTCGGCGATCTACGGGATGCCAGAGGTGTCAGGTGCGGGCGTCACCGAGGAGCAGTGCCGTGCGCAGGGTCTAGACTACGAGGTGGGTCGAGCCGACCTGGCACTCACGCCGCGCGGTGCCATAGCTGGCCGCGGCGGAGTCCTGAAGCTCATCTTTTTAAGAGCCGATCGGAAACTGATCGGCGTTCACTGCATTGGCGACATTGCATCGGAGATCGTAGGTATTGGCCAGATGGCGATTCGCTGCGGCGGAACGCTGAACACTATCGTGCACATGTCGTTCAATACTCCGACCTACAGCTACGCTTACAAGTACGCCGCGTTCGACGGTTTGCGCCGTCTGGCGACCGCCCGAAGGGCGGCGGCAATCTACTGAGCATGCGGTAGGCGCCGGGCAGATTACTATGCGGCACGTGGCAACCGGGCAACTGCGGTGGGTACTGGTCGCCGTCTTGGTGTGCTGGTTCGCGACCCCGGCACAGGCGCAGAACCGCGGCGTCTATCCTCTCGGCCTGAGTGCCGTCAATTCCGGCGTCAGCCCCGGGCCCGGATTTACCTACAACAACAGCTTCCTGTTCTACTCGCGCAGCGAGCAGCAGGGTGGCAACGGTGAGACTATCGCCACGGGACAGCAATCGGTGCTGCTGGACATGAACACGCTTGTGTGGGCGAGCACGCAGGAATTAACCATGCTTGGCGGCGCGCGGTTCTCGTCCGCCGTGACGGTACCGATCGCCAACAACTCACTGAGTTCGACTGCCCAGGGTGCAATCAGCGGTGGTGGGGGCCTCGGGGATCTGTATTTTCAACCCGCAATTCTCGCCTGGCGCAGCGAACGTGCCGACACTCGTGGCATTCTCGGCGTCCTGGCACCATCGGGAAAATTCAATGCCGGAGCGACGGACAACGTGGGCAACGGGTACTGGACGCCGGTGATTGCTGTGGGAGAAACGCTCTACCTGTCCGCGGACAAAGCGACCACGCTGTCCGCTTTTGTGATGTACGAATTTCATGGCACTCAATCGGGCACGCACATTCATCCGGGCGAGACGATTGACCTCGACTATGCATTGATGCGGGCATTCAGGTTTCCGGACTCGCGACTGCAGGTTGGCCTGGTCGGCTACGGTGCATGGCAGACCACAGCAAAGACCGGGCCCGGAATTACATCCGCACAGCAAGCGCAGCGCTACCGGGTCAATGCCCTCGGCGCCGGACTGAACTTCGTGTTGCCGGCTCGCATGGTCACTCTGGGCTTTAAGTACTTTGACGAGTTCTCAAACCAGTGGACTTACCAGGGCTATTCACTCCAGATCTCGGCAGGCATTGGTTTTTAGTTCGCAAGGCAATACGCGCGGTCCGAGGCGCTGCTAGACTTGGTTCCAGACTTCCGGCAAACCAGTTACCAGAGGGGAGTGAAGCATCATGACCAGGTTCAGGATTGTTGCGAGCGGTATTGCCGTTGCTGCTGGCCTCGTGCTGCAAGGTTGTTATCCCTACCCGGCGTACACGCCCGTTCCAACAGCATCGTCCCTTCCTGCGAAATTCAATACGTCATGGGAGGCGGCTCGTGGCGCCGCTTACGACGAGGGCGTCCGAATTACCTCCGAAGATCGCGCCGCCGGAACCCTGCGCGGTGACCAGGGATCGTTCAGCGTGTTGATTACGGTGGCAACGCAGGCCGACGGGTCAATCCACGTCGCCTTCACGGTGACCGGATCGTCGCCCGAGAACGTGAACCTCCAGGATCGCCTGACGCGCGCCTACCTGCGGCGCACAGGGCACTGATCGCTTCACGTCTTTGGCTGGCAGCAGCTTCCGGTCACTCAATTCCAAACCGAATAATCATGCGGGGCTTGCCGGTTCCCATAGCTCGATCGGATTGCCTTCCGGATCGTGCAGTCTGGCGAATCGACCGTTGGGATATTTTTCCGGATCCACCTTCACCTCGATGTTGGACTTCTGCAGCTGCGCGACCATGGCGTCCAGACTTCGAACCCGAAAGTTCAGCATCCACGCCTGCTGGCGCGATCCGAAATAATCCGTATCCATCGAAAAGGGGGCGAATACGGTGGGCCCGGCGGCCTGTTGCCACACTTTGTGGCTATAGTCCGTGGGCACTGGGTCAATCCCAAGATGGAGTTGATACCACTGTGCCAGCTTCTTGGGGTCGCGGCTCCGGAAGAATAGTCCGCCAATGCCCAGTACGCGTTCAGTCGGCGAATTCATCTGCGCCTCCACTTTGTCGGGCGTCAGGCTATCAGCTGCTCTGACGGCGGCCAACGTTGCCGCGCCGATTATCACTGTTCTACGGTCGATCAGCATGTCTGCTACCTCCGCCTGCACACGAGCGACTACGCCCCCTCACCCACCTGCCACTCCGCTACGTTGCAGGAAACTCCGCAGCCGACCCGATCCCGCAGTAACCATGCGGATTTTTCGCCTGATATTGCTGGTGACAATTCCCCGGATATTAGAGACAGCATCATGGCGATGGAAGCCCGGGTATTCGCGCCGTCGGGGCTCGTTGTCGGCATCGTCCTCGGTAAGTCGAAGGAGTGCTAGGATCGCGCGATGGTGCGACCTTCCACCCCGGTTTCTATCGCGGCTCTCGTCATTTGCGGCTCTGGCGCGTCGCTCGCCCAGGCGGCGGCTCCGCTCGCCGGCCGCGCCCGGCGCACGCGTGGTCACCGTGTCGCCGGCGGGCACGACTGCCAGCGAGCCGACCATCGCCGTAAATCCACTCGAACCGCACGAGGTCGTCGCGGTCGGCGGCCGTTGGGCGGCCTACTCGATCGATGCCGGCGCGACGTTCACCCCGGTACGGCTGACGCCCGACGACCACCCGCCGCTCGGAGACGTTTCGCTCGCCTTCGACGACCACGGGCGATTGTTTCTGTCCTATCTTGCAATCCAGAAGAACGGCCTGCCCGGCTACTGGGGCCACGGTACTGGCGGAAACGGCATCTGGGTGCTGCGCTCGCCCGACGCCGGCAAGACCTGGGATCCTGCTCCGGTCGGCGTGAAGGTATGGAAGGGCGACGAGCCGGACGTGAAGCTCGAGGATATGCCGAGGATCTGGTCGGACACCGGCGCGACCAGCCCACACCGCGGCAACCTTTACATGGCGTGGATCGAGTGGCAGCTCGAGCAGTCCATCATTCTCTACACGCGCTCGAGCGACGGTGGCCAGACCTGGGCGGCCCCGATGCGGATCAGTACCAGGGCCGGGCTACCGCGCGATGACAACGGTGCGGTGGTTGGCCCTATCGGTACCGTTGCGCCTGACGGCACGATTTACGTCATCTGGAACGAAGGGTTCAACGTCACAATGGCAATCTCGAAGGACGGCGGCCGGAGCTTCAGGCCCTCGCGCCCGATCTTCGACGTCGCGGCGCCCTATTTCGGTGGCGCCAGCGGTATTCCAGGCGTCGCACGCTGCATGGGTTTTCCGCAGGTCGGCATCGATCCGAAGCTGGGCACGCTGTACGTAACCTGGAGCGACTTTCGCAATGGCGATGTCGACGTGTTCATCGCGCGCTCGGACGACCACGGCAAGACCTGGACGGCACCGATGCGCATCAACGACGACCCGGTGCACGACGGCGCCGACCAGTTCCTGCAATGGATGGCCGTCGACTTGACCGACGGCTCGGTCAACGTGCAGTTCTACGACCGGCGGGACGATGCCGCCGGTCGCCTGACGCGCGTTACCCTTGCCCGCTCGACCGACCGCGGCCGGAGCTTCACGAACTACGCCTGGAGAGCCGAGCCCTTCGCTACGGACAGCGCCTTCCTCGGCGACTACGAATGGCTTGTCGCGCTGGGCGGGCACGTGTACGGCACCTGGGCCGAACCCGCGCCGGCCGGTTACGTTCTGGCGGTGCCGCGGGCACCAAGCACCGTGGCATCGACAACGCCGACGATCATCCGCGTCGGCAGCGCAGACTTCCGCGCGGCGCACTGAGCTTGACGTGTCCGGCGTCCGCGGGCTCAGGGCTCGATGTTTGCTGCGAGCGGCGGACCTCCGGTAGACGTTGCTGGCAGACCAACGGTAGTCCGGAGCACAACGCGATTGCATCATCAGTCAAGGGTCCGCTGCGCCAGACCACTTCTTGAGGGCGAGGACTTTGCCACCGTTCTCGTCGTGGACTTGAACCTACTCTGTATAGCGACCTTGTTGCTCGTGTGGCTCGATGCGAAAATCAATCAACCACTTGCTGCGGACGTCCGTTGCTAATTTTCCGCGCTGAGCACTACTGAGCTGAGCCAGGTCCCGCAAAAATCCCGCACGGCAAAGTGTGACGCGTCCCTGGTCGCGCACGCGGTACTTCTGCAAATTCCTGCCTAACTGGATTTCATTGGACTCTGAGCCCCAGCGCTAATGAAAGCATGGGGATGTTGGTTGGCCTTGACTATCGCCTCAGTTACTGGCTCGAATGCTACGCCTGTCCACCAAATACTACGAACTCCAGATGCCTTCTGGGAACGCAGCGAGCAGTGGGACTACACGGTCGCGGCAATGCAGGGCAGTTCCTATTTCGAGCTGCCCGTGATCCTGCAATGGCTTTCGGGGAATATCGGCTTTCATCAATTTCATCATCTGGGTCTCCGCATCCCCAACTACAACCTGAAACTATTTCACCGCTCGGACCCGATGTTCCACGACATGAAGCCGATTACCCTCATCGGCAGCCTGAGAACTCCGGGACTGAGACTTTGGGATAAGGCCTCAAAGAAGCTGGTGTGCTTCCGCCATCTCAAGTCGAAGCGAGGTCGAACCCAATGAGGTGGCGGGCGCCCGGCTCACGACAATTTCTCACGCAGCACATGAAATGCAGTGAAGCTCAGCAGGGTGACTGCGGTTTGTGTTGCCAGGACGATGCCGACTCGTCGTTCGACGAAGCTGGCACCCACGAACGCAGGTCCATACGTGGCCGCAGCGGCCAACTACGATTGCCCGATCTTGGCGACGATCGCCTCGGCGGCCTTACGGCCAGTCTCGGCGGCTCCGTTCATGAACCCTTGAAATTCGGCGCTGCAATGTTCCCCGGCGAAATACACGTTGCCGATCGGCTCGCCGGCATGGCGCACGGCGCCATTCCATTGTCCGGGCTTCGGGCTGGTGTAGCACGCCTTCACGTACGGATAGCTCGACCAGCAGGCGAAGACATGCTTGCCCTCGTAGGCCGCCGCGGATCCCGGAAAGACCTGATCCAGCATATCGACATACCTGGCGACCTCCGCGTCGGGCAGATTGGTCTTCCAGACATGCTTCTTCGGTGCGCGGGGGTCTCGCACCGCCACATCGGACAAGCGGACGGACTCCTTGCCGCCGAGGTAGCAACAGTACACGCCCTTCCCGTTCTTGAAGAACTCGGTGGTCGTGGCATCCCACCCGTTCTGGATATCCTTGTGGAACAGGTAGCCCCCGAACTTGTTCTCACCCTCGCGCCATGGCCGGCTCCGGTAGCCGAGGAACAGCTTGTTCGCCTGGCCGTAACCCAGCTCGTCGATCGAGTTCCGCTTCGCGGCGGTCATGTCCTTCAAGTCGAGCTGAACATCCCTCAACATCGTGAAGGGGATCGTCAGGATGACGTAGTCGGCCCGGACGTCCGGATTTCCCCTCGAACGACAGCACGTACGATCCGTCCGCATCCGAGATCCGCGTCAGCATATGGTGCGTGTGGATGGCATGCCGCAGCTTGACCGCCATCTTGTCGGGCAGCACGGAATTCCCGTGCTTGATCCGGAATCGCTCGTCGCTGGCGCCGAAGACCTCGAATCCGGCCGACACGTCGCTGTTGATCACCGAGAGCATGTTGATCGCGGACTGCTCGGACGGTGTCGGAACCGTACTCCGCGATGAAGGCGGCGGTGAGGATCTCCTTCAGCCATGGGGCGCACGGGAGGGCGCCGATATAGTCCGCCAGGCTGGAGTTGTCGAGGGCCACGCCCGCCGGCGTGTCGTAGTCGTCGCCCATGCTCGCGATGTCGCGCGCCAGCTGGTCGGCGATCGTCTTGAACTCAGCTGATGATCTCGGCCTCGGAGATCCTGCGCCCATCGAAGTAGTAGAGGTCCTCCTGCAGGTTCGCGGCGGCGGCCTCGAATCGCCGGTCGATCAGCTCGAGCTTGAACTCGCCCACCAGACCGAGGATGTCGGCGTGGTCGGAGTCGATGAAATCCCCTCCGAACTCGGGGTGGACATCCATCTTCAAGGCGTTGTGGTAGTGCGTGAGGATCCGGCCGCCGACGCGTCCGCTTCCCTCGTAGAGGGAGACATGGATGCCGGCCTTCTGCAGTTGGTACGCAGCGTTCAGCCCCGCGATGCCGGCGCCGATGACGGCTACCGTCTTGTCCGCGGCGGCCGCGCGATGCGCTTGCGGCGGGTCGGGTGAAGTGCTCGCGGCCCCTCACGATGGGTGGCGCGGCGAACAGCTCCGGCCAGCAGTGCGTACTGCCCCATTTCGCGCAGGAAGGCGCGGCGGTCGATCTCGCTCGCGTTCTTGAACTGGACGATCGTCTGGACCTCGATCTCGGGATGCTCGTTCGAGAACTGCGCGAGCCTGAAATGGGAGAGCACGTTCCTGAGCACGCTCGATCTGGGCTTGCGCATGGCTAGTCCTTTGCCTCCGGATAGAGAGGAGCAGCGACCGTCGATCCGGCTGCCAGTGACAGCTGTTCGTCGGTTCGGCGTGCTTGTTTGTTCGCAAGCTAGCCCACCGGATTCACCCGGTCAAGCGCAAGCTTCCACCTTCACGTGGACACGTAATGATTCGCATTTAATTTTGCTTAAGCAGTTCGTCGCGCAACTTGCAGTGAAAGCTCGCACACTGGCCACTCTCCCACGAGCTGCCCACGGTACGCAGCCTGTGAGCTCGGACGCAGACAGTGAATGGTCTCAGGACTTCGGTGACACGCTGACGGCGGTCTATTTGGTCATCAGTCGCTCGTAGGGGGTCTGCCCATCGAGGGCTCCGTGGGGCCGGTGGTAGTTGTAGTAGTCCTCCCATTCGCGCAGCTTGTCATCGAAGCGGTGGATATTGTCGGCGATGCCGTCTTTGTCCAGCAGCTGGTAGAACTCCTGATCCGGTAGACTTCCGGCAGACCTCAGCGCCGGAAAAACATCGCGTTTCCCCGCAGAAAACGCACATTCCTTTGATAACTACCTGGCTTCCAGATGGAAACCAACTCGAACCAGCGACTATGCCTTCTCCCCCACTTGTAACTGCGCGAATCTAAAGGGAACTCCACACCCTCCGATTCCGCAGTAGACATCCGGATTTTTCGCCAGGTACTGCTGGTGGTAGTCGGCGCTGCGGCAGTTTTCCCAGCGGAAATTGCGCAGTTGGATCGCTTTGGTCACGTCGTCGGTAGACTTTCGATAGACATTGACGTCGATCCACCGGTAGACCAACCCTCAGTCCAATCGAAGCAATGACCGAGTTTGACCCAAAGCGACCGCGCCGAAACGCTATTGCGTTTTGGTTGCTCGAATTACGTGGCCGTTTCCGAGCCGGAGCGCGTAGCCAGAAACACTGCCCTGCGGGTCTCGCTCGAAGATGGTCACAGAAGGATCGCCCTCCAAGACGAACGTGTCAGCTGCTATCCGGACCAGCGGTGTTGGCTGAGCCTCCGGGGAGTCGCGTCCCATCAACTGCCCGTTACTGACCGCGAGGAGATCCGTGCCTCCACCGGGCTGCAAATAGCGGCCAACATACTGTTGAAGGATCTGCGGATCCGCGGGCAAGGCGGTGACGTCGCTTTCCTGAACGATGGTTTCCGCATGTGATACGAAAACCCATCGAGAACCTTGCGCTTCGAACACATCCAGCTCCCGCATCCGCTGAGTCGCAAGCGCGCCGGTTGACAACACGATCTCACAGTCGACAATCGCGACCTGGCCGATAATCCTGAACGACAGATCTCGGACAGCGAACTTCTCCGATGACTTTTTCGACGCTATATACGGCTCGAGCTGCCTGGCCGTTCGCCGGTCGCCCATGTCCGAGATGTGTACGAAATTCGGATCCACGAGCTTGAGGTACGAGCCCGCGTCGCCCCTTCCGAAGGCTTGGATTCTGTCGAGTATCAGCTTCTCGAAAACTTGCTTTGACGCAGGCAACGAACCCGCCTGAGTGACCGCCGCGGGTGCCGCCATGACACTGCAAGCGCCCAGGCTGACCCAAACAATGACGCTCCAACTGAGCCGATTGGCACAGCGCTGCACGTGACCGTATTGCACTCTGCGCATACTTGGCTCCCCTTGTTCGTCTTCAAACGGCGGGCTGGTTGTTCTTTACGTAGCAAACGCCTTCCGGCCGATCCTACTGCAAAGCTACCGTCCCGAGGACTTTCCTAGGTCCAGATCACCGGTAGACTTCCGGTAGACGTCGACGGCGAAATCAGCTGGCGTTTTCCCGCAGAAATACGTGGATCTTCGACGTGGCCAGCTGGTAACCCTCTGGTTTCACGACAGAACCCTCGGTGAACCAGCGACTACGCCTTCTCCCCCACCTGTAACTCCGCGAGTTTGAAGGGAACTCCGCACCCGCCAATCCCGCAGTACCCGTTCGGATTCTTCGCGAGGTACTGCTGGTGATAGTCGGCGCTGAAGCGCTTTCCCGCACGAAAATCACGGCGGTTATCTCGTCGTGGTCAGTCGACCGGTCGACTTTCGGTAGACGTTGACGTCGATCCGTCGGTAGACCGACGCGGAGTCCTGTCAGGGAATCGGATCCAGCGGCTTTGATGAGTCGCGCTGCGCCTTCACTCTCGCTCTGAACGAAGCGCGCGAACTCGGGTTGCGTCATGCTCATCGGCTCGCCCCCATGCTTGGCAACCCAGTCGTGCAGTTCCCGCCCAGCCAGCGCACGTGCGATATCCTTCGAAAGCTTGTCAACGACGCCGGTTGGAGTGCCTGCCGGCACCCAGATGCCATACCAAATCGGGAAGTCGAATCCTGCGACGCCCGCTTCAGCGATCGTCGGCACTTCCGGAAGCAAAGTCGAGCGCCGCGCCGTCGTTACACCTAGCGGGAACAGTTTGCCGTCGCGGATCGGGGCTAGGGTGATCGAGATGGGCGCCAACATGTACGTAATACGCCCTTCGATCGTCGCGGCGAGAACATCGGAGATTGCATCGGTCGGCTGGGGAGGCACATCCACTACCTTTATGCCGGCTGCGAGGTTGAATTTCACCATGCCCAAGTGTGTGCCGCTGCCCGCGCCAGTGGAGCCAAACTTGAGTTCGCCTGGCTTCATCTTCGCCGCGGCAATGAGCTCGCGAACCGTGGTGATGCCAGCCGCTTTGCCTGCGACGAGAACATACGGCTGGTTGGTGAGCGAAGCGACCGGGATGAAATCCTTCAGCGGGTCATAGGAAAGGTTCTTCGAGAGTGCCGCGCTGTATGCCTGAGCGCTGGTGTTGATCAGCAGTGTGTAACCATCGGCCGGCGATTTCGCGACGAGTGCGGGGCCCAGCGTGGCGCCCGCGCCGGGGTGGTTCTCCACGGTCACAGGTTGGCCCCACAGCTCGGAAAGCTTCGGGGCGAGGGCACGGGCCAACAGATCGGGGCCGCCACCCGCCCCGAACGTCTCAATGATGCGCACTGGATTGGCTGGATAGTCTTGTGCGGACGCGGCCGGGCTTGTTGAAGCGTTGGTCATGACATCATGGGTTCCGGCACACGCAGCGAGCGACAGCACGAGCAACGTGATGGATCGAAGCCTTAGTCTCATCGATCTCCTCCTCCCGTCGCGTAACGCATCGACTGAGAATTGTTGGCGCCCCGGGTAGCTCAACTTCCCACTCTCCCCTCCATCAACCGATTTTACCATTCACTACGCTGTGTCAGCGGGCGTCGATGCAATCTCGTGGAATTCGCAAGGATAGCGGACTTTCCTGAGACCGGATCAATGGTAGACTTCCGGTAGACGCTGACGTCGAATTCGGCTCGCGTTTTCCTGCAGAAACACGTGGTTCTTCGACTTCGACAGCCGGTAACCCTCTGGTTCAATGAAAGTTCCAATGCCGAAGCCGCGGCTATGCCTTCTCCTCCACCTTCACCTCCGCGAGTTTGAAGGGGACTCCGCAACCGCCGATCCCGCAGTAGCCATCCGGATTCTTCGCGAGGTACTGCTGGTGATAGTCGGCGCTTGAGCTGGAAATTCGACTGACGCCCCGGAGTTACACGCGCTCGCACCACCGTTCGGTCGACTTCCGGTAGACCTCGGCGTCATTCCACGGGTAGACCAGCACGGATCTCAGACGGGCTGCAAGCTGCCATCTGCGCCGTGAGGATGGGGGCTGATCCGGGCGGCCTGCTTGCCGACCTTGTCTTTGGCCATTTCCAGGTCGAAGTGCCCCTGCAGATTGATCCAGTAACCATCGGACGTGCCGAAATACGCCGAGAGCAGCACGGCCATTTCCGGCGAGATTGAGCGTTTCTCGCGCACGATATCGTTTACACGAGGCAACGGCACGTCCAGGGCCTTAGCCAGTGCATACGCACTTAGCCCTACTGGCTCCATGAACTCTTCCCGGAGAATCTTGCCCGGGTGAGCAAGCTTGATCTTTCGCGCAGCCATAAACCTATTCCCGCCTAGTGATAATCGACAATCTCCACGTCAAAGGCATGACCGTCACGCCACCTGAAACAGATCCGCCACTGCATGTTGATCCGGATGCTGTACTCGCCCTTGCGATCACCCTTCAGAGCCTCGAGCTGATTCGAGCTTGGAATCGAAAGGTCCTTCAGGTCTCCAGCCGCGTTCAGTTGCTGCAGCTTCATCAGCGCACGCTCTTGGATGTCGCGTGGAATCCGCTTGGAGTACTCTCGTCTCCAGACCCTCTCAGCCTCCTTGCTTTGAAAGGACTTAATCACATCGCAATACTAACTCGTCTCGTTAGTAATGTACAGCGTTACTAATCCGGTCAACTGCAGCGAGTCAAGGTCTAGAGTTTCCATACGGAGAACCTTGTCTCAGATTGATTAATTTGAAAGAATGTGTTGCTGCGGTCCAATGCCCGGGTACTCAAGGAAAGACCGATGGCAACGCTCTCCACGCGCCTGACCCAAGCGCTCAACCTGCGGCTCCCGGTGGTGTCCGCGCCAATGGCATTTGCCGGCGGTGGTGCGCTGGCGGCAGCTGTCAGCCGCGCTGGAGGCCTCGGGTTGATCGGCGGTGGATACGGCGACCCCTCTTGGCTTGAGGAACAGTTCCTCACTGCCGCCGGCGAGCGAGTAGGTGTGGGATTCATCACCTGGTCCTTGCGCAAGTCGCCCTCTCTGTTGACCGGCGTGCTCAAGCACCGACCGGCCGCGGTGATGCTTTCCTTCGGCGATCCGCGCCCCTTCGTCGAGGAAATTCGTGCTGCCAATGCCGTGATCATTTGCCAGTGTCAGGATATGGGGCACGTGATGGACGCACTGGATGTCAAAGCCGACGTCGTCGTAGCGCAGGGCGCCGAGGCGGGTGGACACGGTGCATTGCGCAGCACTATGACGTTCGTGCCGGAGGCGGCCGACTACATCGCCAGGCATGCGCCGGATACGTTGCTGCTGGCAGCCGGCGGCATCGGCGACGGCCGAGGGCTGGCAGCATCATTGGTGCTCGGTGCCGACGGCGTGCTCGTAGGCACTCGGCTTTGGGCGTCCAACGAGGCCTTGGTGCGGAAGGGGCATCATCAGGCCATTCTCGAGACCGACGGCGACGGCACACTGCGCACGACCATCGCCGACATCGCGCGGCAGATTCCGTGGCCACCGGGCTTTACGGCGCGCATCCGTCGCAATGCCTTTACGGACCGCTGGCACGGGCACGAGGCCGAACTCGAGCGCAGTATCGCCGTGGAGGGTCCTCGCTACCGGCAGGCATCTGCCGCTGGTGACCCGGAGAACACGGGAGTCTGGTTCGGCGAAGCAGCCGGCCTGGTCCAGTCGATCGAGCCAGCGGCTGCCATCGTCCAGCGAATGGTGGACGATGCGGCCATTTGCCTCAAGCGACGCGAAGGCACGGTGATCCTCTAGCGCCGGCTGGCGTGCCCGGACATTGAAGTCACAGAATGTGATTTCAAAGCAGGCCACTCGGCACTACGGCATCGATCCTTCGCGGCGGATTATCCTGCGACCCGGGAGACGGTAGAATTCCGGTAGACGTCGGCGCCGAAGTCGGCCTGCATTTCGCCGCGGAAATACTTGGATTCTTCGGTCAGGCCGACGCCAACCACGCGACTTCCTGTTGGAAGCGGCGGCGAAGCGAAGACTACGCCTTCTCACCCACCGGTAACTCCGCGGATTTGAAGGGAGCTCCGCACCCTCCGATGCCGCAGTACCCGTTCGGATTCTTCGCCAGGTACTGCTGGTGATAGTCGGCGCAGCAGCGCATTCCGGCAGGCAAATCGCGGGGTTATCTGGCAGCGGTCCGTCTACCTGTAGACTTTCGATCGACGTTGACGCCGAAAAGCCGTTGCACCACGACGCATTCCGGTTGAGGCAATATCTCAGGCTGACCTAGTGCAGCTGGCACGAATGTATGCTTTGGGGCAGCTTGGTCACCTCCACTTCTTCGCCGCAACCCTGCGCACTTCCAATAGTCGCATTCAGGTCTCCACGTACTTGATCGCCGTGCCGACTTTTGTGGAGCCCTCTAGAAGATGCCCCTGCTTCGCGACTACAGCGTCCGTACCTTCCAACGGATCGGCCCAGTGAGCAGCAATATCGACGGGCACCATCCAGAGCGCTGATTGCCGCATATGGTTGTCGCACTGACGGCAAGTTATCCTGTAGATTCCTGACTCGGCGTTACCCTATATTTAGGATCGCTTGGATCGGCCCACCGGCAGGCAGCACGCAGCACAGGTGCGTTGCCGCTACTGCTGATGAAGAGAGCACTTCCATGATGGTACGTACTTTGACCTTGAGCGCGATGCTAGCTGTGATTGCCGCAAGCGCACTGGTTGCCGTGCGCGCTGCGGGTGCCGTCGATCCCCCTAAAGGGCTACAGATCAGGAATGTAAGCGTCGTATCCGCCGAGGAGGGGACGGTTCTGCCGAACCGGACGGTGACGATTCGCGGCGACGTGATTTTGGGCATCGCAACGGCTACCGATCTTACCGCCGGAAGCGCCCGCGGTGAGGTGACTGTGGTAGACGGTACTGGAAGGTTTCTCGTTCCGGGTTTGGTAGATGGCCATGCCCATATCGCGTCAGAGTCGTACCTGCGCGAAAAGCTAAAGTCGGGCGAAATTAGCTTCCAGGACCGCGGTTTTGATCTGGGCCCGCCGCACACATTCGATCAGCGAATGCTGTGGCAGTTCCTCGCCGCCGGCGTCACAACGGTTTTTACGTTCGGCAGCTACCTCGACAACGGCCGCGACCTGCTCGAGCTGCGCGGGCAGATTACTGAGAGCAAGATCATCGGCCCGCGTCTGATCGTGGGCGATCTCGTGGACGGCTCACGCAAAGTGCTCATGAAGCAGGCGCCGCCGGAGGCTATGCCATCGAGCATCGATTCGCCGCAGACGCCCGAGCATGCGCGGCTGAGGGTGCTGCGCGCCAAGTCCGAAGGATACGACTTCATCAAGGCCTACCAGCACCTCGACCGACCAACCTGGCAGGCCCTCGTTAGGACGGCGCATGAGCACGGGTTCGTCGTAGCCGGCCATCTCCCGGAACTGGAATGCGCTACCTGCGTGAAGTTCGAGGAGCCGTTTCAGCTGCCCATGGAGGCTATCGCGCATCTCGAGGAGCTCAGCCGTTACGGCATGAGGAAGGACCTAAGCGCGGATGATCTCACCGATCTCACGGCGCGCGTAAAGATGTCTGGCAGTAGCGTGATCACTACGCTAGTGACCAGCCGCAACATCGTCTTCATGTACGCAAACCACGAGCGACCG
Source organism: uncultured Gammaproteobacteria bacterium (assembly GCA_963823235.1). Classification (GTDB taxonomy): domain Bacteria; phylum Pseudomonadota; class Gammaproteobacteria; order Steroidobacterales; family Steroidobacteraceae; genus FEN-1191. The sequence continues at coordinate 193,020 of CAWGKS010000009.1, read as the reverse complement.
CCGATTCCACCCGAGCAGAGTCGCTATATCGACTCGGTGACGATGCACAGGTGGCTCGCACCGGGCTACCGATATCTTACCGATGACTTTCGCGCTCAGACAGAGGCACCGCTGTTTCCGGCAGCCTACGACTTCCAGCGCGTCCTCGCACGCCAACTGTGGAAGGCAGGAGTACCGCTCATCGTCGGCACGGACACACCGGACGCTGTGGTGCCGTACGGCTACTCGGTCATCGACGAGATGATAGAGGTTAGTAAGCTCGGCTTAACGCCGCGTGAGGTTCTGCAGGCGGCGACCGCCAACGCCTTCAAATTCATCCACCAGTCCGATCGCGCTGGCGCTATCCGTGTGGGACAGCGGGCAGATCTGCTGCTGCTCGGGGCCAATCCTCTCGACTATGTGGGCAACGTGCGCAAGCTTGAGGGGGTAGTGCTCGGGGGGCAGTGGCTGCCTATCGCGCGAATTCATGCGGAGATGGAAAGGAGCGCGCGATACTTCGCTAGGCTCGATTCGCAGATGGGCAATCATTTAAAACGGTGAGCCCACGCTGTCAAGCATGAGTTTGGAGGCGTTTCCGCACGATAAAACACCAACAGCGCACGGATCATTGAGCTCTCCTCACTCTCCCCCGTCACCAGAATTGAGCGATCGCTACGCGGATTCTGCAGGAGTTAAGGCGATCCCTTGGATTACGACGGGTTACAGCGTTCTACAACGTGTCGGTCGATGACGGGTTGAACTCTGCCATGACGAGCATCGATTCCGAGTTCTTCGCCGCGGACTTTCCTACCACCAGATCGCCGGTAGACTTCCGGTAGACGCCGACGTCGACATAAGCTTGCGCGTTCCCGCAGAAATACGTGGATCCTCAACGCGGCCCACTGATAGCTCTTTGGTTGCACGGGTGGACTCGCGGCGTACGGCCGACTACGCCTTCTCCCCCACCTGTAACTCCGCGAGTTTGAAGGGAACTCCGCACCCTCCTATCCCGCAATACCCGTTCGGATTCTTCGCCAGGTACTGCTGGTGATAATCCTCAGCGTAGTAAAACGGTGGCGCGTCGCGAATCTCGGTGGTGATGGCCCCGCGCCCGGCGCGGGCCAGCGCCGCGGCGTATTGCTTGCGGCTGTCTTCGGCGGCCTGGCGCTGCCCGGCATCGTAGCAATAGATCACTGAGCGATACTGCGTTCCGACGTCATTGCCCTGACGCATGCCCTGAGTAGGATCGTGCGATTCCCAGAAAATGCGCAACAGATCCTCGTAGTCAACGGCCGCGGGGTCGTAAACCACCAGCACCGCTTCCGCGTGACCGGTGCGGCCGCTGCACACCTGCTTGTAGTCCGGGTTCACCGTCGTGCCGCCGGCGTAGCCGACGGCAGTGGAGTACACACCCGGCAGCTGCCAGAACAGGCGTTCTGCGCCCCAGAAGCAACCCATCCCGAAGATCGCCTGCTGCAGACCCGCCGGGAATGGCGGCCTGGTCGCATGGCCGTTGACGAAATGATTCGCGTGCGTCGCGCTGGCGTTCATGATGGATCCTGGCAACGGGTCGCTGCCGGTGGGGAATTTGGCATTAGAATAGCGCTCTTTGCGGCACAGTCCAGCAACCGATACGGTGGTCATTCATGGGCATATCCAACCCTCACAATCTGCAACGCGCGGCGACCATCGAGCCACGCCCCTTCGGGCTGCGGGTGGGTTTGCGTACCGGCGACCCCTTTGCGAAGCTCTGCGGCCCGGATTGGCAGCGCACTCACTGGTATTCCACGGCCGCCGAGCGTGACGCCGCGTTGGCCGAGATGAGCCGCAAGCATGAATATTCGCGTCCCGGCGACCGCCCTGCCCTGATCTACACCAAGATGGAGAATCTGGCGGCCAGCCGCGGACTGTAAACACGACGACTAGAAAGTGCGACCCAGGAACAGGTAAAACGCCGTGTTGCCATCCTGGTCGTAACCCACCGCGAGGTAGGCGGGCCCGATGTAGGTCTCGGCGCCAAAGAACAGCGAGGCGTCGCGGCGCGCCGAACTGATATTGATGTCGCTGCGCTGGCTCCAGACGTTGCCGAGCTCCAGTGACACGCCTGCATAGGCGGGCACGTTGAGCACGCCCTCACCGCCACTGCCGACGCTTCGATAGGCCAGCGCACGCGCGATGCCAAAGTAAGGGCCGGCCAGCGACTCCGCGCTCAGGCCGGAGAGATTCAGAAAGCCGCCGAGCGGAAACCAGGTGCGCACGTTCTCGGTACTTCCTCCTACCGTGCTGCCGCCCGACAGCCAGGCCAGCGCCGTGTTCCTGCCATGCGACCAGGCAGCGCGCCAATCGAGCGTCACGAGATCCGAACCGGGGGCACCGCGACCATTCTGCTCGAAGCGCCAATTGAGCGTTAGCGCCTGGCCGGAGCGTGGGAAATTGGCGTCGTCGAGCCGGTCGTAACTGAAACGCAGGAATCCGGCGTGTGTATGAAAACTGCTTTCCGGTGTCGACAGGTCGCCGAGGCGGACGCGCGTGTTGCCGCGCTCATCAAGCAGGCCGCCGCGCAGTTCTCCCCAGTTGCCCAGTTCGCGGCCCAGATCCAGTCCGTATTCAAAGCTGCTGGTTCGGTACACGCCGATCAGTGTGGTACCCGCGAGTTGCGGCACATCGTGTGCCTCGGCCTGCAGATGCGGGGCGATGAAGTAGCCGCGCAGGCTGTTGAGCGGCTGGTAGAACTCGGTGGCGATACGCGGTGAGGCGCCGATCTTCAGATCCCAGACCCATTCGGCATCCAGCCTGTTCAGCTCGGTGAAGGCCAGGCGCGCGGCGGCGTTGAATTTGCTGTCGCCGGCAAAATCATCCTGCAATGCCAGGCCGAGGCGCAGGTAGTTCGGTCCCCAGGACTTGCGACGCGCGCTGAACGCCAGACCGTTCGTGCCATCCGGCGCGCTCGCCACGCGGTAGTCGAGAAGTTCCAGATTGCCGCGCCCATAAAGTGTGTCGATGCGGGATGCCAGCAGGTCCGGCTGCAGTGGCTTGCCGACCTGGTCATGAAAAAAATCGTCGATCTGCCGTGCGTAGTGCTCAGACCCGGGTTCAGCCACCACGAACTGCACCAGCGGCATTGAGACGTCTGGAGGAACAGGCGTCGACGCCGTTGCCAGCGACGCGGCGGCCAGTGGTGCCAATTGACCCATTGCCGCGCGCGTCGCCACCTCGCCTGCCTGCAGTGAGCGCGCCACCGCGCTGAAATCATACGAGGCCAGGTCACCGAGTTCCGGCGCCAGCAGCACATCGTGTGTCGTCAGGGTAGCCCGTTGCCGCTCGGCGTCACGTCGCACCAGGATGGCGAGCGCCTGATTCGAGACGCTCGCCAGCGAAGTCAGCTTGTCGCGCGTGCGCAGCGGAAATCCGGCATCGACCACGATCAGCACGTCTACCCCCATCGCGCGCGCCACATCGATGGGCAGATTTTCGGTCAGGCCGCCATCAACCAGCAGGCGGCCATCGCGCTCCACGGGCGTGAGCAGACCGGGTGCCGACATGCTGGCGCGCAGGGCCGTGGTCAGATCGCCGCTCGACATGACGACTGCCGCGCCGGTTTCCAGATCAGTGGCCACCGCCCGAAAGCGTATCGGCAGCCGATCAAAATCGCTGACCTCGGCCACCGGCAGCGTCGCACGACGCAGTATCTGCGTGAGCTTCTGGCCCTGGACCAGGCCGGTGGGAAGTCAGCAGGCGGCGACCCTGCACGCCCAGCGGGAGGTTAACGAGGAAATCGCGTTCTTCCTGCTTGCGCCGGAATCCCAGGTCGGCGCGCGCCGGACGATCACGAAACGCCGCCTGCCAGTCGACCGAGGTGACCAGCTGCTCGATCTGCACGCCGCTCATGCCGCTGGCATAGAGTCCGCCGACGACCGCACCCATGCTGGTGCCGGCAATGGCATCCACATGCAGGTGCAGTTCATCGAGCACCTTGAGCACGCCGATATGCGCGGTGCCGCGCGCGCCGCCGCCGGAGAGCACCAGCCCGATACGCAGGCGTGCTGGCGCAACTTCAGCCGCGCCGGGCGGGGTCGGTAACAGCAAGGCGCAAACCAGAAGTGCCGATAATCGCATATCACCTGCGCTGCGCACTCGGCGCTGCAAATACGGGCTTATGGTAGCACGCACGCGCCGCGCTTCCGTTGCGCTGCCACCTGCCGCTATGCTTGCAGTCATGAACCCACTGTTGCTGATTTCCTATGGCCTGCAGGTGCTGCTGGTCGTGCATTGCCTCAAGACCGGTCGCAACACCATGTGGATCTGGGTGTTGATCTTTGCGCCAGGTGTTGGCGCGGTGGCGTATCTCGCGGTGGAAATCATTCCAGAGCTGTTTCGCTCGCGCAACGCTGGCCGCGCGCTGCGCGGCGTGCGGCGCGCCGTCAACCCTGGTCAGGACCTGCGCCGCTTCGAGGCCGAGGCGCGCCGTACTGGCGATGTCGCCAGTCATCAACGTTACGCCGATGAGCTGGTGCGCCAGGGGCGCGCTGGTGAGGCCGTCAATGTCTACCAGCAGGCGCTGCGCGGCCTGTATGCGCATGACCCTGAATCTGCTGTTGGGGCTGGCGCGCGCGCAATTTGCAAGTGGCGATGCGGCGGGCACGCGCGGCACGCTTGATACCCTGATTGAGAAAAACCCCGACTTCAAGTCTCCCGTTGGACATCTGCTTTACGCGCGGGCGCTGGAAGGCGAAGGCAATTGCGCCCGCGCCCTGGAGGAATATCAGGAACTGAGCAGTTATTACGCCGGTGCCGAGGCGGCATTACGCTACGCGCAGCTGCAGGCGCGCAGCGGCAAGCGGGTCGAGGCGCGCCAGACACTGGAAAATCTGCTGGAACACGCGCGCCTGGCACCGCGCCACTATCAGCGCGCACAGGCCGAATGGCTGAGCCAGGCGCAGCGCGAACTCGACGCACTATAGAACTGAATCGCCAGTCAACAGCGCGGCTTAGCGAACCTTGACCCGGCGCGGGTCGAATTTCGGCGGCGGGAAGCGCAGCGGCAGACTCTTGAGCGTGCGGAACATGATCTGCGCCACGGCCAGGTCGCGCAGCCATTTGTGATCGGCGGGCACGACGTACCAGGGAGCATGGGTGGTATTGCAGCGCCCCAGCATGTCGCCGTAAGCCCGCTGGTAAGCGCTCCATTTGTTGCGCTTCTGCAGGTCTTCGGGATCAAATTTCCATTGCTTGCGCGGTTCGTGTATCCGCACTTCGAAGCGCCGGCGCTGTTCGGCCTTGCTGATATGCAGGAAGATTTTCACGACCCTGATATCGCACTGCGTGAGCAGGCGTTCGAAATCATTGATCTGCGCATAGCGCGCCTGCCAGACCGCAGGCGGCGCCAGCTCGTCAACGCGCACCACCAGTACATCTTCGTAGTGCGAGCGGTTGAAGACCACGATCTCTCCGCGCGCGGGCACATGCTGGTGGATACGCCACAGGTAGTCGTGGCGCAATTCCTCGGCGCTCGGCGCCTTGAAGGCACGCACGCTGCAGCCCTGCGGATTGAACGCGGAAAAGACATGACGAATGGTGCTGTCCTTGCCGCCCCCGTCGATGGCCTGCAACACCACCAGCACACCGTAACGCCCGTCGGCGTATAACCGGTATTGCAACTCCGCCAGTTCGCTGGCCAGCCGCTCACATTCGTCGCGGGCGCGCTGCTCTTCCCAGCCGTGATCGCGCCTGGCATTGGCATCCTTGAGGATTACGCGCTTACTGCCGCGCACCCTGAGTTTTTCCGGCAGGTTGGGTCGTGCTTTTGCCATGGTCAACGCCTCCGGCCAGCGCGTGGCACCTGTTGGGTAACGCAGTGAATGTTGCCGCCGCCCAGCAGGATCTCGCGCGCTGGTACGGCCACCACCTGGCGCTGCGGGAAAACCCGCCGCAGGATGCGCAGCGCCGCAGCATCCGTGCGTCGATCAAGCAGCGGGGCAATCACGGCGCCATTGGCCAGATAGAAATTGACGTAACTGCCCGCCAGACGGTGACCCGTGCGAACTCTGTCGCGTGCCTGCGCCGCGCGCAATGCCCGCGGCTTCGGCAGCGCTCATGTACAGCGGTCCGGGCGATGGCAGCTTATGCACCTTGAGCCTGCGCCCGCGCGCATCGCGTGCGGCCGCCAGTCGCTCGAAGGCGTCGTGCGAGACGCGATACTGCGGATCACGCCGGTTGTCACTCCAGGTCAGGCACACTTCGCCAGGACGGGCGAAACAGGCCAGATTGTCGATGTGGCCGCTGGTTTCATCGTTGACTACGCCCGCGCCCAGCCAGATCACGTGCTGCGCACCGAGATAATCGCACAGCAATTTTTCAATGGCGGCCACACTCAAGTGCGGATTGCGATTGGGGTTGAGCAGGCATTGCTCAGTGACCAGCAGCGTGCCCTCGCCGTCGGTGTGAATGGCCCCACCTTCGTTGATAAACGGTGCGCGGTAGCGTGCGCTGTGCTCGGCCGCCAGCACCTGTGCCGCCACGGCGTCATCGCGGCGCCAGTGGGCATAAATGCCGCCCCAGGCGTTGAAGCGCCAGTCGACTCCGCGCCGCTGCCCGGCGCCATTGACTACGAATGTGGGCCCGACATCGCGCATCCAGGCGTCATCGCTGCTCAGTTTTACGACTTTGATGTGCGGCAGCAGCGCGGCGCGCGCGAAGGCCAACTGGCGCGCGCAGGCGCCCACCGTCACCGGCTCAAACCGCGCGATCGCGGCCGCCAGCAGCGCAAAGGCCTGCTGCGCAGGCAATGCCCGCTGGCGCCAGATGTCCGGCCGCTCGGGCCAGAGCATCCAGCAACGTTCGTGCGGCGCGAACTCGGCCGGCATGTAAAAGCCATCGGCGGCCGGGCGCGACTTCAGGGCTGAATGAGTCTGTTTCACGTTGCGCAGTGTGCCATGGAGTGCGCGCCGGCTGTGGTAGCATTTGCGCCACTTTTCAGCCCGCAAACTCCTGCAATTGGAATCCTCAATGAGCATGCCCAGCACCGCCAAACCCACCCCGCCTGCCACCGGCGCCAGAATTACCATCAGCGGCGGCAAGCTGCAGGTGCCAGACCGACCGATCATTCCGTTTATCGAGGGCGATGGCACCGGCCGGGATATCTGGCGCGCCAGCGTGCGGGTCATGGATGCCGCCGTTGCCAAGGCCTATGGCGGTCGTCGCAAAATTGAGTGGATGGAAGTGTATGCCGGTGAGAAGAGTTTCAAGGCCTACAGCAACTGGCTGCCCGATGAAACCGTGGCCGCCTGCCGCGAATACCTGGTCTCGATCAAGGGCCCGCTGACCACACCGGTGGGCGGCGGCATCCGCTCGCTGAACGTGGCACTGCGCCAGCTGCTCGATCTGTACGTGTGTCTGCGTCCGGTGCGCTGGTTTCAGGGTGTGCCCTCGCCGGTGAAGTCACCTGAAAAAGTGAACATGGTGATCTTTCGCGAGAACACCGAGGATCTCTACTCAGGCATCGAATTTGAAGAAGGCACTGACGACAATCGCCGCTTCATCGATTATCTCAAGGCAAATTTTCCCAAGCACTACGCCAAGATCCGCTTTCCGGCCAGTTCCGGCATCGGCATCAAGAATGTGTCGCGCGAGGGCACCGAGCGACTGTTTCGCTCGGCCGTGGAATACGCCATTGCCAACCAGCGCAAGAGCGTAACGATCGTGCACAAGGGCAACATTCTCAAGTACACCGAAGGCTCGTTCCGCGCCTGGGCCTATGCCCTGGCCGAGCGCGAGTTTGCCAGCCAGGTATATACCTGGCTGCAGTGGGAGCGCACCAAGGCGGCCAGCGGCGAAGCGGCCGCCAATGCCGAACAGGCCGCGGCGCTCGCGGGCGGCAAGGTACTCATCAAAGACGCCATCGCCGACATCACGCTGCAGCAGGTGCTGACGCGCGCCGACGAATTCGATGTAGTCGCGACGCTCAATCTCAATGGCGATTACCTTTCCGATGCGCTCGCTGCTCAGGTCGGCGGTATCGGCATTGCACCGGGCGCCAATATCAATTATCAGACCGGCCACGCGGTATTCGAAGCCACCCACGGCACGGCCCCGAAGTACGCCGACCTGGACCAGGTGAACCCGGGTTCGGTGATTCTCTCGGGCGAAATGATGCTGCGCTACCTGGGCTGGACCGAAGCGGCCGACGCCATCATTGGCGCCATGGATCGCACCATCGGTCAGAAGGTCGTCACCTATGACTTCGCCCGGCTGATGCCCGGTGCCAGGAAAGTCAAATGCAGCGAGTTCGGCGACGCACTGATCGCTAATTTCTGAAGGCGCTGGCGCGGCGCGCGCATTGATCTGGTTCAGTACACTTCGCGCTGATAGATGCGCGTGCCCGAACCCGGGTAGATGCCAAACGTGGCCATCGCGCTGGGACTCGCGGCCACGCCCGAGCCCGCATTCCACAGGTACTGCAACCAGGCCGGCGCCGTGGCCGTAACGGTCGTGGCGCCGGAGTTTCCGGATCCGGGACCTGCGAGTATCAGATTGAAGTTGCCGGCCGCGGCCTTGGGAAAATAGCTGTTCACGGCGGCGACTGCACAGCCGACGCCGGAACCGCCGGGACTGCCGGTATCGCGCACGCAGGTTTCACCCGCCTGCAGATTCAACTGGTAGCTGCCAAAGCCGATGGCCGGCGCCGTGGTGCAGGAATCGCTGCCATTGGTGACGAAACCCTGCGTGCTGTTCAGGTAGTACTGCGTCACGAGTGACATCGGCAGATCCAGGAGTTCGGAGCCGAGCGCATTGCTCAGCTTCAGCCGCCCGTAGTACTGCGTCGCGCCGGTGCTGAAGGCGATGCCGGATCCGGCGCCAAATGACACGGGATTCGCGGCGGTAACGCCATCCAGATCGATGATGTTGATGGCCAGCGCGATATTGGCGCTGAAGGGCGGGATCGCGCTGGCGCGCACAAATTTCAGACCCGAGCCGGCATCGAATGTGAGCGTGCCCTGGCCGGTGCCCGCATCCGCAATGGCCGGATCCGCGCTGGTCGCCGGCAGACCACTGAGATCCAGCGCCGGACTCGCCGGCGTCGGCGTATAGCTTCTGCCAGTCAGCGAACTGTTGGTGAGGCGGAACAGCGCGCCGGTGTAGTTCTGCGTCGTGGCGCCGCCAAATGCCTGCGGCGTCACCGTGATGACCGGCGCGAGCAGGAACTTCAGCGGCTGGCCCAGGTAACTGAATGAGCCGGCGCTGCAACCGGTGCTGAAGGTCGGTGTATTGAGCGCCGTCGCAAATGTATTCGGAATGAAACGCCCGACGTTGCCAGACGCCGTGCCGTTCACGGCGCCGCTGCCCAGGTAATTTGCCACCGTTGGCGTCAGCGTGATGATGCCCACTTCGGGCCACGCAAACGCCGTCCCCGAAGCGACGCCGCTCGCATAGACGCCGAAGCTGCCGCTGACCGCGGGGTTGTGGCCGGCTGCCGGCAGCACCAGCGCCGGGCTCAAGGTTACCGCCGCCGGGGAAGTCTCCCGCCCGAAGTTGGGAGTCGCGTTGCCCTGCAGGTTGCTTGCCGTCACCGTCGCGCTGAAGGCCTGTCCGGCGCCGATGAATACCGGTCCGTTCGCAGCGCTGGCCGCCGGATTGGCAACGCTGTCGCTGGTGCGCTTGAGGTTCGAGAGCTTCAGGGTATAGGGCTGCACCACGAACTGACTGCTGCCGCTCGTGTAGGTGCCGGAGCCGGCGCCACTGCCGAGTGGAATGTTGTAGCGCGCATGCAATGTCACCTGCCCGGCATCGGAATAGTTGAGCACGATCGGCGCTTCGGAGTTGGCAGTGCTGAAGCGCAGCGGCACGGTGGTGTAACTGCTCACTGCACTGTTCGGGTTCGAGGCGAGCGCGGTAGTCGTGCCGTTGTTGGTAACGGTGAACGTCTGCCCGGCGATGCAGGTGGTCGGGTTGTTGCATTGATAGGCGAGGCTGATATTGACCGTGGTGCCGCTGGGAAATGCCGCGACGCAGGCGCCCGTGCTGGTGTCGGTGCGTATCCCCTGCAGCGCCAGGGTCTGGGTCGAGGCCGCGCCCGCCAGCAGGGTATTGATGGCCGTGGGAACATTGCTGCCGTTCGTGATGCGGAATCCCGATGGCGCGAAGGTGATGGCGGCATCTTCCGCGGGCAGCGCCGAGCCCGAAACTGCCGTGACCGTGCCATCCAGGATGTTGACCGTCACCGTCTCCGGATGCGTGTCGCGGAGCGCGAGCACGACGCTGCCCGCATCGCTGGAAGAATAGGTATAGAGCGCCGTGCCGCTGTCGGAACCGCCGGCTACAAAACTGCCGCTGCCGCTGGTCAGACTCCAGTCACCGTGACCGGTACTGGTGCTGATGGTGATCTGGTCCGTTGTCGACACCAATGCGTGAGTGTTGTTGTGCGCCGAGATGGTGACGGGTGCCGCCTGGCAATTCACCTGCGATGTGGACCCGCTCAGCGCGTAGTGGTCCGGAATCAGTGTGGCAACGGACCTGAAGGTGGCAATGGACGCCACCCAGCCGCTGAAGGCGCTGTTGCCAGTCCATTTCACGCTCTGGATGCCGGCCGTGTTGGTGAGCTGATCGGCGCCACCGCCGGCAGTACTGCCGTTGTTGTTCAGCTGTACCGCACGCGAGGTATAGCCTGCGGTAGGAGTGATGGACGTAAAACTCACGGCCGGCCAGAGTATGCCCAGTGACGATACGATCAGCTCATTGTTGACCGCGGTCGCTGCTGGTGTGGACACCAGCGCGGTTGCTGTCACACCGGTGGTGGTATTTTTCTGATCGACGGCGCCGACACCCGAGTATTCAATGACGACGGCACTGATCTGCGAGCTTGCGGGTGCGGCCTTCACGGTGACCTTGAAACCCGCAGCGGTCAGCGTGACGGGTGCCGAGACTACCGCGGAGTTCTGCCATCCCTGTCCTGAGGCGTTTACATTGCCCTGGGTGATGGCGGTATAGGTATTCCCGGCACTGTCACTGGCGGAAATAGTGGGCGCGGATGATGCGTTCCAGGTCCAGGCCAGCACAACGATCGTGTTGCCGAGTTTGGGATTTGTCGCAAAGGCCGGCGACACGACCGAGGTACCCGATGCGGTCTGAAACACGCCTGTGGACTGCACAAAGGCGACCTGCGCCTGTGCCTGGGTAGCGCATGCCACCAGGAGCAGCGCCAGCAGCGCGCGCGCCCAGCGGTCGACCCACACGAGCAGCAGCTGGCGCAGGCCGCTCATCCCGTGGCGTCCGTAAATGTGGAGCTTACGACCCGATGCACGTAACCGGGTTGCCCGTAGGTGCCCGAGGACGAGTTCGACACCAGCACGTAGGCATTCTTCGGCACCGGGCCGCTGGCATCAATTGCCGAGCTGCAGGTCACGACCACGGTGAAGCCGGCCAGTGCGGCTTCGCTGAGATTCAGCGTGGTGCTCGCCACGCAGCTGCTGACTGGCTTGAGCGCCTGGTAGGCGCCCCACTCAATGCCCGCCCGCGCCGCAGCCATTGCCCGCACCTGCTGCATGGCCATGGTCACGGTCTGCTGCTCGCCGCTCCCTATGCGTATCGCCGCCGTACCCAGCGCCGCGAGCACGACGATCAGGAACAGCGCCGGTACCAGGGCGAAGCCGCGGCTCATGGTGAATTCGCCAGCTGCACCTGCTGCAGCAACTGGATCATCTCACCACTATTGCTCAGCTGCAGTGTCAGCGTGGCCAGCGCGTTGCGCTGGGCAGTGCCAGCGGCGTAGCTGAATGCACAACTGGCGACATCCGTGGCGACCCGTGCCGCCGTCGCGCCCGCCGCGAGCAGGGACGCGGCGCTGAACGATTGCGTCGGCGAAATCGCTGTAGCCGCTGTAGCGGGTAAGGGTGCGAGCCGCAGCTGTCGCACAGGTAGGACACGGGGCCGCTGATCAGGTAGACGCGCTTGTTGGGCGAACCCCAGTTGAAGCGGAAGCCCGGGTTCATCGTCACCAGGTTGGCGTTGGCGCTGGCACCAGCAGACAACCGTGATGGTAGTGCCGGCTGGTGTAATGACGTTGCTGCCGGCATAGGCATCCGCGCCGGGTACACCGATGTTGGCGATCGACAGATAGCTGGTGCCCGAACTCCAGGGGAGCGTCAGCTGGGTAAAGGGCACAGTGGTGGAGAAGGCGGTGTCAGCCGCCGTGAAATCCAGCTCCAGTGCCGGGTTGGCCAGCGGCCCGCTATCGCGATAACGGGCGCCATCAACGCTGGCAAGCAGCTCCAGGCCCGTAACGGCACCACTGGTGCCCGTGCGCACACTGTTGGGCAGGGCGGCGCTGATGTCGCGCGACATGAATCGCAGGGCACTGTCGGCGGAATCGACCAGCGTGGCGCGGCGGGTCTGGGCGCTGTAGGCATTCATGGGCAGGGTAATGAACATCGACATGAACCCCGCCACGATCGAACCGACGGTGATCGTGATGACCAGCTCAATGAGTGTCATGCCGCGCTGGCGCATGATCAGAAGTTGGCCCGATAGCCGGAGAGTGTGACTGTCACATTCGGCGCGTGGCTCACCGTCACGTCGACGCGTCGCACCGCCGCCGAGCCAATGCCGCCCAGGGCAGCCGACGCCACGACCGTCACCGCGACGTTATAGGTCGACAATGCCGCAATGGCGTTGCCAAACTGATCGCGCGCGCCAATGTCGGCCAGGCCATTGTAGGCGTCGACCGTATTCCAGTTGGCCCGTCCGCCGACGGCCGGCGTGCCAGCAGGATCGACCACCCAGCGCTGCAGAATCTCATCGAGATAGGCCTGCGCGACCGATACCGCCTGCTGCTGGACCATGGCATCGGCACTGTGACTGGAGGACGCCGCAAGGGCACCGAGTATCGAGGTGACGCCGATCGCCACCACGGTGATCGCAATCACCAGCTCGATGAGCGTCACGCCCTGCTGGCGCTGGCGCCGCATCATTGCACCTGCAGGAAGCCGGTGTTGGCGTCGATGGTAATGCTGCGTGCGCCAATGGTGATCGTGGCGCCCGGCAGCGTGACCAGGCGCCCCTGGGTGTCATATTCAAATATGCCGATCGGAGCGGCGCTGATACCCGAGGGCGCGCTGTTGGCGATGGCCGCGCCGTCCGCGCCCAGCACTGGCGTGGGCCAGGTGGTGTCGCTGCTCAGGCAGGTGTTGCCGGATGCCGCCTGCTGGGTCGCGACGTATGAGGAACTCGCCAGTGTCAGGCGCGCACGGCAGCCGGTAATGACGGCGGCCTTCTGCGCCGAACGCAGCGCACTGGCAAGCTCATCGGCATAGGCGCGCTCAGAAAATGCCGACTGCGTGAAGAAGCGCGGGGCGATGGTGGCCGAGAGCACACCGAGTATCGTGATGACGACGGTGAGCTCTATCAACGTGAAACCTGCGGAAGCCCGAGGCGCCGCACAGGTCGAATCCATTCGCGGCATAGCTCATGCTCCCGCAGGTTCGCCCTGCGTACCCTTGTGCTGCGGCGTTCAGCAGCCGTCGGTCGGCGCGAGGATGATCGGTGCCGCCCCGGCCACAGCCGGCGGTGTATAGCTCACCTGGCAGGTGGCGGGCGTCGTAGCACCTACGCGCTGATAGGTCGCCGTACCCGTAGCGGCAGGAGCGCCCGCCGTAAACGTGAAGTCACCGGGGCTGAGATTGATTGCCTTATCTATGCCGGCGTGCACTGGCGTCCGGATAGTTGTTGGCGAGCGTGACGGCATTGCCCTCCATCGTGACCGAGGCGGCATTGCCGGTAGCCATGGACATACCGCGCGCCAGCGCCGCTGCACTGCGCATCGTGCCGGCCAGACCCGTGACCGTGGCAGCGCGCGCTGTCGTATCGAGCGAGATAAAGCGCGGGATGGCGAAGGCGGCCAGGATGCCGAGGATCGTGATCACGACCACGAGCTCGATCAGTGTAAAACCGCGAATCTTGGAGGGCATCATATTCAGCTCCGAAGCGCTTGCGCGCTGTTAATGGGTGTCAGCAGTTCGCGGCCAGCCGCGCGTACCTGTCTTAAAGATCGGCGTCGTGCAGCTATTCTTAAGACGCGGTTCCGTGCCTGTGAAGTCGGTCACACATTCCGGCCTGTTCACCCGGGCTTAGCCGGCGTGACCGACCTTGCCAATCATGTTCCACATGGGCAGAAACACGCCCAGCGCGAGAATCAGCACCAGGCCACCGACCACAGCCATCAGGATCGGCTCGATCATCGCGCTCAGGTTCTTGAGCCGAAAATCCACCTCGCGGTTGTAGAATCCGGAGACTTCCTCAAGCAACGGTGTCAGCTCGCCGGTCTCTTCACCCACGGCGACCATCTGCAGCACCAGCGGCGGAAAGATGCCGGTGGCGGCTGCGGCGCGACTCAGGCTCTCGCCCCGTTCAACGGCATCGCGCAGGCGCAACAGTTTCTCGGCCAGATATTCATTGCCCGCCGAGCGGGCCAGCAGCGTCAGGGCCTGAATCATCGGCAAACCGGCCGCGAGTGAGATGGCCAGCGAGCGCGTGACGCGCGAGAGTACCGCCTGATGCATCAATTCACCGATCGCCGGGATCCTGAGTTTGAGGCGATCCCAGTGATAGCGGCCGGACACGGTTTTCAGATGACGCTTGAACATGACGATGCCGGAAACAATTGCGGCCAGCAGCAACACACCGTGGTGACGCACGAAATTGGAGGTGCCGATGATGATCCGCGTCGGCAACGGGATGTCATCGCCCAGTATCTTGAATAGCGGCGCAAAGTTCGGAATCACAAATATGGTGATGATCACGACTGCGATGCCGATCACAATGACCACGATGGCCGGATAGCGTATCGCCGCCTTGACCCGATCCTGGACTTCCTGATCCTGCCCGAGGTATTCGCACAGCCGCAGGAAGGCGTTATCGAGCGTGCCGGTCGACTCACCGACCCGCACCATGCTCAGGAACAGCGGCGAAAACAGCTGCGGATGCCGCGCCAGCGAGCTGGCAAAATCACGCCCTGACTCCAGGCTCTGCAGCACATCGTAGAGCGCGTCGCGTAGCTGCACGTTATGGGTGGCCTGCGCGAGACTGCGTAGTCCGCGCAGCAGCGGCAGGCCCGCCTTGGTAATTGAATACATCTGCCGCGCGAACAACACCAGGTCAGAGCTCTTGGGCTTGCCGGCGCCGAAGCGTTGCAGCAGTTCATTGATGGGTGTGGCGGTCGCGACATCCGCTGCGATCTCCAGCGGCGTGATGCCAAGATTGAACAGCCGGGTGGCGACCGCGTCGCTGCTATCGGCCTCCAGGCGCCCGGTGACCAGATCGCCGCGCCCGCCGCGGCCGCGGTAGCGATACATCAGCATGTTCAGGCCCTGGCGCCCAGTACTTTATCGACCGCCGCCGGCGCCAGTGCCTCGTCGGAATCGACATCAACCAGTTCCTCCAGGCCCGCGCCCACGGCCATGGCTTCTGCCAATGAGGTGGTGCCCGCGAGCGCCAGGTCAATCGCTCCCTGGGCCAGGGGCACATAGCCCTCGCGTACCCGTGCCGCCCGCGCGAAGCCCTCCAGATCGCCACGTCGCACGGCATCGGCCAGCGTGCGATCAATCTCCAGCAGCTCGTACACCGCGACGCGACCGCGATAGCCGGTCAGATTGCAGTAGGTGCAGCCGGCGCCGGCAACAAACTTGGCACGTTCCGGCACCAGTGTCGGACGGCAACTCTGCAGCCAGGCCAACTCGTGCGCGGTAGGAGTCGATGGCTTGCACGCAGTCGGGGCATACGCGCCGAACCAGGCGCTGGGCGATCACGCCGTGCACCGCAGCGGCCACCAGATAGCCGGCCGCACCCATGTCGAGCAGGCGGTTCATGGTGGCGACGGCATTGATCGTGTGCAGCGTCGAGAGTACGAAGTGCCCGGTCATGGCTCCGCGCAGGCCGATGTCCACGGTTTCTCGATCGCGCATTTCGCCGACCAGCAGAATATCCGGATCCTGCCGCAAAGCGGTGCGCAGGATACGGGCGAAGTCGAGGCCGATCTTGGCGAGCACCTGCACCTGGGTAATGCGATCCAGGCGATATTCCACCGGATCCTCCACGGTGATCACCTTCACGCCCGGCCTGTTGAGGTGATTGAGCGCCGCATAGAGCGTCGTGGTCTTGCCGCTGCCCGTGGGCCCGGTGACCAGCACCATGCCCGAGGTGCGATCAATCAGTCGCTGAAAGCGATCGCGCATCTCCGCCGGCATACCAAGCTTGTCGAGCGACAGCAGGGACGAGGACTGGCTGAGCAGGCGCATCACCACCGACTCACCGTAAGTGGTCGGCATGGTGGCCAGACGCACGTCGATCGACTGCTCGAGCACCCGCACCGTAAAACGTCCGTCCTGTGGCAGGCGCTTCTCGGCGATGTCCAGGCCGCACATCAGCTTGAGCCGCGTGACCAGCGCACCAGCGACCCGCTTGCCGTCGATCACCTGCTCCTGCAGGACGCCATCGACGCGCAGGCGAATGCGCAGCTTGTCCTCACCCGGCTCGATGTGAATGTCGGAAGCGCGCGCCTGCACGGCGTCGTGAAACATGGTCTGCAGCAGACGCAGCACCGGAGCGTCGGGCGAGCCCTCCTCCACCGCCAGATGCTCGATATCGACATCGCCTTCCGCCAGCTCATCGCGCACCGCCTCGGCCAGCGAAGCGATCTCGTCAGAGCGCCGGTACACGGCATCGAGGGTCTTGAGAAACTCCGCTTCACTGACCAGCGCCACGCGCAGCGGCAGCTTGAGCTTGGCCTGCAGCTCATCATAGGCCTGCAGATCAGCGGGATCCGGCATGCCGATGAGCAGGCCGCGCGAATCCTGCTGCAGCACCAGGGCGCGATGCCGCCGCGCCAGGGCCTCGGGCAATAACTTGACTGCTTCGCGGTCAATGCGCAACTGCTTGAGATCGACGAACGGCACCTTCAGGTGCTTGGACAGAAATTCGTGCAGCTGCGCCTCGGCGAGGAACCCCAGATCAGCAAGCACCCGTCCCAGTTTGCGGCCCGAGCGCCGCTGCTCAACCAGCGCTGCCGCCAGCTGATCCTGGGAGATGATCTTGTGCTCGATCAGCAGGTCGCCCAGGCGGATTCTGACGCGTGCGTTCATGTGCGTAGTGCGTGGCGCTGTCAGTGCGCCGCGAGCGATCCCTGCGCATCGAGCGGCAACTTCGGCTCGATCGCGCCCACCCGCTCAAGTGCCTGCTGCGCCAGCTGCTGCCAGTCAGCGTCGCTGGACGTGACCACCGGGCGCAGCAGAATCACCAGCTCGGAACGCACGGTGACACGCTGCTTGCTGCGAAACAGGTTGCCGAGCACGGGAATGCTGCCCAGCAGTGGTATGCCGTAGTTCTGGTCGCGGCTGGTGTTGCGCATCATGCCTCCGATCACGATCACCTGACCGCTCCTGGCGCTGACGACGCTGTCGGATTCGCGCACCTGGCTCAGGGCCAATGGCAGCGAGCTGTCGACGCCACCGACTTTGATGTTCTTCATCTGCTCGGTGACGTCACTGATGGTCGGATGGATGTGCAGCAGCACACTGCCGTCAGCGGAGATCTGCGGCGTGACGTCCAGCGCCACGCCGGAAAAGAACGGCGTCAGCTGCACGTTGCTGCTGGTGGCCGAGGCCGTGCCGACCACGGTATTGCTGGACACGCCGGTGACGAAGAACTGATCGATTCCGGCCTTGATGACCGCTTTCTGGTTGTTGAGCGTCGCGACACGCGGGCTGGAGAGCAGGTGCATCTTGCCCTGGGTCGCCAGCAGATCGATGAACGCAGTGAAGTCGGTGGCGTTGATCGCCATTGAAAATGCCCCACCCAGCGTGCGAATGGGCAGGCTCGTCGGCGGACCGGCGCCGGGCAGCACGTCGACAACGCGGCCGGGCTGATTCAGCAGATTCGAATTGTCAAAGCCGCCCTGACCCTGCGGCGAGGTCTGCGAGACGGTATATTGACGACCATTCTGGCTCATGATCGCTGCCCAGTTGATACCGGCCTGGAGCCCGTCGGAGAGCTCGACTTCGATCACCTTCGCTTCCAGCACCACTTCACGCACTGAGACATCCTGCACGCTGTCGAGAAATTGCTGCACGTCGCGCAGCTCGCGTGCCGTCGCCCGCACCACGACTACTCCTGAAGCAGGGTTGATGATGATCTGCCGACCGCCCTCGGCACCAATCATCGAGCGCAGGTTGCGCACCAGGTCATTCCAGAAATCCGAGGCGGTCCGGGTCGAGACGCTGCTACCGGTGATATCGCCTACCTGCGAACTCTGCTGCCCATCGCTCGGGTCGCGGCGAAAGATATTGCCGGGCGGTTCGCTGAGCCCGCTGGTGGTGCTGCCCGAACCGCCGCCGTTGCCATTGCCGCTGCCGCTGCCGCTCAGTCCGGTCAGCGGTGTTTCGCTGGGCTGACCCGATGAAACCCGGGTCCGCGAGGTGCCGCGCCGCTCGAGGTCGAGATAGTTGACCTGAAAGACCCGCGTGCGCATGCTCGGTGGTGAAACCACAAAGCCGCTCGGCACTTTGTGAAAATCATAACCATAGGTGTCGCGCACGGCTTCAAGTACTTCCGGCACGGTTACACCGTTCATTTTCAGGGTGATTGAGCCACCCACTCCGGGTTCCAGCACAATGTTGTAGGGTGTGCCCTCAACCAGCCCCTCGAAGAATACCCGTGCCGGTGCATCGGTGACCGCAACGTCAAAACGCGGCTCTTCAGTGGCCAGTGATCTGGCGCTGATAGCCATGAACATCGCCACTGCAGCGAAGCCGATGGAATATTTACGGGTCATGATCAGGAGCCTCCGTTAACCAGGCGCGCCACGCTGGCAGCGGGCTTTTTGACATGCAGATCGTTGGCCAGCAGTCGCTGCTCACGCACCACTGTGCCACTCTGATAGCGAATGCCATCATCAAGCAGGGCGACAATGGTGTACGCACCAACCCGGTCACCCGCGTGCACCAGTCTGCCGTTGACGATTGCGGCACGGTGCGTCGCACCGATAAACACGGCGGACACCACAGGCAGTCCGACAACTGCGCCGCTGCGGGCAGCTGCGCGCTGCGGCGGGCGCATCGGATCGCGCAATTCGGTAGCGCCGGTGCCAAACACTGCGCAGGCAAGTACCAGCAGGCACAGCGACTTCATACGCTCATCCATTCACGTGACAGGCTGAGCGCGCCGATGACCAGGCGTACGCGGTTGGCCGGGTAGTGCTCAACCTGCAGCTCCAGCCGCTCCCAATGCAGACGCCAGGGCAGGTGTTCCAGCGCCTGCAGGTAGGCGACGATACTGGGATAGTCACCACTGACGATCAGCTCCAGCGGATGCAGGAACGGCCCGCGATCGCGGACTGTGGGCCTGGCGGCCGTAGTCGCGCTCGGACCGGCAGGCAGCGCCAGGCTCTCAACCGGAAGGTTGCGCAGACTGATCAGTGTGAGACCGTGCTGGCGTGAAATCAGCTCGCCGAGCAGTTGCGCGACTCGTTCGGGCGCTACGTAGCCGTGCGCCGCCGCAGCCAGCTCAGCATCGAGCTGCGCCAGGCGTTGCTCGAGGGCCCGATTGCGCGTGGCAGCCACGAGTGCCGGACTCTGCGCCACCGAGCTGGCAGCGAGTTCTGCCGCCTGCAGGCGCTGGCGCAGTTCCAGCAGCTGCTGCTGTGCCGTGCCGGCGCGACGCGTGAGCGGGTCCATCAACAGGATCTGCCACGCCATCACGATCAGCACCACGCCGGCGCCGAAGACCATCGTGCGCTCACGCAACGACAGGTGATTGACCCGCTCCAGCAGCAGCCCGAGGCGCGCGCCCAGTGACTTCATGTCCTTCATCGCGCGCTCCCGCTTGTCAATAATTCCAGGCCCGGTGCACCCAGCTCGAACAGCGCCACCGCCGGAGCCGCATCGGCAACCTGCCTGATTACCAGGCGATCGAAGAACCCGCCATCGAGCGCGTGCTCTTCTGCCAGCGACGCGAGCCATCCGGAGACCAGCCGCGGATCGGTGGTGGCACCGCTGAGCGCCAGGCGCCCCTCGCCCGTGCCGATAATCAGGCTCGTCAACCACACGCCCTCAACCTGGCGGTGCGCGATCGCCTCGAGGCGCGCTGCGAATCCGGAGGCAGGATCCGAGCTGCCGCGCTTCACTACATTGAGGGCGTATTCACGCGCAGTGATTTCCTCGGTACTGCGCCTTGCCAGGGCGTTGAGTTCCTCGAGGCTGGTGCGCGGTTCATTGCTGGCGCTGGCCTGTGCAGCGAGGGCCTGTTCCAGGGTCTCCTGTCTGCTGACCTCAATGACGGCGCGCTCGATATGCGCGGTGCGCCAGCGCGCGAAACCGGCGACAGCACCCAGGGATACCGCCAGTAGCGCCAGCGCGATGCCGATGGCGGTCGCCGAGAACAGGCGCTTTTCTGCGCCCAGGATCGGCTGAAACAGATTGACCTGTTGTTCCATGGTGTCAGAGCGAACGTTGCTCGTCGCGCAGCGCCGCGCCAACCGCAAACAGCACGGCCGCCTGTGCCTCAGCCGGTACCGCTATCGTGCAGCTCATCAGGTTGTTGAGATCGAGTGTCGTCACTTCAAAACCGGTCTCGCGGGCCAGATCATCGGCGAGCGTCTGGGCCCGTGGGCCGAGCGGCGCCACCACCAGCCGGGTAATGGGTGGCTGGTCGAAATGGCGCTCGTAGTAGTCAAGTGAGCGCTGCAACTCCAGCACCACACCGGCGGCGTCGATGGGCGCTGCGTCGGAGTCGCCGACGGCATTGATGTCCATCGCTGACTGCAAGGTCATTTTTCTCGAGAAGTAAAAGGTACTGCCGCGCACGACCACGACTGAAGCCGTGCGTTCCGCGAGATGCAGCAATGCCACGCCGCCTTTGGCCGCCGGCAGCAGCGCCAGCACATTGCGCAGACACAGCTCCGGAATGTCGACGACATCAAAGAGCGGAAAGCCGGCAAGCGTCGATGAAATGGCTTCGATCACGTTGCGCCGCGCGGCAACCGCATACATCATCTTTCCCTGCGCGCCGCGCGCCTGACTGGGCACGGCGAACACGTCGATGACGGCGTCGTCGATGCGGATATCGATGAGATCCTTGAGTCGCCAGCGCATGGCGGCGCGCAGTTCGGCCGGCGGAACGTCGGGCGCTTCCACCTGCACCAGTTGATACTCGTCTGATTGCAACGCACAACTGATCGGCATGTTCGGCAGGCCGGCGCCCTGCAATGCCAGCTGGTAGCGATCAGCGGCGTCTGCGCCTGCCAGCGCCAGCAGCTCACAGCGCTCCAGTACTGCGGCTCCGGCGCCGTCCCGGCGCACGACGGCGATCGCCATCTGAGCGCCTTGCAGGGCCAGCCCGACCCGGCCCTTAGCCACCGCAGCTTTCTTCAGCAGTCCGAACACGCGACCCTCCATGCTGGCCAATGCCGCGCACGGCGGCTGGTTACAGCTTCTGGTAGCGGTAGCTGCCGGCCAATCTTTAACAAGATGCGGCCAAATCGCGTAGCGGACGAGCCGCAGCGCGGCCGCGTTGTGACCCACGTCACCTAATGCCAGGCATCGCCGGACCCTAAAGTGCCTGGCCGCCTGGTCGATATTCCAATCTACCAGCGAGGATTAGCTATGAACAAAGTGGCCACGTCGCCCGGCACCAGTTCGGCGGAGTTCGCATTCGTGTCGGCGTTGGCACGCGAGATGTCGGCCGGCGAGATTGAATTGCCCGGCTTTCCCGACATCGCCATTCGCGTGCGCCGTGTGCTGCAGGACGAAGACGTCTCGACCGACAAACTGGTACGGGTCGTGGGCGCCGAACCGCTGCTGTCCGCGCGCCTGTTGCAGCTGGCCAACTCGGCGGCCATCAATCGGGCCGGCAGCCGGGTTACCGATCTGCGCATGGCCATCACCCGCGTCGGCTTCAACCTGGTGCGCAGCAGCTCCATAGCCCTGGCCATGTCGCAGCTGGGGAACTCGAAGCCGCTGCAGTCCATCAAGGAACCGCTGCACGCGCTGTGGAAGCACAGTGCGCACGTGGCCGCCATGGCCAGTGTGGTTGCCCGGCGCCTGACCACGGTCAATGCCGATGCCGCGGCCCTCGCAGGCATGGTGCACGGCATTGGCAAGCTGTACATCATGGTGCGCGCCGTGGAATTTCCTGCGCTGTTTTCAGATCCTGAAAGTTACCAGCGCGTCGAGCAGCTCTGGCACGCGAATATTGCCAAGGCCATACTCGAAAACTGGGAACTGCCCGACGATGTCGTTACCGCCGTGCACCTGCACGAAGATCTTGAGTACGCGCACAAGGGCGAAGCCGACCTGACCGATGTATTGATTACCGCCAGCCTGCTGATCAGCTATCGCGAGCACCCGCAATCCATCGAACTGAATCTGCAGGGCGTCACGGCCGCCGGCCGCATGAAGCTCGATGTCGAAGCGTACAAGCGCCTGCTGGAGGAATCCGCCACGGAAATAGAGGCCTTGCGCTCAGCGCTGGGCAACTGATCGGTCGCCGGCGGGTGCAGGCGCGCGCCAGGCGCTATTTCAGCAGTGGGTGGTCTGCGGGTAGCTGGCGCACATACCACATGACCAACCGATGCCGCATGCTGCTCTCGGCCACCTGCTCTTCAGGCAGGGGCTGAATGATCTTGTCGTGCACCAGCAGACGATAGACATACAGCAGCTTGAGGCTCGCGGAATCCGCGGGCTCAAACTCGACGGCGCCACGCCCCTCGGCGTAGGTGACCGCGGCCAGCAGGGCCGCCTTGAAAATAGCGTTCTCGTTCTTCAGCTTTTTCATGCATTCAGCATCCGTGTCAGCGGCGGGCCCAGGCGCACAGACGCCGGGCGCCCTCAACCAGGGTCTCTTCGCGTTTGGCAAAACACAGGCGCAGCAGGCTCCGCGGCGGCGACTCCCGATAGAAGACCGACAGCGGGATGGTGGCGACGCCGGCCTCGGCGATCAAGGCACCAGCCAGCTCGATGTCGGCGCGTGCATCAAGCCCGGCATAGTCAAGCAGCAGAAAATAGGACCCGGCGGAGCGCAGCACGCGCCAACCCTGCCCGGCGAGCAGAGCCGCCAGGCGATCACGCTTGGCCTGGAAGAACTGCGCCAGGTCGGCACCACATTCCGGTCGCTCACGCAAATACTCCGCCACCGCATGCTGGGGCGCGGTCGCAATCGTAAAGGTATTGAACTGATGCACCTTGCGCAGCTCGCTGCTCAGTGCCGGCGGCGCCACGGCATAGCCGATGCGCAGTCCGGTGGAATGCAGGGTCTTGCCGAAGGAGTATACAGCCACACTGCGCGCGCGCAGTTCGGGGTGATTCAGCACCGTGGCATGAGCGGCGCCGTCAAAGACCATGTGTTCATAGACTTCATCGGCCAGCACCAGGCAGTCGCTGTCGCGCAGCAGCGCCGCCAGCTCGTCCAGGTCCGCGAGACTCAGGCAACTGCAGGCCGGGTTGTGCGGCGAGTTGATGATGATCAGCCTGGTGCGCGGCGTGAACGCGGCGCGCACCCGCTCCCAGTCGGGACGAAACAGCGGCGGCGCGAGCGGTACATGTACGCCGCGGGCGCCGGCCAGGCGCACTGCCGGATCATAGGAATCATAGGCCGGATCAAAGATGATGACTTCATCGCCGGCGCCGACCAAAGCCTGGATGCTGGAATAGAGTGCCTCGGTGGCTCCCACGGTCACCGTGATATCGGTCTCGGGATCGACTAATACGGCATAGCAGCGCTGCAATTTGCGCGCAATCTGCTCGCGCAGCGCCGGCAACCCGGCCATGGGTGCATATTGATTGTGGCCCTGTGTCATGGCCTGCGTAACCAGCTCAGTCAGGCGCGGGTCAATCGGGTAGTCGGGGTACCCCTGCCCCAGGTTGATCGCACCGGTCTCGGCAGCACGCCGCGACATGACCGTGAATACGGTGGTGCCAACATCGGGCAGCTTGCTGCGCACGTTCACTCGCCAACCAGCTGCATTTCCCGCGCGCGCCGGCGCTCGCTGGCGCGCATCCACAGCGCCGAAGCCACGACGCCGGTGGTGACCACCAGCACCATCAGGGTCGCCAGCGCATTGACATCCGGACTCACGCCCAGGCGCACCTTCGAGAAGATGACCATGGGCAATGTGGTCGAACTGGGTCCGGCCACGAACTGCGAGATCACGACGTCATCCCACGAAAGTGTAAAGGACAGCAGCCAACCCGAGACTATGGCCGGCATGATCAGCGGCAGGGTAATGCGGAAAAACACCGTGGCCGGACGCGCGCCCAGGTCCATGGCCGCCTCTTCCAGCGATTCGTCAAAGTTAGCCAGGCGCGACTGAATGATCACCGTGACGTAGGCCATTGAGAAGGTGACATGGGCAATAGTGATGGTGGTGATACCGCGCCCGGCCGGCCAGCCGATCAGGCGCTCCATGGCCACGAACAGCATCAGCATCGACAGGCCGGTGATGATCTCGGGCATGACCAGCGGCGCGGCGGTCATGGCGCCCAGCAGTGTGCGGCCGCGAAAGCGGCCGAAGCGCACCAGCACCAGTCCCGCCAGCGTGCCCAGCACCACGGAAATGCAGGCGTTGAGCGTGGCGATGCCCAGTGACAGGCGCGCGGCACCCATGATCTGGGTATTCTCAAACAGCAGCGCATACCACTTGAGCGTGGGCGAATGCGCGCTGTCCCAGACAGTCACCAGTCGCGAATTGTTGAACGAGTAAACGATCATCGACAGGATCGGCACGTACAGGAAGGCGAAGCCGAAGGCCAGCATGGTGGTCACGAAGAAACGCCGCTTGCGAATCACTTGTGCACCAGTTCGCGGCCCTGATGGCGCTGGAAAATGACGATCGGTACCACCAGCAGCAACAGCATGGCGATCGCCACGGCACTGGCCACTGGCCAGTCGCGGTTCTCGAAGAATTCGTCGGACAGCACGCGGCCGATCATGAGCTGATCGCTGCGCCCAAGGAGCGACGGGATCACGTATTCGCCGACCGCCGGAATGAACACCAGCAGCGCCCCGGCGATGATGCCCGGCACCGACAGCGGCAGGGTAATGCGCATGAACGCCTTCCATGGCCGCGCCCCGAGATCCGCGGCAGCCTCGAGCAGCGTGCGATCGTGCTTCTCGAGGTTGGCATACAGGGGCAGAATCATGAACGGCAGATAGGAATAGACGATGCCGATGTAGACCGCAAAATCAGTCTGCATCATGACGATCGGCTGGTGTATCAACCCCAGGCTCATGAGCACGTTGTTGATGACACCGTTGTTCTTGAGCAGCCCGATCCAGGCATAGACGCGCAGCAGGAAGGAAGTCCAGAACGGCAGAATGACCAGCATCAGCAGCAGACTGCGCGCGGTCGGCGCCGCGCGGGCAATGCCATAGGCCATGGGGTAACCGAGCAGCAGGCAGAACAGCGTCGAGATCGCTGCGACTCTGAGCGAATAGAGATAGGAGCTGATGTAGAGCGCGTCGGTGGCCAGAAAATGGTAGTTCGTCAGGTGCACGCGCAACGCCAGCACCCGATTGTCGACCCACTCCCACAACGGTGCAAAGGGCGGAATCGACAGCTGCGCCTGTGAAAACGAGATGCCGAATACCAGGATGAACGGCACCATGAAGAACAGCAGCAACCAGACCATCGGCACAGCCACTACCAGACGCCGCCCAAGGTTGCGCGCACGCATGCCCTAGCCCATGCCCACGACCGGACTGGCGGCGTCCCAGCTCAGGTACACCGCCTCGTCCCACTTGAACTGCTCTTCAGGCTTGCGGGTGCGATTGGCCTGCGTGACCCGCACCTCGCGCCCGCCGTCGAGACGCACCAGATACACCGACATGTCGCCGAGGTACGCGACTTCATGCACCACGCCGTGCGCCCAGTTATCAGCGACGCCTGGCGCCGCGCGACTCAACTCGATCTTCTCCGGGCGGATGGCGACCCAGCAATCGGCCGCCGGCGGCGCACTCATGCCATGATCGATGTACACCGGCGCCGGCAGCTGCGCGCAACTGATACGCACGTACTCGGGCTCGTCTTCACTCAGGCGGCCTTCGAACAGATTGACCGAGCCGATGAAATCAGCGACGAAGCGCGTGGCCGGAAATTCGTAGATCTCGCGCGGCGTACCCACCTGGACGATTTCGCCGCGATTCATCACGCCGATGCGCGTCGCCAGGGTCATCGCTTCTTCCTGATCGTGGGTCACGACCACGAAGGTGACGCCGAGCCGCTCCTGAATGCTGATCAGCTCGAACTGGGTGTGCTCGCGCAGCTTGCGATCGAGCGCGCCGAGTGGCTCGTCCAGCAGCAGCAGCTTCGGCCGCTTGACCAGTGCGCGTGCCAGCGCGACCCGCTGCCGCTGCCCACCCGAGAGCTGATGCGGCTTGCGTTTGGCGTAGTCGCCGAGCTTGACCATCTCGAGTATCTCGGCCACGCGCCGCGTGATCTCGGCACGCGGCAGCCGTTCCTGCTCCAGGCCAAAGCCGATATTCGCCGCCACGCTCATGTGCGGGAACAGCGCGTAGGACTGAAACATCATGTTGACCGGGCGCTCGTAGGGCGGAATGTCGGCCAGGTTCTGGCCATCGATATACAGCGCCCCGGAGCTGGGGGACTCAAAGCCGGCCAGCATGCGCAGCAGCGTGGTCTTGCCGCAGCCCGAGCCGCCGAGCAGGCAGAAGATCTCGCCCTTGTTGATATCGAGCGATACATTGTTGACGGCCAGCGCATCGCCATAGCGCTTGCTGACCCGATCAATGCGCACGTAGGGATTGGCCATGCTCATAGTCCTGATTTGAATCGCGTCCACAGGCGATTGACGTTGCGCGTATAGGCCTGCGTGTGGCCGCGATTGCCATGCAGGCGCGAACGCAGCTCGCGCGGCGGGTAGAAATTCGGATCGGCGAACTGCAGCGGATCAATGAGCGCATAGGCCGCCGCGTTGGCGGTGGCCGAGTGCATGGTGCCGGCATTGCGCGCCGCTATCGCTGGTCGCAGCATGTAGTTGATGAACAGGTGCGCATTTTTCGGATGTCTGGCGTCATAGGGAATCGCCAGCATATCGAAAAACATGATCGTGCCCTCGATCGGAATGCTGAAGGCGACTTCGACCTGCGCACCGGCCTCGTGGGCGCGGGCGCGCGCCAGCCCGACGTCACCACTCCAGCCCAGCACCAGGCAGATCTCGCCGTTGGCCAGGTCGTCGATATAACGGGAGGAATGAATATAGCGCAGGTACGGGCGTATCCCGGCCAGGAGCTTTTCCGCGGCAGCCAGGTCGTCCAGCCGCTCGCTGTTGGGATCGCGCCCCAGGTAAACCAGCGCCGTACTGACGACGTCTTCCGGCGCATCGAGTACCGTGACACCGCAATCCCTGAATTTGCTCACCATCGCGGGGTCGAACAGCAGGCGGAAACTGTTCACCGGCACATCGCCCAGCACCGCCCGCACCTGCCTGACGTTGTAGCCGATGCCGGTCGTGCCCCACAGGTAGTTGACCGAATAGAGATTGCCGGGGTCATTGATCGCAAAGCGCGCCGCCATGTCGGCATCGACATTGCCGAGATTGGTCAGCAGCGATTTATTGAGCCGCTGGTAGACGCCGGCCTTGATCTGCCGCTCCAGGAACGAAGATGAGGGCACGGCGATGTCGTAGCCGGTGGCGCCGGCCAGCATTTTGGTTTCGAGCACCTCGTTGGAGTCGAAGACATCGTAGTGAACCTTGATGCCGTATTCCTGCTCGAATTCCTCGATGACACCCGGCGCCGTATAGTCGGACCAGTTGTAGACGTTGAGAACGCGCTCCGAGTCCATGTCGCCCGGATGCGCGCCCGCCGTGGTGGCCACCGCGGCACGCTGGCCGCAGCCCGCCAGCAGCAGGCTGGCCGCCAGCAACAGGCCGGCCGCCAGCAGTTGTGCGCCGGGTGCAGCCAGCCGCGCGTCACGCGCTGAGCGCCTGCTCAGACATTGAGCAACAGGTGCTCACGTTCCCAGGAACTGATCACCTGCAGAAATACCTCGAGCTCGGCCTGCTTGACGACGGTGTAGGCGGCGACAAACGGCTGGCCCAGCAGGCGCAGCAGCGGCTCACAGTCCTTGAGTCGCTTGAGGGCATCGTCCAGTGAGCGCGGCAGGTCCCAGGGCAGGTCGTGCGCGCTGCCGGTGATAGGCTCGCTGGGTTGCAGATTCTGCACCATGCCCAGATAACCGCAGGCCAGCGAGGCGGCCATGGCAATGTAGGGGTTGGCATCGGCGCCGCCGAGGCGATTCTCGACGCGGCGCGCCTCCGGATCGGATACCGGCACCCTGAGGCCCGCGGTGCGATTGTCGTACCCCCATTGCACATTGATCGGCGCCAGTGAAGCGCGGGTGATGCGCCGGTAGGAATTGACGTTGGGGGCGAACAGGCTCATAGCCGCCGGCAGATAACGCTGCAGGCCGGCGATATGCGAAAAGAACAGTGCCGAGGGCGCGCCATCGACGTTCGAAAATACGTTCGAACGCGTGTTCAGGTCGATGACGCTCTGGTGGATATGCATGGCACTGCCCGGTTCCTTGCTGTGTGGCTTGGCCATGAACGTCGCATACATCTTGTGGCGCAGCGCGGCCTCGCGGGCCGTGCGCTTGAACAGAAAGGCCTGGTCTGCCAGACCGAGCGCATTGCCATGCAGCAGATTGATTTCCATCTGTGCCGGACCGTCTTCATGGATCAGCGTATCGATCTCGATATCCTGCGCTTCGCAGAATGCATACAGGTCGTCGAACATCGGATCAAACTCGTTGACGGCAGCGATACTGTAGGACTGCCGGCCCGGCTCGGAGCGACCCGAGCGCCCCACCGGCGGCTTGAGCTGGTAGTCGGCGTCGATGTTGGGCTCGACCAGGTAGAATTCGAGTTCCGGCGCTACCACCGGTTCCCAGCCACGCTCCGCATAGAGTGCCAGGACGTGCTGCAGCAGCTGGCGCGGCGCCATCGTCACCCGTCGCCCGTCCGAGTAGAAACAATCGTGAATCACCTGCGCGGTGGGCTCCGCGGCCCACGGCACTACGCGCACGGTCTTCGGATCGGCCTTGAGCACGATGTCGATCTCGGCCGGACTCATTGCCGAAGTTGTGTCGCTCGGATAGTCACCGGTCACGGTCTGCAGGAAAATGCTCTCCGGCAGGCGCATGCCCGCATCTTCAGCAAATTTCTCGGCCGGCATGAGTTTGCCGCGCGCGATGCCCGCCATGTCGGGAATGATGGCTTCGACTTCCGAGATGCCATGGTCGCGGAAGAACTGCTGAATCTCATTAGCCATACATCACCAACTTGTTTGAGAACCGTTGCGGTTCCTTATTAGATTCGCTCACGACAGGCAGCGCCAAAATCAGCGAACAGCGCCTTCGAGAATTCATTGTCCATGACGCGCCATTCCGGGTGCCATTGCACCGCCAGCGCAAACTGCCTGGCCGCCGTGACCCTGAAGGCTTCGATCACACCATCGCTGGCGCGCGCCTCGACGCTCAGGCCCTTGCCCAGATCGCGCACTCCCTGGCTGTGCAGTGAGTTCACGCGCACCGAGGCCGCACCGCCTGCAAGTCGCTGCAGCACCCCGCCCGGCGCCAGAGTGATCTCGTGTACCGGCGCGTATTGAGTTTCGAGGGACTGGTCCGGTGATTCGCGATGATCGAGAAACCCCGGCTGTTCCTGCAGCTTTTGCCACAGGGTACCGCCAAAGGCGACGTTCATTTCCTGAAAGCCGCGGCAGATGCCCAGCACCGGTACGCCCGCAGCGACGGCGCGCGGAATCAGCGGCAAGGTGGTCTGATCGCGCTGTGGATCGTGCAGGGTGCCAGCGCTGCTCGGCTCACCGCGATAGTGGTGCGGCTCGACATTTGACGGGCTGCCCGTGAACAGCAAGCCATGGAGCGACTCGAGCAGGCCGTCCAGGCGCAGCTCACGGCCTATCGCCGGAATGATGACCGGGATGGCGCCGGCCGCGTCGAGCGCGGCGCTCAGGTATTTCTCGCCGGCGACGTGGTAGGCCTGTGCCCCCAGCATGCGGCGATCTGCGGGAATACCGATCAATGGACGCTTGGCAGACATGGATGCAACGACTCTGGCTGGCTTGGGCCCGCGCCTCGCGCGCCCGGGTGCCAACCGCTGTGCTGACTTCTCAATCATTAGAGCATAGCGACCCCCCTGGAGTCCTTGGCCGAGTGGCCGATTTCGAGCCCGGCCAGACTATATTTTTTCTCCTGTAACCTTTTGTTTTTATAGAATAATTCGTCATTCAGGTGCATCCTCTGTATGCTGGCGGGATGGCGAAATCGCTTGCCAATTACCCTGAGAGCTACTACGCAGCATCCCTGAGTCTGCCGCCCGCCGCACCTGCCCTGGCGGGCAGTGCCGAGGCAGACGTGTGCGTCGTGGGCGGTGGCCTGGCCGGCTGTTCCGCCGCCCTCACTCTCGCGGAGCGTGGCTATCGCGTGGCGGTGCTCGAAGCGCAGCGCGTCGCCTGGGGTGCCTCGGGACGCAACGGCGGTCAGGCACTGGTCGGCGTCGCCTGCGGTCAGCAGAAGATTGAACGCCTGCTGGGTGCCTGCTGACGCGCGCGCCGTCTGGGATATCTCGGTCGAGGGATTGAGCCTGCTGCGCCGGCGCATCACCCAGTACGGCATCGATTGCGACTGGGTGGATGGCCACCTGCAGGTGGCCGGTAAACCGCGCCAGGTGCTCGAACTCGCCCAAACCCAGGAGGAACTACAGCGCCTCGGGCATCCGCCCACGGAACTCTATGGCAGGGACGAACTTGCTGCGGTGCTGGCGACCTCACGCTACCTCGCCGGGCTCTACGATGCGCACGGCGGCCACCTGCACCCGCTGCGTTACGCCCTGGGCGTGGCGCGCGCCGCCGCGCAGGCCGGTGTCGTGTTCTATGAAAATACCCGGGCGCTCGATTTTTCCGCCGACTCCCACAGGCGTGCGGGTACGCACCGATGCCCACGGCACTGCCGGCGAAATGCGTTGCCAGCACCTGCTGCTGGCCGGCAGCCTGCAGGAGGGTCGCCTCGCGCCGCAGCTGGCGCGCAAAATCATGCCGGTCGGCAGTTTCATCATCGCCACCGAGCCACTCGGCGAGGCGCGCGCCCGCGAGTTGATCCGCAACAATGCTGCGGTCTACGATCTGAACTGGATCGTCGACTACTTTCGCCGCTCCGCGGATCATCGTTTGCTGTTCGGCGGCCGCGTCAGTTATTCAGGCCTGGAGGGTTTTGAGGCCGTGCCGATTACGCGTGCGCGCATGCTGCGCGTGTTTCCGCAACTGACCGGCACCCGCATTGATTTCCACTGGGGCGGCCTGCTCGACATCACGATGAATCGTGCCCCGCACTTTGGCCGGCTGCAACCCAATGTATGGTTCCTGCAGGGCTTCTGCGGTCACGGACTGACTCTTGCCGGCATGGCAGGTGCGCTCGCGGCCGAGGCCATCGCCGGCGTCAGTGAACGCTTTGATATTTTCGCGCGCATTCCGCACCGTGATTTTCCAGGCGGCGCGCTGTTGCGCCGTCCGGCGCTGGTGCTGGCGATGCTCTGGTATCGCCTGCGCGATCTGCTCTAGAAATGCCAGGCCACGCCGACCGAGGCCATGTCAGTGCCGTAGTCGTAGCCCAGATTGTTGCCGCCCGGCAGCAGCGTCCATTCAACGTTGAGTGTGGCACCGCCACTCAGATTGAAATCTGCACCGAGCCCGAATGACATTCCGGTGTCGTGCGCGCTCTGCAGACCAAAGTCGCGTTGCAGATTGACTGTGGCGATACCGCCCAGCGCATAAAAGGAAAATCCGGGCGCCAACGGCAGCGAGCCCTTGAGATAACCGCCATACAGAGACTGCAGCGTCAACCCGTAGCCGTCGGTCGATGAGCTGCCGAAGCCGGCTCCGGCACGCCCCTCAATCGCCAGATTCCTGCCCAGCGGCGCGCCAATACGCAGCAGTGCTGCCGCCGGCGTGATGCTGTACAGGCCATCCTCGCGATAGCGCAATTCGCCGAAGCTCATGCCGACGTAGGCACTGTAGCTGCTCTCGTACGCGTGGCGTTCCTGTTCGCGGCTGTCACTACCCTCGTGGTAGTGACCATCCTGCTCGTAACCACCCGCCAGGGCCGCAGTGACACCCAGGGCGCTGCCCGCTATGAACAACAGTCTGGCAAACTTGTACACAACCTACCTCGCGTCTGTGACTGTGTGCGCAGTGCTGCGCAAAACACGCGGCGCTGCTGGCACTTGCGGAGTAGTCTTGAACAGTGGGCCTGAATGGTGACTGAACTGGGTTGTTCAGCGGCCGTTAAGCGCTACCGACACTGGCAGGAGGTTGCAATGCATTGGAAACTTCTGTGTTTGATACTGGCGCTGCCACTCTGCGCCTGCGGCCTGGCAGAAACCGCGGCCACGGGCGCGGCCGGCGCCGCCTCCGAGGTCGAGGCAGCCAGGCAGGCGCAGCAGACTGAACAGCGCGTGCAGCAGCAACTCGACGCCGCCCGGCAGGCGGCTGCGAAGCAACGGCAAGCCGCCGAGGATGCCAGCAACTAGGCGCGGCAGCGCAACTCGAAGCAGTAGTGAATTCGCTCGTTGCGTTTGAAGTCGAAGGGTATGGTCGCGGCCGATACGTCGGCCACAGCCCAGCGCTCTGCTACCGATGCGTCGAGCCGGAAGCGCTGCGCGTTGGTCGAGAAGATGAGCAGGCCGCCGGGCGCCAGCAGGCGCATGCAATCGCCAATCAGCGCCGCATGATCACGCTGTGTGTCGAGTACGCCGCTCATGCGCTTGGAATTTGAAAAGGTCGGCGGATCGAGCAGGATCAGGTCCCACAGCGCACCGTTCACTGCGGCGTGAGCCGCCGGCTGCGCGGCCGCGGACCTGGCCCGCAACCACTCCAGGCAATCGGCCTGCAGCAGTTCATGACGGTCGCGCGCCAGCTCATTGACACGAAAGTTCTGCGCTGCCCAGTCGAGGTAGGTTGCGGACATGTCTATGCTGAGTGTTTGCGAGGCGCCGCCGGCAGCGGCGTGCACCGTGGCACTGGCGGTATAGCAGAAGAGATTCAGGAAGCGCCGGCCGGCAGCCGCGGACCTGATGCGCGCACGCACCAGTCGGTGATCGAGAAACAAACCGGTATCGAGAAAATCACTGAAGTTGACGTTGAATTTCAGGCCAGCTTCGTCCACCAGGTAATACTGGTGTTCGCGTGCCACGCGGGTGTATTGACTGGCGCCGCGCTGCCGGCGTCGCACCCGCAGATGAATGTTGCCGGGTTCGACCTGCATGGCGCCGGGCAGCGCTGCCAGGGCTTCGGCGCGTCGACGCTGCGCCGCCGCGGGTTCAACGCTGTCGGGAGCGGCATATTCCTGCACATACAGGTGCACGCTCCCGCCTGCTGATTCCTCGTAGCGATCGATCGCGAAGGCGTACTCGGGCATGTCGGCATCATAGAGCCGGTAACAACTCTCCTTTTGCTGCCGCGCGCTGCGCCCGAGCAGGCGCTGGTTCTTGAGGATGCGATTGGCAAACATCTGTGCGCCCGGGCTCGCCACGAGCGCAGGATCTGGCGCCGCGCGCTCGCCTGCGGCCCGAGCCGGCGCGCCAGGACGCGCCAGGTCGTAGCGCAGCAGACGGCATGCCAGCGCACCGTTCCAGAGTTCGTGAGTGCGGAAACTGCGCAGCGACAGCTCGCGCGCGCCCTCGGCTGAGCCAGTGAAGATCGCGGCCTGCCAGCCGGAAAAATGTTCGCGCAGCGTGGCGCCCAGCTCGCGATGCGCAGCGCGCGCCTCTGCGGTATCGCCCAGTCGCGCGCCGTAAGGTGGATTGGCGCAGATCAGGCCCGTGGCGCAGGCCGGACGCGCCGCGCTGACCGGCAGGCATTCGAAGTGCACGAATGCCGTGACACCCGCGCGTTGGGCGTTGAGCGCGGCACTGCGCAGCACTGCGGCATCCTGATCGCTGCCGCGTATCGATACCGCAACCTCGGCACGAATGCGCGCCCGTGCCGCGTCCAGCAGGGACTGCCACAGCGCCGCATCGTGCCCGCGCCAGCCGAGAAACCCCCAATAGTCACGCTGCAGGCCAGGGGCAATGTCGGCGGCAATCAGCGCGGCCTCAATGGGCAGCGTGCCCGAACCGCACATCGGATCCAGAAAGCAGCCGCCGGCTGCCGCGATTCCCGGCCACCCGGCGCGCAGCAGTATTCCGGCCGCCAGATTTTCGCGCAACGGCGCCTCACCGCCACGCTGACGGTAACCGCGCCGATGCAGACCTTCGCCCGCGAGATCAATATACAGGCCGACCTGCGCACCGTTGGCATGCGCCACCACTTTGACGGCGGGTCGATCCAGCTCGACGTCGGGGCGCACACCGGTGCTGTCACGCAACTGGTCGCAGATGCCATCCTTGAGCTTGAGCGCACCAAAATGACTGTGCGTAATGGTCGGGTGGCTACCGGTAAAATCGCAGGCCAGCGTCTCTGCGGGATTGACGTGCGCGCGCCAGTCGATGGCGCACACCGCAGCGTGAAATGCCTCAGTGGTGGCGGCATCGACCTGCGCCACCTGCAGCAGCACACGGCTGGCCACGCGCGAGTGCAGACAGGCGGCGTAGCCCTGCGCCAGCGTGCCCCGAAACAGGACACCGCCAGTGCGCTCACGCATCTCGCTGATGCCGAGCGCGCGCAGTTCACGCGCCACCAGGTCGGCCAGGCCGCGCGGCGCGGTGGCCATGTACTGCTGTGGTGCCAGGTTCACGCCCGATCGATCCAGGGGACGGGTGCGTGCCAATCGATGCGTGGAGTTGATTCAGGCATTTGCCATTTTCACCTGAATCGGTATCGTGACCGCCATGGTGCACGGCGGCCGCCACTGGCGCTCAATTGGTGCGTGAGGATTGCGATTGCGGTGCCAGCGGTGGCCACCAATCGTTGTGAATGCGCACTGTCTGGAGTCACAACGGCACCAGCAGCCAATGATTTGCAAACGTGCATTCTCGCCATCCAATCAATAGCTTGGCTGGCTTGTCAGTGCTGCCAGGGCACCCGATTCCCGACTTCGACGCGCCATCACAACGATTTTGGCACGGTAGATGCTTTGACTCAGCCAGACGTCAACAACGAGGGAGATCGATTCATGCGCATGCCTGGAAAACCCGCAGCAATCCTGGGCCTGATACTGGCCGCGACGCTGGCAGGATCTGCACTGGCGGCCGATGAACCAAAAGCGCCGGCGCCGACGTTATCCGAAGTACTTGAATCTTCCGGGGTCACCCTCTCGGGTTATGTCGACGGCACCTACTCCTATGCCAGCAGCTCATCGCAGAGCTACGACAGCTTCGCTCTCGATCAGGCTGCCTTCACGATAGCCAAGCAACCGGCTTCCGGCTTCGGCGCGCTGCTCAATGTGGTGGCCGGTACGCAGGCCTGCAACGGTTGCTATGCGCCCGGATACTTCCAGGGCAGCACCAGCGACTTCAATGTGCTGCAGGCTTACGTGCAATATGTATCCGGGCAATGTCACGGTGATTGGGCGGCAAGTTCACGACCCTCGCTGGCGCGGAAGTCGCGGCGCCGACGGGCAATGCCAACATCACACGCTCGCTGCTGTTCTGGTATAGCGAACCCGTGACGCACGTGGGAGCGCGCGTGGCGGTCGCGGCCAGCAGCATGGCAACCTTTACCTTTGGCGTGAACAACGGCTGGAACAACGATGTCAGCGCTGCCAGCGGCAAGACACTCGAAGTGGGCGTCAGCCTGACGCCCTCCAAGTCCCTGGCCCTGGCCGCTGCGGGTTACTACGGTGACTCCCCCAACAGCAATAGCAGCACTGGTCTGAGCAAGCGCTCGCTGGTGGATGTGGTGGCCACCTGGACCGTATCGCCCAAACTGACGCTGATCGGCAGTGTCGATTTCGACACCCAGGAGAAGGCGACCGCCAGCGGCGGTTCCGCAAGCTGGTGGGGAGCCGCGGTCTACGGCAACTACGCGATCAATGATTCCTGGCGGACTTCACTGCGCGCTGAATACCTCGACGATCAGGACGGCTACGCCACTGGCGCGGTCGGCAAGATCAAGGAAGGCACGCTGACCTTTGGCTACGCGCCCGCCAAGAGCATCGAACTGCGCTTTGAAGGCCGCTACGACCAACCCGATGCGCCGGGTACTGAGGATGTCACGCAGGCGTGGCTGGAAGCGTTGTACAAGTTCTAGTGCATGACGGCCCCAGGCGGGAAATCTCCGCCTGGGGCCGCTCCATGCTGGCGCCCGGCCGGTTACTCGTAGATCGCGTAAATCTTCCGGCAGGGCTCGACGACTTCCCAGGTGCCACGAAACCCGCTGGGAATGACAAAGGTATCGCCAGCGCGATACAGGCGCGCCTCGCCCTGCTCCGGCGTCAGGCGCACTGACCCTGCCAGCAGGTGGCACAGTTCGTATTCGCTGTAATTCACGCGCCACGCGCCGACGCCCGACGCCCACTGCCCGACGTGAAAACGCCCGTCACCCGATGAGAGCACGTTCCATAGCTGCTGGCGCGGAGCGCCACGCAGCAGGTTCTCCGCCGCCGGAGTGCTCTCCACCGCCACCGGCAAGCGGTCAAAACTCACGATCTCTGTCACAACTTACTCCTGTCGAAATTGGCTCAGTACGATCAGCAGTCGGGCACCGGTGTCGCGCGACACCCGGAGGGCTGGCGCTCGTCACGGCAGTGACACAAGAGATTATGTTACTAAATCGTTGATTTCACTATCCGGTAATGAGCCGGTCACTGAACTGCCACGCTGTCCGGTCAGGCTGGCTGGCAACCAAGGCGAGGCAGGAACATACGCATGCTGAGTCACCACCATCCGCCCATACATGTGCGCACGGCGTTCCTGTCAGACGTCCATCTGGGTGCCAGGGAATGTCGCGCCGAACTGCTGCTGGATTTCCTGCACAGCGTGCAGATGGACGAGCTCTACCTGGTGGGCGACATCGTCGATTTCTGGAGCCTGCGCCGCAGCTTCTACTGGCCGCAGCTGCACAGCAACGTGCTGCGTACCATCCTGGGCAAGACCAGGCATGGCACGCGCGTGGTCTATGTGCCGGGAAATCACGACGATGAGCTGCGCGATATGGCCACGCTGACTTTCGGCAACCTCGAGGTGCAGCGCGAATGCGTGCACGTCACCGCGCAGGGGCAGCGTCTGCTGGTGCTGCACGGTGACGAGTTCGATGGCAGCGTCAAGTGCAGTCGCTGGCTCGCCGCGCTCGGATCCGGTGCCTACGATCTGAGCCTGGGCCTGAACCGGGGCTATAACAAGTTGCGTCACCTGTTTGGTTACCCGTACTGGTCGCTGGCGAGCTACCTCAAATCACGCGTCGGCAATGCCATGCGCTACGTACGGCGCTTCGAAGAGGCAGCGGCGCGGACGGCGCAGCGGCGCGGATTCGACGGCATCATCTGTGGCCACATACACCGGCCGATGTTCACGACGCTCCATGGCGTGCAGTACTGCAACACCGGCGACTGGGTGGAGAATTGCACGGCACTAATCGAGGATCGTCACGGCAGGCTGCAACTGTGGCAACGGGCCGATTGGTCCGCCAATGCGCGAGCTAGCGACGGCGGACTACAGCGCGCCGCCTGAGGCTGCGATAGCGACTACGAACGGCGAGCCCAACCGGCAGCGTAACCAGCAATAGCAGCAACGATCGTCCATCGAATGCGCCACCGCCGCCTGACGCCGGCGCTGGCGTTGCTCCGCCACTGCTACTCGCCGCAGCCTGTACATCGATGGCAGCCACTGCCGCGTCGGAGCTGACACCCGCTTCCGTGACCTGGTAGCTGAATTGATCGGCGCCCAGGAAGCCGCTGGCCGGCATATAGCTGAGCGCTGCACCGTTGAGCGCCGAGAGGGTGCCGTGGGCGGGCGGCGACACGATGGCATAACTCAACGCGCCGCCGCTGGTATTGCTGGCAGCGAGAGTAATGTTCAGCGCCGTGCCCGAATGAGCGGTCAGTGACAGTGCCACGGCGCTCAGTTGATCCGGGCAATGCCCGCCGGTCCAGCCCAGATCGTAGAGCACGCAGACCGTCAGGTCGGTGTGATTGCCGGTGCGCAGACTGTAGGTGGGCTCCATCAGCAGATCGGGTGTCGCCGTGTTGTCCCAGTGCGAAACGGACGAGGTAGCGTCGTAGGTCGCAGGCGCGTAAAGGAACAGGTGAGCGTGGCTGCTGACGCCACTGGTTTCGCGCCCCAGATTGCTGTTGACGTTTGCTGCGTTCCAGACGAGTGCCGTGGCCGCGCCGCCACCCAGGCCCGACTGCGATGTGGCGCGTTGCGCAGCGCTCATCTGGGGCCAGAACAGCGCCGAGTTTTCGTCGTAGACGTACTGGTCGAAGATGCTCAACAGCGGCGTGCCGCCACTGTCCGCGACCCCTGCCCCGGACTGATTGACCAGCGACAGGAAGCCGAGTCCGTGACCGAGCTCGTGCAACACGACGCCCAGCAGGTCGGCTACGAACGGACCCTCGGCGCGATGAGCACTCAGCTGGTGATCGAAACCGTAGTAGAAATGACCGCCCTGCAGGCAGGTGGTATCACCATTGATGGCGCTGTTGAACTGCGCGCTGATATCCGTTTCACCGTATGGCGTGCCATTTGAGGTCGTGCCGACTATATTGCTGCCGTGCAGCGCATCGGCCAGGGCGGCCGGATAAAACACACCAGGCAACGGGCGACCGGCGAAATCGTGAAACATCCAGGTAGGCCCGGCAGAGCCCAGCACGCCACTGGTCGCGGAACAGGTCAGCGGATCAAAGCTCGCCTCGACCACGATGGTCACACTGCTGTTGATCAGCAGACCCCAGAGGCGCGCCGCCTCATTGAAGACGTTGCGACGCGCCTGCCCGAGCGTGGTGGCATTGTTGCCGCCCATCGGCACGAAGACGGCTGGGTCGTTGAAGCCCTCGCCTACCGCATCCGTCACCTGAATGGTGACAGTCGCCGCGCTCGCCTGGGTGGCGAGGCCGAGGCTCAGCGCCGCGAGCGCCGCCAGCGCCGCGCTGCTTCTCACGGCTTCGCCGTCGGGCAGGCGCTGCTGAATGATCCATCCGCCTGCAGGCAGACGCGGATCGTATGGTAGTAGCGACGTGACACCCGTACACCAACCGTACCGTCCGGGAGATGGACTTCGTCCATGTCGCGCGACAAGACGTCGGTCGATTGCGTAGCCGGTGGCGCCCTGTCGATCGGCGCATTGGCGAGACCACCTGACGCCGCTGCATCCGGCGCCCGGGCCAACCCGGTTGCCGGGTCGATCTCAATGCGTTGGCCCGCACTCCACCGGGCCGCAGCATTTGCGGTCCGGGTTGCGGAATCACCCTACCCCGTCGCGCTGCCTGGATTGCCAGTGCGAACTGCAGCTGTGCCCACCAACGTCGTGGCACAGATCGCCAACAACCAGCGGCGCCACGGGTGTGCGGTCATGATTTGAATGCCTGGCAGAAACTCAGACTGTCATCCTAGCCCTACGCCTGCCTGCAACCCGTGACTGGGTTGGGATATTCAGGGCGGACCCTGAATTTGCTGTAGCCAGTTTACATATCGGCATTACCTCCGCTGTCGGCAGAATCCGGGTCTCTATGGCCGGTGTGCAACGCCGGATCGATGAGCAGGCTGCACCCGCTGCAATGATCCCTGTTGCCCAAGCGCAACATGCCCTGCATATTTCCTCCTTGACAGAGAAAATCCTATTTATCGTATAATAATAAATCGTCGCCATTTCGTGTCGACCGAATTTGAGCCCAACTAATAATCAGGGGAGTGGATTCTCAGTGAAAGCCAAACATCGGATACCCAGGTACGCGCCGGGTGCGTTGCTGCTGGTCGGCTCATTTTCTGCGCCGATCTATGCCGCTGATCAGGCCGCCGCCAGCGCCGAGCCACTTGAGGAAGTCATCGTGACTGGCGTACGCGCGGCGCTGCGCGATTCGATCATCATGAAAAAGAATACCGAGCTGGTCAGCGACAATATCTCCACCGCGGATATTGGCCAGCTGCCCGACGTCACCATTGCCGAAGAGCTCAACCGCCTGCCGGGCGTCAATACCACCCGCGATCGCGGCAACGCGAGCCAGGCCTCGGTGCGTGGCCTGGGCCCACGCCTGGTGCTTGGCCTGGTCAATGGCCGCGAGGTAGCCTCATCGGAGCCCTCGCAGGATCTGCGCTGGGAGATCTACCCCTCGGAAATCCTGTCCGGCGCGCAGGTGTACAAATCACAGGATGCCACGCTGGTTCCCGGCGGCATTGCTGCCACGATTGATATCCGCACCATGTCGCCGCTGGATTACCACGGACCGACACTGACGCTGCGCGCCGGCCCCACCTACAACGAGATCGGCAACAGCCTCCCCCACTACGAACCCATGGGGTATCGCGGCAGCGCCGGCTTCGTCAAGCACCTGAACGACAACTTTGCAGTGTCGCTGGCGGGCAGCGTGCAGAAGGAGAAAAACGGCTTTCCGGATTTTCGCAGCTGGGGCTGGAATACGCCCGAGAACACCGGTGGTCACACCGGTGATCTGAATGGCGATGGCGTACCCGACGACACCACCTGGGGTCTGAATACCGAGATCAAGGAAATCACCCAGGATCGCAGCGCCCTGGCGGGCACGGCCGAGTGGCGCACGGACGGCGGCGCCATCATCAAGGCCGACGCGCTCTGGTCGCAGTATGAAATCAAGGAAAACCAGTTCCAGGCCTGGTACGGCAACAATATCACCGGCAACTGGGCGGACAGCGGCTCAGGGCCCTGTGGCTGGAACTGCGGCGCCTATAACGGCCCGGGTAGCTCCTACGACATCGTCAATGGCACGGTGGTCGCGGCGAACATGGTCAACGCCTATCCGAACTACCAGAGTGAGATTGCGCGCTACAAGGAACAGCACACACTGGCGGTCGCCGGGCTCAACGCCGCCTGGCAGTAGCGACGCCTGGAGCAATTCCGTAGACCTGTCGTACTCCGAAGCGTGGCGCAAGAATCGCTGGGAGGCCATCTATCTCGACACCCTGTATGCACCGACCCTGGTGTTCGACATCCGCGACGGCCGAGCGCCGTCGGCTTCAACGCCGGGTTTCAATCCGGCAGATCCGGCCTTGCAGTCGGTCTCCACCAATCGCAACGGCACCAGCGACGGCCCCGAGGAGACCAAGGACAGGCTGGGCGCAATAACTGCCGACTTTGCCCGCTCCTTCGATGGCAGCACCTTTACGGCCTTCAAGTTCGGGGCTCGACTCTCGGATCGCGAAAAAACTCACCAGAGGATTCGCTACGCGCTCTGCGCCGGCACAGGCTCAGCCTGCACCGGAACCTACACCATCAGTCTGGCCAACGCGGGACTGGAATCATTCACGGCCCCGGGATTTACTGCGCCACCCATGGTGTGGGGCAACTTCGACAGCCTGCGTGCGCTGGTATACCCGGATGATTCCATACCCGCCGGAACTACCGAAGAGCCCGGTCAGCATTTCAACGTGAAAGAGCGCAGCTATGAAGGCTACGTGAAACTTGATTTCAAGGGACAGATGGGCGACAACCCGCTGACTGGAGGCATCGGCGTTCGCGTTGCGCACCTGAGTACCACCAGTTCAGGCTACGCATCGCTCGACAACGGTGCAACCTTCGAGCCCTCGTCGGTCGATAGCAGCTACACCGATGTGTTGCCGAGCCTTAATATGGTGCTGCACCTCGCCGATCAGCGTCTGCTGCGCTTTGGCGCCAGCATTGCCATATCGCGCCCACCGCTCGATGCCCTGGTAACGGGTTTTGTTGTAAATACCACCAACACGCCGGCAACAGCCGGCGGCGGCAATCCCTTGCTGCGGCCATACAAGGCCAATCAACTCGACCTGTCGTATGAGTGGTACTTCCACGATGAGTCGCTGTGGGCCGTAGCAGCCTATTACAAGCAACTCAAGACTATGATCGGCGCCAGCCAGACCTCACAGGTGATCAATGGCGTGCCGGCCCTCGTCACTTCAGAAGACAACACACCGGGCGGCGAACTCTATGGCCTGGAACTCACCTACCAGACGCGCTTTTACTTCCTGCCAGAGGCGCTACACAATTTCGGCGTCTATGCCAATTACGCCTACGTGAACTCGGACATTCATGAAGTCGCACCGGTCTCCAACCCCTATCGGATGATCGGCCTGGCCACCGGAACCTCGGAGTTTGACCTGACGTACAACAAGGGCGGCTTCGAAACGCGGGTGGCCTGGAAGCACCACAGTGAATTCACCGTCGCACCCACGTGGGTAGGCACTACGCTCAAGGGTCTCGCAGCAGAGGATATTCTCGATGCCAGCGTGTCCTACGATTGGAACAAGCGCTGGAGTGTGCGCCTGCAGGGCCACAACCTGACCAATGAGCCAGCGCGCTTTACCAGTGACAACAATGTCCAGCACCTGTCCAATGACGGTGGCTACCAGGTATACGGTCGCTCGTACCTGCTGGATGTCGCAGTCAGGTTCTGAGTGGGCATTTGACTGATGTAAGGCGGGGCGCAATGATGCGCCCCGCCGTTTTATATCCAGCTGGCGACAGCAGATGGAGCGCACCCGATGAACCGCATCGCCATCGTCACTGGAGCGGGCAGCGGCATTGGTCGCGCGGTGGCCTTGGGCCTGCTCGAAAATGGCTACGCGGTAGTGCTGGCCGGGCGACGCCAGGCAGCATTGGCGGAGACCATCGCGCTGGCGCCGTCCGCGGCGCAGACGCTCGCCGTGCCTACGGATGTGGGCAATGAGTCATCGGTGGCCGCCCTGTTTCAGGCAGCCATTGAACGCTACGGCCGGCTGGACCTGCTGTTCAACAACGCAGGTATTGGGGCTCCTGCTGCTGCCATCGAGGATCTGAGCCTTGCGGAGTGGGACGCAGTGATCACCGTAATCCTCACTGGCGCATTCCTCTGCGCGCGCGCGGCGGTGCGAATCATGAAGCAACAGCGTCCGCAGGGCGGACGGATCATCAACAACGGGTCGCTGTCCGCGCAGCTCCCCAGACCCCTGTCCCTGCCCTACACGGCCGCCAAACACGCCATCACGGGGCTTACAAGGTCACTGGCGCTTGATGGCCGGGCCCACAACATTGCCTGCGGACAGATCGATATAGGCAACGCGGCCACCAGCATGGCGGCACGTATGTCGGCCGGGGCATTGCAGGCAGATGGTTCGCTGAAGTCTGAACCGACCATCGACGTACGCCATGTGGCCGATGCAGTTATCACCATGGCCAATCTGCCGCTCGACGCCAATGTTCTGGCCATGACGATCATGGCCACGCAGATGCCGTTTGCAGGTCGCGGCTGAGGAGACTTGAGATGCGTGCATTGACTGCCTCCCTGGGGTTCGCGGCGGCGCTGGCGCTCATTGCCGCGCGGGCGCTGGCGCTCGAGCCGGACAGTGGGCCGGCGGTACGCGCCGTGTACCTGGATAAGGCCGGCATCGTGCGCTGGCGCGATACCAGCCAGGAAGTCACGCTGTATGGCGCCAACTACTGCGTCATGTCGGGTTCCGACTACCGCATGGCAGGCCTGGTGTCTGCAAATCGCAAGGCCATGATCGATGAAGACCTTGGGCACTTCGCCCGCATGGGCTGGACGGCGCTGCGCCTGTGTTCGTGGGGCGACTGGGAAAATGCCGACCAGGCCGGCAATCTTATTGTTAACGAGCACGTCGATCTGCTCGACTACCTGATCGCCAAAGCGCGCGAGCGCGGCATCTATATCCTGTTGACGCCCATTCACACCTATGATCCGGCCTTTGCGGATCAGATGAACCGGCCGACCAGCAATACCGGCTTCTCGCGCTACTTCGAGCGAGCGCAGATGGGCGTTAATCCGGTCTCGATCGCGGCGCAGGCCAACTACATCAGACAGCTGCTCGGGCATGTCAATCCTTACACCGGCGTCGCACTCAAGGACGAGCCGGCGATCCTGTTCGTAGAGATGATCAACGAGCCCGTGCATCATCCCGAGGACCTGGCTGGCTCCATCAGCTACATCAATACCCTGGTCGGAGCGGTGCGCGCTACCGGCACCGCCAAGCTCACGTTCTTCAACGTCTCGCAGGATTTTGCAATTGCCCCGGCAATCAGGCGCTCCAAAGTCGATGGCGTGAGCTTCGGTTGGTACCCGACGAGCCTGGTCGCGGGCCACCAGCTCAAGGGCAACTTCCTGCCGGCCGTGGATGGTTATCCCGACATGCTGCGCCCGGAGCTGATGGGCCGGCCGCGCATCGTCTATGAATTTGACCAGGCCGACCTGCTCTCGGGCTATATGTATCCGGCGATGGCGCGCACCTTTCGCTCGGTCGGCAC
Organism: uncultured Gammaproteobacteria bacterium; assembly: GCA_963823235.1. Classification (GTDB taxonomy): domain Bacteria; phylum Pseudomonadota; class Gammaproteobacteria; order Steroidobacterales; family Steroidobacteraceae; genus FEN-1191. The sequence continues at coordinate 148,635 of CAWGKS010000009.1, read as the reverse complement.
GCAGCTGGCGACCATGTTTGCCTATGACATGCTGCAGACTGCGCCTTACAACCTCGGCTGGCAGACGCATTTTCTCAATCTTGTGCACACGCCAAGGAAGGCGGTGAGCGCGGTGATTGCTGCAGAAGCCATGCGCCGCCTGCCCAGGATGCAATCGTACGGTCACTATCCCGATAACCTGGCATTTGGCGATTTTCGTGTCAGCTACGAGAACGACATGAGCGAACTCAATGCCGCGGATGCATTCATGAACGCGGGTGACACCAGCGATGGCGCGCGCGATCCCAGGTCGCTGCAGCGCATCGTTGGTCTCGGCGCCTCGGCTACCGTCGACTATGAGGGCAGCGGCGCCTATTTCCTCGACAAGGTACGCGACGGTGTCTGGCGTCTCGAGCTCTACCCGGACGAAGTGCTGGTCCGCGATCCATTCGAGCAGCCGCAGCCGGATAAGACGGTATCGCGTCTGCTGTATCGCTCCTGGCCCATGGGGCTGCGCCTGCCGGATCTGGGGACGGAGTTCTTCGCGACCTCCGTTACTGCTGCCGATGGCCATGGCGTTGCCACGCGACAGGCCACGAACGGCGTGTTTGCGGTGGAGCCCGGAGTCTGGCTGCTCAGCAAGGCCCAGGCCGTAGACGCCGCGAGCCTGCCCGCCCGCATCAGTCGCGTCGGATTCAGGGAATATCACGTCAACCAGCGCGTGGCGTATTCCGACCTGGTGCTGAACCTGGCGCCGAAGGAATTCCTGGCTGGCGCGCCCATCGACATTCGCGTGCGCGTAGCGAACGACATGCTGCCCGATGAAGTAACGCTTTGGGTGCGGCCTGCCGGCATCTCAGCCTTTGGCAAGCCGATCCCCATGCGACGTGCGCGCGGCAATGACTATACCGCCCGACTATCGGCCGATGCGCTGACACCCGGACTCTATGAATACGCGGTCAGCACGCGCACGGGCGAGCGCACCACCACTTTTCCGGGGGGCGTGGCGCGACAGCCATCTGATTGGCCCTTCCGTCTCGACGCGGTATGGCCATTGCGGATCACGCCGCCCGGCACCACCTTGCGGCTGTTCGACCCGAAGGCGGACTATGGTCAGCTCTCATTCGTGCGTCCCGGCGAGCAGTACCGGAATCCATTCTTTCAACTGTCACCGGGACAGAGCGCTGATGAGTCTGCGCTGAGCCTTGATCTGCCGGATCTCGGCAAGGACACGCCGCAGCGTTATGCCGCGGCACTATACATTGGCGATGTCATGGCGATGCGCAAGAGCGACGCCGCGCGCGCGAACGCCCTGCAGGTCAAGCTGCGGGCTGAAGGCGGCTCGCGCAAGACCCTGCTGGTCACGCTCATAGAACAGGACGGAACTGCGTGGAGCGCACCTGTACTCGCAGGCAGCTCCTGGTCGACGGTCACCGTGCCACTCACTGCCTTGCACAATACCCGCAGCATCCATATTCCCAGCCCTTATCCCGGATTGTGGAACTACTGGCGTGAATCCGCAGCGGGTCGCGGTGGCCCCGACGATCACATACACGTGGAAGAAATCGAGCGACTGCAGCTCACCGTAACACCCAATGCAGGCGACAACGCCGCCGACACCGCCAGGGGCGCGGCCGTAGAATCCATTACGATGTCATTCACCGACGGCGCCTGAACCGGATTGCGCGCCGGCAACTCCGGTCGCTAATCGGTGTACGAGCAGATCACGCCACTCTGCACAGCCCTGGCGCAATCAATTTCTTCATAGGGTGTGGCATTGCCCTGCAACGGGATGAACGCGACCCTGCTGGCAGTCTGGTCTACACATCGATATTCGACCACATAGCGTTTGCGCCTGTCCTCCTGCCCGATCATCTGGATCCTGTCGATCCTGCATGACACGCCGTTCTGCGCGAGTGCTGCCTTGAAGGTATCCAGCGTAATGGGAGTCTCGATCGGGCCCGCGACCGTCAGGCGGCAGCTGATGCCGCGCCTGGCGGCTTCAGCACAGCTCATGATCGTAGTCTGAGCCTGTGATCCAGGCTGCGGCGTCTGCACCATGAAGCCGCCGCCTTCCTGGCAGCTGACCTCGGAGTATTCGGTGTGTGTCGTGGCGCTCTGTCCAAACCATTGCAGTTCCTTCACCGTGCAGTCAGCGCCCTTGCCAGATCGAATGAGCCCGCTCACGAAGACATACACGTCGCGGTTCTCCGGAAGTGTGCAGAAATAGCCGGGTGCCCTCGCTTTCGCCACATCGCTCGCCCGTACCTGCTCGGCGTGCAGGCAGGAAATGCCCAGCGGCGCATCGCTGCCCTGGGACTCGAGCAGATAGCCCATGCCGCCAGTACAGGCAACCTCGTAGACCTGCGATTCAACTTCCCCGCTTCCGGACTTCGCCCGGATGGTACCGGCGGCCACCAGTCTGGCATTGCTCACCGTGCAGGAGATCTGCAGGGCTTTAAGCAACACCTCACTCTGGGCCTGCGCCCTGGCGCGAGCGAGCACGGGATCCCTGGCAAGCTCCGCGTCTGCTCTATCCTTGTTATCACCGTTGAGCTTTTCCAGATCGGCGCGGGACAGCGAGCCATTGAGGCCGCTGTTATCGTGCACGCTGGCGGCCGGATTGTTCTGGGCCAATGCCGACGTGCCCGCGACACCGAGCACGCCTATCAAAGCAAGCAGCCGCATGGCTGCAGTCCGGGAAGATCGCCGAGCCATATCGTCTCTACCTCAATGAGCCAGCTACCGCTTCATCATGCCCTGCTGGTCTAGCCATTCGAGCAATCGCTGCGGCCACGCCGCCGCCGGCCCCGCATTTTCCGCACGCAGGCCAAAGCCATGACCGACACCATCGTATATATGCAATTCCGCGCGCGCGCCGGCGCGTCGCATTGACAGATAGAGTTCCGCAAGTCCCTGGGAAATGCCGGGCTGATCGTCAGCCCCGCACAGCAGGAAAGCAGGTGGAGTGTCCGCCGACACCTTCATGCCCTGCGGGATGGATGGATACAGCAGGGCCTGAAAATCGGGTCGCGAACTCACACGCCCAATGGCATCGGCCGCTGTAGCCAGGCCCAGGTCAGATCTGGTGCTGGCAAGGGCCGCCAGCTCACCGCCTGCAGAGAATCCCAGTACGCCGATACGCTGCGGGTTCACATGCCAGCTGGCCGACTGGCTGCGTACCATTCGAATGGCACGTTGCACGTCCGCCAGGGCCTGCCCCTCGACGGTATAGGTCGAGCCTGGCTGGTGGGCCAGGCGGTACTTGACTACGAATGCAGCGACACCATGGGCGGCGAGAAATGCTGCGACCCTAAATCCTTCGTGGTCCATCCACAGCTCGGTGTGACCGCCTCCGGGGATCACAACCACTGCCGCGCCTGTCGCCACGTCGCGCCCGGGTTGATACACAATCAGCGACGGCGCGTGAACGTTCGAGACTATGTGCTCGCCGCGCTCGGTCAGTCGTACAGTTTCGCGCTCACTGCGTCGATCCTCAGATCCAGGGGCACCCTCCGGCCAGAGCAGAATGGTTTGCGTCTCGCTGCCGCGCCCTTCCGCACCCAGCAGCATGGTCAGGGCGATCGCAGCAATGGCGCGCCCGGCAACTCCCCGCATAAATGGCTTCACGAGCGGCGGGCTACGGGTGACTGGTGGCCTGGTCCGCAGGCCACGCCAGGGTTTGCTCGGCGGCGACAATTCCGGTCGGACGCATTAGCGTCACGACCAGGCGCAGCGGGCGCCCGGACAGATCGCGCGGCAGTGCCCCGGAAATTCGCTCCGGCATCTTGAACTCGCTCAGGTGTCGCGCGCCGCTCATGCGCGCAGTGCCGGCTGCGTCCAGAATTTTCCACTGCAACTGGTAATCGTGCAGTGGGTAAGAGGGCAACTCGCGCTCGGCAGCCGGCGTGACGGTCGCCTTGAACCCACTCGCCGCCGCACCTGGTGCTCCGACCCATTGCGCAGCAATCTTCGCTGGCGCGTTGAGTTGCTTCCAGACTTCGTAGGAGGGCTTGTGACGCCGCATCTCATCGACAACGCCGTGCTCCACAAAACCTTCCACCTGCCCGGGAGCAAGATTTCGACGTGACTTGTAATCCTGATAGCACCACATTACGGCGCCCGCAATCCAGTCGCGTGCCGCCATGACCGGCAACTGCTGGTCAATGGTTCGAATCCTGTCCGGGTCGGCCTCCGCCGGCAGCCTGGCAAAGGTACCGGGAAAGCCAAATTCAGAGATGATCACCATCTTGGAAGGAAACAGCGCATTGACCCGGTCGAGCGCGGCCTCCAGTGCCGCTGCCGGCCCGTGCCAGGTTCCGAAGTACTGATTCATCATCAGAAAATCGGCATCATTGGCAGCCGATTGATCGGCGCGCTCAAGCTTCGAGAGGTTGTCGTCGGCAAAACTCACGAAGCGATCCGGGTCGAGTTGATGGATCGTAGCGCGCATGGCGCGAAAATACGCGATGCCGCCAGGGGTTCCGGTGGCGCTCTCATTGGCTACGCTCCAGGCAAAAATGCTGGGGTGATTGCCGGCCTGTTCGATCATCTCCCGCATCTGCTGCTGGGCAAGGGCGAGCACCTGCGGGTCCGATAGCTGCGCCTCGCTGAACTGCCACACTGGAATTTCGGGTATCAGCATGATGCCGTGTCGATCGGCATAGTCGAGAATATAGGGGTTCTGCGGATAGTGCACCGGTCGCGACAGGGTCGTGTTCAGTGCCTTGAGGTCATCGTAGTCGCGACGCATCGTCGCCGGCGTTTCCGCGAGTCCTTCAGCGGGTGAATCCTCGTGCCGGGCAATGCCGGTGAGCCGCATACGCTCACCGTTCACCAGCAGATGCCGATCGCGGATCTCAACTGTGCGCACTCCGAAGGTATCGCTGTGCGTATCCAGAGACCGGCCATCGCCAGCGGTCACGTCAACCTCCATGCGATACATGTCGGGATGATCAATGCCCCACAATTTTGGCTGCGCCAATCGGAGCGCCACGTCCACTTGCCGATCGCCGCTGTCGAGCACCAGCGGTTGCGTAACGCTGGCCGCAAGCCGCTCGTCCGGCCCGAATGCCCTGGCACGCAGCTGCACCGGTGTGCCTGCGGGCAGGGCGCTGTGCAGGTAGATGCGATCATGTACGATCCAGCCCGCCGCAGCCTTTTCGGCGCGAATGCTCTGGCGATCAGTCCACGCGGGTCCGCTGACACTAAGCCAGACGTCACGAACCATGCCGCCATAGGTCCACCAGTCATACCAGGATTGCGGAGTACCGCGCGCTCCGTAGCCGGGAATTGTGGCGGGCCCGGGCCGGTTGTCGATGCGCACTGCCAGATAATTGCTGGCTTTGAGCTGTGCGGTGATGTCGAATCGATAGGCAGTAAATCCGCCTTCATGACTGCCAATTTCCATGCCGTTGAGCCACACCCGGGCCTTGTAGAAGGTGGCGCCAAAATTCAGCTGCACATGATCAAGCGCCTCGTGGGCGGGCATCGCAAATTCACGAAAGTACCAGCCCACTCCCATGAAATCGTGCAGACGCCCGACGTTCCAGGTGTGCGGCACGCTGATCGACTCGGTGCCGGCCGGCAGCGCAGACTTCCATCCCTGCGACTCGCCGAACTCGTCCGGATCAGCCCGAAATTGCCAGCCCTGATCAAGATCAGTGCGGGTCGCGCCTTGCACCGGGCCTGCCAGCAAGCACAGTGCGTTCAACGTGCACAGCGCCACCGCCCATCCTCTGCTATGCATCTGTGTCATGGCATCACCTGTCCGCCGTTTACGTGAATGATCTGGCCCGTGATGTAACCGCTCAACTCCTGCGAAGCAAGAAACAGGAAGGCGCCGACGCAATCGCCCGGAGCACCCAGGCGACCGAGCGGGACGGATCGTCGCATCGCTTCCATGCGCTCCGGAGGCGTTGCCGCATGAAAGGCCGTCGCCACGACCCCTGGCGCAACGGTGTTGACCCGGATGTTCTGCGGCGCGAGTTCGCGCGCCAGGTGTCGGGTCAGATTGTGGACGAAAGCCTTTGCCGATCCATAGATGCCGGCGCCCGGACCGCCGCCATCGAGCCCAGCGATCGAGCCTACATTGATGATGGCGCCACCACCGCGCCCGACCAGATACGGCACTGCAGCCTGGCAGGTGCCAACCACTGCCCGCGCATTGAGGTTGAAAACCGAATCCAGCCAGGCGTCATCCGCCTCAAGAAACGGCCGCCGGCTGACCAGCGAACCGGCAATATTGATCAGGATATCGAGACCTTGCAGCGCCCTGGCAGCCTCTTCAACCACGTGCCGGGGTTCCCCTGCGCGCGTCAGGTCGGCCTGGACGAGCGCCCCGGTGCCACCGGCAGCCTCAATGTGCGCGAGCAATGCCTGCGCCGGCCCCTGGTTGCCATGCCAGTGCAGTGCCAGGTGAGCTCCCTGGTCGGCAAATACCCGGGCGACTGCCGCACCAATGCCGGAGCTGGCCCCGGTGACCAGCACGCACTTGTTCAGCAGATCGTCGATTCGAACCATGAAATACTCATGATCGCGCAGCCCGGCAGCTACGCTCGCCGCCACTGGGATCTATCTCATTTATATTATAATATTGCGGGATCGAGGGTCAAGCCCGGCGCCATCGGGTGCCGGGCGCGACTTCGGGCCGGTACGCACGGCGCGGTGGCGTGGTAATTTGATCATATAATCCTGATGCAGAAATGGCCGCCCGATTGGGCGCCGTGGACACCGAGTATGCTGGCAATATGACGCGAGAAAAAAAGCCACTGCGCAGCACCCGCAGCTACGGCCCGCAGGACAAGGATGGCTTCATCCACCGCAGCTGGATGAAGAGCCAGGGCCTGCCGCCCGATGTGCTTCGATGGCCGGCCGGTCATCGGCATCTGCAACACCTGGTCCGAACTGACGCCCTGCAACGCCGGCCTGCGCGATGTCGCCGAACACGTGAAGCGCGGCGTCTGGGAAGCCGGCGGCCTGCCGCTGGAATTCCCGGCCATGTCGCTCGGCGAGACGCAGATGCGCCCCACCGCGATGCTGTTCCGCAACCTGCTGGCGATGGAAGTCGAGGAATCGATTCGCGGCAATCCGATCGACGCCGTCGTGCTGCTCGGTGGCTGCGACAAGACCACGCCCGGCCAGCTGATGGGCGCGGCCAGCGTCGACCTGCCGACGCTCGTCGTATCGAGCGGCCCGATGCTCAACGGCAAATTTCGCGGCCGCGACATCGGCTCGGGCACCGACGTGTGGCGATTCAGCGAAGCGGTGCGCGCCGGCACCATGTCACTGCGATGATTTCATGGCGGCGGAATCCGGCATGTCGCGCACGCCGGGCACCTGCATGACGATGGGCAGCGCCTCGACGATGGCCAGCCTGGTCGAGGCCATGGGCATCGCCCTGCCCTACAACGCCACGGCACCTGCCGTCGACGCGCGCCGCCGGCGCATCGCGCACGAGAGCGGCCGGCTCATCGTGCGCATGGCGCGCGATGATCTGCGGCTGTCGAAGCTGCTGACCCGCGTTGCGTTCGAGAACGCGATGCGCGTGCTGGCCGCGATTGGCGGCTCGACCAACGCCGTGCTGCACCTGCTGGCACTGGCCGGGCGCGCTGGGCGTGCCGCTGACGCTGGCCGACTTCGATCGGCTGTCGGCCGAGCGTGCCGCTGCTGGTCGATCTGCAGCCGTCCGGCCGTTTCCTGATGGAAGATCTGCACTACGCCGGTGGTCTGCCGGCGGTGATGAAGGAACTGGCGCCGCTGCTGCACACCGGGGCACCGACGCTCAGCGGGCCAGACGCTCGGCGAGAGCTTTGCGGCCGCCGAGTGCTTCAACCGCGAAGTCATTCGCACGCTCGCCGCAGCCGGTCAACCCGGTATCCGGCATCTGGGTGCTGAACGGCAACCTGTGCCCGCAGCGGCGCGGTCATGAAACCGAGCGCCGCGAGTCCAGTGCGCTGTTCACGTCATCGCGGCCGCGCCGTGGTGTTCGAATCGATCGAGGACCTGCACGCGCGCATCGACGATCCTGCGCTTGAGGTCGATGCAGCACTCGGTGCTGGTGCTCAAGGGCTGCGGTCCAAGCGGCTATCCGGGCATGCCCGAAGTCGGCAACATGCCGCTGCCGCGCAAGCTGCTGGAGCGAGGCGTCAAGGACATGGTGCGCATCTCCGATGCGCGCATGAGCGGCACCGCCTTCGGCACCGTGGTGCTGCACGTCGCGCCCGAGTCCGCGGCCGGCGGACCGCTGGCCATGGTGCGCGACGGCGATGAAATCCTGCTCGACGGGCCCAATCGCCGGCTCGATGCTGTTGCTCAGCCCTGAGGAGCTGGCCGCGCGACTGACTCGCGTGGTCCAGGCAGACGCGGCCGACGAAATACACGCGCGGTTACTACCGCCTGTACATCGAGCACGTGCATGCAGGCCGATCGCGGCTGCGATCTCGATTTCCTGGTGGGCGCCAGCGGCAGCACGGTGGAGCGGGAATCGCACTAGTGGGCGCAGCCGGTTTTCTGGCGGGTGATTGGGGCACGAGTCACCTGCGCCTGTTCCTGTGCGAAGCTGACGGCACTGTCCTCGATACTGTCAATGGCCCCGGAGCTGCCAGCGCTGAGGGCCGCTTCGCGGATATATTCGACGAGCTTGCCGGTCGCTGGCGCAATGTGCACGGCACCTTGCCAGCGGTATTGTGCGGCATGGTGGGATCAAGCTTTGGCTGGGCACAGGTGCCCTATGTCCCCTGTCCGGCGCGCCCCGAGCAGATTGCCGGCGGCTGCGTTGCGGTGCATGGTGGCCAGGTGCTTATCGTACCGGGCCTCTCGTGTCGCAATCGTTTCAACGCGCCCGACTTCCTGCGTGGCGAAGAGACCCAGATACTCGGCGCCCTGCAGCTCGCCCCGCAACTGCGTCGCGGGCGCCACCTGCTGTGCCTGCCCGGCACCCACAGCAAATGGGTCGTTCTCGACGATGGCCGGGTTCAGGACTTCATCACCGCGCCTACCGGTGAGCTGTTTGCGCTGTTGCGCGATCACAGTGTACTGGTGCGCAACCCCCCCGGTATCGAGGCACAGGTGGGCGGCACCGCCTTCGACAAGGGCGTGGCCGAGTTCAACGCCTTTCCGCACGGACAGTTGTTGCACCGCCTGTTTGAGTGTCGATCGCGCATGCTCGCAGGTGAGCTGGCGGCGCCTGCCACCAGTGCTTTTCTCTCCGGCTTGCTGATCGCGAGTGATATCAGCGGTGCCCTGCAGCTGGTGCAGGGCGGACTGGCTGCGAGGACCGTGCAGCTCATCGGTACACCGCAATTGACGTCCCTTTATGCGACTGCGCTGGCGACACGCGACTACGGCACGCAGGAACTCGATGGCGCCGCCGCCGTACTGGCCGGCCTGGTCAGGGTACAGCAGGAGTTGACACGGGGAGTGGCCGCGCGTGTCGCAATCTGAATTGCCAGGCGGCGAAACGACGCTGGTCGCCATCCTGCGCGGCGTCGTTCCGGAGCGGATTCTCGCTGTTGCCAACGCCGTATACGGCGCCGGCCTGCGCACCATCGAAGTGCCGCTGAATTCGCCCGACGCCTACACGAGCATCGCCGCGCTCGCCGCCTGGCGACCACCGGATTGCCTGATTGGCGCCGGTACGGTGCTGAGCACTGATCAGGTACGCCTCACGCACGCGGCTGGTGGGCAGCTGGTTGTGGCGCCCAATGTTGATGGCGAAGTCATTGGCGCCGCGGTGCGCCTGAATATGCAGGCCATGCCCGGGTTCGCTACCGCCACCGAGGCTTTCGGCGCGCTAAAGTCTGGTGCCAGACATCTGAAGCTATTCCCGGCGGCCAGTCACAGCCCGCAACATCTGCGTGCGCTGCGCTCGGTATTGCCGCCGGCTACCAGGGTCTATCCGGTTGGTGGAATTGGCGCCGGGGATATCGCCCCGTGGCTGGCTGCCGGCGCCAATGGCTTTGGTTTTGGCTCAGAGCTGTTCAGGCCGGAGTACAGCCTGGCAGAGATTGAGCGACGCGCACGCGAACTGGTGGCAGCGTTTGCGCTCGCGCGCCGCGAACTTGAGCTACAGGTTAAGCATGACGACAAGAAGAAATCACCGGGAGGATCAACATGACACTAGGCCACATCGACATAGCCATCATCTGCCTTTACGCAGTGTCCATCTTTGCACTGGCGCAGTGGGTCTCGCGCGAAAAGGGCACCCACAAGAAGGATGCGCAGGACTATTTTCTCGCCAGCCGCGCCCTGCCCTGGTGGGCCATCGGTACTTCCCTGATCGCCGCCAACATCTCGGCCGAGCAGATCATCGGCATGTCAGGATCGGGCTACGTCATCGGCCTCGGCATCGCCTCCTACGAATGGATGGCGGCGCTCACGCTGATCATCGTCGGCAAGTATTTCCTGCCCATCTTTCTCAAGAATGGCATCTACACCATGCCGGAGTTCCTTGAGCGCCGCTTCAACACCAGGGTCAGGACGGTGATGGCGATCTTCTGGCTGGGCGTCTATGTGTTCATCAATCTCACGGCTATACTCTGGCTGGGGTCGACGGCCGTACACACGGTGACCGGCATCGATGCGCAGACCGCCCTGATCGGCCTCGGCATATTTGCCGGCGCCTATGCCCTGTATGGCGGGCTCAAGGCCGTAGCACTGACGGATATCGTACAGGTGTCGCTGCTGGTGCTTGGCGGACTCATCATCAGTTACATCGCCCTGAACCGGATCTCTGGCGGCACCGGCATCATCGCTGGCTTTCACGAGCTGAGCGTGCGCTTTCCCGACAAATTCAAGATGATTCTCCCCAGCAGCAATCCGAACTACAAAGACCTGCCGGGCCTGTCGGTGCTGCTGGGCGGCATGTGGGTCATGAACGTCTCCTACTGGGGCTTCAATCAATACATCATCCAACGCGCGCTGGGCGCCAAGGATATCCGTGAAGCCCAGAAGGGCATCGTGCTCGCTGCCTTTCTGAAATTGCTGATGCCGGTAATCATCGTGCTGCCGGGCATCGCCGCCGCGGCACTGGCGCCCAATCTCGCGCGTCCCGATGAAGCCTACCCGCACCTGATGGCCATGCTGCCCACCGGCATACTGGGCCTGGTGTTTGCCGCGTTGATTGCCGCCATCGTTGCGTCGATGGGCTCGAAGATCAACTCCATAGCGACCATATTCACGATGGACGTCTACCGGCCCTTGCGTCCGCAGACCAGCCAACAGCAGCTGGTGCTGGTCGGGCGCATCACGGCCGCCGTGGCACTCATCGTTGCTGGCCTGTCGGCAAAGCCTTTGCTGGGCAGCTTTGATCAGGCCTTCCAGTACATCCAGGAATTTACCGGCTTCTTCACTCCTGGCATCTGCGTTATTTTCCTGCTAGGCATGTTCTGGGAGCGTTGCACGGCAACCGCAGCCCTGGTCGCGGCGGTGGGTTCAGCGCTGCTGTCCTTCGCTCTGAAGATCTGCTGGCCGTCACTGCCGTTCATGGATCGGGTAGGCGTCGTGTTCCTGGCCTGTCTGGGCGTCGCCATCGTGCTGTCGCTGCTGCAAAGCCGGCGCACGTCGGCGCTGCGCGTCGACCTGAAGGATATTGATTACTCGACCAGCACCGGCTTCAATATCGGCGCGGCTACGGTGACTGCGATTCTGATCGCGCTGTACGCTGTGTGGTGGTAGCGAGCACCCGTTGCCGTGTCGGCATTGCAACCCTTCAGGATCATTGGCACCCGGAATATCGTGGGTGAGGGGATACTGTGGCATGCACGACAACGTCAATTGTGGTGGACCGATATCCAGGGCCGGAAACTTCATTGTTACAACTGGGCCGGTGAAGCGCTCACTATCCATGAGACGCCGGAGCGGGTCGGCTCATTTGCCTTTGTCGCCGGAAGTGACCGGCTGATTGTGGCCTTTGCCAGTGGCATCGCCTGGTACGACGTGCACAGTCAGAAAATTGAGTGGTTGGCCAGGCCCCAGCAGATCGTCAGCGGGGTGCGATTCAATGACGGTCGTGTCGACCGGCGGGGGCGATTCTGGAGCGGCACCATGGTCGAGGGCGCGCAGCACACGGCGGATGGCTGCCTGTATTCGCTGGGCCGCTCTGGCCTGTTGCAATGTCACGCCCGCGACATACGCATCTCCAACGGGCTGTGCATGAGTCTGGATGGCACGCGGCTTTATTTTGCCGATTCAGCGATGCGCACAATCTACGAATACGAGATGATCGAGCCCGAGGGCCGCCTTGGTGCCCGGCGCATCTTTACTACAACCCCTGAAGGGGCATACCCGGACGGGGCGGCCGTCGACGCCGAGGGCTGCGTGTGGAGTGCGCACTGGGGCGCGGGTTGCCTGGTCAGGTATATGCCGGATGGCCGCATCGATCGTACTATAACGGTGCCTACCTGCCAGCCCAGCTGTGTGTGCTTTGCTGGCCCCGATCTGGATGTCCTGTGTGTCACCTCGGCGCGCGAAAACCTGAGTGAATCCGTCCTGCAATCCGAGCCGCACGCAGGCGCCGTGTTCCTGTATCGTGCTGGAATCAGGGGCCTGGCTGAGCCGGAGTATCTGCCATGAGCACGCGTATCCGCGGCCAGAACCTGACCTACAGCATCGCCGATCAGATCGGCATTGCAATCATCACGGGCAGCTATTCGAAGGAAAATCCGATTCCGATCGAGGCGGATCTGTGCAAGAAATACGCTGCGAGCCGCCCGGTGCTGCGTGAGGCCGTCAAGATGCTCACGGCCAAGGGTCTGCTGGGTGCACGGCCGCGACGCGGCACCTGGGTGCAGCCCGAAGACAAATGGAATCTGCTCGACCCGGACGTCCTTGGCTGGCTGCTGGAGCGCAAATTCTCACCGGCGCTGCTCATTGAATTCACCGAGTTGCGCCTGGCTGTAGAGCCTGGAGCTGCCACGCTTGCGGCCCGGGCCGCCGGACCAGAAGAAAAAGCGGCGATCAACAGTGCGCTCGCGCGCATGCAGGCCGCGGATCGCGGCGATGACGACCCACTCGAATCGGACATTGCTTTTCATGTGGCCGTGCTGCGTGCGAGCCGCAACCGGTTTTATGCCCAACTCACCGGCTTCACATCCACCGCCCTGCGGATCAGCATTCGCATGACCAATCGCTACAAGGGCGTGCGACTGGCGAGTGTCGCGGACCACAAGAAAGTCGCTGACGCCATTGTTGCCGGCAAACCCGCGGTCGCTGGCGAGGCCATGCGCAAGCTGATTCAGGAAGCTCTGGACATCATCAGGCGACGCTACGCCGAGCTCCCGCCACGCAAGGCCGCGGCAGTTGCCAGCGCCTGAAGCAACTGCCACTCACGGGATCACAGCTGCCATGACCAGGACACGTATCGCATTGGCAGGCCTGGGCAAGATTGCCCGCGACCAGCATGTTCCGGCGCTGGCTGCCAGCCCGGCGTTCGAACTGGTCGCTGTAGCCAGCCCGCACAACCAGCTCGCCGGTGTACCTGGCTACAGCGACATTCATGCGCTCCTGGATGCGGTACCAGACCTTGCGGCCATCGCCATCTGCACCACCCCGCAGGTGCGATTCGGGATTGCACGTGCAGCACTTGATTACGGCTGTCATGTGCTGCTGGAGAAGCCCCCCGGCATGACAGTCAGCGAGGTACTGGCACTGATCGACGTGGCGAAATCGATGGGCGTGGTGCTGTTCGCCTCCTGGCACTCGCGCCACGCCAACGGCGTTGAACCGGCCCGCGCCTGGCTGGCCGAGCGCACAGTTCGCGGGGTCAATGTGGTGTGGAAAGAAGATGTGCGGGTCTGGCATCCCGGACAGACCTGGATCTGGAAGGCAGGCGGGCTTGGGGTCTTTGATCCTGGAATAAACGCACTGTCAATACTCACGCGCATACTGCCAGGCAACCTGGCCCTGAATGACGCCGAGCTCTCATATCCTGCGAACTGTGCCACACCGATCGCCGCGCGGCTTGCTCTCACCACCACGGCGGGCGCGGCGGTGCAGATGGAACTCGATTTTCTGCATAGCGGAGCGCCAAGTTGGGATATCAACGTCGATACGGATCGTGGCAGGCTCAGCCTGCAAAATGGCGGCAGCCTGCTGCATATCGATGACCAGCCCGTAGCAGTTCCCCAGGGCAGCGAATACCCGGGTTTGTACGCCCATTTCGCCGAACTGATCCGCACTGGTCGCAGCGACGTCGACCTCGCGCCCCTGCAACTGGTGGCGGATGCCTTCCTGTGCGGTCGACGCGTGGAGGTTGCGGCGTTTGTGGAGTAATGCCGCCTCGCCAATGGCGGCACACTATCGCGGCAGTCGAACCCATGTTAAATATGTCGCCCCGCCACTCCGGTTGCTGCAGCCATGCCCTCCTTCGATGTCGTCTCGAGCGTAGATACCCACGAGCTCACCAATGCCGTGGATCAGGCCACGCGCGAGCTGGAAAAGCGCTATGACTTTCGCGGCACCAACGCCCGTTTCGAGCTCGAGGGCTTTGTAGTCAGGCAATTTGCCGCCAGCGAATACCAGCTCGACCAGTTGCTCGATATTCTGCGTTTGCGACTGAGTGCGCGCGGCATCGATCCGCGCTGCATCGATCTGGGCGCGGTGGAAACCAACCTCGCGGGGTCGCGTCGCAGCATCACCATCAAGCAGGGTATCGAGCAGGCGGCAGCCAAGAAGCTGGTGGCAAAGCTCAAGGAATCAAAGCTCAGGATCGAGGCGCAGATCAATGGCGACAAGCTGCGCGTGACCGGCAAGAAGCGCGACGATCTGCAGACCGCGATGGCGTTGCTGCGCAAGACGGAGATCGATCTGCCGCTGCAGTTCGATAATTTTCGCGACTGAACGCAGTCATGTCCAGACATTTACTTGCAGCCGCAATAGTCGCCAGCGCTCTCGCCCTGTCTACCCCGGCAACGGCAACGGCAACCAGCAACTACGACTACTACAGCTGGGGGAATCTGCACGCCGCCAATGCAACAGCCACGACCCCGGGCCTGCTGTTGATGGGCGGCGGCGATTGGGTATCACCGGCGCTCAACTGGTTTGCCGCGCAGTCGGGTCATGGCCACATTGTGATACTGCGTGCCTCTGGCGATCGGGAATTGCAGGAGGAGCTGCGCGCGGCGGCAGATCCGGTGACCTCAATTGAAACCATAGTGTTTCACAGTCGCGCAGCCGCGAGTGATCCGCGGGTATTGCGCATTGTGCGTCACGCCGACGGCATCTTTCTCGGCGGCGGCGACCAGGCCAACTACGTGCACTACTGGCAAGGCACGCCGCTGAACGCCGCGCTCGATGCTCATGTGCGCGCCGGCAAGCCTATCGGCGGCACCAGCGCTGGGCTGGCGATACTCGGCGCCTACAGCTATGGCTCCCTGGATGGCGACAGCCTGAAGTCCGCCAAGGCCCTCAACGATCCTATGGGACCAGGCGTGACACTGGTGCGCGATTTCCTGCACCTGCCATTCCTGGCCAACGTGATCACGGACAGTCATTTTGCGATCCGCAGCCGGCTTGGCCGGTTGATCGTGTTTGTCGCGCGCCTGGCTGTTGAGCAGGACAATCCGCAGATCAGTGGCATCGGCGTCGACGAGCAGGCGGCACTGTGCATCGATGCGCAGGGGCGTGGCCTGGTCTACAGCAACAATGGCGGCTATGCCTGGCTGGTCCGGCCACGGCGATTTGCTGATCGCATTGAGGCAGGCACGCCGCTGGATTTCACCGACGTACCTGTCACCGGCATTGGCGCCGACAGCGTTCTGGATCTGCAACAGCTGAGCGTGGACAATCCGGCCTTTGAGTGGCGTGCACAGGTCGTGCACGGCGTGCTGACTACGCAGGTGGTGCCGATCAGGCCCTGATCCGCTTCATTTCCGGGTCATACAACGGCTTGAGTGACACGGCGGCCGGATAGCACCGCCCGGCGATCTCCACTTCCCAGCTGCCGGAATTCAGGTAACTCGCATCAACCGGCAGCTTCGGCTCAATCATCGCCAGACCCACCGCGCCACCCAGCGTGTGGCCGTAGGACGCCGCCCTGACATAGCCCACCGCCACGCCGTCGCGACGCACGACTTCGGCGTGGTACATGAGCGGCTCGGGGTCTTTCACCAGCAACTGCACCAGGCGGCGCTGCAACGGACCGCGAGCCTTGCGTGCCAGCAGCGCCTCCCTGCCAATGAATCCAGCAGGCTTGTTCAGATCGAAGGCGAAGCCCAGACCGGTCTCATACGGATCATCGGTGTTGTCGATATCGTGCCCGTAGTCGCGATAGCCCTTTTCCATGCGCAGGCTGCCCAGCGCCTTGAGCCCTGCGTGCCGCAGTCCAAAATTCCCGCCGGCCTCGATGACGCGATCGTAGACATGCGCCGCCTGCTCGGCCGGGATGTACAGCTCGTAGCCGAGCTCACCGAGGTAGGTGATGCGTACACACAGCACCCGCGCGAAGCCGATATCGATCTCGCGCGCCGCGCGGAATGGAAAATTCTGGTTCGACAGATCGGAGCTGGTGAGCGATTGCAGCAACGCACGCGATAGTGGCCCCTGCACATTGAGCTGACCGTAGGCCGAGGTGACATCGGTGACGAAAGCGTGTGCATCCTCGGGAATATGCCGCTTCATCCAGGTCTCGGCGTGCCGGACCATGGTATCGGTCACCACGACCAGGAACTGCTCATCACCCAGTTTCGTTACAGTAAGGTCCGCTTCGAGCAGGCCAAACTCATTCAACCACTGCGTGTAGGTGATCACGCCACTCGCGCCGTCGACGTTATTGCCCGAGATGCTGTTGAGGCAGCGCCCGGCGTCGCGCCCCTGCACCAGGAACTTGCCCATGAAAGACATGTCCATGGCGACGACCTGTTCGCGTGCCGCCCGATGCTCGGCCTGCCAGTTCGAAAACCAGCTGGCCCGCCCCCAGGTCAGCGGCCCGGGATCGGGCCTGCTGCCCGCAGCGCCATACCAATCCGGGCTTTCCCAACCACTCACTTCCCTGAAGTAGCCGCCCGCGGCGGCGAGCTGCGCGTGAAACGGAGATTGACGCGCGCCGCGCGCGGTCTCGAGTGACAGGTTCGGGTAGTGGCAGCGGTAAACCATGCCCAGCGCCTCGACCGTGCGCCGGCGCCGATACTCCGGATTGGCCTGGTACACCTGCAGGCGATCAATATTGAAGCCCGTGACATCGACATCGGGCCGGCCGTTGATGATCCAGTGTGCAAGCACACGCCCCAGCCCACCGCCACTGAGTATGCCGATGGAGTTGAGGCCCGCGGCAACGAAGTAATTGCGCAGTTCCGGCGCCTCGCCGACGATTGGCCGCAGATCCGGAGTAAAACTCTCGGGTCCACAGAAGAATTTCTTCATGCCCACTTCTGCGGTGATCGGCACGCGCGACATGGCGCGCTCGAGAAACGGCGTCATGCGGTCCCAATCGGGCGGCAACTCACCAAATGAAAAATCTTCCGGAATGCCCTCAATCTTCCATGGTGCGCAGGTGGGTTCGAACAGGCCCACCATGAGTCCGCCACCCTCCTCGCGGTAATAACCGTAGGCCGACGGATCCTCCAGCACCGGCATCTTGGGCAGGCCCTTGATCGGTTCCGTGATCAGGTAGTAATGCTCGGCGGCCTGATTGGGCACGTTGACGCCTGCCAGCGCGCCGAATTGCCGCGCCCACATGCCGGCGCAATTGACGACATAGTCAGCCTGGATGTCGCCCTGGCTGGTGCGCACACCGCTGACGCGATCTCCGCTCCTCTGCACGCCCAGTGCCGCGACCCGCTCAAGGATCTGCACACCACGCTGGCGCGCGCCCTTGGCCAGTGCCATCGTGACATCGACCGGATTCACGCGACCGTCCTCCCGGACATAGAACCCGGCTTCAATATCGTCCACCCTGGCGAGCGGAAACAGTTCCTTGACCTGGCGCGGCGCGAGCTCATGCACATCGACGCCGCAGTAACGATTGAACGTGGCGACGCGGCGGTATTCCTCGAGGCGATCTTTGTCGGCCGCGACTTCGATGAAACCGATCGGCGCGAAGCCCGTTGCCTGGCCGGTTTCCGCCTCCAGGCGCTGATAAAGATCGCGGCTGTACTTGCGCATCTCGGTCGAAGTCTCCGAGGTCGACCCAAAGGTGACCATCAGGCCGGCGGCATGCCAGGTGGTGCCGGAAGTGAGCCGGTCGCGTTCGAGCAGCACAATGTCCTTCCAGCCCATCAGCGCCAGGTGGTATGCCACCGAGGTGCCGATGATGCCACCACCGACGACGACGACGCGGGCATGAGTGGGAAAGGGCATTGAGGTCATTGCACAGATTCCCTTGATACTATTCCTGGCCCGGGTGGGACTGGAGCCCTCGAGCCCGGCATTATGTGCGAGGAATGTAAAGCACAGGGTAAATCTGTTCAACAGACTGTCGCGGTGAATGGCGACTGGCCCGGCAATCCTGATTCCGCCGCCGCCTTTCTCAACGCGCTACACTCTGGACAAGGCGCTGGAACGGAGCGGCAATTCAGCGGCCACGCCACCCATGCCGTTGGGTATTCTTGTGTCCAGCCAGGTCGCTTCCCAGGAGCCGCTTATGAGAGTCGTCAACGCAGGATTGCTGCTGACATTGACCGCCTGTATGTCTGCGCCGATGGGATCATCGGCGCAGGACTCGCCAACGACCAGCCCGGCGATTCGAGTCGAGCGCGCGTGGATCCACGCCGCTCCGCAGGGACAGTTCGAGACCTGGGCGTTCGCGACCATTGCGAATCCAGGCAAGGCCGACGCGCTGGTGGAGGTCCGTTCACCGGACGCGGGCAGCGTGGTCCTGCGGGCGGCGACACTGACCGATGCGGGCCGGAAGATGCGCTCGGTAGCAGCTATCCCGGTCCCCGCACAGGGCGAGCTCAAGCTGTCAGTAGACAGCTATTTCTTCGCCTTCATCGAGGCCCGGCATGCGCTCGTCGCCGGCCAGAGCGTCAGCGGAACCCTGCGATTCGCCAGCGGCGCGCTGGTACCCGTGACCTTCACGGTCAACGAAGCCGAAGGTGACCCTGCAGATCGCGGCAACTGATCGTCAGTCCTGCATGACGCCGATGGCTTTCTGGTAGGCGGCGCGATTGGTCATCAGGTAGCGCCGGTTGACGGCCCGGTTCATCCCCGCCGGCGGCATTTCCGAGCTGTAGGCGACGCGCGTCTGCTCAATGGCGGCCGCGCGACGCTGCGCCAGAAGCTGCTCCAGCGGCGTGCGCGGCTGCACGATCGGTGGTTGACCATTGACCAGCGCCGGCTTGCGGCTCACCCGATCAACCGGGGCGGCGGCTGGCACGGCCGCCGCGCTGCCGATCGCGGAGTTACTGTCGTCGCGGGCCGGCGCCGCGGGTGCGACGGGCACCATGGGCGCTGCGATTGCCGCCGGCGCGGGCGGCGTGTAGCTGAACAACTGCTTGCAGTTGCCAGCATTCGGCACGTTAGTGAGTGACTCAACGCCGTTCGCGTCCGTGCAGGAGTACACGGCGTTGTCCGCGCGCACGAGACCAGCGACAGCCAGGATTGCGCTGACCGCGACCAGGGTTACAGGTAGGTATTTCTTCATGTGATATCTCCGGTACAGAATCAAATCAGGACCTGCATGGCAAAAGCAGGGCAATTCATGGAACCCTCCACTCGCCATCGGCAAGCAGCACACCGCCCTCGGCGAAGCGGGCAATGTAGCCGCCCTTGGAGGCAAACCGCTGCCCCGGGCCCAGCGTCAGGTGTGGATAGTAAGAAGTGCCCGCCCGTTTTCCAAAGGCGCTGCCGGCCAGCCGCTGCGCGCGCAGGCCAGGGGACAACGTGGAATCGGCGGGCGCGGCGGTGGCTGCGTCGGTACCGCCGGCATGTGTGCGCACATGGCTCTGTGTACTGCTGTAGTACTCGGCCTCGGCCTTGCTGCCTTCCCGGCGACTGATCATGTTCTCGGCGCGCTCGATCAGGTAATCGCGATACATGTTGTCGAGCATCTCGGCAACTGTGTCCGTCAGAAACGCGAAGGAAAAATATACTTCCGACTGCATTGCCTCGTCGACCAGGGGCACATGCCGCTGGTTAATCCAGGCGTTGAAATACGCCAGATTGGCAGCGCGGCGATCAGGCAGTTCATACAGGTAGACAACGCGGGCCACGGGCAGCCAGCTCGCCGGTATCGCCATTTGATCGGTCCCGGCCAGCTCTCGGGAAAAGTAAGTCGCTGCAGCAGGCGCCGACAGGGTCGCGAGCGAGGCGAGATCCGCCGGGTCCAGCCAGAACATGATGGCATCATCGGCGTTCAGGTCCCGCAGTGAACCCGCAAGCGCCGCGGCGGCGCCATGGCCCGCCAGCGGGCGGTCCTGCACCACGATCCCGGAAGAGTCCAGCGCGGCCGCCAGCGCCGTGGCGGCACTGCGACCAACCGCTTCGTCGCGAAAGATCTGCACTACGCGCCGGGGGGCACGCGCGCCGGGCGCGCGCAGACGTGCGGCGAGCACCCTGGCCTCGAGCGCAACTCCCTCACTGAAATAGATGCTGTACTTCGGCGCGGCCCCAGTCGGCGGATCGACACTGGGAAACCAGCAGGGCAGCGCCTGGCGATCGCAAAAAGTGTCAACCGGACCCCACTGCTCACCGCCCAGGCCCGACACCAGTGCGAATACCGGCTGCCGTGCATACAGTTCATCGAGCTGCCGCGCCCAGGTCGGCGACGGACCGCGCAGTTCCCAGAAATCAACCGACCAACGCCGTTCCGTGCCGAGCACGAGCTCCGCGGCCGAAGTCATGTGATGCCGAGTGCCGTGCCCGGCCACCTTGGTGCTGCCGTTCTTCTGCGCGACGATCTTGCGCACCATGTCCATGAACACGGTACGCCGCTCCGCGCTCACGTCAGGCGTGATGACGGTGGCAAAGCGGATCAGCTCCGGCGTGACACCGGGCGACCAGCTGCTCGACAGCTGGCGCAGATAGGCAATGAGCGCTCCCATGTCGGCGTCGGCCAGTTCGTAGCGCGGCATCAGCACATTCATGGGCGGTCCGTCGCCGCGCCGGCCACTGCGCAGGACTCGGGCAACGAACGGCTCGTCATAGGGCTCGTGGGCGATGTTGAAGGATTTTCCGGACCGCGGGTCCATGGTGGCTATGACTTTGTCGCCAGTTCCAAACAATGCGTTGCCCGTGACCGGCGGCACCTGGATGTCTCCTTCCACGCTGCCCATGCCGCTCGAGCGATGACACGTGGCGCAGGCGGCCTGCGCCCCGGACACCACCAGGTTGTCCCAGCGCTTCCCGGTCAGCGGACTGCCATCGGGCAGGATGCCCTGCGCATAGATGCGCCGGCCCGCCTCAATGTCACCGGCCGGGCCTGCCGGTGCGGCGACGGGCATCGCCAGCAGCGCCAGCAGCGCCGCCTGCTGCAGCCAGCGTATCACTACACTTAAGGCATTGAACTGGCGCACTTACAGCCTACCCGTCACTTGATTCCAACCAGCTCGATATCGAAGCGCAGCACCTGGTTGGGGCCGACGTCAACGCCCGTGCCGCGATCGCCATAGGCCAGGTTGGCTGGCACCACAACCTGCAACTTTGATCCTTCTGACATCAACTGCAGCGCTTCCTTCAGGCCTGCAATGGTCTGTGCCACCACCCACAGCGCTGGCTTGCCAGCGGGTGAAGCGTCGAACTCGTAGCCGTTGAGCAGCGTCCCGCGATAGTTGACCAGGACCGAATTGTTGAGCATGGGCTTGCGGCCATTGCCTGCTTTGAGGATCTGGTACTGCAGACCCGTTGCGGTGGTCGCAACCTCGTCTTTCCTGCCATTCCCGGCCAGAAACTGCGCGCCCTCTTCTCTATTTTTCTCGCCCAGGGCACGTCGATTGAGCACCATATTCTTGTGCAGCTCCTGCTGCACACTGCTCATCACCGCACGCAGCTCATTTTCGCTGAGCAGCAACTTCTCACCGCCCAAACCGTCCTTCAGTCCGCGGATCAGCATGCCGGCATCGATGTCGACGTTGTCCTTCTTCAGCGTGCGCCCGGTCTGCGCACCGATGGCGTAGCTTTCCTGCTCCTTCCTGTTCTTGAATGGCGACGCGTCGTCCGCCAGCGCGCCTGCCGACATCAGCGCCGCGAGCATCAGCCAGGTCCATGCCCGATTCATCATTGCTTTCCTTGCGAACAATTGCGATCTCCTCTACTGGCGACGCCGGCGTCAGTACTGGACTGACGCCGGCGCTGCTGCAGCGACCTACAGCGATATCGCCGTGCCGCTGTTACCGCTCGCGGTGGACGAACCGCCCGCGTCGACCGCTACCAGGCTGAAGCGGTACCTGCCCGCACCCGGCATGTTCAGCGCGATTGCCTGCGGGGCCGCAGTGGCCGTGATCCCCGTGCTGATCACCGTGACCGCTCCCCAGGGAATGCCTCCTGTCGCCCGGTACTGGTACCGAATCGTGTAGGTAATCACTGCCGTCGCGGTCGCCGGCTTGGCGGGAACCGTAACGGTGAGCAGGTGATTGGCCGCAGTGTTACCCGCGGTCGACACCGTCGGTGTTGCCGGGCGGGCCGGCACTGTAGTCACCAGGGTCACCGCCGATTGCTGCGAAGTACCTGCAGCGGTAGTCACCGTCAGCGTGAAGCTGTAGGTGTTGCCCGCCTGCTGGCCGCCCTGGTTACGTGTCGTTGCCGTACCGGTCCAGACCGACACGCCGTTGCGATAGAGGCTGTAGCTCGTCGCACCCGGAATCGCCGTCCAGCTCAGTCTTACGTTGGTCGTCGTCACAGTACCGAGGGTCGGCGCAGGCGGCGCGGCCAAACCGCCGGCGAGTGTCGTCGCATTGACGCTACCCGAAGCTACGCTGTTGCCCGTGGCGTTGGCGGCCACTACTCGGAAGGAGTACGGCGTCGCTGCTGTAAGACCCGCCACTGTCGCCGTCGTGCCGGCCGATGCCCCCGTGCTCGTGAAGGTCGTGAACCCGTCGGTGCTGTACTGCACCGTGTAGGTCGCTGCACCACCCACTGAAGCCGCCCAGGACAGGGCCACGCTCGAGGAGGTGATGGTGCCCACGACCGGAGCGCCCGGCGCAGCCGGCAAAGTAAGCTGGCTGCCAGTGAGAGCACCCACGCTCACCCCGGAAACATTGCGCGCCTGGATGCTGAGCGCGTACGCCGTGTTGCCGGTCAGGCCCGTGAGGGCATCCGTCAACGCCGCGATGTTGACGACCGGGCCGCCATTGACGGATACGTCATAGCTTGTCGCGCCGGCGGACGCCGTCCAGCTCGCCGTGAGCGTGGTGGCTGTTACGTTCGAGAACACCAGCCCCGTGGGCGCGAGCGGAATTCCAGGGAGCGTCGTCGCATTGACGCTACCCGACGGCACGCTGCTGCCCGTGGCATTGCTGGCAACCACGCGGAACGAGTACGGGGTCGAGCCCGCCAGAGCCGTGACGGTCGCGGAAGTAGTCGCGGACCCTGCCGTGCTGGTGAACGTGGTGAACCCGTTGGTGCTGTACTGCACCGTGTAGGTCGCTGCACCACCCACCGAAGCCGCCCAGGACAGGGCCACGCTCGACGCGGTGATCGTACCCACGACCGGAGTGCCCGGAGCATTCGGTAGGGTCAGCAAGGACACGGCGGGGGTCGGCCCGAAGGCGCTCGCACCGCTGGCGTTGATCGCGTCGACCTGGAAGTAGTAGGTCGTGTTGGCGGTCAGGCCTGCGACCGCCTGGCTGTTCGTGGCCGAGAGCCCGAGCAGCGTCCACGGACCCGCAACCGCCGCACCGCGATGCAGCTGGTAACTCGCAGCACCGGTCACGGCCGGCCAGCTGCCAGTTGCCCCAGTGGCCGTGATGGCTGTAAAGGTCAGTGCAGTCGGCACGGCCGGCACGGTAACGACCGTGCGCGCAGCACCCTGAACACTGTTCGCGGGTGTGACGCTCGCGGTCGCGACGTTGGTCGACAGGGTGTCGCCTGCCGCCGTGACTGCCGCGACGCGGTAGGTGTAGGTGGTCGGTGTGCCCGTTGCAACCGCGGCGAGCGTGTAGATATACGCCGTGCCAGGCAGCAAGCCTGTATCGGTCCACGTCGCCGTTGTGATCGCGGTTGGCGTCACGAGCGTCCCATTCCGGTAGACCAGGTAGCTACTCACACCCGTGGGCTTGGCCGGGAAGGTCAGCGTCACCGTAGTAGCGGTGGCGGTTGCAGCCGTCGGCACGCCTGGAGCGGCCGGCGCGGCGGCGCTCGCCACCGAGGTATCGGTGAACGTCGTCGCATTCGCCCGCGCATTGACGGCCTTGGTGATCACATTGATCGTCTGCAGCCCGTTCGGCACCGACGCGAATGTAGTCGCCGTCACCGCGACATTGCCGGGAGAGCGCTCGACGCGGAAGCCAATCTCGTTGTTCGGGTTACCGAGGAAGCCGCTCGGATTGCTGATCGGGTCATACGCGCTGAGCAAGGCCGGAACCGGGGTCGGATCCGTCCAGGTCACGGCGACACCTGGCACGCCCGCAGCGGCACCGGTAACCGTGAATGTCGGCGCCAGTACTTCCCTGGCCTTGAAGATAAACGGACGCATGAAGTCGTTCTCTTCGTGACCGAGAATATGGCAGTGCCAGACATACTCGGAACCGTAATCGACGGCGGCATTGGTATACGGCACCGTCGGCGCAAGACCCGTGGCCGCATCGATCTGCGTAATGCCATGATTGTCGGTCGGCAGCTGGTTCGGCGCCGGCTGACGATAGCTGTGCGGCATGCCGAACGGAGTCGGGGGTGCAGTCTTGGCGCGTACCGCGACGATGACGTCCTCGAGTGGGTGCATCTTGACCGTTTCCTTCCAGCCCGCTTCGTCAGCGGGGATCGCCTTGATCGTGCCATCCCAGCCCACGCGGTTAATCACCTGCACGTTGATGAAGTGGAAGTGCACCGGATGCGTATCGACACCGTTATGCGTGATCTTCCAGAACTGGGTTTCGCCGTTGGCGATCGTTTCCGTCGTGGGATCGACGTAGGCGAGTGGAATCGTGGTCTGGATAGTCACGTTGGTAAACGGCAGCTCGACGCCCAGGGTTGCGTTCATGCGGCCATAGTCGGCCTCAAACAGCTCCTGTATGGCCTTGCTCTCGACATAGGCGCTGACCGGACTGCCCACCACGGACTGCACCATGCCATTGTTGGCGCCCTTGCGGATATTGGTCAGGGCCGTAAGGCAGGACGCGGTCGTACTGCAGACTGGCGCCGGCGTGTAATTGAACACGTCCGCGGCGGCCGGGAACGTCAGTGCATTGTACTTGTTCAGGTAGATCGAGCCGGTGTAGATATGCTCGAGCGGTGCGGTCGTGGCAAAGCCCATGACGCCGCCCATCGGTGCGTACTCAGGCGTCGGCACGACTGGCCTGGGCTGGGTCGCGACGTAGTCCGCCAGCAACTGCGTATTGACGGTTGCCAGGTTGAGCGGCGTGCCATTAACCGCGCCCGTTACCTTGATCTGCATGATGGTGCGCGTGTTGGGCCCATAACCGGCCATCGTGTCGGGCGCGCCACCTGCGCCAGTCTGGTCACCACTGCCGGTGTAGTAATCGATGCGCGGATCGCCGGCAGGTACCGGTGCGCCGGAATCGTTGTACAGGATCAGCGTCTTGCCGGCGTACTGCGAGAAATCAATGACGACATCGGCGCGCTCGGCAGGGCCGAGCCATAGGCCGCGCTCGAGTACGTTCAGCACGGTTACTGAACGCTTGTTGTACTCATAGTCGATCGGCGTCGCCGGAATCACGACCGCCTGTTGGAACAGGCCGCCTTCATTGCCGATGCGGATCATATCCGGACCGACGGTGGCCGGATCGGGCACGCCGCCCGGACGATTGTCGGCCTGACCCCAGCCGGTGCCGGTGAGGCCGCCGGCGCAGGGGAAAGAGACGTTGTATTGCGTGATGCCGGCATTGTTCGGACCAGACTCGGTGTAGCCCGCCTTCATGATCGTGCCGTTGGCATTGATGGTACCCACGGTCTGTCCGGCGGAGACGCCGTCCGGACAGGTGTAGGTGACCTGGGTCGCGCCGTTCGGGCTGTTGAACGGCACCATCTTCACTTCGGAGTTCGGAACCGGTGTGCCCGCGACGTTGGCCGCAACAAACAGGCTCAGGTTCAGCATGCGATCATTGCCGACACCGAGGATGCGGAAACGATAGGCACTGGGGCTGACGGTCATCGTCGGATAGGCCATGCCGTTGACGATCGGCGTGTCCATAAAGGACTCGGGCGTAGTCGAGACGTTGCCGTACTCACCGGACGGTGTTGCATAGTTCTGCGGAAACACCGGCCAGAAGAACGAGGCGCCATCCCAGCGGCCAACCGGGTTGGTGGCATCGGCTGAGAGCGGATCCTGGTTGGTTTCGTACACGTGGGGGAACCACAGGTCGCCCTCCTGGCCCCAGCGGGTTGCATCCCACTTGGCGTCTTCAGTGGCAATGTCCTTCGGCACGAAGGTCTTGTCCTGGATGACCAGCGGGATTTCATGCGTATCACCGCCCACCAGGCTGTTGATGGCACGCTCGCTCGGATCGGCCAGCAGGTATCCCGCCGCGGTGCCAGCGTAGACGTTCAGCCGCGTGAGACCGGTAGCGTGGTCGTGATAGAACAGCAGGCGGCCGGACTGGCCATTGGGCCAGTAATAGGTCACGGCACCCGGACCGGGGTTAGGCATGTCAGGGACGTTGTACGCGATGTCGCCGCGCCTGTAGTTCTGCGCTTCGGCGGCGTTCAACTCATCGGCGGCCGGAGTAATCCACTGGTGCGGATGCCCATCGGAGATCCAGGGGTTGTCGCCACCGTGCAGATGCAACTCTTCGCGGTTCTCGGTGTAGTACTCGAACTTGGGCACGTGGACGTAGCCAAGCGGCGTAGTCGTGCCGTCGGCATTCATGCCACCGGCGCAGGCGCTGAGCGTGGGATCGCCGGCGTTGTTTGGACCCGCCAGCACATCTCCACACAACAGATCCTTGTACCCGGCCTGGGTCTGGCCATCGCCGCCGCCAAACAGGGTATGGTCGACGGGAATGAAGAGATCCCCCTGGCGATGCCATCCGGTGGCGTCACCGAAGCCATGGCCGGCGGGAAGCGCGTTGTAGAACTTTACGCGCGTCGGTGTGCCATGCAACGCCACGATGGTCGGGCCGAGGTAAGCGGCTTTGTCGACCGCATAGGCCTGCACCTGCTCAAAACCGTTGACGGCCGCTGGCCGCGTGCTTGGCCGCGAGATCAGGACGGGTGTGATGCCGTCCAGCTGGAAAAGCGCGATTGCCTTGGACCCAGCCGGGCTGATACCGCCGTTGCCGGTGATGCCGGCATGGGCGTCGGTCGCGACCGGGTCGATCTGTACATAGCCGCGCAGGGTCGTGGCCTTGGCGAGGTCCGAGTGCATGCGTTGCGTGAATTCGACGACCGCGATCTCGTAATACACCGAGCCCGGGTAGGTAACGGTATCGCCGGCCGCGACCGGGATGTAGGTACCGTCAGTGAGGTTTCCGGGAAAGCCCGAGAAGGCCGGTGCACCGAGTCCGGGCAGCGCGTCGACGAACTTGCGCAATGCCGTTCCCGTGTCGCGGGTCGGCAGGCCAGTCAGCGCATCGAGCTGAATGCCCTGTGGACTGTTCGCGTAGTACGTGCGGACTTTCATCGCACCCGTGGAATCCGTGGCGGAAATACCTGGATCCGGAGCGATGTTGGTGCTGTCACCCCAACCAGCGCCAGCCCAGGCTGAACCAGCGACGAGCATGGCAGCTACCAACACCGCACCGCGCGCAACTAGGCGCCCTGCCCCCTGGCTCGGCGCCCCCCCTATCAACTTGCACCAACCCCTGGCGATCATGTAAGTCTCCTTGACAGAATTCGAAATCGATCAATGTGAAAATTCTGTCGGCGAAAATAAGACTTACGAGCGGTAGCTTGAATACCGGCGTTTGCTACCCCCAATTCCCTGCCGTGCGGCACTGTGGCATCAGTGTTAATCCTGATGCGCAATATTCTGCGAGTCGCTAAATTCACTGATATGGGCGCGTGATGAAGGCGCACCCGAGGTCACCAGGGAGTCTGGAAATGGCAACGGAAGAGCGAGCGGCAGCTGAGTGGATCCGCGTCGTTATGGTAAATCAGCCCCCCGAATTGATTGCGACGCTGCTAGATCTGTTCCGGCAGGGCACGGAGTTCAACATTGTCGGCATAGCCGGCAGTTTCCGAGAGGGCGCGCGAGTCGTTGCCGGCCTTGCACCAGACATGGTGCTGGCCGACTTTGACCGACCCGACTCAAGCGGCGCGGCGGGATTTGCTTTATTGCGCGGTGAACACCAGCTGACGCAGGTCATCGTGCTTACCAGCGTGGACGCGCCGGCGCCGGTCCGCGCGGCGCTCGCACAGGGAGTGCGCGGCTACATTCTAAAGAACGCCTCACGATCAGATTTTCTTTACGGGATCAGATCTGTCCTGGCCGGTGAGCGGCACCTCTCGCCCCGTATTGCCGCGCTGGTTGCCGGCCGCGGGCACCGTGAACGGCATAGTGGATCAAAGTCCAGCATCGGCATCACCGACCGGGAGAGCGCGGTATTAACCATGATTGCGATCGGGCACTGTAACAAGCGGATGGCGGTGGACCTTGGCCTTAGCGTGAAGACCATCGAGAAGCATCGCGCCAACGTCATGCAGAAGCTGAAACTGCACAACGTTGCGGAGTTGACGCGCTTTGCCATACGCAATCAATTCGTGACGGTAGAGGGTCAACGGCGCGGACGGCATGCTATCGACGAACCGCCGCGTCTGAGTGCGCGGGCGTCCACACTGGAGCGCTGGATTCGCATCGATCACCTGCCATTCGCCGTATCGGGGTGCAGTGCGCTGACGAGTTCCTGTCCGTACCGCTACGCGATAGACCGTCGCAGCGGCGCACGGCGGCAGGCGGATCCGGGCGCGAGCGGCGCGCTGCCTGGAAAATCCGACAAACGCACGCCGCGCCCTGGGCGACGCGACGCGGATACAGAGCGCGGCGGCGCGAAAGTTGCGCCAGGCGACTAATTGTCCCGCGTCGCCGCTGTCACTACCCGCCGTCAACGAGCGAAGGATTGCAGCTCATGGGAGTCGGGCACATGGAAGTGGCCGTCATTGAAGTTCGCGAATACGCAGCCGGCGAATGGCCAGCGCTCCGGGGTGATCGCCCTGCAAGGCGATCAAACCCGTGGTCGCCAGCCCATACCTGGGGTAAGCGGCAAATTTGCTCGAGGCGACCTTGCTGCTCCAATCTGCGCTCTGCAACTCATACTCGACAACCTTGCGGCCGTTGAGCCAATGCTCGACGTGCGCACCCTTCACCACCAGCCGCGTGCGGTTCCAGTGATCGAAGGGCATCACGATCCCGGCCGGCGCTTCGTAGAGCGCATAGGCCGCCGCGGCCGAGGTGAGCCGATTGCGGCCATCTGGTGCGTTCGCGTCATCGAGCAACTGGTATTCCGGGCCGCTCCAGTAAACATGGTCGTAATCATGCGTAACGCGGTAAAGGATGCCGCTGTTCCCGCCCCTGCCGATCTTCCACTCGAGTTCCAGTTCGAAATCCCCATAACTCTGGTTCGTAACCAGATCGTCGACCGGACCTTCCTTGGAGAGCATCCCGCCGGCAACGTGCCAGCCCGCAGGCAGGCCGGGCGCCGTCCAGCCCCGCCACGCAGAGGCGCTGTGGTCTTCCAGCAGCGCTTGCCATTGCGGCGAGGCCGCCTCGGTCGGTGCCGGCATCGCCAACACCATCGCCCAGCATGCGGATGCGAGCAGCACTTTGTACCAATGTGTTTTATGCATAGTACACCTCAGGCCTGGAATCGGCTCGCTACAGGCCCAGACTTTTCAGCAGCGCCGGCGGCGGCCCGTCAAAGCGTGCGAGCGGCACGTTGCCAATATAATTGAGATCCTTGCGACCGGCGGGCGTGGAGTAGAACGCGCCGGCCGTCAAATCGCGAAAGACCGAAAAAAAGCGCGCAGCAGTGCGCAGTTCGGCGGCGGCGCGCGACTCGTCGCAAATGGCTGCGCAAATCCCGTGTCGATCGGTCGCGTCAAGGTCTGCAAACCTGCTACCCGATCGTCGTGCGGCCTCGGCGTCCAACCAGGCGAAGCCATCTACCACGGTCGTCCGGTCGCGTTGGTGCACGGGATAAGGCGCGCTCACCCATTCATCGATGAACTCGACCACGCCTACGGCCGAGGCACTTGGTGAGTGCTCATCGGCGGGAATCAAGATGTCTGCCAGGATTCCAGCGAGGCGTCGCTGTTGCGTCGTCAGCGTCAGCGGCCAAAGCTCGCCGGGACTATAGGTCTTCAGCAGGTTCGGGTCTGTCCCGTAGCCCCGCGCCGAAGACGGCGCAGCGGCATGAGCACCACCCGCTTTGGCCAACGGCCAGACGGCGCTGGCTGCCAGCACCCACTTGATGGTCGTGCGCCGGTCCATCACAGCTCCTTGTGCCGCATGCGCTCGAGTATATGGTCGGCCGCACGCCAGGCCACGGCCATGATCGTCAGCGTTGGATTCTTGTCAGCGTTGGAAGCGAACACGGCGCCATCAGTCACGAACAGGTTCTTGACATCCCAGGTCTGGCACCACTGGTTGGTGACCGATGTCCTGGAATCGGCGCCCATGATCGCACCGCCAACCTCGTGAATGATCGAACCGCCGGGCGCGATTGCCCGGGCGCCGTCGGCCTGAGGCGCACCATGCGTGCGACCGCCCATGGCCTCGATGATGGCCGCGAAGGTCTTCTGCATGTGCGCGGCCTGCCGTCGCTCGTGCTCCGACCAGTCCCAGTGAAAGCGCAGCACCGGGATCCCCCACTTGTCCTTGAGACCTGGATCGAGCTCGCAGAATGACCGGTCATTGGGAATCATCTCGCCGCGCCCGTCGAAACGCACAAAAGAACCGTAGTAGCGGCGCACATCCTGCTTGAACTTCGCCCCGAAGCTACCGCCGGTGAGCCATTCCATGCCCGCCCCGGTGCCATGGCCTGGCATCTGCCTGCCACCGCCGAATTCGATGTGGTAGCCGCGAGCGAACCCCAGCTTGCCGGCGTGCTGCTCCTGATAGAGCCACCACGGAACATACATCTGATCCCCGCCCGCGGCATCCTCATTGAGCGGCGGCAGGCTCTCGAGCAGCGGAATCTGCCCGCTCAGACCGCTTCCGACTGTGTCCATCAGGTAGCGCCCCACTTTGCCGCTGGAGTTTGCCAGTCCATGCGGAAACTGCGTGCTGCTGGAGTTGAGCAGAATCCGGACCGACTCGCAGGCACTGGCTGCGAGGATCACCACTCTTGCGCTGACATGCCGCTGCTTGCCGGTAGTCCGGTCGACAAAGCTCACGCCTCTGGCGCGACCATCACGCCGCAGGGTCACCTCGTAAACCATCGCATCGGTTCTGATATCGAGATTGCCGCTGGCGAGCGCCGGGGGCAGATGCACGGTGGTGGACTGATAATTTGCGCGGATGGCGCAGCCGCGCCCGCACGGTGTCGCCCAGATGCAGGCCGAGCGGTTGCGCATATCCGCTGCGAGGATCCTTTGCGCGTTCACATTGCCGGGATGCAACCGAGCCGGTGTATGGGCGAAATCAAGCGGCTGGGTGAGCACGGCCCGATGGCCTGGTATCACCGGAATGCCCAGACGCCTGGCACGTTGCGCGACCAGCAGATCGCTGACCAGCGGCTTGGGCGGCGGCAACAGGCAGCCGGGCGAAGAATCCGGCGTATTTTCCAGGCCCTCGTTGGAGCCGTAGACGCCAATCAGCAATTCGACCTTGTCGTAATACGGGGCGATGTCCTCATAACCGATGGGCCAGTCGAATCCGAGTCCGTCGCGACTATGCGGCTTGAAATCATAGTGGCCGTTGCGCAGGGAAATGCGGCCCCAGTGATTGGTACGCCCGCCCAGCATGCGCGCTCGCCACCATTCGAACCGGCCAGCGTCTTCCTCGCTGGCGCGTGCATAGGGTTCGCCGGGCACCTGCCAGCCACCGTCTACCGTTGCATCGTAAAAGCCGAACGGCTTGTCCGGTGTGCCCACTGCTCCGAGCGGTGCCAGATCCGGTGTCTGAAACATGGGGGTTTCAGCCTCAGGCACATACTTGCGCCCGGCCTCAAGCATCAGGACCTTTGCACCGTCCATGCACAGGGTATAGGCCGACTGACCGCCCGCGGCTCCGGATCCGACCACGACGACGTCGTAGTCGTTCCGCTGCGTTCCGTCCGATACGAAGGGCATGCGCGTTAGTTAATCGTTTACGGACTCGCGAGGCAAGCACGGCTGCCAGCAACGTCACGCCGGCACGGGCCCGGCCTCGGACTCGCGGATCATCGACGCCGCATTACGATGCGGCGAGCGGCGTTACCTGCACATCGCGGTCGAACATTCCGAGGCCGACCCATAAGTGACCACCAGCCCGGCGGCATGCCAGGTAGTGCCGAAAGTGAGCCTATCTCGTTCGAGCAACACAATGTTCTGCCAGCCCATCAGCGCGAGGTAGTAAGCCACCGAAGTGCCGATGACGCCACCGCTTACGACGACAACCCGGCCGTGAGTGGGAAAGGGCGTTGCGGTCATATCCCGTAAGTTATTGATATTATTGGTGGCTAGGGTGGCCACCGGGATATCTCCGTATCATATTGATTATAATTGATTTTTTATACTGCGAGATTGCTTGTGCCCCCCCCACTGATGCCCCCAGCAAGAGTGGATTTGGCTGGACGGCCGCGGACATTCCCGGCGAAGCGATGTAACGGAACCTGAACCAGATCAAGATCAGGTGACTTGATGATCTTCCGCAGGGCCTCCGCTTATCAAGGCCAAGCTGTTTCGCGCCTTGAATGCCGCGCGTCGTCACTGACTAAAGCGCTATTGGGATGCAAGAGACCGCAAGGCAGCGCGACGCGACGTGGTGCCCGCCACCGTGGTATCCCCTTAAAACCAGGAACTAAGTCAATACCCGGCGCCCCAGCTCTTCCATTGAGATATCTATTGCCAGGGCGGTGGCTGGCGACTGCAATTCCGCTTCGGCGAGAACCGTGAGACCACGATGCCTCAATAAAGCCGTGACCGGCCACTGCGGATCCGGGATGCCGCGACACAAAGCGGCCAGCGCGCGCGCCTTGGTGCTGCCGGCCACCAACAGCAATACCTCTCGTGCCGCGAGAATGGTCGATATTCCGACAGTGATGCCGTACTCGGGAACGGCAAACCTGCCGTGGGTTTGCGCCACATGTGTGGCGCGGGTCTCGCGGCTCAAGGAGACTACATGCGTCTGCGCTGACCAATCGCTGCCGGGCTCATTGAAGCCGATGTGCCCGTTGGTGCCCAGCCCCAGGATGGCCAAATCAAGTCCGCCGGCTGCCGCAATATCCGCCTCGTAATCGCGGCATTCCGCCTCGATCTCGACGGCGTCGCCCCGCAACAGTCGAATGTGTTCCTCCGACACGCCAGCCGGCATCAGGAAATGCTCTCTCAGGAAACGCGCATAGCTCAAGGGGTGAGCTACGCTCAAGCCCAAGTAGTCATCCAGATTAAAAAACCGTGCTTGCGTCGCCGCCAGCCGTTGCGCGGCTGCTCGAGTCAACAACTCGGCATAAAGCCCGAGCGGGGTATGCCCTGTGGGCAGTGCGATGACCGCATCCGGCTTGCGTGACAGCAGCGCCACGACGTGGTCCGCGGCGGCGCGAGAGAACTCGCCGCCGCTACGGCGCCACAGGATGGCTGATGAGAGCGCCGACATCTTTAGAACGGGCGCTGCGGCGAAATCCCGACGGTGCGCGGCAGCTCCGTGCCTGGAGCTGCATTGTAGTGCGCAAGGAACTCCTTGATAGCCGCGCGTACGCCGGTCTTATCGAACAGGTAAAACAATTCGTTGGCGCGCGGTGCGCGCCGAAAATAATCTACTTCCGCGATGCGTGGATAATCTGGGCGGTGCGCAATTGTTACCGAGCTGCATGTGGTCTGCTCATCCGGAGACAGTCGTAGATCATGCATGGACTCCAAGGCAAACAATTTCCGGATTTGCAGGCCGTGCGCGGTGGGATGCGAATATATCTTCTGCATGCTGAGGTGCCGTTCGCCGGGCGGCAGCGACACCACGGTGCCCGCGGGTCCGTAGGGATAGCGGTTGCTGTCAACATGATTGGTGTAGAGCAGAAAGACCGGGTTGCCTTGCCATTGCTCGAGTGCCTGATCGAGGGCCACGCTGGTGAATTCATGATCCGGATGAGTGTCAAGTCGCGGATCGGGCATTACCACAATTCCCGGGTTCACCTCGCGCAGCACCTCCACCAAATCGCCTACCAGATGTTGCCAGGTGTTACTGCGGGGCGCGCTCGATACCAGTTTGCTCAAGTTGGCGCGCCGATAGAGCGCCACATCGGTATTTGCACCATAGAATTCTGGAAAGGTCTGGCCGGGTGCCCGATGCATCGCGTCCAATTGCCCGTCGAAGTAACCGAGATTGGCAGTGCGCTCTGGAGGAATATTGCCCTGCCACGGAACAGTCACGCTATCGACCGCACGCAAATAGCCCTTGAGGGCGTAATGCTCCGCAGGGTCGCTGACGCTGACACGATAGTTCATGTCGCCGGCATTGCCCGCGGTCACCGTGACCACGCTGGCCTGCCGATCGGCATATAGGCCAAACGCTGCAATTTCAGCATCATCGGGATGAGGTGCAATCACCAGGATACGTTGTTGCAAGTCGAGGTGATTGTCGAATAGGCGTAGTGTGGCCGTTTCGGCCTGGAGCGTCACCGCATGCGTGCGAACAATCACTTCAGCGCCACCGGCAAGTTGCTCACGCAAGCCGCTTAAGTTCAACCAGCGCACACCCACCGCATTTGTGTCGAGGTACTGTTGAATGCGGAATTCACCGACCGACACTTCAACCCAGGGATCCTGTTCTGCGCCCGAGCTGCGGACAGCGAGCAAAGCAGTGTCCCATTGCGTAACCGTTCGTGGCCAGGTAAAGCGAACGCCGTCGGCACTTTGCAACAGTCGGATGACATGGGTAACACTGTCTGCCGGCGCAAATTCATAGGGGTCACTTTCATAGCGTGCAGCGTCTACGGCAACTGCCGCCGGAGGTTCATTAACCTGAGTGCCGGATGGCACTTGAGCGCCGCCGATCCGCGCCGTGGCCGCGAATATTGCGACAGTCAACTTTGCAATGGATTTACACATCGATGAGACTCAATCGTAGGCGCCGTTCCTGCCGCCCCTGGTCGCATTGCGAATGAGCGGTCGCGCCCACACGCCGACGCTCAAGACGAACCCGAACGTGAGATATAGAAACAGCATGCCGATTCGCAGGCCGTACAGATCCCCGAGCCAGCCGATAACAAAGGGCACGAGCGCACCACCCATGATCCCCGAGCACAGAATACCGGCGAAGGGGCCGTGGTGCTGGGGTACCGAGTTCAGCCCGAGCGAAACCAATGTGGGCCACATGATCGAGGCAAAGAAGCCAATGCTGGGAAAGGCCACTCGGGATACTTCGGCCGGGCCAAACAGGGCCAACGACAGCATGCATAGCGCACCGAGCGAAAATCCGATCAATACGCGCCGACTGTCGAAGATCTTCAGCAAGCCCATCCCCAGGAGACAACCGGCGGTCATAAGCCCCCAGTAGTAGGCCACCGCATCCGCACCTCCCTTGTGAGGGTCGACATGGTGATAGCGCTCGAGAAACGGGGACATCCAATCGGCTGTGCCCTGCTCGCAACCGACATAGGCAATTATCGCGAGAAAATACAGCCAGACGTATGGATTGCGCAGCAGTTGTCGGTACATGGAAAGCGTGCCCGCCGACTCCTCCGCCGTACGCTCCACCTTGGGCAAGCGCAGCAATGCGATCACCACCACGCAAGCGCCAGAGACCACGGCAAATATCCAATAGATTGATGCCCACGGCAGCGCGGGCGTTGTAATGCTGCCCAGGACTGCGTACAGGCCCTTGAGATCGCGATGCGCTGGCTCGAGGTGCCTCACGAGATCCGAGTAGACCAGAGGACTCAAGAAGGAAGCGGCGCCGAAGATGAGCTGCGCGAACGCTGAGTTGAATGCAAAATGCTCCTCGCCTCCGGCCACACGCAACAACGGATTGATCGCAACCTGCAATACAGCCATCCCCGCCCCGATCACAAACAGCGAAGTAACGGCCATTGAATAAGCTGGGGAAGGCCGCGAAACTTGTCGCGCCGAGGGTCGCCGCCATGAAGGACGCGACCATGAGTGTCTTCTCTCCCCAGCGCTGCACCGCAAAGCCCGCAGGAATCGACATCACGCCGTACGCAATGAAAAACGCGAACGGCAGGATTGCGGCCATCGTGAGCGACACGTGGAAGCCGGTGATGATGTCGGGAATCAATGGCCCGAGGATATTTGTGAGAAAAGAGATCACGAAGAACACGAAGAACACGACCGCAACCAGAAATCGGCTTCTGCCGCGGTTCCGGCGTGCATCGTAGATGTCATTGTCATTCGATACTGTGAGGCCATGCTACACGACCGGCACTTGGCTGATGTTGTTCTTCGGGTCCATCCAGAACGATTCGTTCACGAAGCGGCCGAAGATTTCGCGCGGCAGGATGGGCGTGCGCTCGATCGGCTCCACCTTCGGGCGCACCGTATGCAGGCCCGGCATGCCGACCCGTGCGTCGAACTCGTCCGCGTTGTAGGAGATGTTGTCGAAGTCATGTTCGAACCAGGGTTCGCCGATGAACTGGTAGACCGCGCGCATGGCCGCCGACGGATTGCGCGCCAGGCTTTCGTAGGTCAGCAGCAGCAAGTGCCCCGGGGCATATTGGCCGTAGAACGCATCCTTGGTGGCCTGGAAGGCGAACCCGACCATGCCGCGCGGATCGGTCAGCGCCTCGACGCGCGAGTACACCGTGGTGTTGGTGTCGAAGCGGAACACCTTGCTGACGCCGACCGGCTGCCTGCGCACCAGCCGTTCCATGCTGTCCAGCACCCAGGACAACTGGCGAACGCACGCGATGACCTTCGCCTCGGGAAACAGCGTCTCCGAGCAACTGCATCCGGCTGCACCACAGCCGGCTGGTGTCGAACACGACGCCGGCGTCCGCTTGTCCCGCGTAGAAGTTCTCGACCAGGCCGCGCAGCATGGCGACGCGCTGCTCGTCGGAGACGTCGAACGAAAAATCGTTCTTGCTGCTCGTCTCCGCGATCACCACCCCCATGATGTCGGCAAGCGGGCTGGTCATGCCCGCGCGAAAACGCGGGTTCTGGTTGAGGATGGCGGCCAGGAGCGTGCTGCCTGAGCGCGGCAGCCCGGAAATGAAGTGAAACTTGCGGGCTGACTTCGCGACGTGAGGTGCCGCAGGCATGTAGGATCTCTCGTCTAAACCGCCCCAACCGGGGTGTCCCGATGATATCGATCCGGACTAACGCGTGCATCGTCGCAGGCCCGGCCGGATCAAGATTGCTCTCCTGTGAAGCGGCTGTCCGGCTCTCGACAGCGAGCGGGACGCTGTGCGTCGGAACGTTCCATCCGCTCACTTCGACGACCGGCGTCGCCTCTCCTGGCGCTGGCGAAACGCGCGGTCAAGGTGAGCGATTCGCCGGGCCACAGCGTGACGTCATTGTCGCTCCACAGGATCGGCAGCATCGGCTCGCCACCCGCGGATTGCTTGATCGACACGTGCTGGAACAGCGCCACGGCCTTGGAGGATGGCGGTACCGTCAGCGTGACCGTGGCGATGTCCTCGGCTCCCTCGTGCCGCATCGTTGCCCGCACCTCACTCGTCGCGGTCGGCAACGACTGCAATGGGGTCAAGTCCGCGTATCGCGTCACCGGCGTGAGATACCAGTTCGAGTGTGCCCAGTCGAGCTCGTCGGTCTGGGTGGAGAGCCAATAGACGTTGCGACTGATCGGTTTGCCGTCGGCGGAGGTGAGTTCAAGCTCGATGAAGTAGACGCGCGACAAGCCCGTCAGCGCCGGCAACGTCGCCATTCCCGCGCGCTGTTGCCGGCGAGATCGAGATCCTGCAGGCGCCGCTGGTAGCGCTCGCTGCCATCCAGGTTGCGTACGCGGATGGTCGCCTGCAATCCATGCTCGCTGTTGAGCGTGTGATTGACCAGCACGATGGCGCCGGTATCGTAGGAGTACTGGATGTGCACCGGCTCGTTGGCCGAGCTTGGCGCCGAAGTAGGCGCCAGCCGGATTCAGGTAATAGTCGTATAGATGCCAATGCAGCGAGGGCCAGGCGTTGTTGAGCATCCAGTAGATGACGCCGGTCGAGGGTTTGGCCGCATCCATGTGCGCATTGAACGCCTCGAATTGCGCTCGGGCGTTGTCGTAGTTGTCGAGCTGAGACTTGGCGACGTAGTCCGCGAGGCTCTTGGGTGGGCCGTAGCGCCTCGACAGCGCGGTATCGAACGGCTCGATGGTCGCAAATACCGACCACGCGGCTGAAGCGTGATACTGCCGCGCCTGCGGGTATTTCCACAGCGCCTCGAGTTCCTGCGGCGAGAGCATGCGGGTCAGGTCGTCCATCAGCGGAATAGAGGCGCCTGCGCTGACTTCGGAGTCGAATCCGAAGGCGCCACCCAGCTTGTCGGCATACCAATACGCCGGCGGAATCCACGAGTAGGGCCCGTCCATCTTCATGCCGGACGGACCGGTCTCGGCGGTAGCCTGGGGCACTGCCGCCGCGATGATCGGCAGCGGCCAGTCTTCGGCACGCAAGGTATCGACGTACACCTTTGAGACTGCTGGCGGCGGCGCGTTGTCGCTGCCGATCATGAATCCGATCACGGACGGGTGATTGCGCAGCAGCCGCGCCTCGCTCGCCATCGATTCGGCTGCCACCTGCAGGTCAGCGGCGTCCCACGGCTCGCCGCCCGTCTTGGCCCACGATTCCCATTTGTCGCAGCACTCCCAGCCGGCGAGGATCATGATGCCGTCGCGGTCGGCGAGCTCGTAGAAGCGCGCGTCCTCCAGCTTGCCCTCGCTGCGTATGGTGTTGAGCCCGAGGTTCACGACGTAACTGAACTCAGTCTCCATGCGCTTGGGGTCGTCACGCAGGAACATGTCCGGCGCCCAGCCCGCGCCGCGAATCAGCACCGGCTGGCCGTTGATGACGAACTGGTGGTAACCCTGCTGGGTGAGGTGGGAGCTGACGCTGCGTATGCCGAAGGTCGCGCTGGCCCGGTCGGAGATCACATCGTCGACGGCAGCCGCCATCTGCAAGGTGTAGAGCGGATGGGTGCCCATGCCGACCGGCCACCAGACCTGCGGATGCTCGAGATCGAGGCCCGGATCGCTCTTGGGGGAAAATGACACGGTCTGCGTCTGACCGGGATCGAGGTGTATCGTTCGCCGCAGCGACACGCCGGCCACGATGCCCGTGATCGTGGCGTCGTGTGCCGACGCATCGAGGTTTCGCGCCTCTACTTTCACGGTCAGCGCGGCGCGCGCGAGATCGGGCAGCGAAAGCGCCGATGTCACCTGCGCAAATCGCATCTCGACCGGCCCCGTCCGCACGATATCCACGCCCCGCCATGGACCCATGTTGTTGTCCGGTGGCGTCGGATTCCAGTCGACCCAGCCAATCGACAGGCTCGATCGCGGATCAGCCGGATGCACGCGCAATGCGAGCGTGTTCAGGCCCGCGTGCACCCAGCGTGTCACGTCGATCTCACGTACGGGATAGGCACCGGCAACGGCTGCCTGTTCGGCGACCAGGTTCCCGTTCAACCAGACATCTGCGCTCGAAGATGATGCCGTTGATACGCAGCAAGCGTGCGCATTCCTGTTGCTGCTTTGACAACATTGAACTCGCTGCGATACCACCACGGAATCACGAACAGGTTGCTGGACGGCATCGGGCTCCTCTACCGCACGCAGGTTGTCGCTGTAGAACACGTTGTCGTACTTGCCGTTCTCCAGCAGCCCCGCCATCACCGTCGCGCGGCCGCTCACCGTGTACCAGCCGAGGGTCGAGAGTCCGGCGGCGGAGACCTCGGCGCCGCCCTGCTGCGCCTGGGCGCTGGACTGAATCTGCCAATGCGCGATGCTGATGTTGGACCCGGCATCGCCATCGACCCGAGTGGGTGCGTAGGCGCTCTCGGCGCTGGCGAGCGACGTGCACGCCAGTGCCACCGTCGCCGCCATTGCCGCCATTGCCGCCTCCGGACTGGGGGTATGCCCGGGCTCTGTGTTACGTCAGCCGCTCCCAACACACCGTTCACCACTGCCCGCGGACGCCGACCGTGAACATGCGCTCGGAGAAGGTAGCGTGCCCCGGCTGGTCGGGCCAGACCAGGTAGTAGCGTTGGTATTCGTTCGTGAGGTTGGTGCCGTTCACGAACAGTTCGGCGTACTTGCTGACCTTATATGCGACTGATGCATCGAGGTACTTCTGCGGCGCCTCGTACAATTCCAGGCCAGTAATGCCTCCCACGCTTTCTTCTACCGCCCGCTTCGAACGATAGTTGTAGGCAAAGCGCGTCTGGAATCGCGCGCTCTGGTACCACAGGATCAGGTTTCCCGATTCGGTCGAGTTGTCCTGGAAGGGAATCTCGTTCCCGGCCAGGTCCCTTTCCCCGGTGTGGCTGGGCGCATACGTCACATTGAACTCCATGCCGGTATTGGCCAGGAGTCCGGGCAGGAACGTGAAGCCTTGTCGATAGTCGAACTCGGCGCCCTGAATGCTGTTGCCCGAGCCTTGCAAGGGCTGGATGATCTGAACGCAACGATTTGGATCGCGAACCACACCGTCCTCATCGGGCAGACCGCAAGCTTGCGTACTGCCACTTATGATGAAACTCTGCACGTTGATCCTGAACAGCTCGAGATTGATCAGGCTGGTCGGATTGAGGTAGTACTCGAGCGACGCACCGTAGTTCGTGGACCGCCATGGATCGAGATGCGGGTTGCCGGACGAGTTGCCCTGCGAGACCTGGAATTGCAGGCCCTGCGGAGTCTGGTACGACGAATAGTTGAGCGTCAGGCCTCCGCCCCACTGGCTCAAGGCGAGTGGCATCATGTTCTTGGAGTAAGCGAGGCGCAGCGTAAGCTTGGGCGTCATGTTCAGCGAAAAATTGGCCGCGGGCAGCACATCTGTGTAGCTGCGCTGCGTGACCTCCTGGCCCGTCACAGCGGCCTCCGTGCCGTATTGTCCTGGGTCGCCGACATTGTCCTGGGTAACATTCAGACTGGTGCGAATAAACCGCGCACCTACATTGGCAGTGTATGACATGCCATCAAGTTCGCCCTTGAAGTTGCCCTGCAGGTAACTCGAAATCTCCTTCGTCGAGACTGCCCAGGTGACGCCCGGCGCCGTCTGCCTTCTGGCACCTGGCAGGAGCGACTTCCAGTACGCTTCAGGATCGTCCAGGGCACGCGGATCGATGGCCCAAAAATTGATGCCTGAGCCGAGCAGATTCGTGTACTCACGCCAGTTGTTGGCGAGCGGCGCCGGGGTCTGCGACAGCGGCTGCGCCGAGAACGGCCCGGCGCGGAAGAACCCCTCGGCGTTACCTGCGGAACACCATGTTCCTGAGTCATTGCCGCCCAAGACCACGTCGGCTGCAACGTAGCGCACGAGACAGCCGTTCGGGTCGCTGGCGCCCATGCCGGCATAAACCGGGGCAACCAGCGTGAACCCATCGTTGGTGGCGGTGCGGAGGCTGTTGCGCACGCCAAAATCGAGATGGAAGCCATCGTTCACCTTGTAATGGCCGTCGAATCGCAACGCCGTGATGGCGGTCTGCCGTTCGTAGTCATCGGCGGATTCCAGCGTCTTCATTGACCAACTATTGGGATCGGCAAACGCGCTGGCGAGCGATGCGGGCATGCTGACGAGCATGTTGCGGCCCGTGAAATCGACGGTAATCGGCACAGTGTTCTGGGGGATGCCATTGGGATTGAAGACGCGATTACCGCCGAGTTCGGCCGGATAGACGAAAGTGCCGCAGGGCAGCCCGGTGCGGTCGTCAGCCCACTGGCAGCCGTCGGCATTCGAGATGTTGGTGTCCGTCTCGATGTATTGCTGCCGTGCAGTCTCGCGAATTCCGCGCAAGCCTCCAGTGAAGTTGCCGCCGTTGTCGTAATCCAGTTGCACATTGAAATTCTGCGCCGTGGATTGCGTGCGAATGCCCGCCGAGTACGACTCCACATCGCCCGGCCATTTCTGATAGACCTGCGTGGTGTAGATCTGCGAACCTGCCCAATCCGGGTCCGGCGGCGGCGTATTGTACTGGCCGAGCGCGGTGGTGCCGGTGTTACGCGACCTCAACGGCACGAAAGTCGCGCCCTGCCAGTTGGCGGAATCGATCTGTATACCTACGTTGCGTTCGTGCTGATCCTGGTGTGCGTAGAAGTAATCGCTGGTCAACTTGAATCCGCTGCCGAAGTCCATCTGGAACGACGCGTTGGCGGCCTGGCGCTTGCGCTGCGTCGAAATATCAGACAGAGCGAAATTGTGACTACCGATGAATACACCGTTGGATTGGCCATCGCCGTTTACGTCGACACTGCCGTCCGGGTTCTGCACGATCTGCGAGGGCAAGGGCGCGCCGTTCCAGGCGCCGAGAAATCCGTTGTAGGCTGCTGCGCTGGTCGCGTTCTCGCCATTGAGTATGGCGCCATATTGATCGAGTCCTTCCGTGGACTTACTGCGCGTGGTGTCGGAAAAATCGCCGGAGACCTGCAGGCCCCAGCGACCATCCGCGTTGTAGGAAAACAGGCCGCTGACCTCGGGGCCGGTTTTGCGAGCAACGCTGCCCCGTTCCACGTCGGCGCTATAGCTATAGGTGAAACCGTGCGGCAAATCCCAGGGCCGATAGGTGTGCAAATTGAGCGCACCGCTGATGCCGGTTTCGGTCTGGGCCGCGGTGGGCGACTTGATGACATCCACCTGATTGAACATCGTGGCTGGCAGCGTGGTGAAGTCGGGTTGCTGCGAGTCGATCTGATCCGGCGAGATGAATACCTCACCGTTCAGCATCGTGCCAACCTGCGGCAAGCCGCGTACGCTTACCGACGTGCCTACCCCCGCGTCACGATTGATTTGCACGCCGGTGATGCGTTGCAAGGCATCGGTGAGCGTCACGTCGGGCAACTGGCCGATACTCTCGGCTGAGATGCTGTCCTGGATACTGGCCGCCTGGCGTTTCAATTCGATCGCGCGTATCTGCGACTGACGCACGCCGACTACCATGATCTCCTCCAGGTCGGTCGATGGTGTCGGCGGAACGTCCTGCGGGGCGCTCGTAGGCTCGGCGGCTATGGCTGAACTCGCCGCGGCAGCGAGCAACGCCATGGAGACTGCAACTGACAGGGGGTGATTGCGAGGTAGGTTTGACACGGGTATTGCCTCTAGGTTGGATATTTTCCGTTTTGCAAGGGACAGCCGGTGTCGCCCACGATAAATGGCGTCGTCGAGAACCCCACTTGCCCACACCGATGACCGATCCCGCTCATCTGTGCCCCTAACCGCTCTATTTATTCGGTCGATTGACGAATAAATATCGCATGACGACAGCTATGAGTCAAGTATAAGTGGATTTTGTAGTCATTACGGCTATTATTGTTCGGAGAGGTGACGAATCAAATGAAAACGCCCGTGTCTTTCCCACCGTCAACC
This sequence comes from uncultured Gammaproteobacteria bacterium, assembly GCA_963823235.1. Lineage (GTDB taxonomy): Bacteria > Pseudomonadota > Gammaproteobacteria > Steroidobacterales > Steroidobacteraceae > FEN-1191. Next base: position 105,001 of record CAWGKS010000009.1, on the reverse strand, counting down.
AGCGTGACTCGCCAGCTTTCGCGACGGAGCGTTTTCGAAGCCCTGCTGCACCGCAGCCCCATCTCGCGGGCGGACCTCGCCAAGGTCACCGGCCTGTCGAAACAGACGATGTCGGAAGTCATCGACGCATTCGGGCAGCAGGGGCTGGTTCGCCAGGTGGGGCGAACCAGCGGCAATGTCGGACGGACCGCCGTGCTTTACGAATTGAGCCCAGAAGGCGGTCACGTGCTGGGCATCGACCTGGGAGCCAGAAGGCTGACAGTCGTCCTCGCCGACATTGCCGGCAGAGTTCTCGCTGAGATCGACGAACCTACCGACAGTCGCGGCGGAGCCTGGGCGCTCGACCAGATCGCCCGGCTCTCTGACCGACTGGCGCGTGACAATCACACGCACCCCAGCCGGATTCGCTCCATCGTGCTAGCCACTCCCGGAGTGGTGAACCCCAAGAGCGGTGCTATCGAGATGGCTCCCAACATCACGGGCCTTGGACATCTCAATGTAGTGGCCCTGCTGGGTGAGAAACTCGGCAGTCCGGTCGTCATTGAAAACGATATCAATCTCGCGTTGCTCGGGGAAATATGGCACGGCTGCGCGCAAAATGTCGACAACGTTGCTTACCTCGCGCTCGGTAGCGGCGTTGGATTGGGGCTCTACGTAAACGGCCAGCTCGTTCGCGGCGAGCACGGCGCCGCTGGTGAGATCGGATATCTGCCGATCGGCGGCGATCCGCTGCAAGCCGAGTCTCGCCTGCAGGGCTGTCTCGAGTACCAGATAGGCGCGACCGGTGTCGTACGACGATACCGGGAGGCCGGCGGTTCCGATGTTGATTCGGAGCAACAGGTGTTCGAGCGGGCGCAGGCCGGCGATCCGATCGCCGCGCATGTGGTCGATGAGACGGCGCGACTGACTGGCCTTGCGGCCGCAACGGTCATCGCTACAGTGGATCCGCAGCTGGTCGTGCTGGGCGGCTCGGTCGGGGCGCGTGCGGATTTTGCAGACAAAGTTGCACGCGTGGTGTTGCAGCTCTCGCCGCGACCAGCGGAGATTCGCACCAGCACCCTCGGCAGACGCGCAGGCGTCGTGGGCGCCTTGTCCGTGGCCTTGAGCCGACTCCACAATGAATTCTTCGGGGTAGCGGAGCTCGCGACTGCGCTTCCTCTGCCGCCGCTCGCGCAGCTCAGCGCACGTCAATGACGCGCGCAACCGCCTTGTGTTTTGCGGCAGATCTGGGCGGCACGAAGCTCGCCGCAGCAATGGCCGATGCGCAGGGTCAGATCGTGGCGGAATTGACCGAGCCGACCGACGCACGCGGCGCCGCCTACGTGGCCGCACAGATCGTCGCCTGCGCCGACAAGCTGGCACACGCCGTCGGGATCGAAGTCTCGCAGACGCGTCACGTCATGGTGGGAATTCCCGGCGCAATCGATCCGCTCACAGGCCGTGTTTCCCTGACACCCAACATCGCCGGACTGGAGGACTTCGACGTCCTCGGCTATCTGCGTGGCCGCTTCGGACCGGATGTGGCGCTCGAGAACGACGTGAATCTCGCCATGCTCGGCGAGCATGCACTCGGGTGCGCCAGCCGGTGCCGCAACGCGGCGTTCCTGGCGCTCGGAACCGGCACAGGCCTCGGATTGCTCATCGATGACAAGCTGTTTCGGGGAGCGTGTGGTTCGGCCGGGGAAATCGCCGACCTGCCAATCGGGCGCAATCCGAGTTCGCAGATCCCATCCGCCAGTGGCGCCTTCGAGCTCGAGGTGGGCTCGCTCGCCATCGTGGATCGATACCGGCGTCAGGGTGGAACCGCGGCCGCTACGGTCCGTGACGTTTTCAAGCTGCTGGAACAGGGAGACGAAGTGGCGGCGTCGGTCCTCGACACGACCGCGCACTGGGTGGCCCTCGCCGTCGTGTCACTGCAATCGCTTCTCGACCTGGAGCTCATCGTATTCGGAGGAAGCATCGGCGTGCGCCCCGAGCTGTATGAGCGGGTCCAACGCACCCTCCCCGCCCTCTTTTCACGACCCATTGCCATCGCACCCAGCCGGCTTGGTGATCGCGCGGGGCTCATCGGCGCCGCGTGGGCCGCGGCGCAGGCCCTGCGTCGGAATACCGAGCCCGCGTTGTGAGCGCGCAACAGCTTGATCGAATTGGTGACTAGGGTAGCCACCGAATAGCTGCTGTATGTCGTTGAAAGTACAGATATCTTATCCACTGATAAATCGACTACGCCCCCAATTGAGTCCCCGCCAGAAGGTCGCTGTCAAGAGATCCGCCTGGACAACTTTGGACACCGAATCCCTTGTTTTATAGGGAATTTAGTGGCTAATTGGGCATCCTTGGATGCCGGTGGAGGTCCCTGGAAGTGATGATTGGTGGCTAGGGTGGGACTCGAACCCACGACCTCGGCATTATGAGTGCCACGCTCTAACCAGCTGAGCTACCTAGCCAAACACCCTGAAGGGGGGCGGATTCTCCCGGCGCCCCGGCCCGCCGTCAAGGCGCATGTTCATCGATCCGGCTGTCGACTGGAAGGCACAAATCCTCTTGGGCGTGGACGCGAATCGTGCCACTATTCGCTTTAACAAGACTTCATGACTACCCATTGGCTGCCAGATCAGCTCGCCCATGGGTCAAGGGGCTAAGCATACCTTGTCAGCATCTTCCGCAAAGCTAAGCATCGCCGACACTTTTTCGCGGCTGCTGCGACTGACGCTGCCGGAAAGCGCGGGTCCGACTTTGTCCACGTTGATGGACGCTGCGGAAACACGGCTCAGCATGGCGGCGCGCCACGGCACGGCGCGCGAGCAACTGGTCGCCAGCCGACTGTGTGACAACCCGCGCGACTATCGTCGTTGGGAACTCGAACATTCCCAACTGATGGATCGTGTACTCAAGGCGCCGCGTCAGGAGCAGCAATCACAGGCGCTGCTCAACGTGAGTTTCTCGCTCCTGCATCGCAAAGCGTTGTTTGAATTCCTCAGCCGTCAGGAAATGCGTGGTTGGCAGCGGCGCAAGCTGATCGCCCATTTTCATGGCGGTCAAAGCTATACCCAGGCCATGGTCGCTGAGCACGGTACCTACGTGCGCAGCGTCGCGAGCCTGATCTGCGTTGAGCACCTGGGCACGACAGCGCTGGTACACGCGGCCTTCGGCGATCCGCTGCGCCTCTACGAGCAGGCCTATTTCGAGTATTTCCGCACCTACTGCCGCTGTGCGATCGCACCACATGTCACGGCAAACGATGACGGCGAGAGCGAGTTGCTGCCAGATCTGAAGCGCACGGTGCTGGTATTGCGCACCAGACTGCAGGCGCTGCCGGTGCGGGCCGACAAGAACTCAGCGACCGGGAGCCGACCGATCGTCAAGCGTTGAGCCGCTCAGACGTTGAACAGAAAGTGCATGACGTCGCCCTCGCGCACCAGGTATTCCTTGCCCTCACGCCGCATCTTGCCCTCGGCGCGCGCGCCCGCTTCGCCGCGACAGCTCAGGAAGTCCTGATAACCGATGACTTCGGCGCGAATGAAGCCGCGCTCGAAGTCAGTATGAATTACACCGGCCGCCTGCGGCGCGGTACTGCCGCGTCGCACAGTCCAGGCGCGCACTTCCTTGACGCCGGCTGTGAAATAGGTCTGCAGGCCCAGTAATTCATAGGCGGCGCGAATCACGCGGTTGAGCCCCGGCTCTTCCAGGCCCAGATCCTTGAGAAATTCAGCGCGCTCGGTCTCATCGAGCTGTGCGATCTCGGCCTCGATCGCCGCGCACACCGGTACGATCACCGCCCCTTCGGCCAGGGCGCGCGCGCGTAGTGCGCTCAGGTGCGCATTGTCAGTGCGCAACCCCGCTTCATCGACATTGGCCACGTACATCGCCGGCTTCGCGGTCAGCAGCTGCAGCTCACGGAAGTCGCGCTGCTCCTCGTCGCTGATCGACACCACGCGCGCAGGCAAGCCCTCATCGATTGCCGCGCGGATGCGCACGAACAGCTCGCGCCGCCGCGCGGCTTCCTTGTCGCCACTCTTGGCCGCCTTGGTGGCGCGATCGACCGCCTTGTCGACCACCGTCAGATCGGCCAGGCCCAATTCGGTGTTGATGACATCGATATCTGACAGCGGATTCACGCGTCCCGCGACATGCACGATGTCGTCGTGATCAAAGCAGCGCACCACATGGGCGATGGCGTCGGTCTCGCGGATATGCGCCAGAAACTGGTTACCCAGGCCTTCGCCCTGCGAAGCGCCGGCGACCAGGCCGGCAATATCGACAAATTCGACCGCCGTGGGCACCACCCTTTCCGGGTGCACAATCTCCGCCAGCGCCGCCAGGCGCGGATCGGGCACTGGCACGATGCCAATATTCGGGTCAATCGTGCAGAAGGGATAGTTCTCGGCTGCGATCTGCGCGCGTGTCAGTGCGTTGAACAGGGTCGACTTGCCGACATTCGGCAGGCCGACGATTCCACATTTGATGCTCATTAAAGTCCTTTAAGAATCGCCGGGCGTTGCCGCTTCATCACGGGTGTGCAACAGCGTCATCGCCTTCTGTGCGCCGATGCGCAGCAGTTCGGGCAGCGCGGCATGGGCACGTACAAGCGCCGCGTCGATCAGCTGCTGCTCTGCAGCCGTGGCGCGATCAAGCACCGCATCGAGCACCTGCTCTTTGCTGCCCGGGTGACCCACGCCTATGCGCAGTCGCCAGAACCCGGCTCCCAGCTGTGCGATCACATCGCGCACCCCATTGTGGCCGCCATGCCCGCCGCCCTCCTTGAGGCGCACCACGCCGGGCGGCAGATCAATCTCGTCGTGCACCACCAGCATCTGCGCCGGTGAAATGCGCTGGAAGCCAGAGAGCGACTGCACGGCCGCGCCGCTGTGATTCATGTACGTGGTCGGCTTCATCAGCCACAGTTCGACGTCGGCCACCCGCACCCGGGCCAGCTCGCACTGATGACGTGACTCGCGCCGCCAGGTTCCGTCGTGGCTACGCGCCAGCTCATCGACAAACCAGAAGCCGGCGTTGTGGCGGGTGCGGGCGTACTCGGCGCCGGGGTTGCCCAGGCCCACGATTAATTTCAGTTGCGGGTCGGTCATAGGCATGAATCCAGAGACGCGGACATGGCCGCGCGCGAGCGTTGTGGATGCTGAAGTGTCTTCGGGAACGCCATGAACCCATCCATGGGGGCTCCGGGCGCGACATCCTGTCGCGCACGGTCCCGAAAACACTTCAGCATCCACAACGCTCGCACGCTACCGTGGCGTGTGTCTGGAGTCGTGACGGACACGCACGTTGATTGTGCGAGCGCATGACACGAACTGTGGCGCGCTGAGCAGGAACGCGCCAACACGCCGGCGTGCGACGAACGGGGTTGGACGCCGCGAGGTAGCGTGGTGTCGCGCATCGTGGGCCTCTGTCGGGACCGTGCGCGACAGGATGTCGCGCCCGGAGCCCCCATGGATGGGTTCATGGCGTTCCCGACAGAGGCCCACGATGCGCGACACCGCGCGGCCCCCTGCACCGACCAACGCCGTTCAGCCGCACAACTACTTCTTGCCGCCTTCCTTCTTCGCCGCGTCCTTCTTGCCTTCATCCTTCTTGGCCTCAACCCCCTTCTTGGCATCCGCCCCGGCAGCCGGCGCCGCTGCGGCCACCGCGCCTTCAGCCGGAGTTGCCGCCGCGACCGCAGCTTCTTCAACCACTGCTTCAGGCTCGGCCACACGCGGGGCGTGGATCGAGACTACCGGCGGATTGGCGCCGTGCGCCAGTGCCGAGACCGTCACGCCCGCGGGCACCTTGATGTCCGCCACGAACAGCGACTCATTGAGGTTCATCGCCGAGAGATCGAGTTCCACGAACTCGGGCAGGTCCCTGGGCAGGCAGACCACTTCGATGTCGGCCATGTGGTGCGAGATCACGCCACCCTGGGTCTTGACGCCAGGCGAGGCCGCCGCGCCGCGGAAGTGAATCGGCAGGTGCAGGCGGATCTTTTCGTTTTCCATCACGCGCTGCAGATCGATGTGCATGACTGCGGTGCGCGCCGGATGCATCTGTACATCCTTGACGATGGCCGGTTGCTTCTGGCCGCCGATGCTGACGCTGATGATCGAGGAGTAGAACTTCTCGTCAGCCGACAGGGCCAGTACTTTGTGATGCTCGAGCGCGAGCCGCGTGGGCTCGGCATGAGCGCCGTAGAGGATGGCGGGAACCTTGCCGGAATGACGCAGGCGGCGGCTCGCACCTTTGCCCTGATCATTACGCGGTTCCGCGCTGATTTCGAAAGCGATACGCATTTTAAATGCTCCTTGAGTTGAAGAACCGGACCCGCATCGCGACCAGTGCGGGTCCACCAGAAAACTTTTAGGCGACTTCAGTCGATGTACAGCGAACTGACCGATTCTTCGTCGCGGATGCGCCGGATCGTTTCAGCCAGCAGCGAGGACACCGACAGCTGCCGGATGCGTCCACAGGCCTTGGCGGCTTCACTGAGCGGAATCGTGTCGGTGACCACCAGCTCATCGAGGGCGGAGGTGCTGATGCGCTCGACCGCCCCACCCGAGAGCACGGCGTGCGTGATGTAGGCGACCACCAGCCGGGCGCCTTCATCTTTCAGCGCCTGGGCCGCCAGGCACAGCGTGCCGGCAGTGTCGACCATGTCGTCAATCAACACGCAACTGCGTCCGCTCACTTCGCCGATGATGTTCATCACCTTCGATTCATTGGGGCGCGGACGGCGCTTGTCGATGATGGCCAGGTCGGCGTCATCCAGCCGCTTGGCAAAGGCGCGCGCCCGCACCACACCACCGACATCAGGCGAAACCACGATCAGGTCGGCGTACTGCTTGCGCCATACGTCGCCCAGCAACACCGGCGAGCCGTAGACATTGTCGACCGGGATGCCAAAGAAACCCTGGATCTGTTCGGCATGCAGATCAAGCGTCAGCATGCGATCGACACCCGCGCCGCAGATCATGTCAGCAACCAGCTTGGCAGTGATGGCCGAGCGCGTGGCGCGTGGACGGCGATCCTGGCGCGCGTAACCGAAATACGGCACCACTGCGGTGATGCTGGCTGCCGATGCGCGCCGGCAGGCATCGGCCATCATCAGCAGTTCCATCAGCGAGTCATTGACCGGCGGGCAGGTCGATTGCACCAGGAAGACGTCGCGGCCGCGCACGTTTTCCATGACCTCGACATTCACTTCGCCATCGCTGAAGCGCCCGACCGAGGCACGGCCTACCGGCACCATCAGGTGACGGGCAATATCATGGGCCAGCGCCGGATTGGCGTTTCCCGTGAACAGCGTGATCGACTGTGAATCCACTGCGAACTATTTCCTCAACATCGGGCCGCTACAACACTCTGGCTGGGGTGGAAGGATTCGAACCTCCGAATGGCGGGATCAAAACCCGCTGCCTTACCACTTGGCGACACCCCAATATTCAGCACCACGCGGTCAGCGCCCCTTCCAGCGGCGAGCGATTCACGCCGCGGGCGACAAAGCTCTTCCATTCGTCCGGCACCTGCGCGGCGACGCGCTCGGCATCTGCTGCCCGCGCAAAAGACGCGAAGATGCACGACCCCGTGCCACTCAGGCGCGCAACCGCGCGGGACTCGAGCCACTGGAGCGCCGCGGCCACCGCCGGAAAGCGCGCACGTACCAGGGGTTCGCAGTCATTGCGCGTCTCGTCTAATTGGATCGGGGCCGGCGAAACGGCGCGTATTGTGATGACGGGGGAATTTCGTGTCAATTCAGGGGCCTGGAATATTTCGGCCGTGGCCACCGCGACCCCCGGGTGGATGATCAGATACCAGCGTTCCGGGAGCTCCAGGGGGGTCAGGATCTCGCCGCGCCCTGTGGCGGCAGCCGAGGTGCCGCGCACAAAAACGGGCACATCCGAGCCTATTTCCAGCGCCAGCTCGCATAAACGCTCGATTCCGAGGTGCGTGGCCCACAGGCGATCGAGCACTTTGAGGACCGTGGCGGCGTCCGAACTGCCACCGCCCAGACCACCGCCCAGCGGGATGCGTTTTCGCAGCTCGATCCGGGCTCCCTGGCGCGTACCGGTGACGCGTTGCAACAACCGCGCGGCGCGTACGCACAGATCATGATCGGGCTCAATGCTGGCCGGTCCCGCCAGCCGTTCGATTGCGGGGTCCGCGGTCGGAGTGACCTTGAGTTCGTCGCCCCAATCCAGCAGCTGGAAGATCGTCTGCAGATCGTGAAAGCCGTCAGTGCGGCGACCTGTCACATGCAGGAACAGATTGAGCTTGGCAGGTGCCGGCCACCAGCGCTCGCTCACCATGAGGCTCGCCTGCTCACGGCAACTGCCAATGCCTGATATGCACTTTCAGTCGCGCATCGGCGTGGCGAAAAGTAACCAGGCCGGGCAGCCAGTGGGCACCCTGGTGTACATAGTCCCCATAGTTGATCTGCCATCCACCCTGCGACAATTGCGCCAGGCGTTGCGCCGCGTCGAGCGCTTCCTCCCCGGGCGCGCGCGGATCGGGCACCCCCAGCAACCAGTAACGCAGGCTGTCCAGCGGCGGCTCGAAGCCCAGCAGGTCGATCATCGCCTCACGCGCTGCTACACCTGCAACCTGACTGCCGTTACGATCAGTCCACTGCAACTGGCTGCCATCGAAGAGCAGGTGTGCGCTGCCCATCCCCAGTGGCGCGCGCAGCTGCGCGTCGCTGGTGACGCCCTGCTGCTGCCAGTCCAATGCGGCGCTGAATCCTTCGGTTGCCGTGGCGGCGGCGAGCTGACCGTGAAAGCCGTAATGCTCCAGTGTCTGCAGGGCCAGGCGACGTTCGGGCCAGGGGATGCTCGTGCCCGTTGGTACTGTGCGGCAGGCGCTGAAACACAGCGGCAGCAGCACCGCCAGTGTGAGCATTCGCGTCAGGCGCATGCGGAGCTCCGGGGCCGATGGGATAGCTAGATCGAGGTGCGTGGCGCCACTTCCAGCGCCGGTGGCGGCGCGGGAGCGCTGATATCAGGTGCAAATTTCGCTACCGTGGCCGTGAGTCCCTTGTTGTCGGGATCTGCCGCCAGTGCACCTTTCCAGGCTGCGCGCGCCGCAGCATGCTGCCCCGCGACCCACAGTGCCTCGCCCCAATGCGCACCGACGTCGCCATCGTGCAGGAGTCGGTAAGCGCGTGCCAGCACTGGCACGGCGTCCGCGGTCTGGCCACGCCGATAGAGCACCCAACCCAGGCTATCGAGTATGGCTGGGCTATCGGGTTGCGCCTGCAGCGCCTCACGTATCAGCTGTTCGGCGCGCGGCAAGGTGCGCCTGTGATCAGCAAGCGTGTAGCCGAGCGCGTTGGTGACTGAGGCGTCCAGCGGTCTGGCGCGATGGAGCGACTCCAGCAGGGTGACGGCGGCATCGATTTTTCCGGCGCGTTCGAGCAATACGGCACGTTGATAGTCGAGCTCGGGGTTGCCCGGCGAGCGGCGCAGCGCGCCATCGATGCGGCCCAGTGATTCTTCGGGTGCATCGGCCAGCGAGAGCAGGTCGGCCGCAGCAATATCGGCGCGTATGCGCTCGGCCGGCCCGGCATCGCGCGCCGGCGCAAAGACGCGCAGTGCCGACTCATGCTCGCCCTGCCGATAAAGTATGCTGGCCGCGCGGCGCCGGCCCGCGGCATCGAAGCCGGTGTCCAGCAACGCCGCGTAGTGGCGCAACGCCGCAGCCTCGTCGCCGCGCCGCTCGGCGATCACGCCCAGTATATAAACGGCCAGCACGGACGAAGCCGGTTCACGCAGCAGCAGGTTGCTGCGTTGCTCGGCCAGCGCGTAGTCGCCCTGCTCGAAGGCCAGCTGCGCGAGTTGCCGGCTGGCCGCCGACCCGACTGCGGCATCGCTGCGCAAGCGCTGCAATTCGGTCTCGGCAGCCGCGGTCTTTCCCAGCAGCAGCAGTGCCTGGGCCACGGCCAGTGCACCTTCATTGTTGCCTTCCTGGCCGCTGTCTTTACGACTGGCGGCCTCGTGGGCAGCCGCCAGTGCGGCCGGCTCATTGCCCAGCACCGCCTGCGCGCGCGACACCAGCGCGGCAAGATCTGCAGAGCTGGCGCCCGCCGTGCGCGCGCCCTGCGCATATTTCAGCGCTGCGTTGGCGTCCCAGGATTCGAGCGCCAGTTCGGCCAGTGCGCGCTGGGCGCCGCTGCTGCGCAACGCCGGATGATCGAGGCCACGCAGCATCGGCAGCAGCGCCTCGTTGCCGACGCCCTGTGCCAGTTCATCGATGGCCTCGGGCACTTTGCGATTGGCTCCGCCCAACCAGGCGCTGAAATATTGCTGCGCTTCAGTGATACGGAAGCCCGCGAGCGCGGCACGCACCCGGGCAAGAACAGCCGGAGAATCGCCCGGTGCCAGTTTGACCCAGCGCCCCGCGGCCGCCAGCGCCGTAGCCACCTGGCCACAGTCGAGCGCCACTGCCGTGGCCCGCTGCGCGAGCTCGGCCTGCGGCAGCAGTTGCGTGGCCTTGAGATACAGGGTGCTCGCGGCTCCGCAGTCGCCACGTTGCAGGGCCGTCTCAGCGCTGAGTGTGGCCGCGTTGCCGTCGGTCAATGTAGCGGCCGCCGCAACCCCGGTAGTGGCCACGGTCAGCAGCAGGGCAATTGCCGGAACGATCGGAATTCGTCGCATGATCATGCGACTATAGCCGATGATGAAAGATTCAATTCGCCAAAAACTGGACAAGGCCACCGAACGCTGCGAGGAAGTGGGACATATGCTGGCCGAACCCCAGGTGCAGGGGCGTATCGATCAGTTCCGTGAGCTGTCGATGGAATATGCCCGCTTGCAGCCCACCGCTGCCGCCTGGCGCGAGTACCTGGGCCTGGAAGCCGAACTGCGCCACGCCGAGGAGCTGCGCGCCGACAGCGACGCACACATGCGTGCCATGGGCGAGGAGGAGGCGCAGCGCCTGGGCAGCGAACTGAGTGCGCGCGAGGGCGCGTTGCTGCGCATGCTGTTGCCGCAGGACCCGCGCGATGCGGCCAACATCTACCTGGAGATTCGTGCCGGCACCGGCGGCGATGAGGCGGCCATTTTTGCCGGCGACCTGCTGCGCATGTACAGCCGTTACGCCGAATCACGCGGCTGGCAGGTGGAGACCATGAGCGAAAATCCCGGCGAGCATGGCGGCTATCGCGAGGTGATCAGCCGGCTGGTCGGGCGCGGCGTGTATTCGCGCCTCAAGTTCGAATCCGGCGCGCATCGCGTGCAGCGCGTGCCGGCGACCGAGGCGCAGGGACGCATTCACACCTCGGCCTGTACCGTGGCGATCCTGCCGGAAATGATCGAAATCGAACGCATTGATATCAACCCTGCCGATCTGCGCATCGATACCTTCCGGGCCTCTGGCGCCGGCGGCCAGCACGTCAACAAGACCGACTCGGCGGTGCGCATCACGCATATTCCGACCGGGGTGGTAGTGGAATGCCAGGACGAGCGCTCGCAGCACAAGAACCGCTCGCGCGCCATGTCATTGCTGCAGGCGCGCCTGCTGGCCGCCGAGCAGGCCAAGCGCAGCAGCGCGCAGGCGCAGAACCGCAAGCTGCAGATCGGCAGCGGCGATCGCTCCGAGCGCATCCGCACCTACAATTTTCCGCAGGGTCGACTCACCGACCATCGCATCAATCTCACGCTCTACAAACTCGCCGCGATCATGAATGGCGAGCTCGACGAGCTGCTCGAGGCGCTGCAGCAGGAATTTCAGGCCGAGGAACTGGCGAGCGAATAAAGCGCCAGCCACAGCGCACTGAAATACACGACCGCCACGGCCAGCAGGCCCAGTACGCAGGCGGCGCCGAGGGCATTGACGGCTGTAGCCTTGACGCCAATAGCGCCCAGCAGCGCGATCAGCAGGCTCAAGGCCGCGATGGCCGCAAACGTGCACACGGCCACCATCAGTGCGCCGATCACGGCGGCGGCGCAGAACTTCAGCCAGCGCGGCCGCACCAGCCGGATGCAGCGCTCGAGTGCGCGCAGCGGATCAACCTTTTCAAACAGCACCACGGGGCGCAGCAGCAGGAAGCAGACAAATATGAAGATGCCGGGCACCACCAGCGCGATCAGCCCCAACGACATGAGCGCGCCCGAGAGCACGGCGGTCACTATCAGCAATGGCCAGCGCGGCAATGCCAGCTGCCACTCGCGGCGCAGGTCCGGCAGCTGCCCGGCCACCACTGTGCGCTGGCGCAGCATGATGATGGCAGCGAGTAACTGCCAGGCCACGAAGCCGAGCACGAACAGGATCCAGAAAGTTGCGTCCCGGGGCTGGAACATGCCCTGTGGCTTGCCGGTGGACATCCAGTAGAGCGAGGCCAGCTGTACCAGCAGTATGGCCAGCATGGCGATCGGCAGGCACTTGGGCAGCGTGGCGCGAAACACCCGCATCGTGGCATCCATGATGTCGCTGACCGCGGCAGAGCGCGGCGGCAGGAGCGCTGCGGGCATGAGGAACTCCGGTATCCAGGCCGGGAATGGCAGCGCGCAATCTAGCAGAATCAGCGAACTGGCCTGGCACCGCTTCATTTCGGGCGGCATGAACGCCGTGGCGAGAAACGCACGGCGGGCCACGGCATGCGACACTCACAAACCATAACCCCATGAAACATACCGACCAAACCTCAGCTGCCCTGGCAGGCAGCGTGCTGCGCGCCGCGGTGCGCCGCCTGGCGCCCGGCGAGACTGCCCTGCTCGATGCGCAGCTGCTGCTCGCCCATGCCCTGAGGCAATCGCGCTCCTGGCTGCTGGCGCACGCGGAAGCAGCAGTTGATACGCAGGTCGAACGCGAGTTTGCGGCACTGGTAGCACGTCGTGCCGCGGGCGAGCCGCTTGCCTATATCGTCGGCTACCGTGAATTCTGGTCGCTGACGCTGAGTGTAACGCCCGCGGTACTGGTGCCGCGCCCGGAGACGGAACTGCTGGTCGAGCGGGCCCTGGCCTTGCTGCCCCCGACGTTGGCCGCGGTCGCCGACCTGGGCACCGGGTCGGGCGCTGTTGCCCTGGCGCTGGCGGTTGAACGGCCGCTCTGGCGTCTCACGGCGACCGATATTTCGGCCGCTGCACTCGAGGTGGCGGCCAGGAATGCCCGCGCCCTGGCCTTGAGCAATGTCAGATTCGTGGCCGGCGACTGGCTGCACCCCTTGCAAGGCGAGCGCTACGCCCTGATCGCCAGTAATCCGCCCTATATCGCGGCGGGCGACCCGGCACTGCTCGATCCGGCATTGCAGCATGAACCGCCGGTCGCGCTGTGCAGTGGCACCGGGGGGCTCGATGCGCTGGCCACCATTATCGAGGCTGCCCCTGGCAGCCTGCAGCCGCAAGGTTGGCTGCTGCTGGAGCACGCTGCCGATCAGGCGCCCGCCGTGGCGAGTATGCTTGTCGCGCAGGGGTACGCTCACGTACGCTGCTACACGGACCTGGCCGGACAGCCACGCGTCACCGAGGCACAAAGGGAATGAAACAGATGGTACGTTTTGAAACCACGCATGGCGGCTTCACGATCGAGCTGTTCGAGCGCGATGCGCCGCTGTCGGTCGCCAATTTTCTGCAGTACGTCGACGATCTGCATTTCGATGCGACAATTTTTCATCGCATCGTCCCGGGCTTCGTGATCCAGGGCGGCGGCATGAACGTCGATTTTTCGCAGAAGAAAACCCGCGCGCCGGTCAAGAACGAGGCAGCCAACGGTCTGCTCAATGAGCGCGGCACGCTTTCGATGGCACGCACCGATTCCCCGCACAGTGCCACCTCGCAGTTTTTCGTCAATCTCAAGGACAACGATTTTCTCGACTACCGTCCGGGCCACCATGGCTATGCCGTGTTCGGCCGCGTGGTCGATGGCATGGAGGTGGTCGACAAGATTGCCGCCGTGCGCACCGGCCGACGCTCGGGCTACACCGATGCGCCGCTGGAAGACGTGATCGTCACCACGGCCCGACGCGTACCCGCCGCGGGCTGAAGGCGTGGCCAGGCGAGCGGGCGTCCTGCGCCGCGCGGGCCGCTATCTGCTATTGGGAGTGGCGGCCGCCTGCGCAGTAGCGCTGCTGCTGGTGCTCGCGTTGCGCTGGCTCAACCCGCCGACCAGCGCATTCATGATCAGCGCGCGCCTCGACGCGCTGCTCAGCGGCGCACACGACTATCACACGCACTATCAATGGGTCGACCTGGAGGACATCGCCCCGCAGGCAGCGCTGGCGGTAATCGCCGCGGAAGACCAGCAGTTTCCGTTTCACACCGGTTTCGACTTCAAGTCGATTCGCGAAGCGGTGCGGCACAATGCCCGCAGCAAGCGCGTACGCGGCGCCAGCACCATCTCGCAGCAGGTGGCGAAGAATCTGTTTCTGTGGTCGGGGCGCAGCTATTTTCGCAAAGGTCTGGAAGCCGGCTTCACGCTGCTGATCGAATGGTGCTGGCCCAAGGAGCGCATCCTCGAGGTGTATCTCAACATTGCCGAGTTCGGGCGCGGCATTTATGGCGTGCAGGCGGCCGCGCAGGTATTTTTTCATCGCGACGCACGCCGGCTGCGGCGCACCGAGGCCGCGCTGCTGGCCGCCGTCCTGCCCAATCCCAGGCACTATCATGTCGAGGCCCCTTCGCCAACAGTGCTGACGCGACGCGACTGGATCTCGCAGCAGATGGCGGACCTGGGTGGCACGGCGTACCTTGAGCTGGTCGAGAATCAGGGAGACCGACATGAATAGCCCGCCGCCCCGCAGCTACCGCTACTACGACCTGATCATGGCAGCCTACGTGTGCATACTGCTGTGCGCGAACCTGATCGGCCCGGCCAAGGTAGCGACACTGCATCACGTGCCCTTGTTCGGCGAAGTCACCTTCGTGGCTGGCGTGTTGTTCTTCCCGCTCTCCTATATTTTCGGCGACATCCTTACCGAGGTGTACGGCTACGCCCGTGATCGCCGTTGTGTATGGGCGGGCTTTGGCGCCCTCGCCTTTGCCGCCCTGATGGCCAGTGTGATCGTCGCCCTGCCGGCGGCCAGCTGGTGGCAGCAGCAGCAGCAGGCTGTCGAGATGGTGTTCGGCAACACCTGGAGAATCGTCATGGCCTCGATCATTGCCTTCTGGTGCGGCTCGTTCGTCAATAGCTTCGTACTGGCGAAAATGAAAATCATGACTCGCGGGCGCTGGCTGTGGACGCGCACGATCGGCTCGACCCTGTGCGGCGAGCTGATCGATTCCGGATTGTTCTACAGCATCGCCTTCTTTGGCTTGTGGGAAAACTCCAAGCTGCTCGGCGTCATGCTGACCCAATACCTGCTCAAGACCGGCTGGGAAGTGATCATCACGCCAGCGACCTATCGGGTGGTGGCATTTCTGAAGAACGCTGAGCGTGAAGATTTCTACGACACCAACACGGACTTCACGCCCTTCTCACTCAAGACCTGAGCTGAGCCGTCTGCGCTACGGCGCGCAGGCCGGTAATGTTGTAGGCCGGCGTCGGGTGCGCAATGCCTTTGAGCAGCCGCTCGCCCAGCGATTCGGCCACCACGACATCCTCGATCTGCGCCAGGGTCTTGCGGTTGGTGAGAATCTGCCCGCCGCTCGCCTCGCTGCACAGGCGCGCGGCCAGATTCGTCACACTGCCGATGCAGGCGTAGTCCCAGCGCCCTTCGAAGCCGATGGCGCCCAGCGTGGCGTAGCCCTGGGTAATGCCGATACCCAGATCAAGGTCATAGCCGCGCTTGCCCCACATGCTGCGTAGCGGCACAAACCTGTCCTGCATCGCCAGCGCCATGCGCGCGGCGCTGAACGCCGGCTGCTCGAGCTTTACCGGGTCGTTGAAGAACACCATCATGCCGTCGCCGGCAAAGCGCTCGAGCGTGCCTTCGTGCGCTACGATCAGCGGCCCCATTACCCGGTGATATTCGGCCAGCACCGCCATGACCTCTTCGGGTTCCGATTCGTCGGTAAAGGCCGTGAACCCCCGCATGTCCATGAACGCGACCACCACCTCGCGCCGGTGCGTCCTGAGCAGATCCTCACCGCCGGTGTCGAGTATCGACTCCACTACCTGCGGTGAGAAGAAACCCTTGAGCTTGCCGAGACGGTCCAGCTGCGCGAGCTGTTCCTGTACCCGCTGCTCCAGGTTCCGGTTCCATTCCTCCACCTGGCCGGCATGCGTGCGGACTTCATCCCGCAGTGCCTTCTTTTCGAGAATCGCCCGTACCCGGGCGCGCAACAGGGTGGGATCGAAGGGCTTGGGCAGGTAGTCGTCCGCGCCCAGTTCAATGCAACGCACCACGCTCTCGGTCTCCTCGATAGCCGAGATCATGATGACCGGAATATCGCGCAGCTGCGCGTCGGCCTTCATCTGCTCGAGCACCTGGTAGCCGTTCATTT
The DNA here is from genome assembly GCA_963823235.1 of uncultured Gammaproteobacteria bacterium. Lineage (GTDB taxonomy): Bacteria > Pseudomonadota > Gammaproteobacteria > Steroidobacterales > Steroidobacteraceae > FEN-1191. The sequence goes on along the minus strand of CAWGKS010000009.1, from coordinate 88,637 downwards.
CCGGCATCGTGATGTCGAGCAGCACCAGATCGAAACTGCGCGCGCGCAGCATTTCCAGCGCCTTCCGACCATCATTCGCGGTCGCCAGGTTCTGGTAGCCTTCGCGTTGCAAGCGTCGGGTCAGCATGTAGCGATTGTTCTCGTTGTCATCGACAACGAGCAACGCGGCCTCGGATGGCGTCACGTCGCTGGACCTGCCGGCAACAGGGCACGTATCTTCTCGAGCAGGCGTGGCAATTCAATCGGCTTGGTGTCGAAATCGTCGCAGCCCGCGACCAGCGCCTTCTCGCGATCGCCGGCCATCGCATTGGCGGTCAGGGCGATAACGGGGATGTGCCGGGTCTGCGGCGCCGCCTTGATCCGCCGCGTCGCTTCCCAGCCATCGAGCACCGGCAGGCTCAGGTCCATCAGAATCAGGTCAGGCTGCTCGCTGCTCGCGAGTTGCACGCCGGTCGCACCATCGCGCGCGATCAGCATGGTGTACCCGTGGCGCCCGAGCCGGGTCTCGAGGACATAGATGTTGTCCTCATTGTCTTCCACATACAGGATCTTCATGCCAGGATCTCCCGCACCTTCGCCTGATGGCCACGCTCGATCGAGTGCGGCAGCATGCGCCCCAATTCACGCAACAGGTCGCTAAGCTCTGAGGCATTCTTCTGCATCACCCGGTCGACGTCACCGCTCAGGCGCTTGTGTTCCTCGGCGCTCAGATCCTTGGCAGTTACCACCAGCACCGGGATCTCGTGCCATTCGGGATGTTGACGCATCTTGACGAGAAACTCGAAACCATCCATCTCCGGCATCATCAGGTCCAGCACGATCACGTCAGGACAGCTGCTGACAAGCTGCTCCAGCGCCACGAGCCCGTTGTGCGCTTCGCTGACTTCCCATTGTTCCTGTTCGAGCACGCGCCGCACGCTCTCGCGCATGATCTCGTCATCGTCCACCAGCAGTACTTTACGCGCTGTCGACGTGGTGATACTGCGCAAGGCGCTGACCAGTCGATCGCGATCGACCGGCTTGGTCATGTATTCCGCAGCGCCGAGCGAGTAGCCGCGACTGCGGTTGTCATCAATGGTAACCAGTACCACCGGAATGTCCGCAAGCTGCGGGTCGCCCTTGATGGCTGACAGCACGGTCCAGCCATCAAGGTCCGGCATGTGGACATCGAGCGTGATCGCCGCCGGATGCAGCTGCTTCGCCAGATCAAGTCCCTCCAGCCCGCCTGCCGCGGTGCGTACCACGAAGCCCTCGCGCTCGAGATAGCGCGCCATCATCTCGCGCACGGTCTGGTCGTCATCGATGACCAGGATCAGTGAGCCCCTGACTGGCCCGCCGGGGAGCCGCTCGGGTCGCGCCCGGCGCAGCACTGGCAACGACTGGGTCGCGTCGACCTGGGCCGGCAGGTTGATCGTAAACGTCGAGCCCTTGCCCAACTCGCTCTTGACGGTGATATCGCCGCCCAGCATCTGGCAGAAACGGCGGCTGATCGCCAGCCCCAGTCCGGTTCCGCCATACTTGCGGGTAGTCGAGGCATCGGCCTGCACGAATTCCTGGAACAGCCGGCCCATCTGCTCGGGGGATAGTCCAATGCCGGTATCGGTGACGGCCATCGTGATCTGTTCGACGCCCTGGTTCATGACGCGCGCCACGGCGACGCTCACGGTACCGTGTTCGGTGAACTTGTTGGCGTTGCTCATGAGGTTGAGCAGCGCCTGGCGGATACGCGTCTGGTCAGCATGCATCGCGCCAATGTCCGGCGGGCAATGTACGCTGATCGCGTTGTCATTCTTCTCGGCCATCGGCCTGATGGTGGCCATCACTTCCTCGACCAGCATGGCGATGTCAAAGGTCTCGACATGAATGTCCATGCGACCAGCCTCGATCTTCGACAGGTCCAGTATGTCGTTGATGAGTTCCAGCAGGTGGCGCGCAGCACGCAGCACGCGCTCCAGTGGTTCGGTTTCCTCCGTGCGCTTGAGCTCGAGCGCATCCTCATGCAGCATTTCGCTCACACCGATGATCGCGTTCAGCGGCGTGCGCAGCTCGTGCGACATGTTGGCGAGGAACTGCGACTTCAGCTTGCTGGCCTCGGCCAGCTGCTCGCTCTTCTGCTCGCTCTCCTTGTACAGCCGCGCATTCTCGATGGCCAGCACCGACTGCGAAGCCAGCGTCTGCAGCAACTTGACAATCGAGGGCGCAAATTCCCCCGCCTGCTTGCGGCGAATCACCAGGGCGCCGGTCACGCGTTCGTCGCGCAGCAGCGGCACCGCCACGACGGCGCGAATCCCGTCCTGCTGCCAGAGATTGCGCCGCCCAAAGTTGGATTTTTCAATATCGGTGACCTGGACGGGCGCACGGTTCAGCGCGCACATGCCCACCGGTCCGTCCCCCGGGCCGATGCGTGAATCGCGCAGGATTTCGACCATTTCGTCACTGACACCAAAGTTGGCGCGCGGATCGAATACGCCATCTTCCTCATCGAACTGGTAGAGCGTGCCCGCATCCGCCTCGGCCAGATTGACCGAGCGCGCCACGATCGTCGCCAGCACGGTCTCGAGATCGAGCGAGGAACTGACTGCCTGGCCGACTTCGTTCAGCACCTGCAGTTCACCCACCGAACGCGTCAGCTCGCGGGTGCGCGCCTCGACTTCCGCAGTCCGGTCGGCCACCCGCTTCTCGAGCCAGCGCTGGTCCTCGGCAATTTCCTGCTGCGACTCCTGCAGCTTTTCGCTCATCCGCTGCAGTGAAACGAGCAGATTGCCGAGATCGCGCTTCGGCTGCAGGTGTGCGGCCACGGCGAATTCGCCCGCGGCGATGCGCCCCGCGAGGTCTACTGCGGCATTGAGCGGCTCGGTGACGCCAATGATCATGCTGTAGATGAACCAGGCCGCAATCAGCAGGGTGAACAGCGTGGCGCCCGCAACCACCCGGCTCTGGCGCCGTGCCGAGTCGATCGACTGCGGCAATCTCCGCGCTGCTGGCCTGTTCGTAACCCTCATCGAGCGCGCGAATCGCCGCACGTGTCTGCTTGATCGGGGCCTGCAATGCCAGCAGCCGGTCGAGCGGCATGGCCACCGAAATCTGGCCTGCGAGCGTATCCAGGTGCGCGGCGACCGGTGCCGCAGTGGCATCCTTCGCGCGCAGCGTCGCCAGCGCCTGCGCTGCCCGCCGCAACGGCTCATCGGCGCTCTGGCCCAGGCTGCCCGTGTCCACGGCATCGGCCGCATGCGTCATGAAGGATTCGAAGCCGTCCTTGGCCGCGCGCGACAGATTATGTCGCTCGACGCTGCTCTCTACGGCTGCCGTCCGCCGCAGGTCTGAGACCGTCTGGTACATCAGCACCAGCGTCAACGGCGCGATGATGATCACGAACTGCGCAAAGATACGCAGTCTCAACAGTTTTACTTTCACCATAGATACGGCGCCCCCCCGGGCACCGAACCAGCTCCGGCATGTTAAGCCTGCCGTGGCGCTACTTTCTACGCGCTGTGCAACGGGCCGTCAATCGGCGGCCGGGCTCGCTCGCAGGAGCTGCTCCAGCGCCATGTCGCGCAGGTCGTGCAGGGTCCCCAGCTCGGCGCCACTCAGGCGGCGCGGCCGGGTATCGGCGACACAGAGTGTCCCGAGGCAGGCGCCGTTATCCATCAGTAGCGGTGCGCCGGCATAGAAACGGATGCGTGGTCCGTCCACGACCAGCGGGTTGTCGGCAAAACGATCATCCAGCAGCGTATCGGCGACCACGACGTCAGCGCGTTCCAGGACCGCATGCGCACAAAAGGCCAGTTCCCGGGGAGTTTCACTGACGTCGATGCCAACGCAGGATTTGAACCATTGGCGATCCTTGTCGACCAGGCTGATCAGCGCAATCGGCACATCCAGCGTCGCGGCAGTGATGCGCGTGATACGGTCGAAGCGCTCTTCCCGCGGCGTATCCAGCACGGCAAGCTTGTATAAAGTCTGCAGGCGCTGCGCCTCGTTGTCCGGCAGTCGGGCGCGGACCCAACGGCAAGCCAGGCGCAGTGTCCAGAAGCGCAGCTTGGTACGCGCATAGCTCAGACTGAATGGTGCCACCAGCCAGTCCATGGCGATGTCACTATGATGAGTCGGCAGCTGCTGGTCAGCGGTGATCAGCACAACCGGCAGCGGTCCATTGGTTGCGCTCCGCCCAGCGTGCAGCCGGCGGGCGAAATCCAGCCCGTCGATCACCGGTGGATCGTGCTGGATCAGTGCCAGCGAGTAGCGCTCCGTGGAGATGCCGCGCAACGGATCCGCCGCCGACGGCACGATCGCGTCCGGCAAGCCTTCGAGTTTCAGTGCTGCCGACAGCAGGCTGCTGATCCCGGCATCGGCGACGTGCAGCAGCACCGGGCGCCTGAGGCTTTCGGCGTCGATCGCGGCATGCGCCTTGGGCCGCTGAGCCGGGTCGGTCGACTCAGCGCCCGCTGTCGCCGCGATCTGTATGACCTGCCCTTCAGCTGCCGCGCGAATATCCAGTGGGGGCAACGTTGCCGTCACGCGTCGGCGCAGCCCGTCGAGGATCTGATCCACGGCGGCGTCGTCACGCAGCGGGTCGTGGTGTGTCAGGTATACCTGCTTCACGCCGGCCGCCTGGCAGACGCGTGCCACGTACTCACCCGTGCTGTGTCCCCAACCCAGCCTTTCCGGGTATTCCTGCGCCGTGAACTGGGCATCGTGAATCACGACGTCGGCGCCGGCAAGAAACTCGGCGTGGCGGCGATCCTGGCCGGTGATCTCGGCGTCGCCGGAGGCGGCCGCCGCGACATTCGGCTCGTGATCGCAGCAATAGACCATGGATGCGCCATCCGCCTGCAGGCGGTAGCCCAGCGTCAGCGCCGGATGATTCAGGTACTGGCTGATCACCTGAATCTCGCCGATGTTGAATACGCCTTCCACCAGATCGTGATAGCGGATCGTGGCGCCAAACTTGTCGACGCTGATCGGGAAGTAGTTGTGTTCCATCTGCCCGGCAAGCGTTTCACGGATGCTTTGCAACAGGCCCTTGGGACCGTAGATATCCCACTCACCGCCAGCTTTGAAGAACGGCTCGAAAAATGGGATGCCCTGGATGTGATCCCAGTGCGTATGGCTGATGAGGATGTGGCCACGCGTCGCCGCCCCCTGCTGCCGGACGAGTTCCCGACCCAGCTCATGCGCACCGGTACCACAGTCAAAGATCACCAGCGTACCGGCGCTGCTGCGCAGTTCAACGCACGAAGTATTGCCGCCATAACGAATCGTGGCCTGCCCAGGCTTGGCGATCGAGCCGCGTGTTCCCCAGAATCGGATCTTCATGTGGTAATGGCTGCGCTGGCGGTCGGTCGGGGCCTCAGCCTGCCGCCTCGCGGGCCGCAATCGGCCGGTCGTAGCGCGACTTCAGAAAGGCGATGCCGGCGCCCATCATGTAGCGCCAGGCGGCCTCGACTTCCTTCGAGTACTGCTCATCGCATGCCTGCACGGCGCGCAGCAGGCAGTCGAGCCAGATGTCGTAGAGCTCGGGGCGAATATCACGCCCCTGTCTGCTATGGGCAGCGGCAATGCGCTCGAGATAGGCCTGGCATTCGGGCCAGCCCAGGGCTATGTATTCCACCAGCACATAGAACGAGGTCTGCAGCATGCGGCGCTGCCTGGCAAAATTGGTGTTGCTGAACTTGTCGCGCACCTCGGGTGATGACGCCAGAAACAGCTCGTAAAAGCGCTGGAAGAACTGCTCTCCCCGCAGGCAGCGTGCCAGGCTGTCGTTGAAAATCTCGATTTCAGGTCTGTCCATGACCCTCCCCTCCCCCGAACCGCTGCCTTCAGAACTTGCCTACCACGCTCACGCCAGGCGGCGCGCTCTGCGCATAGCTGCACGCTCCCGGGGTCTGCCTGATGTAGGCGATCGCCTCGGCATCGCTGGCTTTGACCGGCGGCGGGTTCGCGCCATCACGGAACGATTTCTTGGTCCACAGGCTGGCGTATTTTTCAGCGCTGACCTTGAGCACTTTTTCGAGAAACGCGGCCTGCGCCGCCAGGTTGTCGGCCGGCGCCAGCCTGACGGCGCCGGCAAAACTCTTCTCGCCGATGAACATGTCGCGCACGTCGGCGGGGCGCAGCGTGACGTTGACATTGCAGACCACGTACAGGTCACTGGTCACCGCAGCCGTACTGCAGGTGCACAGCGCTGCGCCCAGCAGCCAGGCGTGGCAGCGGCGCCGCAGGCTGGCGTGTCGCAGGCCTGAATCAGAAGCGGATGGCATATTGCACCAGCCCTTCGCCGTACTCGTCGCCGCTGCGATCGGTCAGGCGTGTATTGGCAATTTCCAGCTTGAGCGCAGACTTCAGGTCCAGGTCGAAGCGCACACCGAGCGCGTAACGGTCGTATGAACCGCCACCGTGCATGGCAACGAAGTAGTGGTCGGACTGGGAAAGCGCGGCGCGCTCATAGCGCGCGTATGGAATTCCCCACGGCGAACGATAACCGAACTGCACGAAGCCCGCGTTGCTGTGGTAGGTGCCACCGCCGCTGCTCAGATCCTGGTTGTCGAACAGATAGATTTCGGCAAAGTTCTCCCACCTGTCGGTGTCGTAAACCACGTAACCGCCGTAGTTGCGCACGCGCGTTGCATCGGCCGGCGTGAGATCATCGGCGATCCGGCCCGTGAATGCGTGTAGCCCCAGCGTCAGGCCCTCGGCCGCACCGGCGTTGAACTGGTAGCCGACACGTCCGCCGCCGCTCAGATCGCCGTTGCTGGTGCCGGCATTACGCATGTCCAGTGCGCCGTCGACAATCTCCTGACTGTTGCCAATGTAGGCGTCATACAGGATCTTGTCGCCATCGACATGGTGCGAACCGGTAAACCACAGGCCCACCGTATGCGCCGGCATGATGCCACCGTTGTCCTCGAACTGGAGAAATTTCGGGCGTCGCAACGAGTTGTTGATCCAGCTGCCGTGATGCAGAGCGGTATTCAGGTAACCGTAGGGGGTATGAAACCGGCCCAGCCAGACCGTCGCTGCATCGCTGAACTGGTAGCCGATCTGGGCGCGCTCGAGATCGACATCGACCGCACCCTCGGAGCTCACTTCGGTGTTCAACTCGAACAGCGCGCGGGTACGATCGCCCAGCCGCGGTGCCAGGTAGAAATCCAGGTTACCTACAGTGAAGCCCTCCAGGTTGGGGGTGATCGGGTTGTGAGTGCCGACACCGACATCGGCGAAGCCGTGGAGCGGCAGGCCGGAATCGTCGGTGTTGCGGTTGGCATTCGCCCGCTCGATCTGCTCCAGCTTCTGCTCGGCCGCATCGAGTCTCGCCGCCTCTGGCGCGGGCGCGGGTGGGGCCGTTGCCGGCGCCGCCGCAGGCACCGCAGCCACCTGCTTCGCTTCCAGCTCGTGCACGCGTTCAGTGAGTGCCTGTATCGCCTGCAGGCTCTGGTCCAGCTTGCGCTGCATTTCGGCCATTTCGGCGCTCTGATCGGCCGCGCCTGCCGGGCGTGCCGCTACTCCCACAACCACTATCAGCAGCAACGCCATGGCCCAGAGCCGGCGTGGCATGCATATCACTAGAAAGCCTCGCATCGAGTCGTCTCCACTGATCAAAGGAAGGCCGACCAGTCCACGCTGGCCGGGTTGATTGCGGCGCTGAGCAGCCCCTGATTGCTGAAGATGACGATACGCGAGTCGTGCATGATGTGCGTGTCGTAGTTCCAGAACTCGAAGCCCAGCTGGCTCGCCAGTTGCCGGATAGCTGGCTGCGTGCCGGTCAGGAAGTGCCAGTTGCTGCGCTCCAGCCGTCGATTGGCTCGGTATTGATTCCAGCTGGCGGGGTCATCGATGTCGGAATCGTAGCCCACGATCACAAAACTGGCCTGTTCGCCGCGTGCGTCCAGCAAGGCCTGCATGCGCAGCATCTGGCCAAGGGTGGCCGGGCAGATGCTGTGACAGCGGGTATAAGCCATGGACAGGATGACGCGCTGGCCGACCAGATCTGTCAACGCCAGGGCCTGGCCGCGCTCATCACGCCACTGCTGCGGCAATTGATCGAGCCGTGCGCCGCCCGTATCGCCTGCCGCGGCGCTGCCAGCAGCCAGCAGTAAGGTGCATACCAGCGTTGCTGGCCGCGTGGCCCAGGGCGGGCGGTGCAGATTCATCGAATACGAGCCTCACGTACCGGCGCAACCATACCCGGAAAATCTCTCGGCCGTTCAGGATGGCTGGCGCCTAGCATGCTCCATTCTTCCGCTTCGTCAAGTAACCACCCGTCGCCCGGCGATAATTTCAACCACCGCTTCGGCTCGTGCCCTTGCCCCACGGGAGGGCGTAGCTGGCCCGATTGCAGTGCGCGCGCCCGGTGCCCCTTTTCGGCCGCAGCGGCGGCTACAATAGCCGGGCTTCGTGACCCTGGAAACCGCACCATGACCGAGCCGTCGATCCCGCGCCATGCGGCGCTGGCAGCCTTCTGGAAGCGCATCGTCGAGCACAAGATCGGACAGTGGCTGCTCGCCTACGTCGCGTTTGTCTACGCCTGCCTGCATAGCATTGAATTGCTGGGCGAGGCCTTCGAGTGGCCAAGGTTCGTGCTGCGCATTTCGACGGTACTGCTGCTGCTGGGAATGCCGGTCACCGTGATCCTCGCCTGGTATTCCCGTGGCTCTACTCATAGCAGCCCGGTGCCCGCACCCGCGTTATCGCCAGGCGCCACGGTCCTGGAAGCCCCGCCGCATAAATCGATTGCGGTGCTGCCGTTCCTCGACCTGAGCGAGCAGAAGGACCAGGAATATTTCTCCGACGGTCTGTCCGAGGAGCTGATCGGCCTGCTCACCAGAGTGCCCGAGCTGAGAGTGCCGGCCCGCACCTCCTGTTTCTACTTCAAGGGCAAACAGGTGACGATCGCCGACATCGCCCAGGCACTGCACGTGGCCCACGTGCTCGAGGGCAGCGTGCGCAAGGCCGGCAACACCATACGCATCACGGCCCAGCTGATCCAGGTCGATAACGGTTATCACCTCTGGTCGCAGACCTACGATCGTACCCTTGACGATATCTTCAAGGTGCAGGACGAAATTGCCGGCGCGGTCGTGCGCTCACTGCAGGTCACACTGCTCAACACCGCGCTGCCGGCGCGGGCGGTGCTGCCCAGTGCTGAAGCCTATCAACTCTATCTGCGCGGTCGTTTTCACTGGAACCGGAGATCGGCCGAAGATTTCAGGAAGGGCATCGAATTCTTCCAGCAGGCCATCGCTGTCGATCCTGACTATGCCCTGGCGTTCACCGGACTGGCCGATTGCTACAGTCTGCTGCCAATCTATGATCGCACCGCGATTGCAATGGAGACGATGCCGCAGGCAAAGGTGGCCGTATTGAAAGCCCTGTCGATAGACGACACCCTGGCCGAAACGCACGCTTCACTGGGACTGATACTCGCGACCTTCGATTTCAACTGGCCGGCGGCGGAGCGACAGTACCTGCGGGCGATCGAGCTCAGCCCGAACTCGCAGACTTCCCACCTTTGGTATGGGTTGTTGCAGGTCAATCTCGGCCGTTTCGACCAGGGACTGGCAGAAAGCCGCTACGCCCTGGAGCTGGACCCACTGTCGCTGGCCGCCAATCTGGCGTTCGGTATAGCCCTGAACTCCGCGCGCCACTTTGACCAGGCGGTCGTGCAGTTGAAAAGGACGCTGGAGCTGGGCCGCAACTTTGCCGACACCAACTATTTCCTGTTTGAAGCCTATGCCAACCAGAAGCTGTACAAGGAGGCAGTGGCGGTCTATGCGCGGCAGAAGCATCTGGACGGCGAACCGGCCGCCGCCGTGGAGGCGATCAAGGACTCCTATGGCAAGGATTCATGGCAGGGCTTTCTGCGACACAGAATCAGCGTACTCGAAGCGCGGGCACAGACTGTCCCTGAAGAAATTGCCTCTTTCTACGCGCGCCTGGGCGATCTGCAGCCGGCCATTGCCTGGCTGGAACGCGCTTACGCCGGGCGCAGCCCCCGCCTGACCAGCCTGAAGGTCGACGCGCGCTACGACAACCTGCGCGCCGAGCCAGCCTTCAAAGACCTGTTGCACCGTGTGGGACTCGAGGCCTGATCGCTGCGGGATCACACCGGTTTTGTTTTTAACGTCGGCCCCATCAGGTGTACGAAGATTCCGATCAGCACCATCACCCAGACGATGACGGGACTGGAGGGCAGATCGGTCACAGCCGAAAGTATCAGCCCCAGCAGGTAACTGGACGCGGCCAGGGCCAGGCCGAGCGCCAGCTGGCGTCGCTGCGGAAAGCGGTACACGGCGACGGCCGGCACGATCAGGGTTGTGAATACCAGGTAAACGCCCACCAGCTGCACGGAAGCCGTGACCACGAAGGCGAACAGTACATAGAAACCCACGCGCCCGACGCGCTCGCGCGCGCCAAACCAGATAGCAAGGAACGCCGCAGTCAGGACTGCAGTGCGCAGCAGTTGCGAGCCCGATACCCAGAGTATCTGCCCGGCGAGCAGATCTTTCAGATCCTCGCCGCCGTGCGGATCGTTGGCGAGCAGCAGGATCTGTGCGGTCGAGGCCAGTACAAACAATATGCCGATCAGCGCCTCCTGCACTTCAGGACGCTTGCGTTCGGTATAGGTGAGCAGCAGTGCGCCGACCAGTGCCGCACCCACCGCAGCCAGCTGCGTGGTCCATCCCTGCAGGGCGAAACCCGCCCAGTGTGCGCCGATCACGCCGACACCCGCGACCTGCGCGATAGCCAGATCAATGAAGACAATGCCTCGGCTCAGCACCTGTTGGCCGAGCGGCACGTGCGATAGCAGCACCAGCATGCCGCCGAGCATCGCCGGCCAGAGGATGCTGAAATTTTCGGCAAGTGAGTTCATTTCAATGGCTCCAGCAGGCGGTTGAGTGTGTCGTCGAACAGGCCGAACAGATCCCTGGCCCCGGCAGTGCCACCCACGGAAAACGGCAGCAGCACCACCGGTGCGTGTACGCGCTCCGCGAGCCAATCGGTCGCCTTGGGATCGTTGTAGGCATTGCGCAGTATCATTTTCGGCGGATCGCTGGCGAGCTTGCTCACCAGCGTGGCCAGGAAAGCCGAACTGGGCGGCACGCCAGGCTTGGGCTCCATCGCGGCAATTTCGCGCAGGCCCAGCCACTGGATCAGGTACGACTGGTCGCGGTGCATGACTACCACCCCGACCCCCTTGAGCGGCGCGCCCAGCTTTTCCCAGCGCGACTGCGCCTGCTGCCAGCGTTGCTGAAAGTCGTTGCCGCGCGCCACGTAGTAGGCGGCGTTGGCGGCATCGAGCTGGGCGAGGCGCGTGCTCAACGCCCTGGCAACCGTGGCGATGTTGCGCGGATCGAGCTGCAGATGCGGGTTGCCGTCCGGATGGATATCGCCCATGGAACGATCGACACTCGAGGGCACCTCCAGCAGACGCAGTTGCCGGGCCGCTTCGAAATAGCCGTTGCTGCCCGGCTGCACGCGTGCATTGCCCGATTCCTGCAGCAGCACCGGCAACCAGCCGACTTCGAGCTCGGCGCCGGTGGCTACAATCAGATCGGCATTGCGTGCCCTGGCAACCAGGCTGGGCTTGGCGTCCACGCGATGCACGTCCTGAAATGCTGTCGTGGCAGCGTAGACATCCACCTTGTCACCACCAAGCTCGGTCGCCAGCGCTGCCCAGTCGGCACTGGTGGCCAGGACCTTGAGGGCCGCATGTGCTGGCGAGGCGGCTAGCAGAATACCCAGCGCCAGGGCGCCAAAAACGGACTTGATCATGGGAACTCCTAGAATTTGTGGGCGCCATGCGCGCCCAGGCTGAAGATGTACTGCAGGAATAGCTGCTGGTCGCTGGCGTTCAGGCGTGCCTGATCCCAGGCGAACTGCGCGCGCAGGCGCGAGAACTCGCTCAGGTTCCAGTCGAGCATGACGCTGGTGCGCGTAGGTGCAGCATCCTGCAGGTCCGGGAATGTGAAATCGGGCAGCAATCCTCCCGGCAGGGTCGCGATGCGGGTGTCGCCGGAATCAAGGGAGTCGTAACGCAATCCGGCGCGCCAGCGTGGCCGGAACTGGTAGACGCCCTGCAGGTACCAGCCCGATTGCTGCGAGCGATAGGGGCTTGCCAGCGAGCGCGCGTCGGTATCGAAAGTCAGCGTACCGTTCTCCGTGCGACGCAGGTATTCGCCCTGCAGCTTGAGCTGACGCTCGGTGGGGTTCCCATGAGGCGCCCACTTCAGGGTGAAATCAGCCACCCAGGTCTGTGTGCTGCCGGTGAAGGCGTTGTTTACGGGCACGCCCGCAGCGTCGGTGGCCAGATAACTGCGATTCTCGGCATGGGTCTGCAGCAGCGACAGCCCGGAGCGCCAGCTGGCAGAATCGCCCAGATCGTCGCCGGCGTGCACGAAGCCGCTCGCCGCATTCAGTCCGTTCGAGCTGCGCGTGGTGCCGGGAAAATCGCGGCCACTGCCCCCTTCGAGGCCAAATTCCAGGAACAGATCCGTGGGTGCAAGCCATTTGAGCTGGGCACCGTCCTCGGCAAACTGGTTGCCGAGCAAGGCCTGGTAAGCCAGCGGTTGATCGACAAAATCCCAGGCGTGAGCGTGCACGCTGTTGAGGTAGCCGAGGCCGGAGAAGAAGCGCCCACCCTTGATCGTAAATCCATTTGTCAGGGCCGTAGTGCGGAAGAAAGCCTCTTCGACGCTGATTTCGTTGTCACCCGTCACGGCCACAGTCAGGTTGCCAAAGAAGTAGGGATCCACGTTGGCCGCAAGCGTCAGTTCGGATTCGCCCAGACTGAAACCGCGGGCGCCGGGACCGACTTCACTGCCACTGGGCACAAAGCCGGCAATGCGGTAGTTGGCGGGGTCTTCCGACAGATCGCGGTAGGTACCGGCCAGTATCAGTGACAGCGCCGGATTGAAGGCATTGCCGCCGCCGCTCGCCGCCGCAGCCGGCGGCATGGCCGGCGCAACAGGTGGCGGCTCACTCCGGGCCGTGGCAGCGCTGGCTTCCAGCTGGGCTATACGTTGCTCAAGTTGCTCGATACGCAGTGCATTCGACGCCTTTAGGGCTTCGAGCTCAGCGCGCAGATCGCTGAGCGGGTCGGCGAACACGGGCGCCGACATGGCAAGCAGCAACGGTGCCAGTGCGCGCGCGGCTGCAATAGTCAGAGATTTCATGACGATGATCCTTTGCATTCGCATAAACCAACCGGCGCCACGGCGCCGGTTCCCGGGGCGAATCAAAGGGAGCTGGGCGGTGCTCGACTGCGGTAGGCGTGAATGAGAACCAGGCGCTGAACCTGCGGAGCCATGGCTGACACCGGCGGCGGCGACCAGCGTGCGCTCAAGGCTGGCGCGGTGTCGCTGACGGCATCGCCAAGGTGGGTCGCCGCCAGGCATTTGGCGCAGGCTTTGGCCCGTTCATGGCCCGGATCGTGCTGCCCGGCCTGCTGTGCGGCGTGCGTGAGCAGATGGGCGAACGCCAGCTGCTGCGTAAACAGCAGCAGCAAAGCCAGGGCCGAATGCAGGAAAATACGTCGCATAGACCTGCGGTATGATGTGCTGCGGGGCGGCAGAGTTCAACTGCCGGGCTGACAACCGGACTGGGACCACCAAGGCCGTGAGCCAGGAGGATTGCCTTCCGGCCGCAGGCGAAGCGGCTACACTGCGGCCCAAATTGCTCCTGGGCCGCTAGTCATGAAATCCACTGAACCACAACCGGCTCTCACCTTTGCGGAACTGGGCCTGTGTGCCGACGTGCTGCAGGCACTCACCGACGTGGGCTACGAGAGCCCGACTCCCATACAGGCCGCGACCATTCCGCTGCTGTTGTCGGGGGCCGACGTGCTCGGCCAGGCGCAGACCGGCACCGGCAAGACGGCGGCCTTCGCCCTGCCGCTGCTCTCCATGCTCGATCTGGCGCAGCGCGATCCGCAGGTGCTGGTGCTGGTGCCGACGCGCGAGCTGGCGATCCAGGTCGCCGAGGCGTTCCAGAAATACGCGGCGCGTCTGCGCGGCTTTCATGTCCTGCCGATCTATGGCGGCCAGAGCTACACGCCGCAGCTCAATGCACTCAAGCGCGGCACGCACGTCATCGTCGGCACGCCCGGGCGCATCATGGATCACCTGGATCGCAAGACGCTCAATCTCGATGGCATACGCTTCGTGGTGCTCGATGAAGCGGATGAGATGCTGCAGATGGGCTTCGTCGACGCGATCGAATCGATACTCGCGAAGACACCCGCGCAGAAACAGGTGGCGCTGTTTTCCGCCACGATGGCGGCGCCGATCCGCCGCATTTCGCAGCGCCACCTGCGCAGCCCGCGCGAAATCACCATCAGGAGCAAGACCACGACGGCCGAGAACATCCGCCAGCGCTACTGGCTGGTGAGCGGCATGCACAAGCTCGATGCGCTGACGCGCATACTCGAGGTCGAGACTTTCGATGCCATGCTGGTGTTCGCGCGTACCAAGCAGTCGACCGTCGAGCTGGCCGAAAAACTCGCGGCGCGCGGCTTCGCCGTCGCGGCACTCAACGGCGACATCCAGCAGGCGCAGCGCGAACGCACTGTGGCGCAACTGAAATCCGGCGCCATCGACATCCTGGTGGCCACCGACGTCGCGGCGCGCGGGCTCGACGTCGAGCGCATCAGCCACGTGGTCAATTTCGACGTGCCCTACGACACGGAGTCGTACATCCACCGCATCGGTCGTACCGGGCGCGCCGGCCGCAGCGGCGAAGCGATACTGTTCATCGCGCCGCGCGAGCAGAACATGCTGCGCGCGATCGAGCGCGCCACGCGCCAGCCGATCGAAGCGATGAACCTGCCGAGCATCGACGATGTCAACAAGAAGCGCATCGACCGCTTCAAGGAGCGCATCGCTGCAGCACTGGCGGGCGGCGCCGCGAACCCCTATCGCCCGATCGTGGAAGAATTTGCGCGCGCCGGCGGCGTGGATATGGCCGATGTGGCGGCCGCGCTGGCTAGCCTGACACAAGGCAAGACGCCGCTGATCCTGGGCGCCAGGCGCAGCCCGGATAAATACCCGGACAAGTTTCAGGAAGGCGAGTCGACGCCGCGTGCGGCTCCCGCATCCCGGGAATCATGGTCAGGGGGTGGCCGCGAGGCCAACGATGGCGCGCGTCGCGGCCCGCCGTCGCGTTCCAAAGGCCGGCGCTTCGGACCGCAGGAAACCTATCGCCTGGAAGTGGGCCGCAAACATGATGTGCAGCCCGGCAACATCGTCGGCGCGATTGCCAATGAAGCGGATCTCGATGGCTCGGAGATCAACGCTCTTGATATCCAGGAGGATCACAGCTTCGTGCGCCTGCCCGCCGGCATGCCAGCCGCCGTGCTTACGCGATTGCGCGGTGTGCGCGTCAAGGGACAGGCGCTGGCGCTGACGCTGGTGGATCGTCGGCCGGCGCCAGGCAGGAAAGACAAAAAGAAAAAACCGCATCGCGGACGTCAGTAGAGGTGAAGAAACAATTCGCGCCTTAGAGCACGCTTCAGTTCGACGGTCGCGGGACGAGGAAGTGGAGATTTATGAAAGCCAAGACATTTGATCGCAAGTTTGATGCCGCGGAGCAAATCATTGATCAGCTGGATCCAGCCAAGCCCCGGCGCGTTGGTACGGACCCAAAGCGAGCAAATGTTGATTTCCCAGGTTGGATGGTGGACTCCCTGGATCGGGAGACACATCGTATGGGCGTTGCTCGGCAGTCATTGATCAAGCTGTGGCTTGCAGATAAATTGGTCCAGAAGGCGGCAACTGGCAACCGTCGGAGTTGACCCGGAACTGCCACTCGCCACCGGCGGCTTCTAGGAAGTTCACTGTCGCCACCTTGCGCTCCTTGTGCGCAAAGCGAGGCGACGGGTTGGCCGGTCTCCGCGTCGCGCGGCCAGGCGAAGTCTGGCGGATGAGCCTCACATCGGGGCGCGAGCCGTGCGGTGCACATCATCAGGTCGGTCACTTAGTTCTATTCGGCCCTTTTGATCTGCACTACTAGTGGCATCACGACTGCGCTTAAGCGTTTTTTCATCGTGGGCTCGAGCCAGTAGGCCAAAAGCCATGCTGCGCCAATCATGGCGAACATTGTTAGCAACGGCAGTGCCGGCCACAGCAATGCCGGCGTTGATTCACCGGCCTTTGAAATGAGTCCGATACCCAACTCGTCGTGCAACAGGTACAAAGGATAGCTGATGGCGCCTAGGAAGAGCAGCCAACGCGCGCTGAGCGCTGCCTGCAGCCACACGGACCGTTGTGCTGCGGCGAAGAACGCCACGCATGCCAACAGATAAATGCACGAGAGCAAATCGCTGGGTTGCCAGAGCCCGGACGTCAGCGCACTCGTGACGCCAGCCGCGACAGCCGCGCCAATCAGCCGGCGGGAATCCATCTCGGTTGCCTTCAGAAACAGCGCGCCACTGACAAACCAACCAAAATATTCGGCGCCGATCCATTGCAGTGGCTGCACCACATTCCGCAGATGCGCAATCTGAAACGTTGCGGCGATACGCGAACTTGCGACCACTATCAGCCACAGCAGCGTCAGTGCAGCAACTCCTCGCCGCCAGCCGAGGCAGAAATAAAGCAGGCCAAAGGTCACGTAAAACCCTGCTTCAACATAGAGCGTCCAAAATACACCGTCAAGCTCGTCCACCGGGCGCTGCAGAATGAACTGCCAGATTGGCGGTATCACGAAAGTGAGTCCCGGAAGCAGGTTTATGGCCGCCGGCGTTCCATGCGGCATGTAGGCCCCAAGGAAGCGCGAGGTTGCAAAAAGAAGTAGTGACGCAATCAGCATTGCCGGAAAGAGTCTTAGCCAACGCCGCGCGATGAACTCGCGAAATGTTGCGCAGCGCTGCAGCGTCAGGAGAATGACGTAACCCGAGATCAGAAAGAACAGGTCAACTCCAACCCAGCCGTGATCCAGGAGAGGAATCGAGGAGTAGAGCTTCCCGTACGGGAAGAAGCGCACGTAGCCCCAGTTCGTGTAGTGCCACGCGACGACTGCAAGGATCGCAATACCGCGCAGGCCATCGAGATATGCAATGCGCTCAATATCGTGGTTCGCCAACCTCGACTTATTCATTGGCTCTATGTTACCGAGTGACGCAATCGGCGTAAGTGGGGAGATTCGCTGGCGATCTTGCAGGGGACCGGCTCAGCGGAGCATATATGGTATGGCCGGAGGAGCCGTCGACGAATGACCGCTATCGAACCCTGAAATTAGCGTTGCCGCCGACCGCTTTTGGCCGATCGTGCATTGGAACGACCGCTAACGAAGATGACAACAGACACCGATAATTCAGTGCAACGCCAATTCCCCTACTAACGCGCCTCCAGCGCTACGCTGCTGCAGCGTAGCGTGCGTTAAAACGCGAATTGCGTCTTTTCCTCCAGTAGGCCAACTCAATTGACCGTGTCGGTTCCCTGCTGCACGGTGGCCTCGGCGGCGAACAGCTGCTCGACATCGACTGCATCGTAACGGTAGTCGCGGCCGCAGAATTCGCACTGCACCTGGATCGTGCCCTGCTCGGCCAGCGTCGCATGCACCTCGGTCGCGCCGAGCGAGCGCAGCACATCGGCGACGCGCTGCGCGCTGCAGCGGCAACTGAATAGCACCGTAGTCGGGCCAAACAGCCGGCAATCGTGCGCGCCGGCAACCTGGCGCACCGACTGGTCGGCTGGGTTGGCCAGCAATGCCTCGCGTGACAACCCGGCCAGACCGGCCTGCAGTTCTTCCCAGGTCTCCTGCAGCTGCGCGCCTGCCACTTCACCGCCGGCCGCAATACCGGGGAGTTTTTGCAGCAGCAGGCCGCCGGCCTGGGTGGCATCTGCCGCCAGCAGCAATCGCGTGGGCAGCTGCTCGGAACTGGCGAAGTAATTCTCCAGACACAGCGCCAGACTGGCGCCAGCGAGGGGCACGATGCCCTGGTAACGGGCAGTGGTTTTATCGGACTGCACGGTGACCGTGAGACGACCCGTGCCCACCAGCGCGGCGAAGCCCGGAGCCTCGTGGTCGGCCAGGTCGTGGTGCGCCACCGCTCGCAGTTGAAAATCGTCGCTGCACTGGGCGACCAGCAGGCGAACCCGCCCGGAACCTGCCAGCTGCAGGGTCAGTGTCCCGTCAAACTTCAGGGTCGCCGCGAGCAGCACAGCGGCGGCGGCCACCTCACCCAGCAGTGCTTCAACCGGCGCCGGATATTTCCGATAGGCGCGCAGTTCGTGCCAGGCCGCCCCCAGGCGCACCCACTGGCCGCGCAGGGGCTGGGATTCGAGCAGGAAGCGCCTTAATTCGCCGGGCTCGGGCGTCTCGGCTGCACGCGCCGCCGCTTCAGCCACTGAGCAGCTTCTTGAGCAATTCATTCAGGCGCGCCGGGTTGGCCTTGCCCTGCGTGGCCTTCATCGCCTGGCCGACAAAGAAGCCGAACAATTTGTCTTTGCCGGCGCGGTAATCGGCCAATTGCCCGGGGTTGGCGGCCATGACAGCCGCGATCGCGGCTTCAATCGGCCCATCGTCGGTGATCTGCCGCAGACCGCGCGCGGCAATGATGGTATCGGCGCTCTGCTGGTCCTGCCACATGGCCTCAAACACATCTTTGGCAATCTTTCCGGAAATCGTGTTGTCACGCACGCGGGCCAGCAGCGCCGCCAGTGCCGGGGCAGTGACGCGCGAGTGGCCAATCTCCAGTCCGTCGCGGTTGAGAAACCCCGACAGATCGCCGGCGACCCAGTTGGCTGCCAGCTTGGGCTCGCCACCGAGTTCGCGCACCACCTGCTCATAGAAATCAGCCAGCTCGGTGCTGGCTGTGAGCACCAGCGCGTCGTAAGGCGAGAGCCCGTACTGGCTGGCGAAGCGCTGCGCCTTCTGATCGGGCAGCTCCGGCAGCTGCGCCGCAAGCTCACTGATGTACGCCGCATCGATCTCGACCGGCAGCAGATCAGGGTCGGGAAAATAGCGATAGTCGTTGGCTTCTTCCTTGGAACGCATCGAGCGCGTTTCGCCGCGATCGGGGTCGTAAAGACGCGTTTCCTGCACCACCTTGCCGCCGCCCTCGAGCAGCTCGATCTGGCGCGCCACCTCGAAATTGATGGCCTTTTCAACATAGCGGAAGGAATTGATGTTCTTGATCTCGGCACGGGTGCCCAGTTTTTCGGCGCCCACCTGCCGCACCGAGACATTGGCATCGCAGCGAAACGAGCCTTCCTGCATGTTGCCGTCGCAGATGCGAAGGTAGCGCACCAGCGTGTGTATCTTCTTCATGTAGGCGACGGCTTCTTTGGCCGTGCGCATATCAGGTTCGGAGACGATTTCGATCAACGGCGTGCCGGCGCGATTCAGATCGATACCGCTCTGGCCCGGCAGGCCTTCGTGCAGGGACTTGCCGGCGTCTTCTTCGAGGTGTGCCCGCGTAATGCCGACACGCTTGGCGCTGCCATCCTCGAGCACGATATCCATGTGGCCACCGGCAACGATGGGCAGTTCGTATTGGCTGATCTGATAGCCCTTGGGCAGGTCGGGGTAGAAATAATTCTTGCGCGCAAACACTGAGCGCGGTGCAATCTGCGCGTCGATGGCGAGTCCGAACATCACGGCCATGCGCACGGCCGCGCCGTTGAGCACCGGCAGCACGCCCGGATAGCCCAGATCCACCAGATTGGCCTGCGCATTGGGCACGGCGCCATAGGTCGTGGACGAGCTGGAAAATATCTTCGAACGCGTCGCCAGCTGCGCGTGGATCTCGAGGCCTATGACGGTCTCCCAGGCCATCAGCGATACGCCTCCGGTGCGCGTTGATGCCAGTCACTCTCCTGCTGGTAGCGATGCGCCACGTTCAGCAAGCGCTCTTCCGCGAAATGCGGACCCACAATCTGCAGCCCGGCCGGCAGCGAGTTGACGAAACCGCAGGGTATCGAGATGGCCGGCAGCCCGGCGAGATTGGCGCCGATGGTGTAGATGTCATTCAGGTACATGGTCACCGGATCGCTGGTCTTGGCGCCGAGTTCAAAGGCCGTGGTCGGCGTGGTCGGCCCGATCAGCACGTCCACGGACTCGAAGGCACGGGCAAAGTCTGCCGCGATCAGGGCGCGCACGCGCTGCGCCTTGAGATAGTAGGCGTCGTAATAGCCGGCCGAGAGCACGTAGGTGCCGGTCATGATGCGACGCTTGACCTCAGCGCCAAAACCTTCGCCACGCGAGCGCTCATACAGATCATTGAGATCGCGCGGATTCTCGCAGCGGTGCCCAAAACGCACGCCGTCAAAGCGCGCCAGGTTTGAGGAGCACTCGGCCGGCGCCACTACGTAATAGGTGGGCACCGAGAGCGGCAGGTTGGGGAGGCTGACCTCCTGCAGCACGGCGCCCTGCGCCCGCAACTGTTCGAGGGCAGTGCGCAGCAGCGCCTCGATATCTCGGGTCGAGCCCGGCGTCAAAAAATTCCTTGAGCAGGCCGATGCGCAAACCCTTGAGGGGCTGGTTCAGCCCGGCCGCGTAGTCGGGCACGGCGCGTTCCACACTGGTGGAATCGCGCGCATCGAAGCCCGCCATCGCCCCCAGCAGCAGCGCCACATCTTCAGAGCTGCGCGCGATCACACCCGCCTGGTCGAGGCTGGAGGCAAAGGCAACGATGCCGTAGCGCGAGACGCGCCCGTAGGTAGGTTTGAGGCCCGTGACGCCACACAGCGCGGCCGGCTGGCGTATCGAGCCGCCGGTATCGGTCGCGGTCGCCGCCGGCACCAGCCGGGCCGCCACTGCCGCAGCCGAGCCGCCCGAAGAGCCGCCGGGCACGCGCGTCAGATCCCAGGGATTACGCACCGGGCCAAAATGGCTGTTCTCGTTGGACGAGCCCATGGCGAACTCGTCCATGTTGGTCTTGCCCAGCACCACGGCGCCCGCCGCGCGCAGCCGGGCGACTACCGTGGCGTCGTAGGGCGAGACGAAATTGGCCAGCATTTTTGAGCCGCAGGTGGTGCGCGAGCCGGCGGCACAAAAGATGTCTTTGTGCGCGATGGGCACGCCGGTCAGTGGCGGCGCATTGCCGGCCGCCAGGCGGCGATCGGCCTCGGCGGCCGCGGCCATGGCCTGCCCGGCCTCAATGCTGATGAAGGCATTGAGGGTCGGCTGGGCGTGCTCGATGCGCGCCAGCAGGCTGCGCACCAGTTCTACGGCCGAAAACTTACGCGCGCGTAGTCCTTCCTTGAGCTGAGCGACTGTCTCTGAATGCATACAGGGCTATTCGATAACCTTGGGAACCATATACAGCCCGGCCATCACCTGCGGGGCATTGCGCTGATACAGTTCGCGCTGATCAGTCTCGGTAGCCTCATCGGCCCGCAGGCGCTGGCTGAGGCCCGGCAGCGGGTGCGACATCGGGGTAATGCCAGCGGTGGCAGCGTGATCCAGTTCACCTACCAGAGCGATGATGCGCGACAGGCTCTCGGCATATGCCGGCACTTCGGCATCGCTCAGGGCCAGCCGCGCCAGGCGGGCAATGTTCTCGATGTCGGCTCGGCTTAATGTCATGGGGCGTAATTAAAACTTCGGAAAAATGGGCGCGAAATCATACACCTCGCCTTGTGCATTGTCCTCACGGTTGCTAGATTACCGAGCGCTTTTCCGCTCACGCTATCAAAGGTTCGGCCAGCCCCATGTTCAAACGTCTGCGCGGCTATTTTTCCAGCGATCTGTCTATCGATCTGGGCACCGCCAACACCCTGATCTACGTCCGCGACAAGGGTATCGTGCTCAACGAGCCCTCGGTGGTCGCCGTGCAGGACGAACCGTCGCGCGGCGGCAAGATCATTGTCGCGGTTGGCGCCGAGGCCAAGGGCATGCTGGGGCGCACGCCCGGGCACATCACTGCGGTACGGCCCATGAAAGACGGCGTGATCGCCGATTTCACCTACACCGAAAAAATGCTGCAGTACTTCATCAACAAAGTGCATGGCAACCGTTTCCTGAAGCCCTCGCCGCGCGTCCTGGTGTGCGTGCCGTTCGGTTCCACGCAGGTCGAGCGCCGCGCAATCCGCGAATCGGCCGAGGGCGCCGGAGCGCGCAACGTGGCGATCGTCAGCGAGCCCATGGCCGCAGCGGTAGGCTCGGGCCTGCCGGTGCAGGAAGCCCGCGGATCAATGGTGCTCGATATTGGTGGCGGCACCAGCGAAGTCGCCGTGATCTCGCTCAATGGCATTGTCTATGCCAATTCCGCACGCATCGGCGGCGATCGCTTCGATGATGCCATCATGAACTACGTGCGCCGCAATTACGGCATCCTGATCGGCGAGGCCACGGCCGAGCGCATCAAGATCGAGATCGGCTCGGCCTATCCCGGTCAGCAGGTGCGCGAGCTCTCGGTCAAGGGCCGCAACCTTTCCGAAGGCGTACCGCGCAGCTTCACGCTCAACAGCAACGAAATACTCGAGGCCCTGCAGGAACCGCTGCAGGGCATCGTCAGTGCGGTCAAGCAGGCACTGGAACAGACGCCGCCCGAACTGGGTGCCGACGTCGCCGAGCGCGGCATCGTGCTCACCGGCGGCGGCGCGCTGCTGCGCGACATCGACAAGCTGCTCATGGAAGAAACCGGCCTGCCAGTAGTGATCGCTGATGATCCGCTGACCTGCGTGGCGCGTGGCGGCGGGCGCATCCTCGAACTCATGGATCAACTGGGCCCCGGTCACTTCGGTCTGGAGTGAAGTGGTCGGCTTCGGCACAAGCGTCAGCAGGCCAATCTATGGCCGCGGCCCTTCCCCGGGACTCCGATTTACCGTCTACGCGCTCCTCTGCTTCACGCTGATGTATCTCGACCAGCGGGCCGGCTGGTCAGAGCGCATTCGCTATGGCCTGGAGGCTGCCGCCTATCCGGTGCAGGTCGCGGTCAACTCGCCCGCCGCCACCTGGCGCTGGCTGACCAGCAGCTTCGCCACGCGCAACGCGCTGCGCGCCCAGAATCTGCAGCTCCAGCAGCACCTGCATGAACTGGAACTCGGGCAACTGCGACTAGCAGGCTCTCGAGCAGGAGAACGCGCACCTGCGCGAACTGCACGCTGCACTGCCACCGCTCACGAAGCACTGGTTGCTCGCCGAAGTGATCGGCGTCGAGGCGGTACCGCTACGTCAGCGACTGATCATCAACAAGGGCACGCATGCCGGCGTGCATGTGAACCAGCCGGTCGTCGATGGCGCCGGTGTGCTCGGTCAGGTGGTGCACGTCGGACCGTGGAGCAGCGAAGTGATCCTGATCACTGATCCTGAACATGCGCTGCCAGTGCAGATTACCCGCAATGAATTGCGCACGATTGCCGTGGGCTCTGGCAGTGCCGATGAATTGCTGCTGCCCTATCTGGCGGTCAATTCCGATGTGAAAAGCGGCGACGTACTGGTGAGTTCCGGCCTGGGCGGGGTATTTCCGGCCGGCTTTCCGGTGGGACGGATCATCGGCGTGCGCCGCGAAGCCAACCAGCTGCTGGCACAGGTGCGCGCCGAGCCGCTGGGCCGCATTGCCAGTTCGCGCGAAGTCATGCTGATCGACTTTGATCCCGCGCATCCGGCAGCACCGCCCGACGCAGCGGCCCTGGTAGAAGGCGCCGAACCGGCGCTCGTGCCGATTAAACCTGCTGCCGGCAGCGCCACCGGCGCGGCGCGCACGCCAGGCGCCAGGCGCTGGCGCGAACAACGCGGCAGCGCGCAAGCCCCCATGAGCAGCCGCGAGAATCTGCTGGTAATTCTGCTCACCGCCCTGTTCGCTCTGGTGTTGAGCATCCTGCCGCTACCGCAGTGGCTGACGATCATCCGTCCGGCGTTCCTGGTCCTGGTAGTGCTCTACTGGTCGACCATGACGCCCTATGTGGCCGGGCTGGCGCTCGGTTTCGTCGGCGGCCTGGCCCTTGATGTGTTCCAGGGCTCGTTGCTGGGCGAGCATGCCCTGGCACTGACCTTCGTCGCCTATCTGGCGGTGCGCCTGAACCTGTTGATGCGCGCCAAGCCGTTGTTCGAGCAGTCGCTGTACGTTTTTGCCGCCCTGCTCATCTATGAGCTCCTGCTCTGGGTGATCGACGGCTGGACCGGCCGTTCGCTCACCAGCTGGCTGCGCTGGATACACACCGCCATCGGCGCGCTGCTGTGGCCGGTGGTTGCCGGTGTGCTTGGGCGCTTTCACGCACCACGCTGATGCGCATCAAGGATCAATGGAACGAGCAGCGTATTTATTCGAGCCGCAGCTTTGCGGCGCTGGTGGTGATGGGCCTGTTGAGCGTCGCGTTGATAGGCAAACTGGTCTGGCTGCAGATCATCCGTCACGACTACTACGTCGAGCTCTCGCAGGGCAATCGCGTGCGCCAGGACCCGATTCCCGCCAGTCGCGGCCTGATCCTTGACCGGCGCGGCAAGGTATTGGTCGACAACGAACCGGCTTTTCAGCTCGAGCTGATTCGCGAACAGACGCCGGATCTCGCCGGCACCCTGCGCCGGCTGTCCGACCTCGGCCTCATCGACAAGGGCGACATCGTGGCGCTGCGCCGCCTGATTCTCGCGCGCCGCATTTTTGACAGCGTGCCGCTGCGCCTGCGCCTGACGGAAGAGGAGATCGGGCGCTTCGCGGTGCATCGGCATGAGTTCCAGGGCGTGGAACTGCGTGCCCGGCAGACCCGCCACTATCCCTATGGGGAACTCGCCGTGCATGCGCTGGGCTACGTGGCCGCGGTGAGTGAAGACGATCTCGATCGCATCGATCGGCCCGGCTATGCCGGCACCACGCTGATCGGCAAACTGGGTGTCGAAAGCGCCTATGAGTCGCAGCTGCATGGCCTGAACGGCTACCGCCAGATACTCGTCAACGCGCAGGGCCGTTCGGTCGATCGTCAGGGCGCCTACCAACCGGAGCTGCGTGCTGAGGCGCCCGCTCCGGGTAAAGATCTGGTGCTGTCAATCGACCTGCCGACCCAGCAGGCAGCTGAAGCGGCGCTCGGCGGGCAGCGCGGCGCAGTGGTCGCCATTGATCCGGCCAACGGCGACGTACTGGCGCTGGTGAGTCACCCCGGCTTTGATCCGAGCGTATTCGGCCGCGGGCTGACCACCAGCGAATACGCGCAGCTGACCAGCAATGAAGACAAACCGCTGCTCAACCGTGCGCTGCGCGGAGCGTATCCCTCCGGTTCGACGATCAAGCCCGTCATGGCTCTGGCAGGACTCACCTATCACGTGATCGACCCGGAGAAACGCCAGTTCTGCGACGGCCAGTTTCATCTGCCGGGCAGCAGCCATCTGTACCGTGAAGGCAAGGGTGGCAAACACGGCAATGTCGATCTCGTCGATGCCATCGCCCGTTCCTGTGACGTCTATTTCTACAGTCTGGCGGCGCAGATTGGCGTCGAACGCATCGCCAGTTTTGCCGCGCAGTTTGGTCTCGGCGCACTTACCGGCATCGACATCAGCGGTGAAAAGCCCGGGCTGTTGCCCACACCTGAATGGAAGCAGAAAGTCTACAAACAGATCTGGTACCCGGGTGAGACCGTCAATCTGGGCGTCGGCCAGGGCTACCTGCTGGTGACGCCACTGCAACTGGCGCACATGGCGGCAATCCTGGCCGGTCGCGGCCAGAGTTTTCAACCGCGTGTCGTCATGGGCGTGCGCGATAGCGCGGGTAACGTCGGGTCCAGTGCCGCGGTCACACTACCCGGCGCCACCGGCATCAGCAGCGACGATTGGGCACTGGTCGTCAAAGGCATGATTGGCGCCACTACCTATGGCACGGCGGCCGCCATCAGCAAGGAAGCGCGCTACAGCATCGCTGGCAAGACCGGCACGGCGCAGGTTTACAGCGTGGCGCAGAATGCCAAATACAATGCCAAGACCGTGTCCGACAAGCTGCGTGACCACGCCTGGTTTATCGCCTTTGCCCCGGCCGAGACCCCACGCATTGCCGTGTGCGTGCTGGTGGAAAACGGCGGCTTCGGCGCCAGCGCGGCGGCGCCCATTGCCCGTCGGGTCATGGACGCATACCTGCTCGACGATCAATCCGGCGTCAAGGCCACGGGCGGAAAGCCATGATCCTGGATGACAATCGCGACTCGGCCGCCAAGCGCACTTTTTCGGCCACTGCCCGCCTGCTCTCAGCGCTCAAGCTTGATGGTCCGCTGCTGGTCAGCCTGGGGCTGCTGGCGCTCTATGCGCTCATCGTGCAATACAGCGCTTCGGGCCAGAGCCTGGATACCGTCATGCGCACGCTGATGCGCATTGGGCTCGGCACCATGGCCATGATCGCACTGGCACACAGCGGCCCCAACTTCCTGCGCAGCCTGGCACCCTGGCTGTACGGCGCGGGCATTGCACTGCTGCTGGTTGTCGATGCCATCGGCTACGTCGGCAAGGGCGCACAGCGCTGGCTCGATCTGGGCCTGATACGCTTCCAGCCTTCGGAGATCATGAAGCTCGCAGTGCCGATGATGGCGGCGGCGTTCATGCACGAGCGCCCACTGCCGCCCAGCTGGCGCAACCTGCTGGTACTGGCCGTCATTGTAATTCTGCCGGCCGGCCTGGTAGCCATGCAGCCGGACCTGGGCACGGCCGTGCTGATCTTCGCGACTGGCGCGCTGGTGGTGCTGATGGCGGGACTGCAGTGGCAGGTCATCGCCGGACTGGCAGTGGCCGCGGGCGGCCTGGGCGTCATCGGCTGGAATTTCCTGCACGACTACCAGCGCCAGCGCATTCGCATCTTTCTGGATCCGCAGTCCGACCCACTGGGTTCCGGGTATCACATCATTCAGTCGCAGATCGCCATCGGCTCAGGTGGGCTGTTTGGCAAGGGCTGGATGAATGGCAGCCAGGCGCAGCTCGAATTCCTGCCCGAGCGCTCCACCGACTTCATATTCGCCGTGATCGGCGAGGAATTCGGCCTGCTGGGCCTGTTGGTGCTGCTGCTGCTCTATCTCTTCATCGTCACGCGTTCACTGTTCCTGGCTACCCAGGCCAGCGGCACCTTCGCGCGTCTGCTCGCTTCCAGTGTGGCGCTGACCTTCTTTGTGTACGTATTCATCAACGCCGGCATGGTCAGCGGCCTGCTGCCGGTGGTCGGTGTGCCGCTGCCGTTGATCAGCTACGGTGGCACTTCGGTCGTGACCCTGTTGGCCGGCTTCGGTATCCTCATGGGCCTCTACTCTCACCGCAAGCTCGTCAATTCGTGAAGCGCACGGTTTTTTCAGTTCCGGCTTTGCTGCTGTTGTTATCGCTGCCGCTGGCTGGACGCCCTGGCGCTGCCGCCGAAGCTGC
The DNA here is from genome assembly GCA_963823235.1 of uncultured Gammaproteobacteria bacterium. Taxonomy (GTDB): domain Bacteria; phylum Pseudomonadota; class Gammaproteobacteria; order Steroidobacterales; family Steroidobacteraceae; genus FEN-1191. The sequence continues at coordinate 61,373 of CAWGKS010000009.1, read as the reverse complement.
TGCCGAAGCCCCTGCGGTGCGCACCCTGCCCGGCCACACGCGCTTTGACCTGGCGCGCGCGGACATCAATGCCTTCGTCGATCATCTGGTTGCGCAGGGCTTCCAGCGCGACGAGGCTTTCGCGCTGCTGGCCAAAGCGGAGCCACAACCAAAAATCATCGAGGCCATGTCGCGCCCGGCCGAGAAGTCCTTGCAGTGGTGGGAATATCGCGCGCGTTTCCTCACCGCCGAGCGCATTGACGCCGGCGCCCGTCTGTGGCGCGAGCACCGCGAACTGCTCGACGCCATTGCCATGGAACGCCAGGTGCAGCCGGAAATCATCCTCGGCATTCTGGGCGTGGAGACTTTTTTTGGGCGCATCACCGGACGTTACCGGGTGCTGGATGCCTTGACCACGCTGGCATTCGATTACCCGCCGCGCAGCGAATATTTCCGCCAGGAGCTCGAGCAGTTCCTGCAGCTGACGCGCACCGGTGAGCTGGACGCCGAAACCACCCTGGGCTCCTACGCTGGCGCCATGGGCGTTGCGCAATTCATGCCCTCGAGTTTCCAGCGCTATGCGGTGCGTGAGGGGGATTCGACGCACCGCGATCTGTGGAACGACTGGGGCAATATCTTCGGCAGCGTCGCCAACTATCTGCAGCAGCACGGCTGGGAGTATGGCCAGGCGGTGCTGGCCGAAGCGGAACTCGGTTCGGCGCCGGAACCCGCTCCGGCCGCCAGCGTAACGCTCACTGACACGCTGGGCGGACTGCGCGGGCGCGGCATGCAGGTGCGTACCCTGCTCGACGACGCCACCCCCTGCCTGGTGGTGCCGGCGCCCTCACAGTCAGCCATGAGCTATCGCGTTGGCTTCAGGAATTTCTACGTCATTACCCGCTACAACCGCAGCCCGCTATATGCCATGGCGGTCAACGATCTGGCGCAGGCGATCGTCGAGCGCACGCTGGCAGCAGACGCGCCGTGACGAGCCAACCTCACCTGCGGTGCCGACGCGCCCGGGGCTGGCGCCAGTCCTGGTGCTGGCGATGGCGCTGGCGGCGTGCAGCAGCACTCCGCGTCGGGAACAACCGCGGCCGCTGCCCACACCGGATATGAGCTCCGTGCCCGATGCCATACCGCGCTCCGAGCCGCACAGCGCCCACGGCAACCCGCCCTTTTATGACGTGAATGGGCGTCGCTATCAGGTGCTGGCCAGCGCGGACGGCTATCTGGAGCGCGGCGTCGCCTCCTGGTATGGCCCGGATTTTCACGGCCACAACACCTCGAGTGGCGAGCCCTACGATATGTACGCCATGACGGCCGCGCACAAGACCCTGCCGCTGCCCTGCTACGCACGCATCACCAATCTGAGCAATGGCCGCAGCGTGGTGGTGCGCATCAACGATCGCGGCCCCTTTGTCGGCAATCGCATCGTTGATCTTTCCTACACGGCGGCACAGCGGCTCGATATCGTACGCACCGGAACCGCCCTGGTGGAGCTGCAAACGGTTGGGGCGGTCAGTGATCGCGGCACCTGACAACTGCCCTGGCGACACCGCCACCGTCATCGATGCCGGCATCGATACCGACGCCAGCGCCAATGCCAATGCCTGCTCCTGCACCACTGAGCACGCCGGCACTGTACATACAGGTGGGCGCCTACGCCGACGCCAGCAACGCCCAGCGGGTCGTAGCCCGCCTGCAGGCCGCCGGAATCAACTCGGCATTTTCGCTGGCAGTCATTGCCGACGCTCGCCCACTGCGGCGCGTGCGCGTCGGACCGATTTCCAGCGTTGAGCAGTTCGACAGCTTGGCTGCGCAACTGGCGACGCTGGGCTTCCCCGAAGCGCGACTCGCCAGCGACTGAAGCGAACCGTTACACTTGCACCCCGTTTGCGGAGATCCACACTGATGTTGCTGCGCCTGAGTCTGTTGAGTCTGCTGACTGCTTTCGCATCGCCACAGGCAGCCGTAGCGGCAGCGCCCATGCCTGCGGCACCAGTCATCGAAGCGCGCAACTGGATACTGATCGATTTCGCCTCGGGCCAGTCCCTGGCGGAATCGCTGCCTGACCAGAAGATAGAGCCGGCCAGCCTGACCAAGCTCATGAGCGCCTATGTGGTGTTCAACGCGCTGCGCGACGGTCGGCTGAAGCTGGATGAGCAGGTGTTGATCAGCGAGCACGCCTGGCGCGCTGAAGGCTCGCGCACTTTTGTGCAGGTGGGCACGCGGGTGCCGGTCGAGGTGCTGCTGAAGGGCATGATCGTGCAATCGGGCAACGATGCCACGATCGCGCTCGCCGAGCGGGTTGGCGGCAGTGAACCCGCTTTCGTACAGATGATGAATGCCTGGGCAAAGCGCCTGGGCATGAACGGCACGCACTTCGAAGATGCCAGCGGCCTGCCCTCGCCCAGTCACTACAGCACGGCGCGCGATCTTGCCATCCTGTCGAGCGCCATCGTGCGCGACTTTCCCGGGTATTACCCGATCTATTCGCTGCGTGAATACACCTGGAACAACATCCGCCAGGAAAATCGCAACGGCCTGCTGGAGCGCGACCCGAGCGTCGATGGCATCAAGACCGGACACACGGAATCTGCGGGTTACTGCCTGATCAGCTCCGCCAGGCGCCAGGGGATGCGCCTGGTATCCGTGGTACTGGGCGCCAGGGGAATAAAGGAACGCGAGAACGGCAGCGCCACGCTGCTCGCCTATGGTTTCAACTTTTTTGAAAGCGTAACGGTACGCAAGCGCGGCGAGACCGTACTCAAGAGCCGGGTCTACAAGGGCAGTGAGCAATACCTTGCCGCGGTACCGGGCGCCGATGTGCAGATCACGGTGCCGCGCGGCCAGGGCCTGAGCATCACCACGCGCACCACACTGCAACGGCCACTCATGGCGCCATTGACCACCCACACTGTCATCGGTGAATTGCAGGTTGATCTGGGCGGGAAAACCGTAGTGCGCGTGCCGTTGTACCCCGCCGTTGCCATTGCCACCGGCGGCTGGTGGCGCCGCATGGTCGACACCATCAGCCTCTGGTTCTAAGGTCTGTGGCAGAGCCCTTACCCATCTGCCACCTCAACGGCGCGCTGCTGCCATTGCGCGAGGCACGCGTTTCACCCCTCGATCGCGGATTCCTGTTTGCGGATGCCGTCTACGAAGTCATCGCAGTTCATGCCGGCCGGGCAGCGCGGCTCAGCAGCCATCTGGAGCGGCTGGCCAGCAGCCTGGCCTCATTGCACATCCGCAATCCGCACAGTGCTGCGCAATGGACCGGACTACTGCAGGCGCTGATCGCCGCCAACGGCGCCGGCGAACTGTATGTCTACCTGCAGGTCTCGCGCGGCGCTGAATACGGGCGCAACCACGCTCCACTCCCGGATCTGACGCCGACGGTGTTCGCTTTTTGCGCACCATTCCCGGTGAGCTCGCCCGCAGCACTCGCGAGCGGCGTGGCCTGCATCACCACAGCAGATACCCGTTGGGCGCACTGCGATATCAAATCGGTGGCCTTGCTCGCCAATGTGCTGCTGCGACAACAGGCAGCAGAGGCCGGCGCGGCTGAAGCCATTCTGCTGCGCGACGGCTGGCTCACCGAGGGCAGCTCCTCGGCCGTTCACGTGGTGATCAATGGCGAGATTCGTACGCCACCGCGTTCGCACCTGCTGCTGCCTGGTACGATGCGCGCCCTGATTGAAGAGCTGGCAGGCGCACACGCCATCCCCTGCATCAGCGTGCCGGTCAGCGAGCGCGAGCTGCGCGTCGCCGCTGAGATCTGGCTGAGTTCCGCCACCCGCGGCGTCATTGCGGTGACCCGCCTGGATGGCCAGACGGTCGGCGATGGCAGCGCCGGGCCACTGTGGCGACGCATGCGCCCCCTGGTCGAAGCCAGCTGGTAAAGCGCCGCTATTTCCTGAACACAAAATAGACTGCGCCAAGCATGCACAGGCCGGCCCACAGATAGTTCAACCTGACCGGCTCTTTCATGTACAGCCACGCAAACGGCACGAACACCGTTAGCGTGATCACTTCCTGAATGATTTTAAGTTGCCCGAGAGTCATCGAGCCATGGCCGATACGGTTGGCTGGCACCTGGAACAAGTATTCAAAAAAAGCAATGCCCCAGCTCACTGCCACCGCGATCAACCACGGTCGGGCGCTCAGGTTGCGCAGGTGGGCGTACCAGGCGAAAGTCATGAAGACGTTTGATATCAGCAGCAGTCCGACGGTCCTGGCAATCACCGGCATTGTCACTGTGCTCCTGTTGTGGCCGCCCTGGGAATGCCCGCGAAGTATAAGTGGCTCGCGGTTCGGCAGTAGAATGATAGCGAACCGTTGCCGCTGGTTTGCTTACCAGCGCCAGGGTGCAGGATAATTCGCCGGAGTTTCAACTTCTCAATTGCAGTGCATTGGCGCGACTATCCGCATGGCAGCATGAGCGGCCGCGGGCAGGAAGCATCTGGAGCGAGTCAAGTGGCTGGCGTGAAGCGCGTGTGGTCGGTGCCCGACATGCTCGGCATCGAGTGGGCCGACGGGACAGTGAGCGAATTCGCGAGCCTGTGGCTGCGCGACAATGTGCGCGAGGATCGCGACCCGCACAGTGGCCAGCGGCTCATCGATGTCGCGGATCTACCCGAGCATCCGCGGATCCGGCTGGCGGCAATGCATGGCGCCACGCTGCGGATCGAATGGGAGACCGAGTCGCGCCCGGCGGCATTCGAACTTGAATGGCTGCTGGCACACGCAGTGAACTGCACCGGGGAGCGACTGGCAGCAGCGCCCAGGCCCTGGCTCGAGGGCGCGCGCCTCGATGCCACGCGGGACTTCGCCTGGGCCACATTCGCCGAAGCAAGAGCAGTCGCACGCTGCGCGCCCGGTGGCTCGAGCGGTTGTTGCAGGATGGCGTGGCGCTGCTGAGCGAGGTGCCGTCGCACGATGCAGGCATCCTCCAGGCCGCAGCGCTCGTGGGGCGAGTCGCGGAGACCAACTATGGCCTGGTGTTCGACGTACGCTCGGTGCCGCAGGCGGAAAATCTGGCGTATACCGACCTGGGGCTGGGATTGCACACCGACAACCCCTACCGCGAGCCAGTGCCGGGATTCCAGGTGCTGCATGCCCTGCGCACCGCCACCGACGGTGGCGATAGCCTGTTCGCCGACGGCTTCGCCATTGCCGAGCACCTGCGAACGACCGCGGCCGACGCCTTCGCAGTGTTGACGCGCACGCCGGTGCCGTTCCTGTACCGCTCCAGAGATGCGGAACTGTACGCCGAGCGGCCGTTGATTCAGTTGTCCTGTTCCGGCGAGGTCAGTGCCGTGCACTACAACAACCGCTCGATTGCCCCGCTGCGGCTCGCCGCGGGCGATGCGAGCCTGTTCTATGCCGCTTATCGGCGCTTCGCCGTCCTGCTGCGCGACCCGCGGTTTCAGCTGCGATTCCGGCTGCGCGACGGTGATCTCGTGGTATTCGACAATCAGCGCATCTTGCACGGGCGCACTGCATTTTCATCGGCGAGCCAGCTGCGCCACCTGCGCGGCTGCTATCTGACTCGCGACAGCGTGTACTGCGAGGCCGCGCTGCTGCGCCGTGAACTGCAGCCGAGCCTGAGCCCATGAGCGTCAGCGACGGCAGTTCTCGCCATCTTCCGGCAGCGCGGCTCGGGCGCCTACTTCGGCGAGCGCGTCTCGATGACCGAACACGCACTGCAGGCCGCCCACTTTGCGCAGACCGACGCCGCGCCGCCGCAGCTCATTGTTGCCGCGCTGTTGCACGACATCGGACATCTGGTCGATGACGTGCCGGGCGATATCGCCGATTGGACCGTCGATGCGCATCATGAACAGACCGGCAGTGACTGGCTTGCCAGGCGCTTCGGCCCCGAGGTGTCGGAACCCGTGCGCCTGCACGTCCCCGCCAAGCGCTATCTGCTGGCCACCGACCCTGAGTATTTCGCCAGGCTGAGTCCCGCCTCGGTTATCACGCTGAAACTCCAGGGCGGCCCGATGGCGGCGCACGAAGTGGTGAAATTCGAGAGTGAGCGCTACTACCGGGAAGCGGTGCGCGTCCGGCACTGGGACGATCAGGGCAAGGTGTCGGGCCTGACAACACCCGGCCTTGAAGACTATTGCGAGCTCATCGAGACGCTGGCACAGCAGACTGCGAAGCCAGCAGCCAACCGGAGCGGGTCCGTCACCTGACGGACCCGTCCGGTCCAGCCACGGTAGATCGCCTGTCAGGCTCTGGCGCGCGCGTAGATGTTGCGCAACACGATCATCAATGCGACACCTACGGTCAATGCACCAAGGTTGCCGACGATGCCAGTCAGGTGGGTGCCGAGTGCCGGCGCCGAATCGGCAAAGGCTTTTGTGAACGCGTCCGCAAAGTTCGTTAGCACGAACGCTGACACCATCGCGCGAACCTGATTTTCAGCTTCCATCCACAAGCCAAATACCAGGCCGCCCACCAGCAGAATCAATGAAATGTAGGGAATCGTGACAAAAGCGCCGATGACGGCGATCGCAAGTCCCACCCACAAAGTGATTTTCTTAGCGTTCATAAGCCCCTCGTTATTGTTGTAGTACGCCTGCGCCCCAAGACCGTGCCAGGCCCTTTATATATACCATCCAGCTCACGGAATCGGCAAACTCATGGACTGAAGGACAGGAAGTTTTACAGGCCCCGGGTTACCTGGCGCACTCCCGCCTGTGGCTCACGGCTCTTTACCCGCCTTCACCTGATAGCCTGCCTCGCGCCACGCCTTCATGCCGCCGTCCAACGCCACCGCGCCCAGAAACCCCATCTGGCGCAGCGTGGCGGTCGCCAGCGTCGAGACACGGCCGAACTCGCAGTAGCACAGGATGCGCCGGGTTGGATCGGCCAGTTCCTGGTTGACCCGCAATTCCAGCTGGCCCCGCGGCAGCAGCCGCGCCCCCGGGATATGGTCTGCTTCGTAGGCGTCGCGCTCGCGTACGTCGAGTACGATCAGCTCATCCGTCCGAAGTCGAGGCGCGCCTTCAGTTCGCCCAGCGACATGAACGGCACAGTCGCTGCCGCCTCGGCGAGCATCTGCGCCACCGTCTTGCCACCGCTCATGTTGGTGCGCAGGGCCTCGGTGACGTGCGTGGGCATGGTGAGATTGAGGCCGTGCATCATCTCGATGAACGCGCCGCGATCGCGTTTCTGCAGTCGCGGATTCCCGGCCAGTTCCTGGCCAATGGTCGAATGAGAACGTCCCTGGTACTCATGAGCCGGAAACACCTTCAGTGCCGGATCCAGCCTGAGCACACCCGCGAACAGACTCTCATGGAGCTGCGCTGCATCACCACTTGGCAGATCGGAGCGCCTGCAGCCGCAGGCGCCCGACCAGCAGCAGTTCGCCGCCCTCCAAACGCAGGTCGACGAATGGTGCCGGGCTGGCGCTGTGCATCACCACCGGCACGCCGAGCTGGCGCGCGAGCTGTTGAGTCGCTGAAAAATGATCAGCGTGCGTGTGCGTGTCGACGAGATACCGGATGCGCAACCCATCGCGCGTGGCCAAAGCGAGGTAGCGATCGATCTGGCTGAGTTCCGGGTCGATCAACGCCGCGGCACAGGTTTCCTCACAGCCAATAAGATAGGAACGGCACCCGCCCGTAGCCACTGTTTCGAATATCATCATGTGCTCCGCAAGCCGCAGCGCGCTGAATTGTCATCCGCATTATCGGGATCGATCATACCGCAATGCTATCGTCCGGCTGATCCGGTCTATAATGCCAGCGTCAACAACTGCCAGGGGGTAACGCACATGATTGGCTATGTAACGCTGGGCACCAACGACATAGAGCGTGCCGCGAAATTCTACGACCAGCTGCTCGCGGTACTGGGCGCCAAGCGCACCATGGAGACCGAGAAATTCATCGCCTGGGGAACCTCGCCCACCGCGCCCATGCTGAGCCTCATCAAGCCGGCTGATGGCAAGGCGGCCACCGTCGGCAACGGCGTGATGGTTGCGCTGGCCGCCAGCAGCAAGGCCGAGGTCGACGCGGTGTACCACAAGGCTATCGCGCTGGGCGGCAAGGACGAGGGTCCGGCGGGTCCCCGCGGCGATGGTTTTTATGCGGGCTACTTCCGCGACTCAGAGGGTAACAAGCTCTCCGCATTCTTCGCCGGCTGACCCTGTCGGTGTCGGCACAGCGCCGGCATTTTGTGGGCAAATACAGGATCAGCGCTCCGTCAGCGTGACCGGGGTCGCAATTTGCCGGCCGTAAAGCGCGGCTGCTCAATTAATCCCGTAAGGTGCCGAAAGCACCCATATGACGCGGGAATACCTGTGAGCAGCCTTGCTTTGCACCCATGAAGCGGTCCACCGAAGGCCTGATTGCCCTGCAGTTTCTTGCGGTGGCGCTGCCCATTGCGCTGGTGCTGCTGGCGCAGCTCGCCGCTGATGCACAACGCGCGGAGGCGCTCGATCATTCCTGGCCGCTACGCAACCTGGCCAGCGAGGCGCGCGCCAACTTTCGCACTTTTACCAACGGCGCTGCCGACGCTGTCGACACCGGCGCCCTCGGCAGGCAATCGGCCGAGGCGCTGAGCGAATCAGCGGCGCTGCTCGGCAGGCTCGCCCGGCGCGGCGAAGCCGCGGCGCTCGGCGATGCGCCCCGCCTGGTCGCTGATCTTGCGCATGCCGTCGGCGGCGGCGCCACGCTCGCCACCCTGATGCCGCTGCGCGCCCAGATCATGCAGGGTGATCGGCTCACACGTGAAATCGACGCCAGCTTCGAAGCACGCGATCAGGCCGTGGTTCGCGACGCCATCGCCTCGGCTGTCAGGCAGAAGCGTTCCGTGACCATCGCACTGCTGATCACCGGCGGCCTGAGCATCGTATTCGTGCTGGCAACCAGGCGCCGCCTGAAGCAGCAGCTGGCAGCGGACGCGGCCATCGAGAAGCGGCGGCACGCGGAGATCGAGGCCATCTCGATACGCTTCAGCATGGCGACCGAAGCTGCGCGCGCCGGCGTGTATGAGCTGCAGGAACAGGGCAGCAAAGTCTGGTGGAGCGAGACGATGAGTGCGCTCTATGGCCAGAAGACACCCAATTTCCAGCCTACCCTGGGCGAATGGCTGGCGATGATTCATCCGGCCGACCGCGCCGCAGCCGGGCAGGCGATGGATGCCGCGCTGCGCGAGCGTCGGCAACTGCGCGCGCATTACCGCGTGGTGCTGCCTGACGGCGCCGTTCGCCACATCGAGTCACTGGCGGCGGTAGTGGCCGATGACAGCGCGGCCAGCGCCCGCCTGGTGGGCATTGATCTGGACGTCACCGAGCGGGTCGCGGCTGAAGAGCGTGAAGACCGGCTGCAGCAGCAGTTGCGCGAGGCGTCGCGGCACGCCGGCATGGCGGAGGTAGCCACCTCGGTGCTGCACAATGTCGGCAACGTGCTCACCAGCGTCAACGTCTCGGCCAGCCTGGTCACCGACAATCTGCGTCGCTCAAAGGCTGCGGGTCTCGGCCAGGTAGTGAGCCTGCTGCAGGAGCACCAGCCAGACCTCGGGCATTTCATCGCGCATGATGAGCGTGGCCGACAGGTGCCTGCCTATCTGGACGCGCTCGCCAAGCATCTGCTCGCCGATCAGAGTACCGCCCTGCTGGAGCTCGATTCGCTCAGAAAGAACATTGATCACATCAAGGAAATCGTCTCGATGCAGCAGAGCTACGCCAAGCTCGCTGGCGTGACCGAAGTCGTCGAAGTTGCCCAGCTCGTGGAAGAAAGCCTGCGCATCAACGCCGGCGGCCTGGCGCGCCACGCCATCAGCCTCGAGCGCGACTTTGCACCGGTGCCGCAGATCTCGGTCGACAAGCACAAGGTGCTGCAGATCATGGTGAACCTGCTGCGCAACGCCAAGCACGCCTGCCAGAACAGCACGGCGGCGGAGCGGCGCATCACGGTGCGGATTGCCCCCGGCGAGGGCATGGTAAGCATCTCCGTCAGCGACAACGGCGTGGGCATCTCGCCGGAAAACCTGACGCGCATCTTCAGCCACGGCTTCACGACCAAGCAGGACGGTCACGGCTTTGGCCTGCACAGCGGCGCACTTGGCGCGCGCGAGATGGGCGGCGCGCTGCGGGCAGCCAGCCAGGGTCCCGGTCAGGGCGCCACTTTTACGCTTGAACTGCCGCTCAGTCCTCCAGGAGCCGCCAATGTCTGACAATCACCTCATCGTCAATCGTCGCGTGCTGATCATCGATGACAACCGGGCCATACACGAGGATTTCGCCAAGATTCTCGGCCGCGGCTCGAACGTCGATCCGGAGTTCGAGCTGGCCGAGCGCCTGCTGCTGGGCGGGGACGCACCGGCCGCCTCGCGACCCTGGTTCGAGCTCGACAGTGCACTGCAGGGCCAGGAAGGCGTCGAACGCGTACAGCAGGCGCTGCAGGAAGGCCGCCCCTACGCGCTGGCCTTCGTCGACATGCGCATGCCACCGGGCTGGGACGGCCTGGAGACCATCCAGCGCTTGTGGGCCATTGATCCGAACGTGCAGGTGGTGATCTGCTCGGCACACGCGGACTACGACTGGACCGACGTCGTGGCAAAACTCGATCATTCCGACAAGCTGCTGGTGGTCAAGAAGCCGTTCGAACCTATCGAGGTGCAGCAGTCCGCCAGTGCGCTGGTGCGCAAGTGGCAGAACGAGCGCATCCTGCGGCGCCAGGTTGAGACGCTCGAGGAAGTCGTGGTGGCGCGTACCGAAGGCCTCGAGGATGCCAACCGGCAGTTGCGGCACCTCGCCACGCATGACGTGCTGACCGGCCTGCCCAACCGCGTGCTGCTGGACGATCGGCTGGCGCAGGGCATTGCGCACGCCGAACGCGAAGGCCACGGCTTTGCAGTGGCGATCGTTGATCTCGACCGCTTCAAGCAGGTCAACGATTCATGCGGCCACCGTGCCGGCGATGAACTGCTCAAGGAAGTCGCGCAGCGGCTGCAGGGCGTGGCACGCAGCATCGATACCATTGCCCGGCTGGGCGGCGACGAATTTGTGATGATCCTGGATCGCCTGGGATGCCAGAAGGATGCCGAGATCGTCGCCAACCGGGTCGTCGAGGCACTGCGCCAGCCGCTGCAGTCAGGCGGCGTTGAACTGCACACTTCGGCGAGCATCGGCTTCGCCTTCTTCCCGACTGACGGCAGCACAGTCGACACGCTGATGGCGAATGCCGATGCGGCCATGTATCACGCCAAGCAGCGCGGCCGCAACAACGTCCAGTACTTTTCGCCCGGCATGAGCGCCGCGACGCAGCATAAGGCGACGCTGATGAATGGCCTGCATGAGGCGCTGCGGCTGCAGCAGTTCGAACTGCACTACCAGCCCAAGATCGATACCCGCAGCGGTGCGATCCACGGCGCTGAGGCCCTGATCCGCTGGCGACATCCGGAGCGCGGGCTGGTGCCGCCGATGGAGTTCATCCCGCTGGCCGAGGAATGCGGGCTGATCGAAGCCATCGGCGAATGGGTCGTGCGCGAAGGCTGCCGCCAGGCGCGGGCCTGGCAGCTGGAAGGACTCGAGCCGATACGCGTGGCGGTCAACCTCTCGGCCTTCCAGTTCCGTCAGGGCACACTGCTGCAGATGATCAGGAGCGCACTGGCGGACTTTGGCCTCGATCCGCGCCTGCTGGAAGTGGAGATTACCGAGAGCGCGCTGATGGGCGATCCGGAGGAATCGGTACTCATCCTCGAGCAGCTCAGCAAAATGGGCGTGCTGGTCTCGGTCGATGATTTCGGTACCGGTTATTCGAGCATGAGCTACCTCAGACGCTTCCCCATCGACAAGCTGAAGATCGACCGCAGTTTCATCAATGAACTGAGCTCACGCCCCGATGATGCCTCGATCGTGCGTGCCATCGTTTCGCTGGCGCATAGCCTGCGCCTGAAAGTAGTGGCCGAGGGCGTTGAGACGCCCGAACAGCTGGAGTTGCTCAAGACCCTGGGGTGCGATCAGTACCAGGGCTATCATTTCAGTGCGGCGGTGCCGGCTGCGGACTTCGCTGTCATGGCGCGCGCCGCAGAGGGCAGCCGTCCTGGCGCAGAGCAGCAGGATCTCGATCGCACCTACAGCAAGCTCTCGGTGCTGCCGCTGCGGCAGGGAAAACCCTGATCGGGCGGCACGGCCGCTCTGCCTTGTCGCCCTTTCGGCAGCGCTGTACCATCCGGCTGCCTGCCGCAGGAGGAAAGTCGCATGCGAACGATCACAGCTCTTGCAACGATTACCGTGCTTGCCATGTCCGGCGTCGTCGCTGCCGATGAAGCATCGGTACGGGCGCTGGAGCAGAAATGCGAGGCCGCCCGTGAGGCGAAGCTGAAGCCGCTGCGCGAGGCCGAAATTGCCCGCTGCAAGGCGGAGAAGCGCAACGATGCCGCGGAATGCGAGCGCTTCTGGAGCGACTATGGCAATGCCGTGCGCATGCCAAACGGCACCATGCAACCGCGCATGTTCCACGATCTGCCCGAGTGCCTCGCGGCGGATGAGGCGCGCCGCAAACTCGATCTGGGAAACTGAGAGCGCAGCGCTGCAGCACGTCGCCTGCATCACTGCCCTGACGACGCCTGCTCCATGATCTGCTCCACGCTGCCATAGCGTGGGTCCATGTCGACCAGCTGGCGGGCATATGCCAGCGCTGCTGTGCTGTTGCCGAGCGCCTTGCTGAAGCCCACCAGGGCCATCAACACATCGCGATCGTACGGATGCCGGGCGTGCACGGCCTGCAGGGCTTTGATGGCGCGTGCGGTCTCGCCATTGGCGTCCAGCGCCACCGCATACACATAGGCGTAGCGCGCGTTGTCCGGCTGCAATCGTGCCGCCTTCGCCAACGCAGTCATCGCCTGTGGCATCTGCCTGCTGCGGACGTACTGCAGGCCCAGCGCGTGCTCCACGGCGGCGTTGTCGCCGAGCGCCGCGCGTGCGGCCAACAGCGTCGCCTCGACCTTGGTGTCCAGCTGCTGCTGGCGATACAGGTCCGCCAGGTTCACGTAGGCAGGGGCATAGGCGGGATCCAGCCTGGTGGCCTGCAGATACGCCTGCTCGGCCCGGTCGTATTGTCCCAGGCGCAGATACAGCAGGCCCAGATTGACATGTGATTGTGGCTGCTCTGCACTCGCCTGCTCGGTCGCGATATAGTCATGCACGGCTCCATCGAGCGCCTGCTGCTGGGCGGGGCTCAACGATTCGCGCGGCACGACTGACAGGACCAGGGCCGCTTCGATGCGCACGCCCAGCACCGGGTCGCCAAGCAGCTTGTCCGCCAGCCGCAGGCGTTCCGCCGGCGGCAGCGTGTCAACCGTTGCCAGGGCCGCGCGCCGCACCAGCGGCGAGGCTATCGTTCAGCAATTTCGGCAGTATCACCGCGAAACCCGGATTCACGTAGTCGGGCAGCAGGCTGGTTGCGGTGGCGCGCGCGATCCCGGCGGTCTTCGGTGACAGCGCGATGGCGAGCAGATCCTGGCCCGCTTGCGGCACCTGCCGCTCTGCGTCTGACAGTGTGGTGCCGAAATGCCAGTTCTCCATCCAGGCGTCACCGTACCACTTGCGCATCTGCGCCTTGGCCCACGCGGCGCTGCGATTCGCATGACACTGGTTGCAGGCATTGGGGGTGTTGAGTGTCAGCGACAGGTCGGGGCGCGGAATGCGAATGCTGTGATCGTGCCGCGCATGCACCACCATGTAGTTGGTCGTGGGCATATGGCACCCGGCGCACTGCGCGCCCTGGCCCTGCGGCGAGTGAAAATGATGCTTGCGGGTGTTGTACCTGTCGGCCTGATGGCATTGCAGGCAGGTGAGATTGCCGGGCGCGCGCAGCTTCAGGCTGTGCGGCTCGTGACAATCGCTGCAGGTCACGCCCTGCTGAAACATCTTGCTTTGCAGGAACGAGCCGTACTCGTAGTCCTCTTCCCTGATCTGGCCATCCGGGTAATACAGCGGCGCGGACAACAGCGCGGGCAGATGCGTAGCCATCAGCGGCTGGCCGTGATGATAATCTTCCGTGAGCACGCTGCGCCGGGAATGGCAGCGCGCGCAGGTGTCGATCTCGATGCTGGTAGTGCGCGCCGGGGTGCGCGTGGGCCTGGCATCGGCATTCAGCGCCCAGTGCGCCCCGCGGCGCTCATCGAGCAGGAACACCAGGCCCTTGCGGGCATAGGATTCCGATCCCGGAACCCGCCTGGCCCAGTTCACGTGCAGCGAGGCGGGCCCGTGGCAGGCCTCGCAGGCGACGTTGATGTCGGACCAGGTGGTGTTGAAGCGATTGCTGGCCGTGTCGTAGTTCTTCTTCAGGTTGGTGGAATGACACTCGGCGCACATGTAATTCCAGTTCTGCGCCAGCCTGGTCCAGTGCAGCTCGTCGTTATGATCGATGTGTTCGCCCGGATACAGATGGAACCAGCGTTGCCCGCCCTCGCCTTTCGAGCGGCTGTCCCAGGCAACTCTCAGGGCCTGCAGGCGTCCACCCGGCAGATCAACCAGATATTGCTGGAGCGGTGCGACGCCAAAGGTGTAGCGCACGATGTAGTCGGCGAGCTTGCCGTCCGGCCCGTCGGTATTGACGACGAACTGGCCATCGCGCCGGCTGAACGTGGTGGTCACGCCGTCATGGGTGTAGCGCGCCTGGTTGAAATTGCCGAGCACCGATTGCGCGGTGGCATGCTGCATGGCCAGGTCGTGGTGCGAGCCCTGCCAGGCCTTCGTTTCCGCCGCGTGGCACCCCGCGCACGCTGCCGCGCCAACATAAGTAGGCGCCGCGACCGCCCGCGCCGCGCAGCGGGGCCGAAAGCCTGCTCTTGCCTGAATAGAACAACATCGCGGCGCCGATTGCCACAGCGCTCAGAACGATCCCACCGACAAGACGCGCGTTCCTGATCGCTACTTCTGATACGGGGCGAACCCCGACGGGCGATATCAGTTCTTCCTCTCCTTGATCGCCCGACCATTCAGCGGCCGATGAAAGTGAGGCACACTGCCGGCGCCATGCTTGCCGGCGGACGCGATTGCCGGAACGATACCCGGAACCAGTGCAACGGCGACGAGGTGAATGTTGTCCACGAGCAGCCCGTGCGTTGATTGAATCAGCATCGACAATACTACATCACCCGGCGCAAACCCTGACACCAGGCGGCTCGCCCGTCATCATGGTTACTCCCCATCACTGGCAAATCTGTCGATGCGCGGCGTGGGCGCGCCGCGCGTCGCACCGCCTCCATAAACACCGATTTCGCCGTAGCCCAGTCTGTCTGCGTGTGGTTCTCATGGCTGCGCTCCGGTGGCGAATCGCTTGCTAGTAGGCCGCGACGCGCTGGATGATCCAGAACGCGGCCACGCTGCCGATGGCATACGGAGGAACGCGCCAGGCCCACGCCGGCTGCGAGGCATGCCGATGCGCCGCGCGATCCGCCGCGCCAGCGCAATGACGGCGAAGACCGCCGCGATGAACAGCAGTTGTCCGATCTCGACGCCGACGTTGAAGAAGAGCAGCGCGACGGGGATTGCCGCTTGCGGCAGGCCGACTTCGTTCAGCGCGCTGGCGAAGCCGAAGCCGTGCAGCAGGCCGAAGGTGAACGCGACCACCCAGGGAAATCTCTCGGTCAGACCCGCATTGCCCTGCCGGCTGTGGATGATTTCCGCCGCCACGAACACGATGCTCAACGCGATGGCGGCTTCGACCGGCGGCCCCGGCACATGCACGAAGCCGAGCGTCGCGCCCGCGAGCGTCAGGCTGTGCGCGACGGTGAATGCCGTGACCGTCGCAATGAGCCGGCGCGTGCCCTTCACCAGGATCAACAGCGCGAGCACGAACAGCAGATGATCAATGCCACCGAGAATGTGCTCGACGCCGAGCACGAGGTAAGTGCGCGCGACCTGCAGCGCACGCGGCGCGGCTTCGACGACGAATGACGGCGCGGACGGCGTGAGGCGCGTGACCTGCGTCGTGCCGTCGAGACGCTCCAGGCGCACCAGCACGTCGGTCGCGGTCGCTGCTGAGGCCGGCGATGTGAATCGTGCCGCCGGTCAGCCCGCCCGCGCACTTCAGCGTCCAGCGTTCGCTGTAGGCGTTGTTGACCATCGAAGCGCGCGGCTCGGTGACGTTCGTGCAGGCCGCCGGCAGCTCCACGTAGATTCCGAGGCGCAGATTGTCTCCGAGACCCGGCACCTTCCAGAGCGCGTCGTAGGTTTCCGGTCCGGTCTGGCGCAGTTCGAGATACGCGGGGCGCACCTCGTGGGCGAACGCGCCTGAGGCGAACGTGGCGCAGCAGAACCAGCACAGGCAACGCGCTCTTCACTTCGCCGCCGCCAGCTCTTTTGTTCCTTCGCCGGCTCCGGCCTTCGATGGTCACCGTGTAGCGCTTCAGCATTTCCTCATAAAACCTGGCGTTCCCTTCCAGTCGCTGGGCGTTCGCCCACTCGCGGCTGCACGGTGTCGCGCACTTCCGCCAGCGCGGGCAGACGTCCCTCCGTGCGTTCGCTCACCTAGCACCAGATGCACGCCGTAGCCGGACTCGATCGGCCCCTGCCATTGGCCGGGCGAAAGTCCGCTCAACGTCGCCGCAAACTTTTCGCCGAACTGCCTGCGCGACCTCGCTGATCGGCGCGGACTGGAATGTGCGTTCGAGCAAGAATGGCATCGCCCAGCGCCGAGATGTCGGCCTTGCCGCCGGCCTGCCTGCAACCTCGCCAGCATCTGCGCCGCGTCGCGGGCCAGGTGCTCGCCGTGCTTTGCGGGATCGAGATACACCTGGCTGAACGTGAACCGCGGCTCGACGCGAAACGATTCGGGGTGCGCCTGCAGATAGGCGTTCAAGTCGGCGTCGGTCGGTTCGGTCTGGGCGGCGATGTCATCGGACACGAACTCCAGTTTTTGCCGCAGGCGGCGGCGGATGACGGTGTCGTCCTTGTCCAGCCCGAGCGCCATCGCTTCGCGCGTCGCGATTTCCTCGCGCACCCAGTCGTCGACCAGGCCCTTGAGCTCCGCGTCGGTGGGCGGCCGCTGCCAGGTCTGCGCGAAGCCGGCCGCCAGGTGCTCGACCTGCCCCACTGTCACGACGATCTTCCCCGGCGCCCCGCTGCGGCCGGGATTGGACATCAGGCCGTAGGCGATGAAAAGCACAGCCCCCAGCAGGAGGAAGTGCAGCAGCGGTTCTTTGAGGAGTGTCTTCATTGTTCTGTCAGGCAGCGGAGCAAAAAAAACGGAGAGCAGGGTGCCCCGCTCTCCGTTGCCTGCGCGTCAGTTACTTCGCCGGCGCGTACCAGATCGGTGAACTCCAGGCGCGTTCCTGGATGGTCGCGGGCACCTTGGTCAGCGGCGCCATCTTCATTCGGACCGCATCATAGGTGTTCCAGCGCGGCGTCGGTATCTCGAGGACACGGGCATAGTAGAAGGCGCGCTCGCCCGCGCCTGAAATCGGGATCGGTCCAGCCGGCGGCGAGTTGCGTGGCGCCGATCGCGTCCGTGTACGTCGCGGTCTTCAGATCAACGCTGTTGCCGACCGGGGGCAGTTTGCCGTTGGCGCCGAGTCTTGCGGTCGCCGGACCAGGCGACATCATAGATCTTCTCGTGCTGCTTGCCAGCCGCATCGAGCCAGCCCTTGACGATCTGGATGCGGTCGAGGTTGCCGCTCTTGGGATCCTTGAGTGCCATGACCAGGAATGTCGGCGCCTTGCCGGCGCCGGGCTTCAGGTCGCCGCCCATGGGCACGCCCCTGGCATAGGCAAGCTTGACGAAGTCCGCCTTGCTTCACGTCATCGGCGGCATAGTCGAAGCTGCCGAAGAAGCGCACCTTCATCATCGGACCCGAGGTGGCAAAGGTCTCCTTGCGCAGCATCGCATCGTAGATGGCCTCGCGCGTGTTCTGCGGGGCCCAGACTCCGGCCAGGCCGCCCGAGCTGAACTCCTGGATCTGCTGGATCTGCCCGGCGGGTGCGCCGTGCACGCCGGTCAGCCGTTCCCTGGCATTGTTCTCAAACGCGAACTTGCCGGTGAAGTTGTATTCCTCATTGCTGGCCGCGGCATTGTGCGTGTCGGTATCGCCGATGAAACCATACTTGAACGGATTGCCGGCGCCACTGGCAGCCTGGCTCATGCCATCGAGCAGCGCCTGGCGGACGTAGCTGCCCTTGCGATGCGTCGGTCGCTCGAAATCCGCCGACAGCGTGTAATCCCACAGTTCGAAACCGGCGAACTCGTCGGTCGGCGACAGGTCCGGGTGGGTTTCCGAGGTGCCCTTGATCTGGGTGATTTCATACAGCGGCTCGTTGTCGGCACGGGTCTTGTTGTAGAGCGCATCGATCGGCTTGCCGTTGCGCTTCACCGTGTCAAACATGAGGCCGTCGCTGGCGTTGCCATTGTGCGGGATGGCGAACAGCGTCGAGCCCCTGGCGCGCTGATCCTCCATCCACTTCCACAGTACTTCCGGATCATCGGAATCGAGCGCCGACAGCACCAGGTCGGGCAGGTGCGCGGTATCGCGAAACACGACGACGCGGTGCAGATTGCGCTTCTGCGGGTTTGAGGTCCATTCGAAACCGGCGAAGGTGGTGAACTTGCCGGGAACGTAATTGGCCTCCGCCGCCTTGACGATTTCAGCCCAGACGGTGCGCGCCAGCGCCGCATCGCTCAGCACCGGGTCCCGCTTGCCATCGCTCATGTCGCGCAGGATCTTGGCAAAGGTCTGCAGGCGCACATTGGCATCGGGCGAGGTCACGCCCTTGGCAATCTCGGTCTTGCTGATCGGGCTGTCGGGGTTCGTCATCTGGTTGAAAACCCCCATGTACTCGGCATGATCTGAAACCATGTAGAAATCGAGTGGCGTCTGGATCTGGATTTCCGGTCCGCCGCTGCCGGTGATGGGCTTGCCCTGCGCCCAGGCATAAGCATCCATCGGCGTGGTCTTGGAGCCGTTGGTCAGCGCATCGAACGACCAGCCGGTGTGGACGTGCACATCGCCGAAGTACACGTTGTTTTCAGGATTCGGTGGCGGCAAGGCGGCTGCCTGGGCGGACGGCGCAGCTGGCGCGGCAGTGGTGGCGGCCGGCGGAGACTGCGAGCAACCAGCCAGACCCAGCGCAAGGCTGGCGGCGGCGGCGTAGAGGTTGCGCCTGTGTATTACGTTCATGGGTGTGACTCCTGGCAATTCACCTGAAGCGCGGCGACCTGGAAGTCAGGTCCGCGCCTGACTCTCATGATTGAGCCGCTGGAATCAGGCCGGCCCTGCGCAAGTTCGCCGCAATCCCCGTACCGACCTCGGCGAGCATGGTGTCGCGCGCTTCCTGCGACTTCAACTTCGTCTTGATGGTGTAGACGACCGAGGCACCGCGGGTCTCGTAGAGTTGTGTCGCGATCTCGAAATTGTGTTCCAGCGAGAAGATGGACGGCTGGGTCGCGAATTCCCCGTAGATCACGGGCATGCCGTAGGCGCCATAGGCGCCGTAACCATAGTAGTCGTAGCCCACGCCAGTGGCCTTATACGATTGGGTGCTGCGCGTGTCACGCGAACCGCCTTCCTTCACGCTGGCACTCGCAGCGACCAGGCGCGATACCAGGACGCCATCGATGCTCAGCGAGGCGACGACCCGCACGATGTTCTCGCGGTTGAGCTGCACGTCTTCCTTCATGGCCGAGCAGCTGGCAATGGCCTTGAGTCCGTTGCTGCGCAGCATCGTCGCCAACGCGTACTCGTAGTTGCAGCGAGCGTTGTACTCGGGGCTGACGCCGACGATCAGCAGCCTGCTGAAGGTCTGGGGCCGCGTCGCGCCCTGGTTCCAGGCGCCCGTCACCTCTGATAGGCTGCGCGCAGCTGGCAAGAGCGGCGATGGCCAGCAGCAGCAGGACGGTGCGCGAATTAAGCATGGATTGTCCGCTCGGTTGGATGTCGGGTAGCGACCGCGGCTCTTTTACCACATTCGATACAGCGGAACAGAGCGAATTGCCTGCGACGCACCCATGACCTATTGACCAGGCGACTCTGGCTGCTTTTCGGCAGGCTTCGGCTTGGCGTCGGGGTGCAGCTTCCAGTCGCCAGGATGAATCTCGCAGACAGTGTGGGAGGAACGGCCATGCACCCCGGCGGCACTGTTGTCGATGCGCAATACTGCACATTTGAAACCATCCGCACTCTCAAACGCCTTGGTGATCTTTAACGTTCCGGAGGCAGTCGAGTCAGGATTGCGCCATTCGCGACTGGCGCCCACATCCCCCTGCATCAGCAGGCTGAGCGCTGCCTCGCGCTGCAGCCGCGTGTCTTCAGCGTTGAAGTGAAACATGGGACTGTTGGCCAGAAAGCTGAGATTGGTCGTAGGTGCTGCAACCCTGGTCGCGCACAGTGCAAGCGCCGCAAACAGAGCCGGCACCACCCGCCATCGATAGTGTTCAGAAATTGGGCCAGCCATACAGTTTTCCCCGGTGCGCAACGGCAGTTTCCCTGTGGTGGACGGGTTTGCAGACTGTGATTATACTTGCCCCAGCGACGTAATCACCGTCGCTGCAATTAAATCAACGGCATTACCAGCCGCACGGAGATCCCCATGGCTATTGTCGCTCGCCCATTGCACAACGGCCTGCTCGCCGCCACCGCACTGCTCGCTACTGCGCTGCTCGCGGCCTGCGCTTCGGGCCCCGAGATCAACCACGACATCAATCCGACTGCCAGTTTCAGCGCCTACAAGTCGTTTGGCTTCTTTCTCACCGCTGGCCACCGACAAAGCCGGCATGAATCGGTTTTCACCGCGCGGCTGAAGGATTCGACCCGACGCGCCATGGAATCCAAGGGCTATGTGTATAGCGAGAGCAGCCCCGACCTGCTGCTCAACTTCTACGCCAACGTCCAGGACAAGCAGGAGATCCGTTCCACGCCGAGCTCCATGGGCTACTACGGCTACCGCAGCGGCTATTACGGCGGCTTTAGCACAACCAGCATCGACACCTACGATTACAAGCAGGGGACGCTGGCCATCGACCTCATAGACGCTCAGAAGAAGATCCTGGCTTGGCAGTCCAGAGCCGAGGGCCGTGTGTCGGATAAGGCACGCAAGAACCCGGGCCCGGTAATCGACGCCCTGGTGATCCAGATGATGACCACGCTGCCGGCCGCGGGTAGTCAGTAGGCACTCAGTCCTCCGATCACTTGCTCGCTGCGGTCATCCAGGCGCGTCGTCAATATAAAGAAGAGGGCCGCACCCGCTTAAAGCAGGTGCGGCCCACTATGTAGTCTCAGCCTTACCGCAAACGCCGAGTCAGTTGCTGCCCTTGGCCGGTGCCGAGAGCTGCTCCATCACCGCATCGAGACTGAAGCTGCCGACTTTCTGGCTCGGCGGGAATTCCTTGAACGTGGCCAG
The DNA here is from genome assembly GCA_963823235.1 of uncultured Gammaproteobacteria bacterium. GTDB lineage: Bacteria > Pseudomonadota > Gammaproteobacteria > Steroidobacterales > Steroidobacteraceae > FEN-1191. Next base: position 40,036 of record CAWGKS010000009.1, on the reverse strand, counting down.
GAACTGTCCAACGTATTGCTGCGCCGGCACCAGCAGGAACACACGGTCAATCAACCAGTGCTGGTAGTCCATGGAGGTGTGTTGGGCTTCCTCGAACGGATCGCTGCGGAGGTTGAAGATCAAGGGCACGCGCCGCACCACGAACGGCTCAGACCAGGCCTCGAAGCCATGCGCGCGTTGCTCCTGGAACACCATCTTCCATTGGTTGTAGCGCAGCGCCACCAGCGAGCCGTCGTCGTTGAAATAGAAGAACTCGTGGCGCGGGTCGGGCGCCTTGCCGGCGAGCGAGTCGGTGATGTTGTAGCCGTCGAGGTGCACCTTGAAGGTCTTGTCGCCGACCTTCATGCCTTTCAGCAGCTGCTCCTTCACGTCCGGAACGCCCGCTGCGGCCATGAGCGTGGGCAGCATGTCCATCTGCGAGTAGATGTCGTTGCTGATCGTGCCGGGCTTGATGGTGCCGGGCCAACGGATCAGGGTGGGCACGCGGTAGCCACCTTCCCAGTTCTCGTTCTTCTCACCGCGGAACGGCGCCGTGCCGCCGTCGGGCCAGGAGAATTTCTCGGCACCGTTGTCGGTGGAATACATGACAATCGTGTTTTGGTCCAGACCCAGCGCCTTGAGCTTATCGAGCAACTGGCCAACCATCGCGTCGTGCTCAACCATGCCATCGGGATAGACTCCGAGGCCGGTCACGCCCTGTGACTCCTTCTTCAGGTGCGTGAAGACGTGCATGCGGGTCGAGTTCCACCACAGGAAGAAGGGCTTGCCGTCGGCTTTGCGCTTGTCCAGGTAGTCCAACGAGGCCTTGGTGACCTCTTCGTCAATGGTCTCCATGCGCTTGATGGTGAGCGGGCCAGTGCTCTCAATGCGCTGCGTACCGTCCGCGTTGGCCCAGGTGTGGATCACGCCGCGCGTGCCATATTTCTTCTGCAACGCCGGGTCCTTGAAGTAGTCGGGGTTTTCCGGTTCCTGTTCCGCATTCAGGTGGTAAAGCGAGCCAAAAAACTCATCAAATCCGTGCGCGGTCGGCAGCGATTCGTCGGAATCACCCAGGTGGTTCTTGCCGAACTGCGCGGTCATGTAGCCCTGCGCCTTGAGCAACTGGGCGAGCGTGACATCACGTGCCTGCAAGCCTTCCTTGGCGCCCGGCAGGCCGACCTTTAGGTTGCCGGTGCGGAACCCGCTCTGCCCGGTAATGAAGGCCGAGCGTCCGGCGGTGCAACTCTGCTCACCGTACCAGTCGGTGAACACGGCGCCTTCCCTGGCGATACGGTCAATGTTTGGGGTCTTGTAGCCCATCATGCCCATGTTGTAGGCGCTGATGTTGAACCAGCCGATGTCATCACCCCAGATGATGAGAAAGTTGGGTTTCTTGTCGGCAGCCTGTGCCGTAGCGACGGCGGCAAAAAGCGCCACCGCCGCCAGCCGCAACGACCAGCGGCCGGAGAGTGCCCGGGTAGATGATTTCATGAGAGATTCCCTTTGGTGCTGATCAGGAGGCCCCCGGAAACGGGGGCCGGATATCATTAGCGGCACGATTATCCACGCAAACGAGATCAACTGCCTGAAATTGTGGCCGCTATCTACCATCCGCTGCAGGCAATTCGATTCCCCGGCCGATCAATGCTCATTCGCCTACCTGGCCAATGATGGCAGCGCTGTGTGCCGATCGAATAACATCGTGCCCAGCGCGCCATTGGCGCGCACATAGGTAATCGCCAGATGTCCGATCAGAAAGCTGAATTTTCGCGCACCGCTCAGCTGTTCGAGGAATCGGGCTTCAACCGCGGATTCGCGTTCCGGGCAAGCCATGCGTGTGCCTGCGATCTGCCCAACCGAGAATTCTCCCGGAGTTTCAGCGCCTCGCACATCGGCGGAGTAGCGATTACAGCCGCTGGCACCCGTGAGGCGACCCGATTCAACGACTAGCGTCGCGGCTGGGGTCGACGCCGCAGGTTCGCCGATATTCCACGCCTGCAATACCCACTCCGTTCCGGACAGGGTGTCCAGGGAGAGACGGCCGACTACTGAAGAGACGAGCGCAGTCGGCTTGTCCTTGCCGGGCGTCCAATGCCACTCGACGACTTCGCCGCCACAACAGGCCGGGTCACCGGCTCCGGCCCGCACCCCACTCACAACTATCTTCCTGTCGTCGATGCGAATCGACCGGATCTGCACCCGATCGCCAAGCAACGTGGTCGCGACATTGCGGAGCTTGCCAGCGTCACGCGTCACGACGACCAGATAGGAAAGCACGCCCGAGCCGCCAGCGCTGGCAGTGAGGACGGCCACGGCTTCCGGCTGTCCGTCGCCATCCAGGTCACCCAGCACGCGCAAGTCACCGGCGAGTTCGACCATCGGGCGCGACGCACCGCCGGCCACAGCCGGCTCGCCGGTCCAGCGGCCGTCGTGAAGCCTGACCGTTGCCGCTTGCCCGTCCAGTCCGGAATACGTGGCGCTCCTCAATTCATCAATTGTTGGCGCAGGTGGCCGCCCGGGTGTGGTCGTCGTGGTGGAGGTCGTGATGCACGCCGGCAATGCAGCCAGCACCAAACCGACAATGGCGGTACTTCGAATCATGAAGAATCGGTATCAGCGGCTCGGAGCAGGATTCCCCTGGGCGCCACTCCTGATCTTGTCGACACTTTCCTGCGTGGAAGCCCGGCTCTTCAGCACCAGGCTGTAGGCAATGTAGTACTTGTAGATGTTGCTGACGTAGGTCACCGTTTCCTGACCAATCTTCTCGGCCGCCACGTACTCCACGTTCTGAAACCAGACATTGGGGTCGAGTCCGCGTCTGGCGGCCTCCCTGCGCAGCTGCGAAATCCGGCCCGCGCCGGCATTGTAGGAAGCAAACGCGAACAGGGCCTTGTCCAGCCTGGTCATGGGCTCCTTGTCGTAATAGTTGTCGATCATCCAACGCATGTACTTGATGCCGGCGTGGATGTTCGCCTCGGTCTCACCGATGTCGCCGACGTTCATGTCCTTGCCGGTAGCGGGCATCAGTTGCATGACACCGACTGCGCCCACCGGGCTTTTTGCATTCTGGTTGAGCTGTGATTCCTGGTAGCCCTGCGCGCCCATCAGCACCCAGTCCACATCGTACTGGTCGCCGTATTTCCTGAAATACTGAACGAGGGCCAGGAACTTCTTGCGCTCCGCCGTAGAAGCCGCATTCTTCACGTACCTGACGTCCTTCAGGTAGCGCGTGAGGAGCTGGTTGCCGGTCGAGGTCCCGACCCGGTTGCGCCTGGCGAAATCGTCGAGCCTCGCCTTGAGCTGCGGGCTGCCCTTGCGAATCGCCCAGGCGATCTCGCCGCCGGCGTGCACCGCGACATTCTCGTGCACGGTGAGCTGCGGGAAGACCTGCTTCCAGAAATCCGCTATGTACCTGTTGACGACAATGAGCGGAATGAGGCCGGCATTGAGCATCTCGAGCAGATCCTCGTCTTCGAGCGTCTCGGGGGCGCCCTCGAGCACTATTGGTAGCTTCTTCTCGGCCGCAAACTTCCTGTTGAGCGCCACGAGGCTCTCGTAGTAGCTCGACGATCTGCGAACGAAGACTTCCTTGCCGGAGAGATCGTCGAGACTGGTGACTTGCGGTGAGGTGGGTCCGGTCACCACGACCTGACTCACGTCGCTCACGCCGGCCACGGTGAAATCGACCAGCTTCCGGCGCTCCGGCGTGATCGTGAGACCGGCGGCGACAATGTCGCCCTTGCCGGCGACCAGCATCGGCAGCAACTGGTCGCGCCTTACCGGGATAAACACCAGCCGCACTTTCAGGTTCTTGTGCCTGAGTTTCTTTTCGGCGGCGAGTTTCCGGTTGAGATCTTCCTCGAACAGGTGGCCGTAATCCACGGCGGTGCCGCGCAGCACACCCTTGTCGACGAAATAGATGGTCTTGCTGCTGACGGTAAGCACGCGAATACTGCGACGCTCGATCATCCCATCCAGATCACCGGTCCAGGGCGGATTGTTTCCCGTGAGATCGATGGAGAGGGTGTCGGCGGCCGCTGCCGGCGAAGCCGGAGCAGGCGCGGCGCCTCCCGGCGCTGACTGGATCGTTGCGGTCGTGGCCGAGGCAGCGCGCGCAGTGGTGTCAGATGGCGGTGCAGACTTGCCACTGCAACCGGCGATTGCCAGCAGCGCGACAGCCGTGCCGCAGTCGCGAGCGATAACTGCTCGCCTGCCTCGCTGGCGCCCCATGGATTCTGATCAATTTGAGGGTGAAGTCATTCATGGTGGCGTTCCACTCCCGCGCCGATCATACTTTGACGACCCGGGCAATGTACAACGCCTTCAACCATGTTCGAGCCGGTGACATGAGCACTGCAAGGACTTCAGGCCTATGAATGCAGCGTTGCTTGGAGGTCTCGCCTCCCTGGGAGTGTTCCTCGGGATACTGCTGCTGCTGATAATCGGGCGGTGGCTGGGCGAGCGTTATCGCCTCGCGGATTCGGACGCGACCAAGGTCAGCACCGCCGCCGTCGAAGGCGCAGTGTTTGGCCTGATGGGTCTGCTGCTGGCATTCACGTTTTCGGGCGCCGCCGCGCGCTTCGATGCGCGCCGCGCCCTGGTGGTCGAGGAAGCCAACGATATCGGTACTGCCTATCTGCGACTCGACCTGCTCCCGGCGAGCGCGCAGCCGCCGCTGCGCGCCAGTTTCCGTCACTATGTTGATGCACGCCTCGCGTTCTATAAGAAGCTGCCGGACCTTGCTGCGGCGCAACCCGAGCAGGACCGGTACCAGGCCTTGCAGAACGAGATCTGGGCCGGCGCGGTCGCCGCCTGCCGTGACGCCGGCTCGACGCCGACGACGGTACTCTTGTTGCCGGCACTGAACCAGATGATCGATATCACTACTACCCGGACGATGGCGCTGCGGATGCACCCGCCGGTGGCGGTCTATGTGACGATGGTGCTGCTGGTGCTGGCCGGCTCATTGCTGGCCGGCTATGACATGGGCATCGGCAGGGCCAGTAACCACTTCTACACGCTGGTCTTTGCGCTGGTCATGACCTTTGCGCTCTATGTGATCATCGATTACGAATTCCCACGCGTGGGATTCATCCGTGTTGACGCCTTCGACCAGGTGCTGGTGGACGTGCGGCATAGCATGAATTGACTGGCAATACGCCTGGTTTGACTACACAGCTACTGCGGGAAAGCCATGTCCGAACCCAATCATGAGACGATCAGCAAGCCACCGGACTTTTCCGTTGTCGCGGGTGGCCCGCTCTTTCAGCTCTGGCGTCGCGCCGGCCTGTCTGGCGACGCACTGGAGTTGACGCACAAACGCATCGTCGTTACCGCGCTGCTGTGCTGGCTGCCGCTCCTGGTGCTCTCGGCACTGGATGGGCAGCTGCTGGGCACCAGGGTAGCCGTGCCCTTCCTGCTGGATCTGGAAGCCCATATCAAGTTCCTGCTGGTGGTCCCGATGCTGATCGCGGCCGAGTTCATAGTGCACCGGCACTTGCGTTTCGTGGTGGCGGAGTTCCTCGAACGTCAGCTGATTCCCGCGGATGCGATGCCACGGTTCACCGCCGCCTTCGCGTCCGGCATGAGGCTGCGCAACTCGGTGCCTGCCGAGATGCTGCTGATTGCCGCGGTGTACTTCGTCGGTATCCAGCTGATCTGGAGCCAACACACGATGCTCAACACGGCCACCTGGTACGCGACACCGGCGGCAGGCCATTTCAGTCTTTCGCTCGCCGGGGTGTGGTATGGCTACGTGAGCCTGCCGATCTTTCAGTTCCTGCTCTGCCGCTGGTACTTTCGCCTTTTTGTCTGGGTGCAGATACTCTGGAAAGTATCGCGCATACGCTTAAACCTGATCCCTTCGCATCCGGACGGCGCCGCCGGGCTGGGATTCCTCGGCGAAACCTGCCGCGCCTTCATGTTGCTGGCGATAGCACACGGCACATTGGTGGCTGGGCAGATTGTCAGCCGCATTGTCTACCTGGGAGCCAGCCTCGCCGATTTCAAGCTCGAGATTGCGGCGGTAGTTTCCCTGCTGTTTTGCATGCTGCTGGGTCCGCTGTTGTTGTTTGCGCCGCAGCTGGCTCGGGCGAAGCGTGTCGGGGATCGCGAATACGGCAGGCTGGCGCATCGCTACGTGCGTGAGTTCGATCACAAGTGGCTGCGCGGCGGAGCACAGCCCGATGAACCATTCATGGGCAGCGCCGACATCCAGTCGCTCGCCGACATGGGCGGTAGTTACGAGCTGGTGAGCAAAATGCACATCGTGCCGATTACGAGCGGTGTAATCCTGCAGCTGGCGGCGGCGACGCTGGCACCCATTTTGCCGCTGATACTCACGATGATGCCGCTGAAAGAACTGTTGCAGAAACTGCTCGGCATTTTATTCTAGCAGATCGTGCCGATCGCCTGGACAGGACTGCCAGAGAAGCCGGATCCGCCTTGCTGCTGAGTTTGAGGACGCCTGGAGCGGCAAAAATCCAGCCTTTGTTGCAAAGGGTCACGAAAGGCAGCAGGATACGGGCCCGCATCACGCCAAGGTCATTTTATTTGCGGGCAGCTTTTAGTCACAGAGAATCAAGACTTAAGGAGCATGGCCATGTCCAGAAATTCAGGCTACGTATCGGCGGCGATCTTGTCGCTCTTTCTTGCGGCGAGCGTCAGCTCTGCCAACGCCGCCACCGCTACAGGAGCGGCTGTGGACCAGGCGTCAGGCGCATCTTCGCAGGACAAGGCGAAGGCCTGCAACGAAGCCGCCGACAAGAAGGGTCTCAAGGACGAGGAGCGCAGGACGTTCATGGAGAACTGCCTCAAGAAAATGAAGCACTAGGCCGCAGCTCCGCCGCCAGGGCGAGCAGGCGGGATACGAATGCTGCTCGTCGGGCATATATCAGGGATCGCCTTGGCGAAGCGGCCCCTGACGGCTTGGGTGGCTCCCTTGCACTGAGAGTGGATTGCGTAGGCTGCCGGGTGCGCAGGGTGGCCTGACGTAGCAGTGGCAGCCTAGCCAATGAACAGGAGTTGATACCAATGAATGCAGCCTTCCTCCAAACCCATGCAATTCGGTCCAATGGCGGCGCGCCTCGCGCGGGCAATTGGCGCACGCTGCTCATCGCTGCTGCCATGCTGGCCGCCATTGCCCCGGTGATCGCCGAGACCAGCGGCGGGTCCGGCGCAGAGTTGCAACAGAAACTGGCGGCGGTGAAGCAATCGGTCGCGGACAACCAGCAGAAACTGCACCATTATCAGTGGACCGAGACAGTTCAACTCACGCTGAAGGGCGACGCCAAGCCTCCCAACCAGTCAAGGTGCCAGTATGGCCCGGACGGGACGGTACAGAAGACGCCGACGGGTGAATCGCCCGCGCCGCCAAGTGGCGGAAGGATGAAGCAGAAAGTTGTCACGAACAAGAAGGACGAGATGAAGGATTACATGGGAGAGGTAAAGACCCTGCTGGCCAGGTACCTGCCGCCCAATCCACAGAGCATGCAACAAGCCCAGCAGTCCGGGAAAGCCTCGCTGATTCCTGGTGCGGGTGCCGGCCTGACGCAGATTGTATTCAAAGACTATGCCCTGGCCGGCGACCAGATGACGATCGCCTACGACGCTGCAGCGAAGAAGATCAGCACAATAAAGGTGAACACCTACCTGGATGATCCGAAAGATGCGGTTACATTGGCAATTCAGTTTGCCAGCCTGCCGGACAGCACTAACTATGTGCAGCAAACGGTCCTCGACGCCACGGCCAAATCGCTGGTAGTAACGACGACAAATTCCAATTACCAGGCGTTGGCAGCGAAGTGATGAGACCTGATGCCGTAGTAGTGCAGGCAGACAGCGGCTAAAGCCAGCGACTGCCGGCAGGCGCGCTCGATCCGGATGCCATTGAGAGCGCCACGCCTATCCAGGTCGAAGAACGGTGCTGACCTGGATCAGAACGTGAATGCGACGCCAACGCCAGGCCCTGACATCGCCATGTCATATTTGAACAAGCTGGCACCGCTGCCATTCTCGTAATCCATGTTGATGTAGCGGTAGCCACCAACGACATGGATGTTGTCCTTCGCCTGCCAGCGCACAGTAGCCATCGCCTGCCAGGCGAAGGTCGAACCGACGCCGAAACCGCCGATGTCGCCTCGCAGGCCCAGTGACCAGTGCTCACCCAGCGGGATTTCAGTGAGGACGCCGACGACAGGATCGACCCATGACTGGCTCATGCCCGCGCTCTGCGACGCGCCGGCGCCGGGGCCGCTGCGCACCAGTTTCAGGTCGCCACTGAGGTCGTTGTAGCGCAGGCCGGCGAATGCCAGCGTTCGTTCCGTCATTCGATAACCGACATCGCCCTCAAGGGCGGTCTGCTGCATGCCCACTGTCGTATCGAGCTGAATCGGGCCCGCGGTCGAGGTCTTTCTCGCCCCGAGGTTCATGTAGATCGCATCACCCATGATCGCCCAGCGATCGTTCTCACCGCGATAGCTCAGCATGCCGCCCATCTTGAGATTATTCAGGATGTCGCCGAAACTGAGATTCACGTCGCCTGCCACCGGCCCGATCGCCATTTGGCCTGACATGGCGGCGCCCCACAGGTAAGGTGTGAGCGTGTGCTTCCAGTCGGCCGCCTGAATGCTGCTCGCGACGCCCAGCGCCAGGAAGACAGACACCGGCCATTTCACTACTGTTCTCACTGAATTTCTCCGTGGACTACACATGCGGGAGTTACTTGCAGTATCCGCACCCGGCCGGGGATAATAAACCAATGGCCACGTGGCCCGCAGCCAGGAGTTGCCCATGCGAATCTCGACGGCCTTTATGATCATAGCTGCGGCCACCGCATTTTCCGTCGTCGGCGCCGAGGCGCCACCGGTCAGCGCACCAACGGGACAGAAAACGCTTGCGGCCACGTTGAATGTCTATGCGTTCCCGGGCGCCGGCCAGTCTGCCAGTCAGCAGTCGCAGGACGAAACCGAGTGCTATAACTGGGCTGTCAGCAACACCGGCAGCGATCCCTTCCAGGCCGCGAAGCAGGCCGACCAGGCGAAGCAGCAGGCCGCCCAGCAGCAGCAGCAAACCGCAGCAGGCCACGCAGGGTGCGGGTGCCAAGGGCACTGTACATGGGGCCGCTGCCGGCACCGTGGTTGGCGCGATTGCCGGTGACACCGGCAAGGGCGCAGCCATCGGCGCGACGGCAGGCCTGATCGCCGGGCGCTCCAGGGCACGCGGCGCGCAGCAGCAGGCGGCGCAAGCGGGCGCCAGCCAGACCCAGGCGGCCACTCAGGCCTCGGCTCAGCAGATCGACGCCTTCAAGAAGGCCTTCAGCTCATGCCTGGAAGCGAAGAAATACACTGTGAAGTTCTAAAGGGTGAAGCGGCGTCAGAAGGTGTAACCGATTGACGTCACAAAATTCCAGTCATTGGTCTGGGAACCTTCCGAGGGCGTGTTATCGTAGCTGTCGTTAAGCGTAAGCGCGAAGAACAGGTCGTGGATCAGTTCGTAGCGCGCGTCGACAATAGCCTCGCCGCGCACGCGACCCCATTCGCTGAGGCTCGGCAGCACGGTCAGCTCCGCGGTCACGTTGATCTTCGGGGAATCCAGACGGAAACGCCGCAGGCTGGTATTGAACGCCGCCTCGAGATTCTTGCGGTGAGTACCGTCCAGTGAATCTTCAGCTGAGGCCGCCAGTCCGGCGCCAGCGCGCCATTCACGGCCCGGCTGTTGCTTCAGGTAACGGCCAAATGTCCCGCCGAGCAAGCTGCGCAGCTTGAGACCGAGTTCCTTGTTGCGACTGAACTGGATCGCGGATTCATGGTAATAGCGGTTTGGCTGGAAGCGCTCGTACGTCGCCCCCAGCGAGGCGCGCTCGCTGTCCGCAGCGGCATCCTGGCTGGTGGTCTGTCCGCTGAGTGCCACGTCCCATTTGTACTTGCTGGTGCGTGAACCGACTGCGCCAGCGAAGTTGAACACCTGCAGACTGTTCGCCTGGGTATAGCTGTAGCCGGCACTGACGGAACCATCGAGGCGTCGATACCAGGCTTCCCCCGCGATCGTTGCCATTCGCACGACGTCGGACATCGACAGCTCCACGGCAACCGGCGCCGCGTCACCCTGGCTGCTCAGCAGCCGGATCGTTGCCGCCGTCGGCGCGAATTCAGGGGCGGGACCGACGAATCGCCCCCCGTCCGCGAGCTTCACCTGCAGCAGCTGTGTGGTCTTTAATGAAACAATCTTGTCCCACTCGATGTAGACCGTGCCCATGTCGTCGGTCTTGAACTCGAGCTGACCAAAGGAGAGCTCCTCGATCTCGCCGGTAATCTGGTTGCCGTTGCGGAGCACGATGATATCGGTCTTCGGCGCGGCCAGCGCCGGCGTGCCCGGCAGGCAGATCAGCAGCGCCAGCGCAGCTGAACGCAAGCTACCGGTGCTGCTGGCCACTATCGACGACCTGCAGGGCCCGTGAGCGGGCCCATACCGATTCTGCTCAGAACAAGGCGGTCAGGAAGATCTGCGCGCCGGAGTAGCGCCATTTCAGCGCTGCCGTCGAAATTGTTCTTCTCGGCGTTGACTCGGGTGGTGAAGGTGTTCCAGCCGGCGCCGACTCCGAAATGATTGCCGAACTGCCGGGTGACCCCGACCCGAAAATCCGTCACCTTGCCGTCGATGTTATCGACCTTGAGCGCAAAGTACTGTGCCTCGCCATCGAGATACCACTTCGGGCTGAACTGCCACAAGCCCCGCAGGCCGAACACCGGCAGCGGCGCGGTGACGCTCTTGGATTCCGTATGAAACTCGGCGGTTTGCCCATTTATGCTGCCGACGCCGGATAAATCGAACCCGAACTTGATGGCATGCAGGCCAGCCGATCCGGTGATCTCGTAGTTTTCTCGTTGCAGAAAAGCGTATTCGTAGGCCAATGCCGTGACCGTCGTGGATAACTTGCTGGTGACCGAGATGCTGGCCGGGTAGACCGTATCGCCGATCGTAATGTCCCGGTTGAGCGTCTTCGTGGCGGATTGATTGACGTCGAAATACAGCAACCGGATCTTGTGGCGCTTGAAGAATCGCCAGGTTGCGTCCACCCGAAAGCGGTCGGCATCGCGCATACCGAGGTCTTTCTTCGTGTCGACGTCCGTGCCCACATTGCCCGCGGTGCCGTTGATCTCCACCGTGGTATTGGTGTTGAGCATGAAAGTGCCGACGGATACCATGAAGCGGTCAGTCAGCAGACCACTGCCTGTGTCCGCGATCGCGACGACGTCGTCTGCGGCTTGGGATTGGCCCGGGTAGCCAGCCGCCAATGCCGCGACCGCGGGCAAAGTCCAGAGCCAGTTCTTCTTATTCACGCACGTACCTCCACTAAGCACTGCGCCAAAGATTACACCTACCTACGCGGCCTTGCTCGCCTAACAGTACCTACACCATAGGTACGAGGCCGGATTTGCGGACACGCGGTACGCTATTATAATGCCCTGCCCGGTGTGGCTATTTTCCCCATTCGAATCAGTAATTAAGGACCCTATGATGCCTTCGACCAAACCAGTATCCATTTTGAAGAACGCGCCCGTCAGACGAAGTCTGGCAGGGGTAGCAGGCCTGCTGCTGTCGGTATCCGCAGGCGCGCAAAGCTACGGTGAACGGGATCATAGCTGGGAGGTGGGGCTCGATACCGTCTATCAGAATGCCACCACTCTTAATTTCAAAGGCGGCACCAAGGTGGATCTGTCGACCGATTGGGGCCTCTCGGCCTACGTCGCCTATAACTTCAATGAACATCTGCAATTGCAGGGGGCCTTCGATTGGGCCAACGTCGACTACAAGGCGTCGATTGCGACGGACACCGGAGTCTATGCCAGCGCCAACGGCTCGATGCAATCGCTTACGCCGCGACTAAGTGCGCAGTATGGGTTCATTGAGGGGCCGATTACGCCATTCGTGGTCGGCGGAATTGGCTACAGCGCAATCGATACGAATATCCCGAATGGGCGGCCGGTGTCGGGTTGCTACTGGGATCCGTGGTTTGGCTATATCTGCGGCACTGCACAGAACACCAAGAAAGTTGACGGATTTTCCTACGTTGCGGGCGCCGGCGTGCGCTGGGATGTAACGGATTACGGCTCAGTGCGCCTGGCGTATGAGCGTCATTGGGTCGATTTCGGCAGCCAGGGTTCGCCGTATGTCGATCAGATCAAACTCGGCTTCAGCTGGCGTCCTGCCTACTGACCGACCTTTGTTAACCCGGCCCACCGCGCCCGCCGGCAGGTAATGTGCCAGCGGGCGCGTGGGCGTGTTCCTATTCGACCAGCGGGATCGCCGCGGCCAACTCATAGCGAATCAGCGCGCGAATCTTGCTCTCGATCTGCAGGTAACGGGCCCCTTTCGCCGCCGGCAGCACTTTGAGCACCTTGGCCGCGTAGTCCTTGCGCATCTGGGCTTCCGAACCTTCGATGGCGACCGACTCGTTGATCAACTTGCCCGCGACATCGTCGGCGACGACTCCGGCATTGTAGGCGTTGGCATACTGCTCTATGGCAGCGCCGATGCGCTTGTTGATCACGCCGAGATCCTTCTGATAGGCGTCGTACACGGGCCAGAAGCCTTTCGCTTCCGCATCGGTCAATGCCAGATTGGTGGCAACGAGCAGTTTCTTGTCGGCCTTGAGTTTATCCTTGAGTATCTGCATGTCGCTGTTCGTGGCCGGAGCGGCCGCGTACACGGGATTCGCAGTAGCCAGGGCAGTGCACAACGACACAGTCGCAAGCAGATATTTCACCGAATTTTTCATGGAAACTCCTATGTCATGGGGTAGTGGGCAACAGCGTTTCGGACTTTAAATTATTGAAATTTAACGACGCTGCCGGGCAGAATAGCCCAAAAAACCCGTCGGCGCCAATCGCGGCAAGGCATCGAAGCAAGCCCTCGTGGCCCGCGGCGCGCGCGGCGCGCGCGGCGCCAGAGGCTATCCTGTCGTCATGAGTGACCAGAAACTGCTGCAGTTCCCGTGTCGATACCCCATCAAGGTGATGATTCGCGCCACCCCGAACCTGCGCGAACAACTTGACGCCATCGTCATGCGACACGCCGGAGCGTTAGCTGCTGGCGATATCAGCGAGCGGGCTTCGCGCCACCAGAATTATTGCGCCGTCACTTACATGATCGAGGCGCGCGATGAAAGCCAGATCGCCGCGCTGTTCGCCGAACTCAGGGACACACCGGGCGTGGTGATGATTCTGTAGGCGCAGCCGGCAGGCGCTCTGGTGCCCGCACTCTGGCCAACAGCAGCGGTGCCAGCTCGGTGCCGGCGCCCTGCACATCCGCCGGGCCACCGAGCGCCGCGAATTGCGTCATTTCAAGTCCCGCATAGCCGCAGGGGTTGATGCGCTCAAAGGGCTCCAGGTTCATATTTACGTTGAGCGCCAGTCCGTGATAACTGCCGCCACGCCGTACGCGCAAGCCGACGCTGGCCAGCTTGCGCCCTCCAACGTATACGCCCGGAGCGCTCGCGCGACACTCGGCGCGAATGCCGTGCCGGGCCGCCAGGTCAATGACCGCGCCTTCCAGTGCCGTGACCAGGTCGCGCACTCCCAGGTGCGCACGGCGCAGATCGATCAGGGGATAGACCAGCAGTTGCCCCGGCCCGTGATAGGTCACCTGCCCGCCGCGATCGATACGCACGACCGGAATGTCGCCTGCGTCGAGCACATGCGCGGGGTCGGCGTTCATCCCCAGGGTGTAGACGGGCTCGTGTTCGAGCAGCCAGAGTTCATCACGGGTCTGGGCGTCGCGCGTCTCGGTAAATTGCTGCATCGCGCGCCAGGTGGGTTCGTAGGGCACGCGGCCCAGCCACTTGACGATTACGTCAGGGTCCGGCGACGCCATCGTGCAGCCCGACGTTGTTGCCGGCCAGGGCCTGTTCGGCGCGATAGCTCGAGCGCACCAGCGGCCCGGACACGCATTCGCGAAAGCCGCGCGCCAGAGCCCAGTCGCGATAACGCGCGAACTCGTCCGGAGTCACGAATTGCTCGACCGCCAGATGATGCACGGTCGGGCGCAGGTATTGACCAAGTGTGAGAATGTCGACGCCGGCAGCGCGCAGATCGTCCATGCACCCGGCGATCTCGGCGGCACTCTCGCCCAGGCCCAGCATCAGGCTGCTCTTGGTGAGCACCGCCGGGCGATGCCTTTTGGCGTGGGCCAGCACCGCCAGCGTCTGCTCATAGCCGGCACGCGGATCGCGCACCGGATGGGTGAGGCGGCGCACCGTCTCGATGTTCTGCGCGTACACCTCGATCCCGGAATCGACCACTGTTTCCACATCGCACAGCACGCCGCAGAAATCGGGAGTGAGCGCTTCCACGGCAACGCCCACGCATTGCTGCTTGATGGCGCGCACACAGGCGGCGTAGTGCGCGGCGCCGCCGTCGGGGAGGTCGTCACGATCAACCGAGGTCAGCACCACGTACCTGAGTTTCATGAGCGCGACACTCGCGGCCACGTTGTGCGGCTCTTCTGCATCTAGCCAGCCCCGGGGGTTGCCGGTATCGACGGCGCAGAAGCGGCAGGCACGCGTACAGACCGCGCCCATCACCATGATGGTGGCGGTGCCGGCATTCCAGCACTCGCCGATGTTCGGGCACTTGGCCTCTTCACATACGGTGGCGAGTCGATGTTCACGCACCGTGCTGCGCACGAAATCGAAGCCGGCGCCTGCAGCCAGCGGCGCCTTGAGCCAGCGCGGCTTGCCGGTCGGCACCCCTGGCGCGGCAGCGGCGGCCGTGGCGCCGCTTACCGCGGCGCGCGCACGCACGCCGTCCTTGATGGCCGAGAAACCCTGAGCCGTGCGGTATTTTGCACCGCTGCGTGGCGCCTCGGCGACTACCGGTATGCCTTTGATGTCGGACATAGGGGCAATGATACGCCAGGCCGCCGCGCCAGCTCAGGCTGGCGCCTTGTTGAGCGCCGCGAGGCGCTCAACGGTGCCCACGTCCTCCCAGCGGCCGCGAAACACCTCACCCTGCAGGCGCCGCGCGGCGCTGGCCTTGCGCAGCAACGGCAGCAATGGAAACCTGCCGGACGTGCATTCCGCAAAAAACTCCGGGCGAAAGATGCCGATACCGGAATAGGTAAAACGCGCGGCACCGTCTTCAAGCACGTCATCGTGCAGCAATGAAAAATCGCCGTGCGGATGCTGCACCGGATTGGGCACGAGTACCAGGTGCGCAAGCGAGCGCGGCGCAATCCTGAGACCAGCGTAGTCAAAATTGGTGTAGATATCGCCGTTGACGACGATGAACGGAGCTGCGCCCAGCAGCGGCAAGGCCTGATGGATGCCACCGCCGGCCTCCAGTGCACCTTCCGGCTCCTCGCTGTAATGCACGGTCAATCCGCAGCGCTCGCCGCTACCCAGCGCCGCGCGTATCTGCGCGCCCAACCAGGCCAGGTTGATGATCACCTCACGCACGCCAGCACGCGCCAGGGCTTCGAGATTCCAGACGATCAGCGCCTTGCCATGGACCACCAGCAGCGGCTTGGGTGTGCGATCAGTCAGGGGACGCATGCGCTCGCCGCGTCCGGCCGCCAGAATCATGGCCTTCATGCGCTCACGCCGCCGAGCGCGCGGGCGTTGGCGGCGGCGAGGCCAGGCTCCAGCCGCGCTCGCGCCCAGCTGGAAAAGCGGCGCAGCTCGGGATAACGCTCAGCAGTGTCGAGCACGTAATCGAGGGTCAGGGGCAGATCTGCCAGGTAACCTGGCTTGGCATCGCGATAGTACAGACGTGCGAAGATACCAAGCACCTTGATGTGGCGCTGCAGACCGATCAGGTCGAACCAGCGCAGAAACTGTGCGCCGTCCGCGCCCGCCGGCGCACCAGCTGCCAGCAGTCGTTGTCGATAGCCATCGACCCAGTTCTCCACGCGCGCGCGCGGCCAGCTGATGTAGCAGTCTTTCAGCAGCGAGACCAGATCGTAGCCGATGGGACCCGCCAGCGCGTCCTGAAAGTCGATGATGCCCGGACTGTGCGTTGCCGTGATCATGAGATTGCGTGAATGATAGTCGCGATGCACCAGCACCACGGGCTGGGTCAGCGCCTCACGCACCAGAAAATCGAAACTCTCCGCCAGCACTGCAGCGTCTTCGGCGCTGGCCCCTAATCCCAGGTGGCGCGCGCAATACCACGTGGGCAGCAGCTGCATCTCACGCTCCAGTTCAACGCGATCGTAACGCGGCAGGCTCGCAGCGCCCGTGGCGCCGTGCAATTGAATGCGCGCCAGCGACTGCAGCGCCGCGCCGTAGAGTAACTCGGCATCGCCGCCGCCCTGCAAGCTGGCCAGCATGGACTCGCGACCAAGATCCTCGAGCAGCAGCAGGCCGCGTTGCGTGTCAGCGGCTTCGATCTGCGGTACATGCACACCACAAGTCGCCAGCAGCTTCGCGACCCGCAGATAGGGTTCCGTGGTTTCCTTTTCGGGTGGCGCGTCCATCACCACACGGGTGGCGCCATCCGCGCGCCAGACACGAAGATAGCGGCGAAAGCTGGCATCTGCCGAGGCCGGCTCGAGGCGGCAATCGCGCGGCCAGCCCAAGGCGCCGAGCCAATCACGAATCTCCTCGATGCGTGCATCATCAACGCTCATGGTCCGCCTGTCGTGTAGAGAATCCGGCAATCATTATAATGACCCGCGAGATGATTGCCCCACCGCGCTGCTCTGCCCTGTTGAGTTCCATCCTGCTGCTGCCGGTGCTGGCCGCCGCAGTACAGGCGGCGACACCCGTGTGCGGCACACTGCTGCCAACCGACAGCGAAACCGCAAGCGCCACGCCGCTGCCAGCCATTCCAGCGCCGCCAGCGCTGCCATCATTGGCCGATGGCATCAGGTTTTCGGCCGATGGCCCTGACTCCTTTCTGAACACTGACGCTGAGGGAAATTTTGACCTGGGGGGCGATGTGACCTTCAGCTTTGGCGCCCGCGAGCTGCGCGGCAAGCATCTGCGCTACGACGCCGCCACCCATGATTATCGGCTGACCGGCACCGTGAGCTATACCGATGCCAACCTGCACGTGAGCGGCGACGCCGGCAACTATGCCGACGGCAATGCTGCCTTCAGCCACGTGCAGTTCGAACTGCTGCAGCACCCGGGCCGCGGTCAGGCCGACAACATCGAGATGCGCGGTGCCGATACCGTTGAGCTCAGCAATGTGGTCTATACCACCTGCCCACCGGGAACTGCAGACTGGGAGCTGCACGCGAAGCGCATTACGCTCGATACCAAGGCACTGCGTGGCGTCGGTCATGGCACGCACGTGGTATTCAAGGGCGTCACGCTGGCCTATCTGCCGTGGATTTCCTTTCCGCTCAGCAGTGCGCGGCAAAGCGGCTTCCTGTTCCCGATCATCGGCAGCTCCGGCAGCAGTGGCGGCACGCTGGCGGTACCGTGGTACTGGAACATCGCGCCGAACCAGGATCTGACGCTGACGCCGCGGATAATGACCCTGCGCGGAGTCCAGTTGAACAGCGAATACCGGCTGTTGCAACCAACCCTCAGCGGCGCACTGATGCTCAGCTACCTGCCGGACGATCGCAACTACCGGCCAGTCGATGAAGTGGTGCGCGCCGATCGCTCCTGGGAACGCGTCAACCTTGCCGCCAGCCTGCCGCGACAGTGGCGTGCCCTGGTGCACGCGGAAAACGTCAGCGATTCACACTATTTTGAAGACTTCGCCAATGGCCCGCAGGCCTCGAGCACGGTTTTCCTGCGTCGTGATCTGCAGCTTGGATTTCGCGACGACACCTGGCGCCTCGGCGCGCAGGTGCTGCAGTTCCAGACGCTGCTGAATACCGATCAGCTCGCCAACAGTGACCGCCCCTACGCACAATTGCCGCGCCTGACGGCCAGTGCCCACTGGCTAGGCAGCTCCGGAGTAGGGAGCTATTTCGATTCCGAGCTGGTCGATTTTCAGCGTCGCGACTCGGTGCAGGGCTGGCGCGCGCATGTGCAGCCGGGCCTGAGCTTCGAATTCGTGCGACCGGGTTTCTATGTGCGGCCACGTGCGGGCTGGGATCTCACCGGCTACCGGTTGAATCCGTACCAGCTGACCGACGGCTCGGCGGGCGGCACCAGCCTGAATCGCTCTTTGCCGGTCGTCACTTTCGATAGCGCGCTGCGCTTCGAGCGCCTCGCGGGCAGCGGGGCGGCGCGCCTCATCACGCTGGAGCCGCGTCTGTATTACGTCTATGTGCCCTACCGCAACCAGGGCGAGCTGCCACTGTTCGATTCCGGGGTCCCGGATCCGAACCTGGTTTCACTGTTTCGCGCCAACCGCTTTGTGGGCCTGGATCGCGTGGGCGACGCCAACGACCTGACGCTCGGCGTCACCGTCCGCATGCTGGAGTCCGCCAGTGGGCGACGCTTCCTGAGCGCTACCGTGGGTCAGACCAGGCACTTTTCGCAGCCACTGGTTACGCTCCAGGATGAGAGTCCCGACACCCGCCGACGCTCCGACCTGATCGCCGCTCTCGAGCTGACGGCCTATCGAAACTGGAACCTGCGTTACGATCTGGCCTGGAACCCGACCCTTGCCCAGACCGAGAAGGCACAGCTGAACCTGCAATATCGCCCATCCGGGCCGCCGGGCGCGGCCAACGAGCGGGTCGTCAACCTGGGTTACCGTTACACCCGCGACGAAGTCGAGCAGATGGACCTCTCCGTGGCGTGGCCGGTGGCGCGACGCTGGGATGTCTATGGCCGCCGCATCTACTCCTTCAGGGACCGGCAAGCGCTCGAGAACTTTGCCGGCTTTCAGTTCCACGGCAGCTGCTGGGGGCTCCGGCTCCTGGCACGCGACTCAGTCAGCAGCCGCGATGGTTCGCACGACTCCAGCTGGTATGTGCAGCTGGAACTCAAGGGACTTTCCAGTGTCGGATCGGGGGCAGATACTTTCCTGCAGGGGGCGATTCAGGGATACTCCCCAACCCCCACAAACCGTTGAGCGCCAAAGAAAATATGAATCTCCCAGTCCGCGCCATCCTGCCGTTGCTACTGATCCTGGGCGCCGCCAACGCGCTCGCTGCCGAGGCCGTCGTGCCGCGCGCCAAGGCGAGCCGCGGCGAGCTGCTCGATCGGGTCGTTGCCGTGGTCAACGACGGCGTAGTGCTCAATAGTGAACTTGAAAGCCAGGTGAATGAAGTCACACAGCGCCTGCGCGCCCAGAAGGTGCAGCTGCCCGCCGAGCAGGTGGTGCGCGAGCAGGTGCTCGAGCGCCTGGTGGTGGAGACCATCCAGGCGCAGCACGCCGACAAGGCGGGCATCATTGTTTCGGATGAACAGGTCAACGCGGCACTTGAGGATATCGCCAAGCGCAACAAGGTGCCCTTCGACAAGTTGCCCGAGATGCTCAGCGCCGAAGGCCTGGTGTATGCCGACTATCGCGCCAATCTGCGCCGCGAGATCCAGCGGCAGATGCTGCGCTCGCGAGATGTCGTGCAGCGTATCAGCGTCTCGCCACGTGAGCTTGATCAGTATATTGAGCGCCAGAAGAACACCGCAACGGCAGCCAACGAATACAGCGTCTCGCATATCCTGATCGCCGTGGCACAGGATGCGACGCCAGAGCAGCTGGCCAGCGCGCGGGCCAAGGCCGATGACATCGCGGCGCGGGCCACCAGGGGCGAGGCCTTTGATCAGCTGGCGATCAGCTATTCTGACAGCCAGACAGCGCTGGAAGGCGGTGCCCTGGGCTGGCTCAAGGGTCCGGCGCTGCCGACCTTTCTTGCCGACGTGGTGCCACGCATGCAGGCCGGTCAGGTGAGCGCCGTGCTGCAGACCGGCAGCGGATTTCATGTGGTGCGGCTCAATGACATGCGCCTCGGCGCCGGCACCCAGATCATCAAGCAGATTCACCTGCGGCATATCCTGCTCACCACCAATGAAGTGCAGGACGATGCCACCGTAAAACAGAAGCTGGACGAGATGCGCGCGCAGATCCTGGCGGGGGCCGACTTCGCGGTACTGGCCAAGGCCAGCTCGACCGACTCCGCTTCGGCCGTCGAGGGCGGTGATCTGGGCTGGACCACGCTCGACACTTTCGTACCGGAATTCGCAAAGACCGCAGCCGGGCTCAAGGAAAACGAGATCAGCGAGCCGTTTCGAAGCCAGTTTGGCTGGCACATCGTGCAACTGCTTGGTTACCGCGATTTCGATAACACCAAGACGGCCGAACGTGAGCAGGCCTATATGCAGTTGCGCGAAAGCCGCGTCGATGAGGCCACCGACGTCTGGCTGCAGCAGTTGCGCGACGAGGCCTACGTCGAACTACGGCTCTGAACGCCACGGCACCCATCGCGCTCACCTGCGGGGAGAGCGCCGGGATCGGCCCCGACCTGTGCCTGGCGAGTGCTCTCAGTGCCCGCGACTATCCGCTCGTCTGCCTCGCTGATCGTGACGCGCTGGCAGCACGCGCGCGGCAACTGAATGTGGAGTGCCGGCTGCGCGAGTATCGTGCCGGTGAGCCGGTCGAGCAGGCGGCGGGCGCTTTGAGCGTGCTGCACCTGCCGCTGGCGGTGCCAGCCGTGGCCCGCCGCCTCGATACCCGCAATGCGCACCAGATACTGGCGCTCATCGATCGCGCCGTGGCGGGTTGTCGTGAACGTGAGTTCGCAGCCATGGTCACGGCGCCAGTGCAGAAGAGCGTCATCAATGATGCGGGTGTGCCCTTCAGCGGCCACACGGAGTACATCGCCGCGCGCTGTGGCACAGCGCTGCCGGTAATGCTGCTGACCGATGGCGATCTCAAGGTCGCGCTGGCGACCACGCACCTGCCGCTGCGAGCCGTGGCCGATGCCCTGAGCATCGACGGGCTGTGCAAGGTCCTGGCCATTCTGGATCACGAACTGAAATCACTGTGGGGCCTTGCCCAGCCGAGCATTGCCGTCTGCGGCCTGAACCCGCACGCCGGCGAGGGCGGCCATCTGGGTCACGAAGAACGCGAGATCATTGAACCGGCAGTGCAGCGTGCGCAGGCTGCGGGAATAGCCGTGCACGGGCCATTTCCCGCCGATACCCTGTTCGTGCCGCGTTACCGCGCCGCCTACGACGCGGTGCTCGCCATGTACCACGATCAGGGTCTGCCGGTGCTCAAGGCCAGCGGCTTTGGCACCGCGGTGAACGTTACGCTCGGCTTGCCGATTGTGCGCACCTCGGTCGACCACGGGACCGCACTCGATCTGGCGGGCAGCGGCCGCGCCGATGCCGGCAGCCTGCTGGCGGCGCTGGCGCTGGCCGTGCAACTCGCACGGCGGCGCGGCTGATGCGCGTCCGCAAGCGTTTCGGCCAGCATTTTCTGCATGACCCGGTGGCGATCGAGCGCATCGTGGCAGCGATCGCGCCGCGCCCGGGCGATGCGCTGGTGGAAATCGGTCCGGGCCAGGGTGCGCTGACACGGCCATTGCTGGCCGCGATCGCGACTCTTGATGCCATCGAAATTGACCGCGATCTGGTTGCTGCATTGCGCCGCGATTTCGCCGCATTGCCCGGCTTGCGGGTGCATGAGGCCGACGCACTGAAATTCGACTATGGTGCGCTGGCCGTCGAACGCGGCCAGCGGCTGCGCCTGATCGGCAACCTGCCCTACAACATCTCTACGCCGCTGCTGTTTCACCTGCTGGGCGCAGCGCAGCACGTGGCCGACATGCATTTCATGCTGCAGAAAGAGGTCGTCGATCGTATCGTCGCAGCGCCCGGTTCGCGCCAATACGGGCGCCTGGGCGTGATGCTGGCACCCAGGGTGCAGGCGCAGAAGCTGCTGGATATCGGCCCCGGGGCCTTCAGACCTGCCCCGCAGGTGCACTCGGCGGTGGTGCGCCTGCTGGTACGGGCTGCCCCACCGCCGTGGGCGGCCGAACCGCATTATGGCGCGGTGGTCAGCGCAGCTTTCGGCCAACGACGCAAAACACTGCGCAATGCACTCTCGGCGCTGCTCAGTGCCGAGCAGATCGCGGCCGCGGGCGTCGACCCAGGCGCGCGCGCCGAGACCCTGGCGCCCGAAAAATTCGGCGCACTGGCGCTGGCAGCGGCCGCTGTGATTCACTAGCGGCCATGAGCGCCTACCAGCAACTACTCGTGGCCATCGATTTGAGCGCTGACAGCCGCGCCATCGCCGCCAGGAGCGCCGCGCTGGCGCAGCAGTGGCAGGCGCGCATGCGCTTGCTGCATGTGATCGAATTCGTGCCGGTCGAACCCATGAGCGACGCGCTGGTGCCCGTGGTGCAGATTGACGATCAGATTGTCGCCCGCTCGCGCCTGCAGCTGGCTGAACTGGGCGCCTCGATTGGCCTGCCGGCCGAGGATTGCCTGGTCGCCAGCGGCAACGTCAAATCCGAGATATTGCGCCAGGCGCGTGTGCTCAAGACCGATCTGATCGTGCTCGGCTGCCGTGAGCGCCATGGACTGTCGATCCTGGTCAATCTGACCGAAGATACCGTACTGCACGGCGCACCCTGCGACGTGCTGGCCATGCGGATGCGCTAACCATGACAACCCCTCCCGAGCCGCAGCATCAGATCAAGGTTGATGTGGAAACCGTCTACCTTGAAGAACAGTCCGAGCCCGCCGAGCAGCGCTTCGTATTCGCCTACACGATCACGCTGCGCAACAGCGGCAAGGTGCCAGCCAGGCTGCTGACTCGCCATTGGGTCATCACCGATGCCAACGGCCGCATTCAGGAAGTGCGTGGCGAAGGGGTGGTCGGCGAGCAGCCGCACCTCAAACCCGGCCAGGGATTTCGCTATTCGAGCGGTGCCGTGCTGGAGACGCCAGTGGGCTCGATGCACGGCAGCTACCAGATGCTCGCCGACGATGGCGCACATTTCGACGCCCCGATCCCCGCCTTCCGGCTCGCCAAGCCCGGCATGCTGCACTAGCTTAGCAGCAGCAATGGCGCGCTGGGCCATAGGCGATGTGCAGGGCTGCGGCAGCGAGCTCGAAGAACTGTTGACGCGGATCCGCTTCAATGCCGATCGCGATCAACTGTGGTTCACCGGCGACCTGGTCAATCGCGGCCCACAGTCGCTGGCCGTGCTGCGGCGGGTGCGGGATTTCGCTGCCAACGCCATAGCCGTGCTTGGAAATCACGACCTGCATCTGCTCGCGGTCGCGTTCGTGGCTGATCGCAAGCAGCGGCGCAACGATACCCTCGGGGCAATCCTTGGCGCACCGGATCGCGAGGTCCTGTATGCATGGCTCCTGAGCCGACCGCTGGCCCACTACGATCAGGCGCGGAATGATCTGCTGGTGCACGCCGGCGTAGTGCCGCAGTGGCATACGCGCCGGGTCGCACTGCTTGCCGACGAGGTAAGCCAGGCGTTACAGCACGACCCGGAAAGACTGCTCGCCAGCATGTATGGCGATGAACCCGACCAGTGGGACGACACCTTAAGTGGCCGGGCACGCACCCGCTTCATCATCAATGTATTGACGCGAATGCGGGTCTGCACCGCCGCCGGGCGCATTGATCTCAGGCAGAAAGGCCCGCCTGCCGAGGCGCGTGAGCCCTGGATGCCCTGGTTCCTGGCGCCCGGCCGCGCCACGGCCGCCACGCGCATCATTTTCGGGCATTGGTCGACGCTGGGTTATTACCGCAACAGCGGCGTGCTGGGGCTCGACACCGGATGCGTCTGGGGCGGCACGCTGACGGCAGTCAATCTCGATGACGCCGCGGCGCCGCCGGTGGCGGTAGCCTCAAGAACGCGCCTGCCACTGCAGGATTGATAGGCGGCGCCATAGTGGTATGATAGCCTGCCTTGACGCCACGACTTGTACTCGCGACGCTTGGAAAACACTAAAATCAGATGCTCATGAGGTGCCCTAAATGAATAAGACAAAGTTGATGCTGCTAACCGCGCTCGCGTTACCACTGTCGGTAGGCACGGTCTATGCCGCCAAGCCGGTCGACCCCGAGTCGCTCCCGAAGATTGAGTGCAGCGAACTCAAGTTCGGCGCGGCGTTCCTGGAAAAATACCCGAAGGCGCCGGCCGCCTGCCTGGAGGCGCGCGAGCTGGATGGCAAGCGCTATGCGAAATTCGAGGCCAAGGTATACATCTCAGATCCTGAATTCATGACCGTGGAGCTGCTGAATGCGGCTGGCACGTCGGTGACGACGTTCAGCTTCAAGCCAGGCCCGAACGCCCATGTGAAGGTGAACGGCAAGGACAAGAAGTTCAGCGACATGGCAGTCGGCGAAAAGCTGCACTTCTGGGTCTCGGAGAAGCGCCTGACAGCCGAGGCGCTGCCCGGTTCGACCGCCGAGTCCTGGGCGGTACTGCCGCCCAAGTAATTCGCGAACCAGCACTCGGGGATCCGGCTCGTGGCGTGCCGGATCCCCGTTTCTTTTCTGGTGTGCCGGAATTTATTTCCTGAGCCAGGCGTCAATCGCCGGCAGGCGCTCATTACGTACCTTGATACGGTCGGCAATGTCGGCCGCGGCGGTGTCGGCATCGCGGCGTGAGCCGACGGCCAGGTTGGCAGCAGCATAAGCCTCGAGCTTGCCAATCATCGCGGAGTCGGCCGAGCGCCTTGCCAGGACAGCGAAATACCGGCTGCGTGAGGAAGCATCGACCCGCTGCGTGACCATTGCCAGGTGCGCGACCGCGAAATCGAAGCTGAGCTCGGGGTGCAACCTGGCCGCCGTGGAAATCATCTGCGGACTATTCGTCGCACCTGGTTCATCAGTCAACGCCAGCTCGAGGGCACGGCCAGCCAGAATCTCGTCCTCGGACGCTGCCAGCAGTGCGTAGAGCTCATCCTTGATGAGCGGCGTCTTCTCGGCCAGCGCCGCCGCATGCAGCTGGTCCCAGGTCGCGGCATCAGCATGACGGGCAACGACCGCCAGGACGGTCTTGCGCAACGCTGCCGGGAGCGCCGAAGAGTCCGAGGACTGCAGAGCGAAACGCCGCCGGGCCTCGGCGATGACGGTTGCGTCGCCCAGAGCACTCAGCGTCTCAATCAGTTCGTTGCGCAGGATAGCCACGCTGTCGGGCTCACCGACCCGGGCGGCCCAGCCAACCTGTTCGAGCGTCGGCGCCAGGCGGGCTATCGCAAACTTGCGAAACAGCAGCTGGCGCGCCGGCAGACCGCGGTAGTAATCGTTGGTGGCCTCGAATACGGCGGCGATCTTGCGCCAGACCTGCGGGTCAGCGCTTGCCGGGGTGGCGCTGGCCAGATCGAAGAAGTCGGTCACCGGCTGCTGCCCGGCGCGCCCGAGCGACCAGCTGTCCGAGAGTATGCCGAGCTGATCGATCGGTGCAATCGACCCAAAATTCCCGGCAATGCCGAGGAACTGCTGCGGCGAGTAGAGCGTACGGTAATAGCCGCTCTGGCCGGCATTGACGATCACCGGGGCACAACCAGGGACTGTCACCGTGGCCTTGCCGCCGGTTACGAGCTTGTGGACTGTAGCTGCGCTACCGAGCGACTGAACGATTACCGGCACACGCCACGCCAGCGGCCTCCGGTCAGGCTGGTCCGTACTGAACTCGCCCTGCGTCAGCTGCAGGGTCGTGCGCCCCGCTGTGCAGCTGGAACCGCTCGACGCGGATCAGCGGCACGCCAGGCTGCAGCGTGAAGTCGCGGGCGATCGCAGTGATCGGCTGGCCGGCCGCAACCTCCATCTCGCGCCACAGATCGTCCGATACGGCGCTGCCGTAGGCGTGCGCCTTGATGTAGCGGCGCACGCCGGCGCGCCAGGCGTCGTCGCCAACGTAGCCTTCCAGCATCCGGATGACCGATTCGCCTTTTGAATAGGTAATGTCGTCGAAGGCCTGGCTGGCCTGGTCGACCGTCTCGATATGCTGCACGACCGGGTGCGTGGTGGAGAGTGAATCACGGACCATCGCCGCCTCGCGTGCGTTGACGCCCGCCAGCGCGCTATTCCACTCCGGATGCAAACGCGCAGTGGTGCGAGCTTGCCATCCACGATGCGAATCCCTCATTGAGCCAGATGTCATCCCACCAGCGCATCGTGACCAGATTGCCGAACCACTGGTGCGCCATCTCGTGCGCTGCGATGTCGAATGCCGATTGCCTGTCGGCCTGTGTCGAAATCGACGGATCGAGCAGGATCGCATACTCGAAAGTGAAGATCGCTCCCCAGTTCTCCATCGCGCCGAAGAACTGGCTGCTGCCGGGAGCCGCGATATTGTCGAGCTTGGGCAGCGGGTACGCCGTGTCGAAATACTGGTTGTATTCGCGCAGCACTGCGGCCGCCGATTCCAGCACGAACGCTGCCTGCCCGACAGTGCGCTTTTGCGTCACGACCCCAAGCTCGGTCGTCATCGACCATAGCGGTGGCGCGCTCGAACTCACCCAGCCCGAAAAACAGCAGATAGGTCGACATCCTGGGCGTCGTCTGGAAGCGGACCAGCGAGCGACCGTCGCCAAGATCGGTCGTCTGCGCCACGGGCATGTTGCCGACCGCCATCTGCCCGCTCGGCACCGTCGCTGCCAGCGCGAAGCTGGTCTTGAATTCGGGCTCATCCCAGCATGGCATCACCCGCCGCGCATCCGAATTCTCGAACTGGGTATACAGCGCGCGCTTTGGCCCGTCGGTGGTGTCGTAGTCGATTGCAAACAGTCCGACCGGTTGAGTTCCAATCCTGCCGCTATAGTCGAGCGCGAGTTGATAGCTGCCCTTGTCGAGCAGATGCCCGAAGTCGAACGTCGCAGTCTGCCCGGCCTCATCGATCTGAACGTTGGCCATCGCGTACGTCGTGCTGCCAGGGCCGCCCGACAAACGAACCGACGTGAAGCTGAGCTCGAGGGCGTTGAGCGTGATGCTGGTGGTCGGCTGCAACACGTCGATGGCAACTGCGACCCTGCCAGTGAAGGTGAGCGACGCGGCGTCAGGTACGAGCGCCACGTCGTAGTGATGTGGGGCGTACGGTACGGGGCAGCTGGGTCGTCGTTGCTGCCGGCGACGAGGGCGCGGCCAGCGCAAGCGCAATCAGGACCACTGAACCGATGATGCAGTGAGTCAGATCATACCGCCGGGTGCCGTGTCTGGAATCTGCCTGTAGACCGCCGAATTCGCTTGCCATGGTTCCTTTTTTTGTGGCGGCCAGGCCGAGCCCTCAATGCGCGAGGGCCCGCCTGTCCAGTGCCGCTTCCTCATCGCGAGCGCGTTGGCTCACGCAACTGCCTTGCCCGCATCGCTCCCGATCAGCCTACTTCACGGGCGCCATGAGGTGGTGCAGCGGTGTGCCCGCCCACATGACGTAGGGCACAGTCGTGTCCGGGTCGGCGTTCTTTGGATATTGCGCGTAAAAAGCGTCATCGGCGCCGACCAGCATGATGTGCGGTCCGGTCCTGATCCAGTGGTTCTTGGCGGTCGGCTTGGTGGCGTACGGGTCGGTGTTGCTGGCGTCGGTACCGCCCGCGAGCATGTACATCAGGCCGACTTTGCCGGCTGGCGGCGTGCCATGCGCCATGTACGCCTGCATCCAGCCGTCGGAATTCTTGTCCCAGCACATCGCATCGGGGCCGGGTGTCTCCGGGTTGTCTGGCATGCAGGTAAAGGGATTGGTGCCGGTGCGCACTGTGCGCATCTTGCCATCAGCCCCCATGACCACGACCGTCGCGGCCTTGCCGATCGCCGGTGGCGCTGCCGCCATGGCGCTCGCGATCAACTGCTGGTCGGTCGGCGCAGCCTTGGCGGCTGGCTGGTCGGCCGCCTGCACAACAAACGCACCACTGACGAGCGCGGCGCTGGCGATAAACCCCATTGCAACAAGACTGTTGTTCATCAGAGTATCTCCTCGGGTGTGAAGAATGTAATTTACAGACCGCGCGTTAATCTTGCGTCCGTTGTGGTGCAGTATGCAAGCCGCGCAACATAGCCGCCGGCGCAATTTCCCGAAGCCGAAAGGGACACGCCATCATTGAGGCAAAAATGCGCTGCGGATCAATGCGGCGTTCTGAGTCGGGCCCACACTGCAGTGAACAGCGGCGCGGGCACACCCGCCGCAAGGGCGGTTGCGCCGGATGCTTCATCGGCAGTCGCATCATTGCCCGCCAGCAGCGACAGGGTGGCCAGCAACTCGCCGGCGCGCAAGGCACGTTCCAGCGGCCAGCGTGCCGCGGCCTCAGCTGAACTGTCCTGGCGATCGCCCCGCAGCACGGCAACCAGTCGCGGCGGGCTCTGCCAGAGCGCAGCAATGCGTGCGGCCAGCGGCGTCGAGTACTCGTCGATCGCCTTCAGATAGACGGCGGCTGACGGCGCCAGGACCGGATGCTGCCGGTACTGGTCCTGCACCACGCGGTAGGTGACCAGTGGCCCGAGCGCCGAGAGCAATGCGAGCAGTTGCGCAGCCTGGCGATCCTGCGGGCACCATTGGCGCGCGCACATTTCCGCGGCAATCGAGGCCTGCATGCAGCGCTCCCAGATTGCGGCCGGAAACTGGCTGTGCGCCTCGGTGCCGCCGCGGAATACCGGCTGCACCAGCGCCGCCGCGGCCAGCGACTGCAGGCCATCGGTGCCACAGACCACCACCGCGCGCTGTATGGTCTCCACGGGATCGCCGCTGACCCTGAAGATCACGGTGTTGGCCAGCCGCAGAATGTTGCCGGTCAGCACCGGATCCTGGGCGATGATCGCGGCCAACTTCATCGGCGGTGCGTCCGGGTCGTTGACCGCGGCGAGCAACTGCGGCATCAGCATTGGTCGCCGCGGGAAATAGCGGTCGGCCAGGGTGTCGGCGGCGAGCGCACTGCGCACCGCAGCGAGTATCGGCTCGTGGCCGGGCGGTACGGTGTATTCCACCGCCGTGGTGCCGAGCGCGCGGGCCCACAGCAAGCGCGACGCGGCCAGCAGTTGCAGTTCGAGTGCCGCTGACACGTCTGCTGGTGGCTCAGGCGCCTGGGGGCTGGGCGGTTCAGCGCCATCCGTTGGGACCGCAGCCTCGTGCGGCACAGTAGGGGTTTCCGCGCCGCCGCGACGCCGCCAGTAGATGACAGCCAGAGCGGCGGCGATCATGGCAATCAGCGCCACGCCAAGGTAGCTCGCCGCACCGGTTAGCGTGGACGCAATGCCCATCAGCCCTGCACCCCGACTGGTAGCCTGGGCGGAACGAAGCGTCTGAAGCGCGGCCCCACGCAGCGGGAGCGATCGACCACGGATTTTGTTTCCGCGACGCTGGGGCTTGAGTCGCCGGCCGGGTTTGCAGATGTGATAGTCACTTGAACAGCCGGACTCTAGCACGGCGTGTGGGTGGAGCGAATGTCGGCACGTGGACCGCGGCCAGTGCCATGCGGCCAGCCCTAGGGGCCGTAGTGGATGACCAGTTCCTTGGTGGCCGGTGCATAGGTGCCCTGCGGCACCGCCAGTGTCTGCACAGCGCCGGAGGCTGCCACGCTCAGGATGACGCGCTGCTCACCGCGGATTTCGAGTTGCGCAAAACTTCCCGGCTGCACGGCGAATTCCATGCGTATCGGCCAGTCATGACCCTGCAGCGGGCGCAGGCTGAGTTCGCCCTCACCCGCCAGCAGCGTCAGATTGACGCGCAGCGTGTTGCGATCCCAGGACTGCGCGAGTCCGGGCGCCACAGCGCCAGCGGCGGCTTCCACCACCAGTTCATTGACGACCGGCTCAGCCGGGGCAGGCGGATGATGCCAGGGCAGATGAGCGCAGCCAGCGAGCACGCCCAGCATCGTGAGCAATCCGCAGGCCACAGCTGCGCGCGACACCGCGTAGCCTGAAATGCGGACCGTCTCCCCAGAGTGTGCTGCTGTCACGATACTTCCTTCGCGGCCAGGGCCGCTGTGCGCCTCAAAGGCAGTCGCAGAGACCACCCGGATATGCGTACCATACGCGAGAGTGACACCGGCCCGACAGCTGTCGGGATTTATCGACATGGAAGCCACGATGAAGGTTCTGCGGCCATTCAATTTCCGTCAATGGATCGACGAGCACCGCCCGCTGCTCAAGCCCCCGGTGGGGAACAAACTGGTGTTCCAGGACACCGAATTTATCATCATGGTGGTCGGTGGTCCCAACGCGCGCAAGGACTTCCACATTGATCCGGCCGAGGAGTTCTTTTACCAGCTCGAGGGCGATATGGTGTTGCGTGTCGCTGAGGCCGGCGTGATACGGGATGTGCCGATCCGCGCTGGCGATATATTGTTGCTGCCGCCGGGCGTGCCGCATTCACCACAGCGCAGTGCGGGCTCGATCGGGCTGGTTATCGAGCGCCAGCGACGCGCCGGTGAGCTCGATGGCCTGCAGTGGTATTGCGAGCGTTGCAGTACGCTGCTGTACGAAGAGTATTTTCCGCTCACCAATATCGAAACCCAGTTCCCGCCGGTGTTCGCACGCTTCTTCGACAGTGTCGCTCACCGCACCTGCCGTCAGTGCGGCCAGCTGATGGCCGCGCCAGCGCAGGTAGCCTGATGGCAGCGGGTACAACCCAGCTGGCCTGGCTCG
Source organism: uncultured Gammaproteobacteria bacterium (assembly GCA_963823235.1). Classification (GTDB taxonomy): domain Bacteria; phylum Pseudomonadota; class Gammaproteobacteria; order Steroidobacterales; family Steroidobacteraceae; genus FEN-1191. The sequence continues at coordinate 9,599 of CAWGKS010000009.1, read as the reverse complement.
AGTGCCAGGGGCACCGCCTCAGTTTCGATGCCGCCAGTCCACTGTCGCTCGCCATCGAACTCAATTTCGATGAGCACGCGCCGCGCTGGTTTGGCGCGCCCCCGCCCGCAAACCTGGCACTGCAGGCCGGCAGCTTCAATGGACGGGTGAGCAGCGGCGCCAGCTGCAACGCCAGCACGCTGACCCTGACCCCGCATTGTGACGGTACCCATACCGAAGGCGTTGGTCACCTGACCCGCGAACGCCACGATGCGCGCGAGGCCGTGCCCGCGGGCTTCCTGCCGGCGTTGCTGCTGAGTGTCACACCCGCGCGCGCCGCGGATGGCACCGAAACCGCGCGGCCCACCGCGCGCGCGGATGATCTGCTGATCACGCGCCGGGCGCTGAGCACTGCCTGGCCACCGCAACTGCCATTCACGCCACTGGCATTGATCGTGCGCACCCTGCCCAACACGGCGGCGAAGTGCTCGCGTGACTACCGGCAGCAGCCCGCCGCATACCTTTCGCTCGAGGCCGCCAGCTTCATTGTCGAACGTGGCATCAGCCACCTGGTGCTCGACCTGCCCTCGGCCGATCGCGCTGATGATGAGGGCCAGCTCGCAGCGCATCGGGTTTTCTTTGGCCTGGATGCCGGCGCCACGGCGCTGGCGGCAGTGCGTCGCGGCAGCTGCACGATCACGGAGCTGGCCTACATTGACAATGCGCTGGCCGATGGTCCCTGGCTGCTGCAGCTGCAGATTCCGGCCGTGGCTGGCGACGCCGTGCCCTCCCGACCCCTGCTCTACCGGCTGCTATGAACAGGCATTCAGGCTGGACGGCCACGGCACCGTGCGCTGCGGCGCTCGATGAGGCCGATGCGCTGGCACCCTGGGCCAGACGCTTTGCCATGCCGCGCGCCGTCAACGGCACAGCGCTCACCTATCTGTGCGGTCATTCGCTCGGGCTCGCGCCGCTGGCGGCGCGCGCGCGCGTGCTTGAAGAGCTCGATGACTGGGAACAACTGGGCGTACGCGGCCACGAGCACGCGCGCCGCGGCTGGATCGGCTACGCCGAACGCCTGCAGGGGCCGCTGGCAGCGCTCGCCGGCGCGCAACCCCATGAAGTGGTAGCGATGAATTCCCTGAGCGTCAATCTGCATCTGCTGCTGGCGAGTTTTCTGCGCCCCACGGCCGCACGTCATCGCGTCCTGATTGAGGCGGGCGCATTTCCCTCTGATCGACATGTCGTCACTTCGCAACTGCATTGGCACGGGTTTGATCCCGCCGCTGCGTTGATTGAAGTAGCACCGCGCCCGGGCGAGGAAATTCTGCGGCAGGAAGATATCGAGGCCGCGATCGAGGCGCACCACGGGCAACTGGCGCTGGTGCTCTGGCCTGGCGTGCAGTATCGCACCGGTCAGGCTTTTGACCTGGAACGCATTGCGCGCAGCGCACAGCGCGCCGGCGCGCAGGTCGGCTTTGACCTGGCGCATTCGATCGGCAACCTGCCCCTGGCCCTGCACGACAGCAACGCCGATTTCGCAGCCTGGTGCAGCTACAAATATCTCAACGCCGGGCCCGGCGCGATTGGCGGTGCGTTTGTGCACGAGCGCCACGCCGCCGATCTTTCACTGCCGCGCCTGTCGGGCTGGTGGAGCCACGCAGCGGCAACGCGCTTTCGCATGGGCAGCGAACTGTGCCTGGCCCCGGGAGCCGACGGCTGGCAGGTCAGCAATCCACCGGTGCTGTCCGCAGCGCCGCTGCTGGCCTCGCTGGAGTGTTTCTCTGCAGTGGGCATGACTGAACTGCGTGCCAAGTCGCTGCAGCTGAGCGCCTACCTGGAGTACTCACTCCAGACCCTGTGTGGCGATGCCATTGAAATACTGACTCCTGCTGATCCGCAACAACGCGGTTGCCAGCTCTCGATCCGCGTGCGCGGCGAAAGCGTCCGCGCGCGTCGCGTGCAGGCGGCCCTCGATGCCGCAGGTGTAATCAGCGACTGGCGCGAGCCCGACACCATCCGGCTGGCGCCGGTGCCGTTCTACAATAGTTATGCCGACGCGCTGCGCGCCGCGCAGCAGCTGGCGCTGGCGTTGCGCCAGTAGCGGCGCGCCATGAGCCATGACCCGGTCACCATTGTCGGCGCCGGCCCGGTCGGCACGCTGCTCGCGCTGCTGCTGGCGCGTGACGGTCGCGAAGTGCAGCTCATCGAGCGCCGCTCCGATCCGCGTCGCGCCGCGACCGACAGCGGCCGCTCGATAAACCTGGCGCTCGCCGCCCGCGGCCTGGTGGCACTGGAACAGGCCGGCGTACTGGCGAGCCTGCGCAGCGAGATGGTGGCCATGCGCGGCCGTCAGCTACATGAACTGGAGGGCGCCGGCAGTTTCATGAACTACGGCCTGCGGCCAGATGAGATTATTCATGCCATCAGCCGCACGCGGCTCAACGCCGCGCTGATCGAAGCGGCGTCGCAGGTACCGCAGATTACCCTGCGCTTCTCGCAGCGCTGTATTGACGCGAATCCGCGCACCGGCACTGTGCAGTGGCGTGATGAGATCGATGGCAGCGCACACAGTGAACACGCCGCGCTGCTGATTGCCGCCGATGGCGCCGGCTCGGCGGTGCGCGCCGCACTGGCCACGCGCGGCGTGCTGCAGGCTACCGAGGAGGCACTCGACCACGATTACAAGGAACTGCTGATACCCGCCGCAGCGGGCGGCGGCTACCAGCTCGCCCAGCACGCCCTGCACATCTGGCCACGCGGCGGCTACATGCTGATCGCGCTGCCCAATCCGGACGGCAGCTTTACCGCCACATTATTCCTGCCGGCGCGCGGCACGCCCAGCTTCGAGGCCCTGGCTCCAGTTGCCAGGGCACGCGAATTTTTTGCGCGGCAGTTCCCGGACGCACTGGCCTTGCTGCCGGACTTCGACGTCCAATACATGCGCAACCCCCAGGGCAAGCTGGCCACCCTGTACTGCTGGCCCTGGCATCAACAGCGCGTGCTGCTGATCGGTGACGCCGCGCACGCCATCGTGCCGTTTCATGGCCAGGGTCTGAACTGCGGGTTCGAGGACTGCGTGCTGCTGGCACGTCTGCTGGCCGACGGCGTCGACAGCCAGTCAGCCTGCCAGAGATTTGAGCGCGAGCGCCGACCCAATACCGATGCGATTGCAGCCATGGCGCTGGAAAACTATGAGGAGATGCGCGAGCGCGTCCTGGCCCCGGATTTTCTGCGCCGCAAACAGTTGGCGGCCGAGCTCGAGCTGCGCTTCCCGCAGCGCTTCATCGCGCGCTATTCGATGGTGATGTTTCATCCCGAAATTTCCTACGCCGAGGCGCGGCGCCGCGGCGCGCTGCAACAGCAGGTAATTGATGCGCTGCTGGCGGCCGGACTACGCAGCGACAGTGCGCAAGCGGCGCAACTGCTCAGTGACGCGGGCCTGTAGATTCAATGGCTCTGGCTGGCGGCCCGTTGTGGAAAGGCAATGATGGCGAGCACAATAAAGCCGAGCAGGACTGCCGAGGCGCTATAGCGACTCAAGGCCAGGCCGCCAGCGGCAATCGGCTTGTCGAGGAAATCGCCGAGCACGGCGCCCAATGGCCGCGTCAGGATAAAGGCCGCCCAGAACAATGCAGTGCGCGAGATCGTGCTCCAGAAGTATGCGGCCGCCACCAGCGCCAGCAATGCTGAAAATATCAGCGCGCCTCCCGTATAGCCCAGGCCTGCGGTATCAGCGGTCCAGTCGCCCAGGGCTGTGCCCAGGGTCTGCGAGAACATGATGGTGAGCCAGTAAAACACCTCGGCGGGTGGCGAGCTGACGGTGCTGACGGCTACCGAGCCGAGCGTTCGATGCCAGACGAACAGCGTGCCCAGCAGCAGGGCCAGCAGCATCGAGCTGCCGCCTGCATAGCCAATGCCCAGGGATCGGTCGGTAAAATCCGCCAGGGTCGTGCCTACGGTCGTGGTGGCAATGATCGTGGTCCAGTACAGCATGGGGCGGAATCGCGCCGCAGCGATCTGGGCGCTGACCGCGAGCGCGAACAGCACCGCGAAAATTGCCGTGCCCAGCAGGTAACCCAGGTTCATCGACATCGAGACCGCATCGCCGCCGGTCTCGCCCAGCGTCGTGGCGGCAATCTTGATGACCCAGAAGATCAGTGTGACTTCCGGAACCTTGCTCAGGCGTGGTGATGACTGCGGATTCATGAATCAAACCTAGCAGCTTGGCCACCGAGCTGCCAGTCGTGGCATGATCCATGCTCCTTGTTGCGGACACCATCGAGGTATCCCGTGAACGGCACCAGTGCTTTCCTTGCCTTGCGTGACCAGTGGCTCGGCCACGGCGCGGCTGCAGTGCAACCGCTTGAGCTAAGCTGGCCGGCCAGACTACCCTTCAACTGGGCACGTGACTATTTCGATCACATTGCAGCAGGCAATCAGGCGCCGGCGCTGCGCGTGGTCGATGACGGCGGGAACGATCAGGTGGTGAGCTTTGCGGCACTGTCGCTGCGCTCCAATCAGGTCGCGAATTTTCTTGCATCCCATGGCGTAGCGCGCGGCGATCGCGTGCTGATCATGCTGGGCAACGCTATCCCGCTATGGGAGACGATGCTCGCCACCATCAAGCTGGGCGCGGTGATGATTCCGGCCACCACGTTGATGCAGCACTCCGACCTGGAAGATCGCCTCGAGCGCGGCCAGGTCAAGGCCGTCGTCACCGACGCTGCGCTCGCCGATCGCTTCGCAGGATTGAGCGGCGCACCGGTACGCATCGCGACCAACGGAACAGCCAAAGGCTGGGTGGCCTACGAAGACAGCCATGCCGCTGCGGCGACCCTGCCCAGCGCGGCGCCGACGCAGGCCGATGAGCTGTTGCTGCTCTATTTCACTTCCGGAACCACGGCCCGCCCCAAGCTGGTCGCACATACCCATACCAGCTATCCGGTCGGTCACCTCACCACCTTGCACTGGCTGGGACTGCGCCCGGGAGACGTGCACCTGAACCTCAGCTCGCCGGGCTGGGCCAAGCACGCCTGGTCAAGTTTTTTTACGCCGTGGAACGCAGAGGCGACCATTCTCGCTTACCACTACGAGCGCTTCAGCGCCAAGGCACTGCTTGATCAGCTGGTACGCTGCCAGGTGACCACGTTTTGCGCACCGCCAACCGTATGGCGCATGTTGATCCAGGAAGACCTGCGTCGCTGGCCGGTGAGCCTGCGTGAAGTCGCAGGCGCGGGCGAGCCACTGAATCCGGAAGTCATTGAGCGGGTGCGCGACGCCTGGGGACTGACCATCCGCGATGGCTTTGGCCAGACCGAGACCACGGCCCAGGTCGGCAACCCGCCAGGCCAGGCCGTCAAGGCGGGCTCCATGGGTCGGCCACTGCCCGGCTATGCCGTAGTGCTGATCGCGCCTGATGGTCAATTGAGTGACGAGGGCGAGATCTGTCTTGAGCTTGCCAGGCGCCCGCTCGGACTCATGCAGGGCTATCTGGACGATCCGCAACAGACGGCTGAAGTCATGCGCGATGGCTACTATCACACCGGCGATGTCGCGCGCCGCGATGCCGAGGGCTACCTGACCTATGTCGGACGCATCGACGACGTGTTCAAGTCCTCTGACTATCGCATCAGCCCCTTCGAGCTGGAGAGTGTGCTGATCGAACACCCGGCAGTAGCGGAAGCAGCGGTGGTACCGAGTCCCGATGCGCTGCGGCTGGCGGTACCAAAGGCGTTCCTGGTGCTCGCCGCCGGCCACGCTGCGGATGCGGCTACCGCGCAGTCCATCTTTGAGTACGTCCATCAACGCGTTGCGCCCTACAAGCGTATTCGCCGCATTGAGTTCGGCGAACTGCCGAAGACCATCTCCGGAAAAATCCGCCGCGTTGAGCTGCGCAACGCCGAGCAGCAGCGCGGCGGGCACGGCGCGCGTCCGGCGGTGAATTCCGGGAAGAAGATTTTCCTGCGCTCAGGCGCCTGGCGCCGGGCTGAGCCCCTGGGTTGCATATTTGCCACCAGTTATCCATCTCGAGCCGACTGCGCTTGTACACGTCAAGGCGCATAATGCTGCGGCAATGAGTCTTTTACCTGTCCCTGGGGGCGATATGATTTCGAAGCATTCCAAGAACAATGGGCGCGCAGCCGCCGGATTCGCCGGCACGGCCGTGTTGATGGGGATGGCAGCCGGCATCGCCGGCCTGTTTGGCGTCTCCCTGGCTTACGCCCAGGCGCCAGCCGTCGACTCCGGCGCTATTGAGGAAGTCGTGGTCACGGCCCAGAAGCGCGCCGAATCGCTGCAGACGGTGCCGGTGTCGATTACCGCACTGACCTCAGCCCAGCTCGAACAGGTGAAGATCGACACGCCCTCGGATCTGGTGGCGCAGATTCCCAACCTGCAGGTCAACGGCATAGTCGGCGAGGCCTCGCCGGTGTTTTCGCTGCGCGGCATCTCGATGTTCGACTACAGCCTGAGCCAGTCCAGCCCGGTGGCGTCGTACATCGACGAGGTCTACAAGGGCAATTTCGTGTTGTTTGGCGTTGAGATGTACGACCTCGAGCGCGTCGAAGTGCTGCGCGGCCCACAGGGTAATAACGCCGGCCGCCTGTAATCACTATGACTTACATCTTCGGAATTTTGTACGACAAGTGGATATTCATCGTTGAAACGGTTGGCATTGTCATGTTCTCAGCATATTGGGCGCTGAAAAGCTACGAGCTGAGCATGAGCAAAGCTGAAAAGAAAGCGATGATGGGCCAAATGCAAACGATGCGAATTCCGGCGGGAAGACCTTCCTTGCGCCTGAGAGCTGCAAGATTGCTGGGACTAATGACATCTCGGGAACGTCCGCTGACGGGTGTGCGCCGTGACAAGGCGGCGTTTTCCAGTGGGTGCAAGCCCCACCCGGCAACCGCTCCAGCCGGAAGCAATCGGAGCAGTCATGGAGGTAACGAAGTGGCTGAAGCCTTCGATTAGCGTGTCACGAATTGGTGGCAGCGCGAGTGTGCAGGCCGCAACGCGAGTGAACGCCGAGCAAGCCTCGAAAAGGACAATGCGCAGGCCGACCCGACAACCCTTTCGGGGAAGGCTGCTACGTCTGGATGAAATGAGCGAAGTGATACGTCCAGACGCTGCGCCGGGGTAGTGGCGGCAGCATGTACACAAGGAAAGCGCACGAAACACGGGAAGCCCCAAAGCGCGGTCAGCGACGACCAACCGGAGGCCCGTGAGGGACAGGCCGGGCGCCTTGGGGTGGCGGAGAGGTTCGTAGTACCGCTGAAGCCGGGTAATGCCGGTGGAGGGAAGGGACCTCAGTTCAAGACAGACGAAATACGTGGTGAAGGACCTGGAGATTGGGCAACCTATAAACTCCGCTGAGTGTTCAGAAACTGCAGATGGCGTCGCACGCGAAAGCAAAGGCGTGAAGTCTTGTCCGAGAGCCGGATGCGGGAGATCTGCCTGTCCGGTTCGATGAGCGGGATGTGAAAACGGAGTCATGGCTGAACTACTAAGGCACCGCCAGACGAAAGAGGCGGCAACAGATATGTTCACCCTACAACCACCGCGTCACATTCCGACTCTACCATTTTCGTCAGGCTTGCTAAGGCCATGCCCGGTTAGCAGGCAATTGCCGAGATCTCGGTCCTCGCGGTGTCTGCGCTCGAATTTTGGCCTACGCCGAACGCTGTGCGCGGTCCTTTTCGTTCTGCGCCTTGATGGCTTCGCGCGCCGCCTGCCACTGCGCGTCGGTCCAATGCCGTAGCGCATAGGGGTTCATCGTGGCGAGGCTCTGTCCGCCGTCGAGCGTGATCGTTTGCCCGGTCAGCCATTCGCAGCCGTCGGCGATCAGGAAGTCGCGAGGTTCTGCAATTCCTCCATGCGGCCGAACTCCGCCCGCTATCGGACTTCCCGCGCTGTGCGCTCTCCGGCGTTCCGCCTGGACTCAAGCGTTTGCTCGCGCCCTCGGTCGGGATCACGCCCTGCGCGATCGCATTGAGCCGGATGCCGAAGCCTGCCCATTCGGTGGCGAGCGACATGGTCATGGTGTGGATCGCCGATTTGCTCATGGCCGACGGCACCACGTACGGGCCGCCGTTATGGACCCACGTCACCACGATCGACACGACGTTGCCCTTGTGGCCGCGGGCGATCCAGCGCTTGCCGACGGCATGCGTCACATAAAAAGTCCCGTGCATCACGATATTGGCGACGGCGTCGAAGCCGCGCGGGCTTAAATCTTGCGTGCGCGAGATAAAATTTCCAGCGGCGTTGTTGATCAGATCGGTCAGCGGGCCGGATGCGAAAATATCCGCCGCCATCGCGTCGACCGCCGCCGCATCGCGAATATCGACGCCGTAGCTCGTCACCTTGCCGCCGTGCTTGGCCATGAGTTCGGCGGCAGTCTCATCACACACGCTTTTGCGGCGGCCGCAGATGAAGAGCTCGGCGCCCAGCGCAAGGAATTTCTCCGTCATGCCCTTGCCCAATCCGGTGCCGCCGCCGGTCACCAGAATGCGCCTGCCGCGTAGCAATTCGTCCTTGAACATCCCTGCCCTTCCCGATTTTTTGTTCGCGTCGGTTCGGCGATCGACCCGGACGCCTCCCGGCTCTCCGTCACATCCGCCAGCATGGACATCGTGCGGAGCGTCGCCTGATGCGCCTCCATGTCGCCCGAGGCGCAGCAATCGGCGAACAGCCGCACGCGATAGCCGATATCGGCCGCGTCGCGCACGGTATGCTCGACGGAAAACTGCGTGGCGAGCCCCATGACATTGACGCGGCTGACGCCGCGTTCGTTCAGCACGGCCTCGAGGTCGGTTCGCCGGAAGCCGCTGTTGCAGTTCGTCGTCACCACGATCTCATCCGCCGCGGCCTCGAAGCCGGGGTGCGTGCCCGCTGCACCCCAAGAGCCGCGTTTGAGCGCGCCGAGCGTTTCGGTTTTCAGGAACAAGCGGCAGTTGCGCAACAGATCGGAATAGTCCGGAGCAAAGGCGATATGGATATGCGCGATGGTCCAGCCGGGCGCGTCGGGCCTCGTCCAAGGCGCGCTTGCTGGCCGAAAGGAAATTCGCCGCCGCGCCGGTGCTGCGGTCGAGTGAGAACGGGATCAGTCCGTCCGACGGCACATGTGTCGTTTTGGAAATGCAGCGCCAGCAACGCGTCGCTCATGAACCGCTCTTCTCGCTCTCCTCGCGCGTTGATCGATCTTGACGTTTTAAGCTTAAAATGTCCAATAGCGCACGCCTTTGGGTGCTCGTGAACAGAGAGTTTTCGCCATGAGTGACGCTTCGAACAGCGCGCCTCCTGGGTGCTGCTACCTCCCGCACCCCATATCGATCCGACTGCGATCAAGGAGATCGCCTCCGGCGTTTACGTAATCACAGACCGGCGCGTCCCGCTGGTGCCGAACATCGGCATCATTCTGCAGCGGGGCGACTTTTGTGGTGGACACCGGTATGGGTCCGGTCAACGGCCAGAAAGTGCTGGATTGCGCGAAGAAGCTCGCCGGCGGCCGGCCTTTGATTTTGACGCTGACCCACTTCCATCCCGAGCATGGTTTCGGCGCGCAGGTGTTCAAGGGCGCGGCGACGATTTACTACAACCGCTCGCAGCGCGATGAA
>CAWGKS010000008.1:0-50395 GCA_963823235.1 uncultured Gammaproteobacteria bacterium | reverse complement strand
AGCGCAGATGTCGTGGTGATGGGGGGAGCTGGCCCGGCCGGTTGCATCGTGGCACGGCGACTGGCAATTCAGGGTGCGCGCGTCGTGCTGATGCGGGCGCCACTACTCCAGGGCGCGAGGGCGTTTCGCGCCGTGCCCGGGAACTGCTTGAGGATGAAGATCCTGACACGGCCCACCACGCCCTGGACGGCCCGCTGGCGCGTGGCGGCGAATGGGGCAACGGACGTACCGTCGTCGGTTCCGAGTGGCTGGTCGATCGCACCGTACTTGCCGCTGGCCTGCGCCGGGCCGCGCTCGCCGCCGGGGTCGAACTGCGCTCAGGTGTCGTCAATCGCATCGAGCAGCGCCCGCAGGGAGTAGGCGTAGAGTCGCTCGCGGCCGGCCCCTGCCAGGCGCGTGTGCTGATCGACGCACGTGGGCGCCGCGGTCCGGCACAGCGTGGCCCGGTGCTGGCAGCGACCGGTCAGGCTTTTGCTACCGATGCCCCAGTGCAATCAGGCACGGCCATCTACCCCTTTGCGCAGGGCTGGTGCTGGCTGGTCACAGAGTCCGGCGCGGCCTGGGTGCAGCTCACAGGCACGGTGCGTGCGATCCGCTCTGGCACCCTGCTCAGCGCGGCGCGCGCGCAGATCGCGCCGCTGGCGCACGCGCTCCAGGGTGCGTCGCCTTCCGGGCCCGCAGTGATCCGGCCGTCGCACGCCAGCCTGGGCCGACGCAATGCCGACCCGGCGCGCTGGCGCGTGGGCGATGCGGCCTTTGCTCCCGATCCGCTTTCCGGCCAGGGCATCTATGAGGCCGTGCGCAGTGCACGGCTGGTAGCGACTGCAGTGGATTCGGTCCTGCGCGGCGGTGACGCCGCTCTCGCGCAGCGTTTCGCTGCGGAGCGCCAGCTTGCGGCCTGGCGCCGACACCTGGCCATTGCTGCCGACCTGTATAGTGAGAACGCTGCACGTGGCAGGTTCTGGTCAGCAACGGCCGCTGCCTATCGTGCGCTGCTCCCGGTGCCGAAGCCGCGGCGCCCTGCGCTCGAACGCCCGTCACTTTCGTCAGGAGGCTGAAACCGTGCTGAAAGGTCTCACCAGATTTGCCGCAGCGCCGTCCCTGTTGCTGCCAGTCTTGCTGGCGCTGGCGTCGGCGACCTCTGCCGCCACGGCACCGCCTGACGGCCCGGCGTTGCTGCGCTCGTATTGCAGCGGCTGTCACTTCGAGCATGACGGGCAATTCGAGCGCATCAGTTCGATCCGCAAGAGTCCTGAAGGCTGGGTGATGACGCTGTTTCGAATGCAGCAGGTGCACGGCATTGCGCTGGACGAAACGGTGCGCGGCCAGCTGGTCCATTACCTTGCCGACACGCAGGGCCTGGCACCCGGTGAAGCACAGTCGTCACGTTTTGCGCTCGAGCGGCGCGCCAATGTCCAGGACCTCGACCTGGGTCCGGAGCTGGCCGTCATGTGCGGGCGTTGCCATACGCTGGCCCGCGCCGCATTGCAGCGGCGCGATGCCGATGAATGGCTCAAGCTGGCCCATACCCATGTAGGCCAGTGGCCGACCACTGAATATCAGGCCTCAGGTCGTGATCGCCCCTGGTGGCAGATCGCCTCGCAGCAGCTACCCGCCAAACTCGGGGCATTGTTTCCATTTGAGTCAGCGGCCTGGAACACCTGGCGTTCCCATGCAACGCACGAGCTGGATGGCACCTGGATCGTCACCGGACATGAGCCGGGCGGGCGCACGCTATATGGCACGGCGCGGATCAAACGCACCGAGTCCGGCGACTACGCGGCGCACTACGAGCTTGTGGATCGCAATGGTGCAGCAGTAGTCGGCGAGTCCCAGGCCACGCTCTACACCGGCTATGAATGGCGCGGACGCGGGCAGCTTGGCGGTCGGGAGACGCGCGAAATATTTGCACTCTCCGAGGATGGCGCGCAGATCGAGGGGCGCTGGTTTGATCCGGAACACAGCGAAGAGGGTGGCGACTGGCGCGCAATACGCTCTGACAGCACTCCGAAAATCCTGGCCGTGCTGCCCAGAGCCCTGAAGGCGGGCGCTACGGGCGAAGTTACTCTGGTGGGTACCGGCCTCGACCAGGCTGCGACCCTGTCGTTCGGTCCTGGCGTCAGTGCGCGCCTCATCAGCCGCACCGCCAACGTATTGCACGTTGTGCTCAGCGCCGATGCGAATGCCGAGCCTGGCAGTCGCGTGGTCACGGCCGGCGGCGCCTCGGGCAGCGACGCATTGGCAATCTTTCGGCAGATCGACCGGATAGAGGTAACTCCCGCTTTTGGCATTGCACGGCTGGGCGGCGGCAAGACCGCGCCGGTAACGGCGCAGTTTGAGGCGCTGGCTTCAACAAAGCTGCCAGGCGGTGAGTACCTGGCGCTCGGCCCCATGCCGGCGGAGTGGAGCATGCTGCCCTTCGATGCCGAGGCCAAGCGCAGCAATGATATTGGCTACGCGGGCAAACTCGAGGGCAATGGCCGCTTCGTGCCTGGCGGGGCCGGACCCAATCCGGCACGCGAGTTTTCCGGCAACAACGTCGGCAATCTCGCCATCGTCGCGCGCGTGCGCGACGGCGAGCAGGCGCTCGAAGGCCGTGCGCACCTGATCGTGACCGTGCAACGCTGGAACACGCCACCCATCTATTGAGCGGTCACGAGGTAGTCATGCACATAGCGCAGCAGCGGCTGGAATTCAACAGGTGGAACGGTCACGTGGTCCGCGACGCTGGCGGTGACTATCTGCTGCACGTACCCACCACTGCGGTGTTCGGCGTGGATGAGCTGGGTATGGCGGTCATCGATGCCTGCCGGCGCCCAGGCGGTACCTCGATCGATGAGCTGGTCACCGAGTTTGCGGGCCAGCATGCGCCCGATCGCCTGCGCGCCTTTGCCGGCGAACTGGCCAGGCTCGAGATCCTGCAGGTCTCAGGCAGCCTCAAGCCCATCAACCCGGTGAGCGTCAAGGTAGCCGCCTACCCGCTCAGCACCCTGGTGCTCAACGTCAACACCGGCTGCAATCTGGCCTGCACCTACTGCTACAAGGAAGACCTGGCGAAACCAGCAGACGGCAGGCGCATGAATTTCGCAACCGCCGCGCGCAGCGTCGACCTGCTGCTCGAAGCGGGCGCCGCGCGCGAGCAGATCAACATCGTGTTCTTTGGCGGCGAGCCGCTTACCAACGTGCCGCTGATCCGCGAGGTGGTCGCCTATGCCGAGGCGGCAGTCGAGCGCGCTGGCAAGCGCATCGATTTTTCGCTGACCACCAATGCCACCCTGCTGAACGCCGGGCTCATTGAATACTTCGATGCCCACCGCTTCGGCATATCCGTATCGATCGATGGTCCGAAGGAGCTGCACGACCGGCATCGCAAGAGCGTCGGCGGCCGCGGCACCTACGAGGTCGTGGCGCGCAAGGTAGCGCTGCTGCTCGAGCGTTATCGCTCCAGGCCCGTGGGTGCACGCGTAACCCTGGGCGCGGGCAACACCGACGTGGAAGCGACCCACGAACACCTGCGCACCGGGCTTGGCTTCCACGAAGTGGGTTATGCGCCGGTGACCTCATCGGCGACGGACGGCCATGCCCTGAGCGAAGCGGAACTGGTGGAAGTGCATCAGGCCTTTGAGCGGCTCGGGCTGCAGTACCGCGAGCACGCGCTGCACAACCGCAATAACGGCTTTTCGAACATGCACCAGCTGATGACCGATCTGCACGAGGGTCGCCGCAAGTCGTTGCCCTGCGGCGCCGGCGTGGGCCTGCTCGCCGTCGATGCCGCGGGCGAGCTGAACCTGTGCCATCGTTTCACGGGCTCTGATTTGCCCACCTTCGGCAATGTCACGGACGGCATAGACAAGGGTCGCCTTGGCGCCTTTCTCGATAAGGCCATCGACCGCGAGGGCACGCACTGCGCCACCTGCCGGATCCGCAATCTGTGCGCCGGTGGCTGCTACCACGAGGCCTATACGCGTTTTGGCGATCCGCACCACCGCACCTATCATTACTGCGATCTGCTGCGCAGCTGGGTCGATTTTGGCGTGCGTGTCTACGGTGATATCCAGCGCCACAACCCACAGTTTTTTGCCCGCCACCTCGAACCGAGGAGTGCCCACTGATGAGTGAACTGAAACCCACCAACCACAAGGCGCAGTTGCTGTTGCAGGCCGCGGACGCCGGTCACGTGGCCGAGGTCGTGGCCATGGACACGGTCGCAGGCTGCTCGACTACTTTCGATCCGGGCTGGGAGGTCGATGTCTTTGGCGGTGTCGCCTCGTTGTGCCAGCCAATGGAGGCCGATCTCTATGGCTGCTCGGATCCCTGCTGGTGGCCAGCGCAGGTGCCCGACACCATGAACACCTATCCCGACTGGGATGCAGGCAAGCCTTCGGCACAGAATGACTGGCGCGAACTCGACGCCGTGTTTCCAAAAAAATGAGCAGGACATTGCGTATGGCAGCATCCAGACCGTTGCCGACCGCGGCATGCTCGCTGGCAGCGCTCGCGGCGCTGGCACTGCTCGCCGCGGCGCCGGTGGCGCTGGGCCGCGAACTGCTGCTGACCGGCGCCAAGCCTGATCGGCTGATCGTCATCGACCCCGCGACTCGCAGCATACAGTCCGTTTTCCGTATCCCCAACGCCGGCGGTTCGCTGTTTACCATCGTTCCCTCACCCGATGGCCGCATCGCCTATGTACTGGTCAATAGAATGGAGCACATTGTCGGTATCGACCTCAGGAGCGGCAAGAGCGTGTTCCGTGCCGATCTGTCCAGTCCCGAGGAACGCGTCAAGGACTTCGGTGGATTTGCCCTGACCCCTGATGGCAAGGAGTTGATCGCCTACGAACTGCCGGTGCTGCTCAAGCCCAACGAATACCAGGTGGAAGAGCCGCGCTTTGTCGTGTTCAAAACCAATGCCGGTCTGCAGGCGAAGCCAGTGCGTAGCTTTGCAGCGCCGCGACGCGTACACATGCTGCTGATGCGGCCCAGCGGCCGCAGCTTCTATGCCCTGGGCTTCGATCTTTACGAGTACGACCTCCACAGCGGCAAGCTGCTGGGCGAGCGCGGTATCCAGCACTGGACGCTGGCCGCGCATTCGCAGCCCGACATGCTGGCCTTCTGGCCGGTCATGGAACCCACCGGAGTGTTCGTGACGCCCCTGTATTCCGAAGTCACGAGCGGCGACAACAAGGTGCCGCGAACCGGCTTGATGTCGCTGGACCTGAGCTACCGGCGCGCTCGATTTTCAGGATTTCGAAGACTCCGCAGCGCTGATCTTCTCCTCGGTCCTGAGCCCTGATCGCAAGCGGGTATTCGGCGTCTACACAACCCTGACCGAGGTCGACGTCGCGCATCACAGCCTCGCGCGCCGCAAGCTGCTGGACCACACCTACTATGCCATCAATATTTCCGCCGACGGCCGTGAGCTGTACCTCGGCGGAACCATGTGCGACGTGGGCTTTTACGACACGGCCACGCTGGAAAGGAAGGCCAACCTGAAACTGCCGGACTGCACCGACCAGTCGCTGGCCAGCCTGCGTGTCATCCAGACCCGGTAAGCAGGCGGGAATTGCCGGCCTGCTGTGGCCCTACCTGCGGCCGCAGCTGCCGATGCTGCTGCTGACACTGTTGCTGAGCCTGCTGATCGCCACGCTCGCGGCGGCGCAGCCGTTGCTGACACGTGTGGCGATCGACGCCGGCCTCATCGGCCGCCACTACGATCAACTGCTGGCCGCCTGCCTCGGCATGCTGGCGCTGGCGCTGGCGGGAATGATTCTGGGCGGCGTGCATCGCGCCCTTTACGTGCGTGCCTCCGGTCGCGTGCTGTTCGCACTGCGTGGCGCGACTTACCGCCGCCTGTTGCAGGTCTCGCCACGACGCCTGGCCGAGCACGCGGTCGGCGACCTGGTCACCCGGCTGGACGGCGACGTGGCCGAGGTGCAGCGCTTCGGTACTGATTCCGCGGCCGCTTTCGTCAGCAGCTCACTGACACTGTGCATGGTCGGCGCGGTGATGTTGCAATTGTCCTGGCGCATGACGCTGGTGATGAGTGCACTGCTGCCGCTGCAGCTGATCGTGCGCCACTATGCGCGCCCGCGCATAGAGAACAGCACGCGCGCCGTGCGCGAACAGGCCGGCCGCGTCAGCGGCTTTCTCATCGAAACCCTCGCCAATGCGCGCAGTGTCCAGGCCGCGGCCGCCGAAGCGGCCGAGACCGAACGCTTGGGCGAGCTGGGCGATCACTATTTATCACGGGTGGTCAGGGCACAGATGGTGGCCTATGCCACGGGATCTGCCACCGGATTCCTCGGCCACCTGGCCACGGCCGCAACCTTCCTGCTGGGCGGATGGTATGTACTGCACGGCGCGCTCAGCCTTGGAACACTCATCGCTTTCGTCGCTTACCTGGGTCGCATCGCGGCTTCAGCTGCCTCGCTGTCCGGACTGTACACCGGCTATCAACGCGCCAGGGTAAGCCTGGAACGCGTACGTCAGCTGCAGGCACTGCCGATCGTAGCCCAGTCTGACGCAGCCACGACCCTGGGTCCGGATGCGCGTGGCGCACTGCGATTTGAAAACCTGACCATCCGGCTGCCGCGCGCTGGCCGCGCGCTGCTCGATGGTGTCAGTGCCGAGATTCCTGCTGGCACCAAGCTGCTGCTGCGCGGCGCCTCTGGTGCTGGCAAGACCACCATCGCTGATCTGCTGCGCCGCTTCGTGGACCCGGACTCGGGCCGTATTCTTCTCGACGGCATACCGCTCGGCGAGATCCAGTTGCAGGAGTTGCGGCGTCGGGTCGTCGTAGTCGAGCACTCGCCAGTGCTGTTTCGCGGCACCATCCTCGACAACCTGCGCTACGGCCACCCTGATGCCGATGAATCGGCGGTCTTGCAGGCGGCCATACTCGCCCGGGTGGACGAATTCGTAGCCGACCTGCCGGACCGCTATCTCACCCAGGTAGGTGAAGGCGGCGCGGGCCTTTCCACCGGCCAACGGCAGCGTATTGCCCTGGCCCGTGCGTCACTGGCTGATCCACTGGTAGTCATCCTGGATGAGGCGACCAGCGGCCTGGATCACGACAACGCCGTGGCCGTGCAGCGCGCACTCGACAATTCCTTTCCGCACCGGACGCGGATCGTGATTACGCACCGCGACTCCACTATCGAAAATGTTGATCTGTGCTGGCTGCTGGATGCCGGCACGCTGCGACCCGAGTCGGTCGGGGCGTAATGCCATGAGCTGGCGCATCGGCCTGATCGACAGCTGCGGCGCATTCCCTACAGCCCGCACCGCAACGCGCTTTGTCGCCAGCGCCCAGCGGGTCGCACGAGTCGAATGCGGACCGGACCCCACCGGTCACGGGACCCGCATTGCCTCGATCATCGCTGCCAGTACCGACCACGCCGAACTGGTGCTGGCGCAGGTGTTTACATCCGCAGCGCCCACCAGTGCAGCGATCATCGCTGCCGCGGTTGACTGGGCCGTCGGCGAAGACGTTCAGCTGCTGCACCTGAGCCTGGGGTTGGCGGCTGACAGGCCCGTACTGCAGGCGGCTATTGCCCGTGCCACTGCGCGCGGCATACTGATCGTCGCTGCCATGCCGGCACGTGGCGGGCCGGTATTCCCAGCCGCGTACCCTGGGGTGATCCGCGGCACCGGCGACGCACGCTGCCAGCCAGGCGAACTCTCGGCACTGGAGCCCGGCTCCTTCGGTGGCTGTCCACGGCATGCCATGGCCGACGGACTTCGTGGCCAGGGGGCGAGCGTCGGCGCCGCCGCAGTGACGCACGCATTGATCTGCAGCGGCGGCCCTGAGCCTTACGACAGCATCATCAGGCGGCTCACGGCGCTCGCCCGATACTCTGGCCCGGAGAGTCGCCGGGAAGCGCGCCGCGCTTAAGGCGTTCCAGGTCGACAAAGGTCATGGGCCAGGCATGCCGCTCATCGGCAGGGTGTTCCAGCCTTGCCGTTTCACGCCAATCCCGCAGGTCAAATTCCGGGAACGACACATCACCTGCTATCTGCGCGCCCACCCGTGTGAGGTGCAGGTGGGTGGCTAGCGGCAGCGCCTCGCGGAACACGTCAGCGCCGCCGATGACGCACACTTCCCCGGCCGTCGCACAGCGCTGCAGAGCCTCGGCCAGGCTGGCTACGTACTCCAGCGTTGTGCCGGTCGCCAGCGTCGCGGGCGTCGGCGGCATGTCAGCATGCGGTGCGGCGCCTGGCTTGCGGCTCAGCACCAGATTGCGCCGACCCGGTAGCGGCTGGCCGATTGATTCATAGGTGCGTCGCCCCATGAGTATGGGTTTACCCATGGTCAGCGCCTTGAAGCGCCTGAGGTCATCAGGCAGGTGCCAGGGCAACTGCTGGGCGCGGCCGATCACGCCATTGTCCGCCACGGCAACGATGATTGAGACTCGCACGATTCAGTGTGCCGCTTGCGCGCTACAACTCCACCTGCGTGGCGAGCACGATGACGCGCTTGTCAGGCATGCGAAAGAATTCCGCCGCCTGCGTGCTGCGTCGCTGCATCCAGGCAAACAGGCGCCTGCGCATGCCCTCATAACCGGCGCGCGGTCGCGGGCGCACCAGATGCCAGCCGAGAAAGAATGAGCAGTCGATGCCAAAGAGCGTAAGACCGCGGACCCGGCATTGCTTGAGCGCCTCGCTGACATCCGGTGTTTCCATGAAACCGAAGCGCGCCGTCACCAGGTAAACCTCATCCTGCAGGGTATCGATGCGCACGCGGTCGGCGGGATCCTGGCGCGGTGAACGGGAAAATTCCATGTTGAGAAACACCAGGCGCTCGTGCACCACGTGATTGTGCTCGAGATTGCGCAGCAATGCAGTCGGCACGTATTGCGGCTCGCTCACCAGGAACACCGCCGTGCCGGGCACGCGCGTGGCGCCGGCCAACTACGCGCGGCAGTTCCTTGAGCGGTACCGCCACCTCGCGCAACGCAGTCGCGCAGCAGGCGTCGGCCCGATCGCCAGGTCATGAAGACGCCGAACAACATGGCGCGCCAGCACCAGCGGCACCCACGCGCCCTGCGAGAACTTGGCCAGGTTGCTGATCAGGTACGCCAGATCGACGATCAGCAGCAATCCGAAGCTCAGCACAATCTGCCAGCGCGACCAGCGCCAGCGTGAAGCGGCCAGCACCATGGCAAGTATGGTCGTCGATCGCCATGGTGGCGGCGACTGCCGCGCCATAGGTACCGCCGAGCGCGTCCGAGGAGCCGAAGCCGACACCAGCAGCGCACACGGCGACCAGCACAATGGCGTTCACGATCGGCACGAAGATCTGGCTGTGTTCGCGCGCCGAAGTCTGCAGGATGCGCAGGCGCGGCAGCAGGTCGAGCTGCACGGCCTGGCGCGTGACGGAAAACGCACCGGTAATCGTGGCCTGCGAGGCGATGATGGCTGCCAGGGTCGCGAGCACCACCATCCACGGCAGGAACGCGGCCGGCACCAGCGCGAACAGGGGTTTGTGGGCCGCGGTGGCAGTCGGTGAGAATCAGTGCGCCCTGGCCGAAATAGCTCAGCAGCAACGCCGGCCACACCACGCACGAACCACGCCAGTCGTACCGGCGCCTTGCCGAAATGACCCATATCGGCATATAGCGCCTCGCCGCCGGTGACGGTCAGGAATACCGCACCGAGTACTGCCACGGTGATGCCGGGCGCGTACAAACAGCATCGTCAGCCCATGGGCGGGATTAAGTGCCGCCAGTACCGCCGGATTGTGCGCGATGGCGATGCCACCGGTCAGCGCCAGCACCAGGAACCACAACAGCATGATCGGCCCGAACAGGCGGCCAACGCGCTCGGTGCCGCGGCGCTGAATGGCAAACAACAGCAGGATGATGACCAGTGAAATGGGTATCACGGTCGCGCGCCAGGTCGGCATCGAGCAGCTCCAGGCCTTCAACCGCGCCCAGCACCGAGATCGCTGGCGTAATCAGCGCATCGCAGTAAAACAACGCAGCACCCATTACCGCAAGCGCGATCAGCGCCCGACCCCAGCGATTCATGTCCTCCAGTCGCCGTTGTACCAGCGCAAACAGCGACAGAATGCCGCCCTCGCCTTCGTTGTCGGCACGCATGATCAGCACCACGTACTTGAGTGTGACGACGATCAGCAGGCTCCAGAACATCAACGACAGCACGCCCAGCACGGCGACCGGATCCTGGCGGCGCGCGCCCGGTGGCGACCAGCGACTGCTGCAGGGCATAGAGCGGACTGGTGCCGATATCGCCATAAACGACGCCGATGGCCCCCAGCGTGGCGCCGACAGCGCCACACCTTGCTGCCGCTCATTTCCCCTTGCGCTTGCGCTGCGGCGGCTTGCGCGCCATCGGTCGCTTGGCCGGCCACAGCATGGTGCCGCGGCACTTGTCGGCGCCGCAGCGGCAGGCGAAGACTTCATCGACATCGGGCGGATCATCCCGGGCGCGACCGATGGAGTAGTCGTACTTCAGTTCCTCGCCGGCCTGGATGGTGCGAATCGCCTCGACGAACACGCGCCGATCCTCGGTCACCGACTCGCAGTTGGGCTCGCAGCCGTGATTGATGAAGCGCGCGTCGTTGCCGTTCACGCCCGCATCGATGACGATGCCACGATCGACGATGAACAGGAAGGTGTGATTGTCGTCCGACTGCTTTTGCTCGTAGCGGCGGTCGGCCTCCTTGTGGGAGACGCGCTCACCAAGATATTCAACGATGCGGGTGCCGGTGCGAATGCGCCGCAGGGCGAATACTCCCTGGCCATGCACGCGTGAGCGGCGCACGCGAAACATCGGTCGCCGCCGGGGCGATTTACTGCTGGTGGAACTCATACGGCAATCGGCGCTTTGATAGCGGGATGAAACTGGTAATTCACGAAATCGAAGTCCTCATGGTTGAAATCAAAAATGGTCGCTGGCCGGCGCCGCAGCAGCAGGCGCGGCAGCGCGAGCGGAATGCGCGCCAGCTGCTCGTCGGCCTGCCCGAAGTGGTTGGCATACAGATGGCAATCGCCGCCGCTCCAGATGAAATCGCCCGGCTGCAGATCGCATTGCTGCGCCAGCATGTGCGTCAGCAGGGCGTAGGAAGCGATGTTGAAGGGCACGCCCAGGAACACATCGGCACTGCGCTGGTAAAGCTGGCAGGAGAGCCGCCCGCCTGCCACATAGAACTGAAACAGCGCGTGGCAGGGCTGCAGCGCCATGGCGCTGAGTTCGCCGACGTTCCAGGCACTCACGATAATGCGCCGCGAATCCGGATCGGTGCGAATCAGCCGCACGGCCTCGCTGATCTGGTCGATCAGGCGGCCGTCGGCGGCCTGCCAGCGACGCCACTGCTGGCCGTAGACCGGACCGAGTTCGCCGTGCGCATCGGCCCATTGATCCCAGATACGCACACCGTGCTCGCGCAGATAGCGGATGTTGGTGTCACCACTCAGGAACCACAGCAGTTCATGAATCACCGCGGGCAGGTGAATCTTCTTGGTGGTCACCAGCGGAAACCCGGCCGCCAGATCAAAGCGCATCTGGTAACCAAACAGCGCCCGCGTGCCGGTGCCGGTGCGATCCTGCTTGGGCGCACCCTGCTCACGCACGCGGCGCAACAGCTCGAGGTAGGCCTTCATGCCGCGGCTTGGAAATTGCCGGAGGCTTCGCTGCGGGTGTGGGCCACGATCAACAGTACGACGCCAGCGAGCAGCATCGGCACTGACAGCAGCTGGCCCATCGTCAGCCAGCCGCCGGCCAGGTAACCGAGCTGGGCATCGGGCACCCGCACGAATTCCACGCTGATGCGTGCCAGCGAATAACACAGCAGGAAAACCGCTGATGGCGCGTAGCGCGGTCGCGGCTTGCGGGTGTAGAACCAGACGATGAGAAACAGCAGCAGGCCTTCCAGCCCGGCTTCGTAAAGCTGCGAGGGATGCCGGGCAATGGCTGGTGCGCCCGAGCTGTCGCTCACCCACATGCCATACCAACCGTCGGTCGGCCGCCCCCACAGTTCGCCATTGATGAAATTGCCGATGCGCACCGCGAGGATGCCGATGCCCGGCAGGGGTGCCGCAAAATCGAAGACATCAAACACCCTGCGACCCTGCGTGCGCGCATACAACGCCACCGCAGTCAGCACGCCCAGGAAGCCGCCGTGGAAGGACATGCCGCCTTCCCAGATCTTGAGCGGATACCAGATATCGGCGCGCCACAGCGCCTCGCCATAGAACAGCACATAACCCACGCGCCCGCCGATAATCGTGCCGAGCATCGCATAAAAAATGAAATCATCTACGGCGCGGGGCGACCAGGTGGAGCCCGGCGCCGCCGAACGCCGCCGTGCCAACCACCACGCGGCGCCAAAGGCCACCAGGTACATGATGCCGTACCAGTGCACGCGCAGCGGCCCCAGCTGCAGCGCGATCGGGTTGATATGCGGATAGGTCAACATCAGGGGCGCAATTCTACCTGCAACTTACTCGCGCGTAACACGGCAAAAAAATGCCTTCAGATACCGTGTTTCCGGGATCGCCGGGTGCACCGGATGGTCGGGCGACTGACCGCCGCTGGCCAGCAGCTGCACGAAACGGCTGGTGTGACGTCCGGCCGACTGAATCAGCATGGCCAGTTCCTCGGCCGGCAGATGCCATGAGCATGAACAACTCACCAGCAGGGCATCGCGCTCGAGCAGGCGCATGGCAAGCTGATTGAGTTTGCGATACGCCGCAGCGCCGCGCGGGTGGTCCTTGCGACGCTTGATGAAAGCGGGCGGGTCGAGCACCACGACGTCGAAACGTTCACCGGCGCGCTGCAGTTCGTCCAGCACCTCAAAGGCGTCACCGCGTTGAGTGCGCAACTGCACGCCGTTGGCGCTCGCATTGCGCTCGGCCAGCGCCAGCGCAGTCTCCGACGAATCGACACACAGGGCTTCGCGCGCGCCGCAACGCAGCGCGGTAATCGCCCAGGCGCCGGCGTAACTGCAGATGTCGAGCACCCGCACCCCGGGCCACAGCAGGCGGCGAAACAGTTCACGGTTGGCGCTCTGATCGTAAAACCAGCCGGTCTTCTGGCCGCTCGCCAGGGGCGCCTGAAACCTGAGCACGCCCTCGATCACCGCGATTTCTTCGGGGGCCTTGCCAATTGCAGTGATGATCTGCCGGGGCAGTTGCTCGAGCTCGCGTGCGCCGCCATCGTTCTTCCAGACCAGCACCTGCGGCGCGAGCACCTTGGTGACGGCCGCTTCGATATCGGCGCGCATGGCCTCCATGCCGGCGGTGGCGATCTGGCCCACCACCACCTCGCCGTAGCGATCAAGCACCAGGCCCGGCAAACCGTCGGCCTCGCCAAACACCAGGCGATAATATGGCGCGGCGTAATAACGCTCGCGCAGTGCCAGCGCCACCCTGAGGCGATGCACCAGCAGCGAGCGATCGGGCAGATGCACGGGACTGCGGGTCATGATGCGCGCGCAGATCAGCGCGTGCGGGTTCACATAGGCGTAGCCGAGAAACTGGCCGCGATCGCTCAGCACGCGCGCATGCGCGCCCACGCCGAAACCAGTCAGCGGCGTCGCCGTGGTATCCACTTCATTGGAGAACACCCACAGATGCCCGGCACGGAGCCTGCGGTCTTCACCACGCTTGAGCTGCAATATGGGCAATTCCAGCGCGGCGGCGGGAGCCGGCTCCGGCGCCGGCGGATCTTCGTCGATGAGGGTCATGAGGGGGAGGGTCTCGCGTATAGTGGCGCGCCATTCTACTCAATGTGACAGGCACACCCCATGGGCAATGCAGTGGGCGCCCACAGCAACCGTCTGGCGAGCGAAACCAGCCCCTATCTGCGCCAGCACGCGGGTAACCCGGTGGACTGGTACCCCTGGGGCACGGCAGCGTTGGCGCTGGCGCGGCGCGAGCACAAGCCCATTCTGCTCTCGATCGGCTACGCCGCCTGTCACTGGTGCCACGTGATGGCACACGAATCCTTCGAGAATGAAGCCACGGCGGCGCTCATGAATGAGCGCTTCGTCAATATCAAGGTCGATCGTGAAGAGCGGCCGGATATCGACAAGCTCTACCAGCTTGCACAGCAGATGCTCAGCGGTCGCGGCGGCGGCTGGCCGCTGACGGTGTTTCTGATGCACGACGATCAACGCCCGTTCTTCGCCGGCACTTATTTTCCGCCCGAACCGCGCCATGGCATGCCGTCTTTTCGCGACCTGCTCACTCATGTTGCCAACTACTACCGCGATCACGAGAGCGAGTTGCGCACCGGCGCCAGCGCAGTGGTGAGCGCGCTCGGCGACCTGAACCCGCCGCCAGCCGCGGAGGATCTGCCGCTCGATTCCGGGCCACTGCGCACCTGCCGCGCCCAGCTGGAGCGCAGCCTGGATCGCGAGTGGGGTGGATTTGGCGGTGCCCCCAAATTCCCGCACGCACCACTGATTCAGCGCCTGCTGCGCGACTGGCGCGGTAGTGCCGCGGCTCTGGCGCCGGACCTGCAAGCCCTGTACATGGCGAGCCTGACTCTCACGCGCATGGCCGAGGGTGGCCTGTTCGATCAGCTCGGTGGCGGTTTTTATCGCTACAGCGTCGATGCCCAATGGGCGATCCCGCATTTCGAAAAGATGCTCTATGACAACGCGGCGCTGCTGGGCGTCTATGCCGAGGCCGCCTGCGCGACGGGCGACAAGCTGTACGCCGAAGTAGCCGGCCGCACTGCCGATTGGCTGCTGGCTGAAATGCGCGCGCCGGGCGGGGCTTTCTATTCCAGCCTGGATGCCGACGCGGCCGGTGTCGAAGGCAGCTATTACGTCTGGCAGGCCTCCGCAGTGCGCGCGGCGCTCGAGGCGACCGAATATGCCGTGTTCGCCGCCCGCTACGGCCTCGATCGTCCCGCGAATTTCGAGGGACATGCACACCATCTGATCGTCGCCACCAGCCTCGAATCGCTGGCGCAGACACACGGCCAGAGCGAGCAGGAACTCACGGCGCTGCTACTGCAGGCGCACCACAAGCTGCTGGCCGTGCGCGCACCCCGGGTGCGCCCGGCGCGCGATGAGAAAATACTCACCAGCTGGAATGCGCTGACGATTCGCGCGCTGGCTAGCGCCGCGCGCACGCTGGCGCGCGCAGATCTGGCCGCCGCGGCTGGCGCCGCGCTGCAATTCCTGCGCAACCACCATTGGCGTGACGGGCGCCTGCTGGCCACCAGCGCCGATGGCGACGCCCGGCTCAATGCCTACCTCGACGACTACGTGTTCCTCGCAGAGGCCATACTGGAACTGGCCAGCGTGCGCTTCGATGTGGCTGAACTGCTGTTTGCCCGTGAACTGATGGAGGTGGTGCTGGCGCACTTCGAGGATGCTGACAACGGCGGTTTTTACTTTACCGCCGACGATCACGAAACACTGATCAGCCGCCCGAAGTCTTTTGGCGACGACGCCCTGCCCGCCGGCGCCGGCGCAGCGGCCGTGGTGCTGCAAAGGCTCGGCTATCTGCTGGGCGAAGAGCGTTACCTGGTTGCGGCCGAGCGCACGCTGCGTGCGGCCTGGCCCGCCATTGCGCAACATCCACAGGGGCATGCCACCCTGCTGCAGGCGCTCGAGGAATTTCTGCAGGCCCCGGAGATTGTGATCTTGCGCGGCCCCATGGCGCTGATAAGCGACTGGCAGCAACAACTGGCTACAGTTTATGCGCCGCGCCGCGTAGTGCTGGCTATAGACGAGAACGCGGTCAATCTGCCGGCAGCACTGCTGGCCAAGGCGCCGCTGCCGGGAGGCGCTGCGTATCTGTGCCGTGGCAGCAGCTGCTCGGTGCCGATGAGTACACTGGCGGAGCTGATCAGGGAATTGGCGCGCTAGGGTCGGCCGGTGGCCTGATCGGCCAGCGTTGCCAGATCGATCTGCAGGCTGGCGGCCAGGCGCTGCACCTGCGCCAGTAGATCGGCCAGTTCTCTTTCAGCCTGCGCCCGGCGGTGTGGGGGCCAGTGGCCGCGGCTGGCAAAGTAGCTGTCCAGCGCCGCGCGAATGGCCGCCAGCCCTGGACCCGCTTTGGGATTGGACTCGTTCATGCTGTGAGCTATCGGCCTCCGGTCGGCATCCATGTAGCATCGCAGCCCGAATCGGCCTTAGTGTTGCCGCGGGTTGAGAACCAGGTCTCAAGCTGTATCAGGCCGCCCTCGGCCATGGGAGCCCGCTGTGAAATTCGCAACCTGCATCCACGCTGACGATGTCACTCCGCAACGCTGGCGCAATGGTGGCGGCTGGACGCGCGAGCTGCTGACCTGGCCGCCTGCCGTAGCCCCGTGGCAGCTGCGCGTCAGCCTGGCCACCATCACTGCGCCGGGACCTTTTTCCATGTTTCCCGGCGTCAAGCGCGTACTCGCCCTGGTGAGCGGGGACGGCTTGCTGCTGACGGTCGATGGCCGGCAGCACCGGCTGGTCCCGGACTCCGCTCCCCTGCACTTCGACGGCACCGCCGTCGTCCACGCCGAGCCACTGGGCGGGTCCAGCATCGATCTGAACCTGATGACTGCATCGGGGCACGGTGAGCTGTTGCGCGCGGCAAGCACGATCGCATGGCTCAGCGCGTCCGCGCAGCGTGGCCTCTACAGTGCCGTCGCCGGCACGCTGCACACCAGTGCGGACGCCGCCAGCGCGCCCCTGGCAGTACCCGCTCACAGCCTGACCTGGCTGTCGCAGGCCGCCGACCTGCCGCTGCACTTTGCCCCCGAGACGGCCTCGCCAACCCTGCCGGCCTGGTGGCTGGGATACTCGCCGCCGGCCTGAACGCCGGGCGATTGCCTTTCCCCGCAAATTATCGATAATCGATCAGTCGACCAACCAGGCCTCCCCCATGTGGATCGTCCAGCTGGCGCTCCGGCGTCCGTACACCTTCATCGTCCTGGCCATGCTGCTGCCGCTGTTCGGCGCGCTGGCGCTGCTGGGCGCGCCGGGGCGCCTGGGGATGCCCACCGATATCTTCCCGGACATCCGCATCCCGGTGATCGCCATCGCCTACAACTATGGCGGCCTCGCGCCCGACGAAATGGCCGGGCGCATCACCTCGAATATCGAGCGTTACATGACGACGATCGTCAACGACGTCGAGCACGTCGAATCGCAGAGTTACCCGGGTGTAGCGGTCATCAAGGTCTACTTCCAGCCCGGCACCGACATCAACCTGGCGATGGCGCAGGTTACCGCCATCGCGCAGACCGGCCTGCGCCAGCTGCCGCAGGGCGCCACCCCGCCATTGATACTCAAGTACAACGCCTCGAGCGTGCCGATCATCCAGCTGGCCCTGTCGAGCGAAAAACTTCCGGAGGCGCAGCTGTTCGACTTCGCCAACCAGTTCGCGCGCGCGCAGATCGCCACCATCGCCGGCGCCTCGGTACCCTACCCTTTCGGCGGCGCCACGCGCCAGGTGCAGGTGGATCTGCGCCCCGACGCGCTGCGCGCCCACGGGCTCTCGGCCACCGACGTCAACGCCGCCATCGGCAACCAGAACCTGGTACTCCCGGCCGGCACCGAGAAAATCGGCAACTACGAGTACAGCGTCAAGCTCAACGCCAGCCCGCCGAAGATCGCCGAACTCAATGACCTGCCGATCCGCAGCGATCATGGCGTGGTGACCTACGTGCGCGACGTGGCCTTTGTCCACGACGGGCATGCGCCGCAGACCAACATCGTGCGCGTCAATGGCAAGCACGCGGTGCTGATGACGATCCAGAAGACCGGCTCCGCCTCGACGCTGCAGATCGTCAACGCGATCAAGGCGCGCCTGCCGGCGATCCGCGAACTGCTGCCGGAAGGCGCCTCGATCGCCGCCACCGGCGATCAATCGGTATTCGTCAAGGCTGCGGTGCGCGGCGTGGTCGCCGAGGGACTCATCGCTGCGGCGTTGACCGCACTGATGATCCTGCTGTTCCTCGGCAGCTGGCGCAGCACGCTGATGATCACCATCTCGATCCCGCTGTCGATACTCGCCTCGGTCATCCTGCTCGATGCACTCGGCGAGACCATCAACCTCATGACCCTGGGCGGCCTGGCGCTGGCGGTGGGCATCCTGGTGGATGATGCCACGGTCACGATCGAGAACATCAATCGCTACCTGGAACTGGGCCACAGCGTCGAGCAGGCCATACTCGAGGGTTCGCGCCAGATCCTGACGCCGGCACTGGTCTCCACGCTGGCCATCTGCATCGTGTTCCTGCCGATGTTCCTGCTCTCGGGCGTGGCGCGCTTCCTGTTCGTGCCGATGGCCGAGGCCGTGGTGTTTGCCATGCTGACCTCCTACCTGCTCTCGCGCACCCTGATTCCGACCCTCGCCAAATACTGGCTGCGCACGGCGCAGCAGGAGCACGCTGCGGCCGGCCGGCACAACGGCTGGCAGCGCTTCCAGCAGCGCTTTGAAGCCGGCTTCGAGGCACTGCGCACGCGCTATCACGTCCTGCTGACCAGCCTGCTGGGTC
Organism: uncultured Gammaproteobacteria bacterium; assembly: GCA_963823235.1. Lineage (GTDB taxonomy): Bacteria > Pseudomonadota > Gammaproteobacteria > Steroidobacterales > Steroidobacteraceae > FEN-1191. The sequence goes on along the minus strand of CAWGKS010000008.1, from coordinate 31,937 downwards.
AGGGCCGCAGGGTCATCGGCGCATTCCTCGGCGCCGTGGCAGTCTCGCTGCTGCTGTTCGCCATACTCGGGCGGAACTTCTTTCCGGAGGTCGATTCGGGCCAGATCAAACTGCACCTGCGGGGCCCCAGCGGCCTCAGGGTCGAGCAGACCGCGGCGCTGGCCGATCGGGTTGAGGCCGCATTGCGCGCCACGATCCCGGCCGGCGAACTGGCCGACATCGTCGACAACATCGGCCTGCCGGTATCCGGCATCAATCTCACCTACGGCAACTCCGGCACCATAGGCAGCAGCGATGCCGATATCCTGATTTCGCTCACTGCGAACCACGCGCCCAGCGCGCAGTACGTGCGCCGCCTGCGTGCGCGCCTGCCGCAGGAATTCCCTGGCGTCAGCTTCGCTTTCCTGCCGGCGGACATCGTCAGCCAGATCCTGAACTTTGGCCTGCCAGCGCCGATCGACGTGCAGATCGTCGGCGCCAGCCGCGCCAACCGCGACGTGGCCAACAAGCTGCTGGAGTCGCTCCGGCAGGTGCCGGGCCTGGTGGACCTGCGCATGCAACAGAGCTTCAACCAGCCTGAGCTGCGGGTGGTGACGGATCGCAGCCGGGCCACGCAGCTGGGCATCAGCCAGCGCGACATCGCCAGCAACCTGCTGCTGACGCTCGCGGGGAGCGGCCAGGTAACACCTGCGTTCTGGCTCAACCCCGAGACCGGCGTGCAGTATCCGATCGTGGCCCAGGCGCCGCAGTACCGCATGGCATCGCTCGATGACCTGCAGAACCTACCGATCAGTGTGGCGGGCCAGTCGCAGATTCTTGGCGCCGTGGCCAGCGTGGCGCGCGGCGCCGGCCCGGGCGTGATCTCGCATTACGATGCCCAGACCGTCATCGACCTGTACGGCGCCGTGCAGGGCCGCGATCTCGGTGCGGTGGCCGACGATGTCACGGCGGATTATCGCGGCGCAGGAAAGTTCGCTGCCCAAGGGCACGCACATCATCGTCCGCGGCCAGGTGCAGACCATGATCGGCGTCGTTCACCGGGCTGCTGGTGGGCCTGGTGGGCGCGATCCTGCTGGTCTACCTGCTGATCGTCGTCAATTTTCAATCCTGGCTCGACCCGTTCATCATCATCACGGCGCTGCCCGGCGGCGCTCGCCGGCATCGTCTGGATGCTGCTGCTGACGGCACACCACGCTCAGCGTGCCGGCGCTGATGGGCGCGATCATGTGCATGGGCGTGGCCACCGCCAACAGCATCCTGATGGTCACCTTCGCGCGCGAACGCATGCACGAGGGTGCGACGCGCAATGCAGGCCGCCCTCGAAGCCGGCGTCACGCGCTTCCGTCCCGTGCTGATGACCGCGCTGGCCATGATCATCGGCATGCTGCCCATGGCGCTGGGCCTGGGCGAAGGCGGCGAGCAGAACGCGCCGCTCGGCCGCGCCGTGATCGGCGGCCTGCTGTGCGCGACGGCCGCCACGCTGCTGTTTGTACCCACCCTGTTTGCCGCAATACATGGCCGCGACCGGGCCGGCACGCCGGCTGAACAACCCGCATGAATACACCACACGGAATCCGCCCATGAAGCTGCCCTGCAGGACTGCTCGCCCACGCACCGCGCAGGGCATGACACGCATCGCAATGCTGGCACTGGTCATACTGCTGGTCGTGGTGGCATGGACAATTTTGGCCCGGATGCGCGCGCAGGCATCACTGCGCGATGTCACGGCGACCCAGACACGGATCAGCGTTGCCACGACGAAACCGCAACCACCGGCCGACGCGGCGCTGCTCACCCTGCCGGCCACCGTGCAGGCGAATCTTGAAGCGCCTATCTTTGCCCGCACCAGCGGCTACCTGAAGCGCTGGCAGGTGGATATCGGCGCAGCGGTAGAGCGCGGGCAACTGCTGGCCGAGATTGATGCCCCGGAAATCGACCAGCAGCTGCACCAGGCCGAGGCCGACATGGCCACCGCGCAGGCGAACCGCAATATCGCCAATCTCACGGCCGAACGCTGGCGCGGATTGCGTGACAGCGGCACGGTATCCCGGCAGGAAGCCGACGAGAAGATAAGCCTGGCCGCCAGCGGCGATGCCCAGCTGCAATCGGCCCAGGCGAATTTGCAACGCCTGCGCGAGCTATCCAGCTTCAAGAGAATCGTGGCACCGTTTGCCGGTGTAGTCACCGCGCGCAACGCCGACGTTGGCCAGCTCATCAGCGCCGGCAACAGCTCGGGCCCCGAGCTGTTCCGGATCGCCGACCTGCAGCGACTGCGGGTATACGTGCACGTACCGCAGAGTTACGCGTCACTGTTGCAGCCGGACCAGCTCGCCAGCGTGCGTTTTCCGGACCGGCCCGGCATCAGCTACCCGGCCCGGCTCGCGAGCACTTCCAGGGCGCTCGATCCAGGCTCGCGCACCATGCTGGCGCAGCTCATCATCGACAATTCCCGGCGCGAACTCCTGCCCGGCGCCTATGCCGAAGTGGATTTCAAGCTGCCCGCAGCCACCGCCGGACATCGCTTCAAAGTGCCGGCCAATGCCCTGCTGTTTCGCGCCGATGGCGTCCAGGTCGCCACCGTCGATGCGCAGCAGCGTGTCGTAATGAAGCCGGTCACCATTGGCCGCGACTACGGCTCTGAAGTTGAAGTTGTCGATGGCCTGCAGGCGGGCGACGAGGTCATTCTGAGTCCCCAGGATTCACTGACCGATCACAGCGCCGTGCGCGTCGTCAAGGCGGCGGGCGAGCCGGCCACGCCGCCATGAGGCCAGCCGTCAGCGTGGATCGGGCCGTGCCACTGCGCGTGTGCATGCGCGATCGCATCCGCGATGTGCTGGTGGCGCGCATTCTCGATGGCAGCTACCCGGCCGGCACCAAGCTGAAGGAACTGCCGCTGGCACGTGAGTTCAATGTGAGCCAGGCGCCGATCCGCGAAGCGCTGCGTGAACTCGAGGGCTCCGGGCTGGTGAGCTGCGAGCGCTATCGCGGTACGCGCGTGCGCGGCGCCGATCTGACGGAGCTGCGCGAATCGTATGAACTGCGTGCCATTATCGAGCTACGCTCCATGGAGCTGGCCTCACCCTACGCCCCGCAGGCACTCGCACAGTTCGCCCGCACCCTGCGCGAAATGAGCGCCGCCGTCGCGCGCGAGGATCGCGAGCTCTACATCAATAGTGCCTTGCGCTTCCATCGCGACCTGGTTCGCGGCAGCGGCAATGGGACCTTCCTGCGCATGTGGGACGCCCTGCACTGGGAGGTGCGCGGCCGCATCGCGCTGCGACAGATCGCCGCGCAACGCCACGGCCTGAAGCCGCTGCTGGCACTGCACAAGTCGCTGCTGGCCAGCCTCCGGGCGCACGACATCAGGGGCGCAGCGCGCGCGCTCAGGAAACTGTTCGCCACGGTGGCAGCGCTGCCGTAGCGGCCCGTCCTGCCCGCTGCGCTACTCCACCCCGCCGGCATCGCCCGCATGGCGGTTCACCGCGACCACGGTCGCCTTCGGGAAAAAATTGAAATCCGAAGCACTGGCCCAGGTGTAGGCGCCCATGGCGCGGCCGACGATGAGATCGCCGGCGCGCAGTTCCGGCAGCATGAGGTTTTCGGCGATTACATCGATGCTGTCGCAGGTGGGCCCGGCCAGCACCGCGGGCAGCAGCGGGCCGCTGCGCAGCGCCTCGACCGGGTAGCGCGCGTGATCGTAGATCTGGCCGCTGTAGGAACCGTACAGGCCATCATCGAGGTAGTACCACCAGTGACCTTCGCGGCGGGCACGACCCATCACCGTGGCCACGCCAATAGCGGCCGGACCCACGATGTAGCGGCCAGGCTCGGCAATGACCCGCACGCGCCGCGGCAGCTTTGCCAGGCCCTTGCGGATCGGCGCGCAGAAGCGGGCAATATCCGGCGCGCGCTGTGCATAGTCGATGGGAAAGCCACCGCCGATATCGAGGGTATCGAAGGCACCGAGCTTTTCGCGTCGCGCCGCCAGCAGCAGCTGCACGCAGGCCTCGATCGCTTCGACATACTTGAGCGCGTCGGCCGCCTGCGAGCCGACGTGAAACGAAAACCCGCGCACGCCCACGCCCAGCTGCGCCGCCAGACGCGCCAGCGCCAGCGCCGCTTCAGGATCGCAGCCAAATTTTCGCGACAGGTCGCAGACCGCACCGGGTGAGCGGAACGAGACGCGCAGCAGCAACTCGGCCCTGCCGGCGTAACTGCGGAATTTGCGCACTTCGTCCGGATTGTCGGCGACAAATGTCCGCACGCCGTATTCGAGTGCATTGCGGATGTCACAGTCGCGCTTGATCGGGTGGCTGTGGATGCAGCGCCGCGCGTCCAGTTCCAGGCGCCGGGCGAGCTGCACTTCACCAGTAGTAGCCAGGTCAAGCCAGCCGCCCTGCTCGACGACCGTGCGCACTACCGCCGCGTGTGGCAGCGGCTTGAGGGCGTAGTGCAGATCGACACCGGGCAGCGCCTTGCGCAAGCTGCGGTACTGCGCCCGCACCCGTTCGCAGTCGAGGATCAGCAGCGGCGAGCCAAACTCAGCCACCAGCCGGCGGATATGCCCGGGTTGAAACGGGTCGATGGCCTTTACGGCCATCAGGGCAGATCCACGGCGTTCGCCGCAGCGGCACGCGTCAGGCGATCGCGTACCGCATCCCAGAGTTCATCGCCGGGTACTTCCTGTACCAGCAGGCAGCTGGCGCGGGCTCTGTCCAGGGTACGCAGATGAGCATACAGATCGTGGGCGTAGCTCTCCGGACGGGTACCGGCGTTGATCCAGGTGAGGCGCGGATGGCTATGCAGCGGCGGACGCTGGGCCAGCACGCCCACGCGCTGCCCCTGGGCCGAGAGTTCAACGGCCAGGCGTTCAATCAACCCATCTGCTACCAGGCGCAGCGGCGTGGCCGGCGCGTAGTGCGCGAGCGACGCTCCAGGCGCGCGCGGCGAATCCAGTGCCGGCCCGCCGGACACCTCACCCACTTCGCTGCGCAACTGCGACAGTGTGATGGCTCCCGGGCGCAACAGGCGCACCGCACCGTCCAGGCAGGCGACGATTGTCGACTCGAGCCCGACCTTGCATTCACCACCATCAAGCACCACGCGCACTTCCGCCCCAAACTCCTCGCGCACGTGCTCGGCGCGCGTCGGACTCACATGGCCAAAGCGATTGGCAGATGGCGCGGCAATGCCGCCGCCAAAGGCGCTCAGCAGTTGCTGCGCCATCGGATGCGAGGGCACACGCACTGCGATGCTGTCCTGCCCGCCGGTGACCAGGTCAGGCACGTTGTCGGCGCGCGGCAGCACCAGGGTCAGGGGCCCCGGCCAGAAGCGCGCGGCGAGGCGCTCTGCGGCCGCAGGCACCTCACGCGCCCAGCGATGCAGATAGCGCTGGCTGTCCAGGTGCACGATCAGCGGATGCGTAATCGGGCGACCCTTGAGCGCAAAGATCTTCAGTAATGCTGCGGGGTGCTGCGCATTGGCGCCCAGGCCATAGACGGTCTCGGTCGGAAACGCGACCACATCGCCCGCGCGCAGCGCCTGCACAGCGGCATCAAGCTCTAGCGGAGTGGCTCTGACCGCTCTGACCATGGACACATCCTAAGCGAGCCCACCGCTATTCGAGCGGCAGTCGCTCCCATCCTGCAGTGCTGCGCCGCAGTTCATAGGCCGGCCAGTAGTGTCGATCGAGCTTCATCGTGATCATCTCGGCGGCGCCGTTCCACGTGAGCGTCTTGATGCGCAGCGAGGAGCGATCGGCGCGACCACTCACCTGCTTGAGAAAGGCATCGAGGTCAGGCGTAGCCTGGCCGTCGACTTCGACAATGCGCCGGCCCGGTACCAGGCCGAAACGGCTGGCCGGCGAGCCGTAGGCGAACCAGGCGACATAGACGCCGCGCGGCTCGATGCCGCGCTGCGCGCTGATTGCGCGATGCGGTGCCTGCAGGGTGGCGCCCGCCCATTGCACGATGCGCTCGACATCGCTGCCGCTCAGCGCCGCGGTCCTGACGGTGAGCGTATGCTCGCCGTCGCTGCGCCACACGGTAACTTTTACCGTGTCGCGCGCGGCCGTAGCACGCTCGACATCGCGAAACTGGGTGACCACCCGATCATCAATCGCCAGCAGGATATCCCCGGTCTGCAGCACGCGCGCCGCATCCGTGCCGCCTACCAGCCGCGCCACACTCAACACCTGGCGCTGCGCCTGGTTGCTGCTTTGGATGCGTGCCACCCAGGCATCGCTCAACCCCAGGCCGCGGGCGCTGGCCAGGGTCTGCGTGACGAGCTCGACCTCCAGTGAATGCAGGGGCACGTTGCGACGCACGATATCGAGGGTCTCGGCGACCAGGTCGGCTGGCACGCCACGGCTTTCCTGCACCAGCTCGCGACCGTTGTCGGTGGCGAAACTCGCCCACAGGCCGCGCACGCGACCGGCACTGTCGGCCAGCACGCCGACCACGTCTTCCGGCGGATTCAGCACCGTCGCCACTTCGATATTGCTGTCGCGAAATGCCACCGTACGCGACAGGGGCAGCAGCAGGGGATCAACCTCGGCGATGGCGGTGGCGCGCTCCTTGACATCGCCACTGGCATCCAGGCCCACCACGCTGATGGCTTCACCGGCGCGCAGCGGCGCCACCGCCAGGGTCGCGGCGCGTACCGGCGTCGCATCGATCAGCGCCGGGTCATACTGAATGACAGCCAGATTGTGCAGCGGGTGCACATAGACCACGCGCCCGGGAATTTCCAGCGTGCCGGCGAATGTCAGGCGCACGTCGCCGAGCGATACCGGCACGGTATTGCGGTCGGTGATGACCAGGCCGCGCGCCGTGTCCAGGATCAGGCCGGTGCCATGGTAGTTGCGCTCGGTGACACCGGATATCGAATAGGGCATATCGAAGGTGATGCCCACCAACGAGGGCATCAACTGCTCGAGCACACGACCGTGGCTGTCGGGAAAACGCGCCGAACCACCCTGCGGAGCCGCCGCGGCCGTGGCGCTGCCGGGCAGCTCGCGGCAATCCCAGAAACCCGAGGCATCGTTGCGCAGGCAATGGCGCGCCGGAAACCAGCGTCGGTCCATGTGCACCGAACGCAGCTCACTGCGGGTCGGATCATCTATGGTCACGTAGCGCACACTGAAGCGCGCACCATCGCCAAGCGCGGCGATGGCGTCCTCAAAATCGCTCAAGGTGTTGACGGCATGCGAATTCACAGCGGTAATGACTGCACCGCGTGGCACGCCAGCGGCATCAAAACTGTAGCCGGACGCGGCCACAAACACGCCGCGGATCGGCAGGTGAAAATGCCGCGCTTCCTGATAGGACAGGGTGTGCAGCACCGCATCGCCGGTCTCGAGATAACTGGCGGGCGTGATGGCGTGCAGATCTTCAACGACCAGCTGCACGCTGAAGGGCTGACCGCCACGTTCGAGTTCAAGACTGACCGATTTGCCCACCGACTCATCGAGCACGGTCTCGAGCGGCTCAAAGGCGGTGAGCGCCACGCCATTGAGGCGCACCAGCACATCGCCGGGCGACAGCTGTGCATCGCTGGCCGAGCCAGGTTGCACGTTTTCCACCACCAGCATGCCGGTGTTGTCGGGTTTGGCGGCACGCGCGGCGGCTTCGGTCTCCGGGCGCAGGCCCAGTCGGCGCAGTTCATCGTAGGGCCGATAGTGAAATTCCGTCTGCAGCGTGCCGCGGGTGACCGGCTGGCCCTGTTGAATCAGGCGCAGCGCGCGCTGCACGCGGCCGAGCGGCAGATAGAAACTCGAGGCCGCGCCACTCGCGCCGCCGGCGTTCAGGGCGACGACGCGACCCTGCACATCGATGACCGGCGAGCCCGAAGAGCCGCCCGAAGTGCCTGAAGCCGCCTGTATATAGAAAGTATTGAAATCGTTGTAGCGACCCAGGCCGTAGTCGGGCGCCTCGCGATCGAGGCGCGCCAGGGTGCCGGCCAGGATCGAGAGCTGCTCGCCGGCATTATTGCCGACCACGCGGATTTCACGTCCGATCTGCGCACCTTCCGGCGCCAACGGCAACGCCGCCGGGGCAATGAAGCGCAGCCTGGCAGGATCGTAGTGATAGATGCCAAAGTCGTGCACCGGATCGCGATACACCGGGTAGAGCTGCACTTCTTCGCGGTTGAGAAAAGTGGCCTCGGCGGTCACCGGCCCAGGAGTCACCACGTGACGATTGGTCAGAATCAGGCCACGCTGCGCATCGACCACGAAGCCAGTGGCCTGTGCCGAAGTATTGCGCTCGGTATCGAAGGAGCGCGTCTGATCGATCTGGATCGTGACTACGCTGCTGGCGATGCGCTCCAGCGTGCGCGCCCAGTCCGCCGTCGGCGCAAATTCTTCTGCCGTCACGGCGCTCGCCAGCAGCAGGCCGGCAAACCCGCAGGCACTGAGCACGGTAATACCCCGCCGACTCATAGTGCGTATCCGAAGTTGTCGCGAAAGCGCGCCGCGAACTCCGCCCAATCGTAGCTGTGTTGCTGTGTGCCGTGATGCTCGATCTTGATGGCGCCGGCCAGCGAAGCGATACGCCCGGTGCCCGGCCAATCCACACCGCGCTGCAGTCCATAGAGCAGGCCGGCGCGATAGGCATCGCCACAACCGGTCGGATCAGCCAGACGCTGCGGTTTGGCCGGCGGTATTTCGTGGCGCGAGCCCTGGGCGTAGATCCAGGAACCCGCGCCACCGCGGGTAATGATCAGCGCGTCGACGCGCGCGGCAATCTCGCCGGGCGACCAGCCGGTGCGCTCGGCAAGCATGCCGGCTTCATAATCATTGACCGCCACCCAGCTGGCCTGGGTGATGAAGGCGCGCAACTCTTCGCCGTTGTACATCGGCAGGCCCTGGCCGGGATCGAACAGGAAGGGTATGCCGGCCGCCGCGAATTGCGCGGCGTGTTCAATCATCCCCTGGCGCCCATCGGGGGCCACCACTCCCACGCGCACACCCGCGGCCTGCCCGACGCGGTTCAGATGCGCGTGATTCATGGCGCCGGGATGAAATGCGGTAATCTGATTGTCGTCGAGATCGGTGGTGATATAGGCCTGCGCGGTGAACTCGGCAGCGATGGTTCGTACCTGGTCCAGAGCGATGCCGTGCTCCTGCAGCCAGCTGCGGTAGGGCGAGAAATCGTGGCCCACGGTCGCCATGATCAGGCCATCGCCACCCAGCAGTTTCAGGTTGTAGGCGATGTTGCCGGCGCAGCCGCCAAAATTTCGCCGCATCTGCGGGGCGAGAAACGACACATTCAGCATATGCAGTCGATCGGCCAGGATGTGCTCGCGAAAGCGCCCCTCGAAGACCATCACCGTGTCGTAGGCCAGTGAACCGCAGATCAGTGCCGTCATATCAACGCTCCAGTAACACCAGCGCCCACACGCCCGCCAGCAGAATCATCGACACCAGCACCGCCGCCGAACCGATATCCTTGGCCAGGCCCGCCAGCACGTGCCGTTCCATGCCGATGCGATCGACCGCGGCCTCGATGGCGCTGTTGAGCAGCTCGACGATCAGCACCAGCAGCACCGGGGCTACCAGCAGTGCGCGCTCGACACCGCTGTGCCCCAGCCACAGCCCCAGCGGGATGACGAGCGCCGCGACCGCCAGCTCCTGTCGAAATGCAGCCTCTTCGCGATAAGCGCCGCGCAGCCCCTGCCAGCTGGCGCTGCAGGCGCGTACCAGGCGCGTAAAGCCGCGTGGCTTGTCGCGTGCAATGCTCATGGCTTTCCTTCAGGGCGCGGGATGATAGGCCAGATCAAGCTCGCGCGCCGCGCGCACGTCATCGAGGCGCCGCACCGGCATGCGGTGTGGCGCAGTGCGCAATGTTTCCGGTTCGCTGGCTGCCTCACGCAGTACTTCGCTCATGGCGCCCACGAAAGCATCCAGGGTCTCTTTACTCTCGGTTTCAGTGGGTTCGATCAGCAGGCATTCTGGCACCAGCATCGGAAAATATGTAGTCGGCGCGTGAAAGCCAAAATCGAGCAGGCGCTTGGCGACATCCATGGCGCTGACACCGTGCTGCTGCAACTGCGGCTTGAGCGTGAGAATGAATTCATGGCTGGCGCGGCGCAGCGGATAGGCGGCCGTGTAGCCCACCTGGCGCAGGCGTGTCAGCAGGTAGTTGGAATTGAGCGTGGCGAATTCGCCGACCCGGCTCATGCCGGCGCGGCCCAGCATGCGCATGTAGACATAGGCGCGCAGCAGCACGCCGGCATTGCCCATGAAGCCTGCCAGCCGACCGATGGAGTGCGGCAGATCCTGCGCCCCGAGCCAGTGGTAGTGCTCGCGCGTACCCTCAAGCCGGCGCCCGACGATGGGTTGCGGCAGAAATGGCAGCAACCGTGGGCCCACGCCCACCGCTCCAGCGCCCGGACCGCCGCCGCCATGCGGCGTGGAAAAGGTCTTGTGCAGGTTCATGTGAATGACATCAAATTCCATGTCGCCCGGGCGCACCTTGCCGAGGATGGCGTTGAGATTGGCACCGTCGTAGTAGAGCAGGCCACCCGCGTCGTGCACGATTTGCGCCACCTCGACGATGCGACGCTCGAAGATGCCCAGCGTCGAGGGGTTGGTGAGCATGATGCCGGCAGTGTGCGGCCCCACCGCGGCACGCAGCGCCTCGAGATCGACATCGCCATCGGCGCCGACCGCCACTTCGCGCGCCACGCAGCCGCACATGGTGGCGGTGGCCGGATTGGTGCCATGCGCGGCCGCCGGCACGATGATCTCATTGCGCGCCAGATCGCCGCGTGCGCGATGATAGGCACGAATCATCGCTACGCCGGCAAACTCGCCATGCGCGCCAGCCATCGGCGTGAGCGCCACGCCCTGCATGCCGGTGACTTCCTTGAGCATCTCCTGCAATTCGTACATGCAGGCCAGGAAACCCTGGCTGTGGCGTGCGCTGGCCAGCGGATGGCGGCCGAGGAACCCGGGCAACATTGCCGCGGCATTGCTGCCGCGCGGGTTGTATTTCATGGTGCAGGAGCCGAGCGGATAAAAGTGGGTATCGATGGAAAAATTGAGTTGCGAAAGCCGCGTGTAATGACGCACGGCATCGAGCTCGCTCACCTCAGGCAAGGCTGCGCGCTGTGCGCGCCGCAGGGCCTGGGGTAGCACCGGCGCCGCAGGCTCGGCCGGCGGCCATTGGCCGCGCGCACCGCGCCCGGCACGACCGTAGTCATAGATCAGTGGTTCGCAGATAGCGGGGCTCATGCTGCACGCTCGCTCGCCAGCGCAGCGGTGAGCGCGGCCGCGTAAGCTGAAATATCCGCCTGGGTTCGCGTCTCGGTGGCACACACCAGCAGGGCCGGGCCAAGTTCCGGAAACCAGGGTGCCAGATCCAGCCCACCCTCGATGCCGCGTGCCGCCAGTTCCTCGAGCAGCGGCGCAACCGGTCGCTCGAGCAGCAGCACCGCCTCGTGAAAACGTGCCGTACTGAAGGCGGCACGCACCCCGGGCAGGCGGGTCAGCGCGGCGACCAATTCGCTGCTGCGGTTCATGCAGGCCGCGGCCACGCGCTCGAGCCCTTCCGCACCCATGATCGCCAGGTAAACCGTGCCGGCCATCATCAACAGCCCCTGGTTGGTGCAGATGTTCGAAGTCGCCTTGCCACGGCGGATGTGTTGTTCGCGCGCCTGCAGCGTCAGCGTAAAACCTGGCCGGCCATCCAGATCAACGGTGCGGCCGACGATGCGCCCCGGCATCTGCCGCACGAATTCCTGGCGCGTGGCCATGAAACCGAAATAAGGACCGCCCGACGATAGCGGACAGCCCAGCGGCTGACCATCACCGACGACGATATCGGCGCCGCGCTGCCCCCACTGGCCGGGCGCCTTGAGCAGGGCCAGCGCCGTGGGGTTTACCACGGCAATCACCAGGGCGCCCTGCGCGTGGGCCCAGTCGGTGAGTGCATCAACGTCTTCCAGTACGCCGAAGAAATTGGGCTGCTGGATGACCAGCGCAGTGAGATCCTGCCCGGCAGAGGCCGCCAGGGCAGCCAGGTCGGTCTGGCCCGTAGCGCGCACGTAGGGCTGCTCATCGAGCTTCAGGCCCTGATTGCCAGTCATGGCCTCGGTGACGGCGCGATAGTGCGGATGCACGCTGCGCGGCATGAGGATGCGCGCGGCATTCGAGCGGCGATGGGCGCGCACCGCCATCAGGCAGGCCTCGGCCACGGCGCTCGCACCGTCGTACATCGAGGCATTCGCCACCTGCATGCCGGTGAGCGCCGTGATCATGGACTGGTATTCATAAATGGACTGCAGCGTGCCCTGGCTGGCTTCGGCCTGGTAAGGGGTATAGGCACTGTAGAATTCGCCGCGCGTGATAATCGACCAGACGGCCGCCGGAATATGGTGCTCGTAGGCACCGGCGCCGATGAAATTGAGCGGTTGGCCGTCCTGGTGCGCGCGCTCCTGCATCAGCTGCATGATCTGCAGCTCGTTCATGCCTTCCGGGATGCGCTCCAGCGAGCGCACGCGCAGGGCCTGAGGAATTTCATCAAACAGCGCTTCGACATCGTTCACGCCGATGGCGGCCAGCATCTCCTGAACATCAGCGTCGGTATGCGGTATGAATGGCATGGGGCGTTATCCGGCCGCTGACACTGCCGCATAGGCCTCGGCGTTCAACAGCTCCGCCGCGGCCGGCGAGGCGCTGGGTCGCAGTCGCCAGATCCAGCCGGCACCGTAGGGATCCTGGTTGATCAGCTCGGGCGCCTTGACCAGTGCGTCATTGACGGCCACGACTTCGCCCGCCACCGGGCTGTACACATCCGAGGCGGCCTTGACCGATTCAACCACGGCGCAGGCTTCGCCAGCCGCCAGCGTGCGTCCCACGGCGGGGGCCTCGACGAACACCAGATCGCCGAGCGCATGCTGGGCGTGATCGCTGATGCCGATCTCCACCGTGCCGTCATTCAATTCACGCAGCCATTCGTGGCTGCGTGCGTAATGCAGATCAGCGGGTACATTGCTCATCGTCACCTCCACTCCGTCAATATTCAGACCAGTGCCTTGCCATGGCGCACGAACGGTGTGCGCACCACCTGCGCCGGCAGCAGCCTGCCACGCACCTCAACCTGTACCGTGGCGCCGATTGCGGCGCCAGCCGCCGGCACGCGCGCCAGGGCAATGGAACGCCCCAGTGTCGGTGCAAAGGTGCCGCTGGTGACTTCGCCTGCGCCGGCCGGCGTAATCACTCGCTGATGGGAGCGCATGACGGCGCGATCTGCCAGCAGCAGGCCCACCAGTTTTCGCCCCTCACCCTGGGCGCGTAGGCCTTCCAGCACGGCGCGGCCAATGAATGCCCGCTCATGCGGCTCGAAAGCCACCGTCCAGCTCAAGGCCGACTCGAGTGGCTGCGTGCTCTCATCCATATCGCTGCCATAGAGATTCATGCCAGCCTCGAGCCGCAACGTATCGCGCGCGCCCAGGCCACAGGACTGCACGCCCAGTTCATTCAAGCGGCTCCACAGGCCACTCGCGGCGGCAGCGGGCAGCATGATCTCGAAACCATCTTCGCCGGTGTAACCGGTGCGGGCAATGAAACAAGCGCCGATGTCGGCGCCAAAGAATGCACCCAGCTGCAGCGCACTGGCAGCCTCGGCCGGCGCCAGCAGCGCGGCCACGCGCGTGCGCGCCTCGGGCCCCTGCACGGCGAGCATTGCCAGGTCCGTGCGCTCGGTCACCGCGACCCCGTGGTCGCCAGCCCGGGCGCGAATCCAGGCCAGGTCCTTGTCGCGAGTGCCGGCATTGACCACCAGGCGGAAGAACTGTTCGTCCAGAAAGTAGACGATGAGATCATCGAGGATTCCGCCATCGTCCCTGAGCATGCAGCTGTACAGGGCCTTGCCGGGCAGCGTCAGCCTGGCAACATCGTTGGCCAGCAGCAGGCGCAGGAACTCGCGCACCCGCGCACCGCGCAGGTCGATGACGCACATGTGCGAGACATCGAAGACGCCGGCGCTGCGGCGCACCGCATGGTGCTCTTCGATCTGCGAGCCGTAGTTGACCGGCATGTCCCAGCCGCCGAAATCGACCAGGTGCGCACCCAGCGCGACATGCAGGTCATAGAGTGGCGTACGCAATCCCAAACTATTCTCCAGATCTGACCACGGCGCGTCGATGTCCAGCGCCCACAAAATCTGCCCACAAAAAAAGGGCGGCAGCTGCCCTGACGCGCAAGGCAGCTGCCGCCCCTCTGTCCTTCGTACCTGAGAGATCGGGCAAACGGGCCCCCTGGCCCGTCGCCGCACCCCTTCGGTGGGCGGCCCGTAACCAGGCCGCCGCTCTCCAGAGCTCATTTTGAATCTGCCGTTTCGGGTGCCTGAGCGTTTCCGGGCGGAATTTGCGCCTTCGGCGTCCACGGCAGACTATTTTAAGGGTCAGCCGCGAATCTCTTCGGACAGATCTTGCAACGAGAAGCGAATCATAGCAGCTGGGCTTGCCTGCCCACTACAATTAGCACTTATGACTCAGCCCGCCCCTCAGCAGCACCGCCGCGGCACCTTGCAGGTGGATATCGCGGGCCTCCTGGTGGGCGGCGGCGCGCCGATCGCGGTGCAGTCGATGACCAATACCGATACCGCCGATACCGCCGCTACCGTGCGCCAGGTACGTGAACTGGCGGAAGCTGGCTCCGAGCTGGTGCGTATAACCGTCAACAGCGACGCGGCCGCGGCCGCCGTGGCGCCGATCCGCGATGCCCTGCACGCCGCTGGCTGCGCCGTGCCCCTGATCGGTGATTTTCATTTCAACGGTCACAAGCTGCTGACCGATCATCCGGCCTGCGCCGAGGCACTGGCCAAGTACCGCATCAACCCGGGCAATGTGGGCCGCGGCACCAGGCGCGACCCACAGTTTGCCACCCTCATAGAATTTGCCTGTCGCTATGGCAAGCCGGTGCGCATCGGCGTCAACTGGGGCAGTCTGGATCAGGAACTGCTGGCGCGCCTGATGGACGCCAACAGCACTTTAAGCGAACCGCAATCGGCGCAGCAGGTGATGCGCGAAGCGCTGGTGCGCTCCTGCGTGGATAGCACGGCCCGCGCCATTGAGCTTGGACTGCCGGCCGAGCGCATTATCCTCTCGGCCAAGGTGTCGACCGTGCAGGACCTGATTGCCGTGTATCGTGAACTGGCACTGCGGACGCGCCAACCCCTGCACCTGGGGCTCACCGAGGCCGGCATGGGTTCCAAGGGCATCGTCGCCTCGAGCGCCGCGCTCGGCGTGCTGCTGCAGGAGGGCATCGGCGACACGATTCGCATCTCGCTCACCCCCGAACCCGATGGCGATCGACGCCGCGAAGTGCTGGTCGCGCAGGAACTGCTGCAGACCATGGGCCTGCGCAGTTTTGCGCCGCTGGTCACCGCCTGCCCCGGCTGCGGGCGCACCACCAGTACCTATTTTCAGACCCTGGCGCAGAGCATCCAGGAACACCTGCGCCGCCGCATGCCCGAATGGCGGCGCAGTCACGTCGGCGTTGAAGAACTGTCAGTGGCGGTGATGGGCTGCGTCGTGAATGGCCCGGGCGAGAGCAAGCACGCCAACATCGGCATCAGCCTGCCCGGCACCGGCGAACGGCCGGTCGCGCCGGTGTACGAGGATGGCGCCAAGACCGTGACGCTCAAGGGCGAGCGCATTGCTGAAGAGTTTCAGCAGCTGGTAGAACAGTATGTCGCGCGGCGCTATCCTGAACGCGCGGCGCCCCCGCACCACGAACCACCGGAGGCGAGTTCATGAACGAGTTGGCATCCAGACGCTGCGTGCCGTGCGAGGGTGGCGTCCCGGCGCTCAGCGCGGCACAGGCCCAGGCACAGATGAGCGCATTGTCCGCGGAATGGCAGCTCGCCGCCGACGCCAAGAGCCTGCGGCGCGAATTCAGGTTCGTCGATTTTTACCGCACCATGAGCTTCGTGAATGCACTGGCGCATATCGCCAACATCGAGGACCACCATCCCGACCTGGAAGTCGGCTACAACTACTGCCGCGTGCGCTACAACACACACTCGGTCGGTGGCCTGTCGGACAACGACTTCATCTGCGCGGCGAAGATCGATCAGCTGGATCTGAAATAATCGCAGCGCTCAGGCGCCGGCGACAGCGGTGACCCGTCGCAGGTGGCGCAGGGTCAGCGCGCCTACTAGCAGCGCCTGCAGTACGACCGAGGCGATCGACATCGTCCACACCTGGGCGATGGCGAAATCCGGCTGGCTCGATAGCCACAGCACCGGCAGGATAAACGTGAAGATTCGCGAAGCCGAGCCCCACAGCGACGGCCAGGTGTTGCCCAGCCCCTGCAGCGTGCCCGAGCAGGTAAAAATAAAACTGCTGCAGATGAAGTTCCAGGAAATAATGCGCAGGTAACCAGCGCCAACCTCGATCGCCGCGCTATCGCTGGTGAAAAAACGGATCAGCACCGGCGCGCGCCACAGGCACAGCACCATGGCCAGCAGCATCGCAGCCGCGCTCATCCAGGTGGCGCTCCAGAAGGCAGCGCGCACCCGCAGCAACTGGCGTGCACCGAAGTTCTGGCCAACCACGGGAGCAACGGCAAAGGCCACGGCCATTGCCGGCAGGAAAATACCTTGCATCACCCGCGAGCCGACGCCAAAGCCGGCCTGGGCCGGCGCGCCAAACGGCTTAATGACCCAGTACAGAAACGAAAAGATGACAAACATCATCAGAAATTCGCCCCCGGACGGCAGGCCGATGGCGAAAATCTGCCGCCAGCTTGCCCAGCGCGGCCTCATCTGCGAACTGTCGAAGGCGACGTAGTGCTCGAGGCGATGGAAATAGATCACCATCAGTACCACTCCGAGTGCGACCGAAATGGAACTGGCCAGCCCGGCACCGGCCACGCCCAGGGGGTGGCCGGTGAGCCAACCGCCAATCAGTATCGGCGCCAGCAGTATATTGAGCAGCACCGTGATCATCTGCACCAGCATCGCAGGTTTGACGATGCCCGTGCCGCGCAGCCCGGAGCCCATGGCCACCAGCACAAATTGCAGCGCCAGGGCCGGCAGGTACCAGTGCAGGTAAGTGCCACCCGCAGCGCTGGTCGCCGGATCAGAGCCAAAGGTAGCCGCGAAGGCATGCTCGCCCACATACCCCAGCAACAGGCAGGTCGCCGTGCCGGCGAGCGCGATGCCCATGGCCTGGTTGAACAGCAGCGTGGCGCCCGGCTGATCCTTGCGGCCCACGGCCTGCGCGATCAGCGCCACGGTGCCCACGGCCAGCACCTGCGTGAAGGCGAGGATGAGAAAACTGAGATTACCGGCGGATGCCACTCCGGCAATCGCGGCATTGCCGAGTCGCCCCACAAAATAGAGATCGATCAAAAAATAAAGGGTCTGAAACAGCATGCCGATCGCGATCGGTGCCGCCATGGCGAGCAGATGGCCGCGTAGCGGCCCCGCAGTCAGATCTTTCATGGGCGCATGTTAACGTGCCAACAGCTCAATGGCGCGCCGCCAGGCATCGGGGTCGGTAAGCGCCACGAAGGCCAGGCCCGCCAGCGCGCCGCTGAAATGTGCGTCATGGTTGATGCGACCCCGCAGTGAGCGCGCCGCGTACCAGGTATAAGCGAGATACCCCACCGCGAACAATGGCGCCGGAATGGGCACCGGCAGGAACATCATGTAGAGATTCTGTGTTGGAAAATAGACGATGGCGGCGAACAGCACGCCCAGAATGGCGCCCGAGGCGCCGAGTGAGGCGTAGTTGGGATCGTTGCGATGCTTGAGCCAGGTGCCCCAGTCACTCACGAACAATGAGAAGAAGTACAGGGTGACAAAGCGCGGCGTACCCATCGCGGCCTCGAGTTGCGTGCCGAATGACCAGAAGGTGAACGCGTTGAACAGCAGGTGCGCCAGGCTGGCGTGCACGAAGCCGCTGCTGATCAGCGTCAGATACTGATTGCGCGGCAGCAGCCAGAAGGGGCGGAACAGGCTGCGCTCAATGAGCTTCGGCGCCGCGTACAGCCCGATCAGGCTGGTGATCACCATCAGGGCCAGCAGCAGATTGGTTGCAGTCAATGCAGGTACTCCGTTTGTAGAATTAAAACCAGCTGTAGTTGAAGCTGACGCTGACGCGCTCGTCATTGACCGGGTTGGGTGGCACCTCGTGACGCAACCAGCTTTCAAACAACACCAGCCGGCCGGCGGCTGCCGGAATCGTGACCCAGGCCTGGCTGCGCAGTCGCGCCCCGGCCTTGCGCGGCGGCGCCGCCATGAAGCGCTCGAGGCGCGGGTCTTCAAACTTCAGGCCCGCACAGCCGCGCGGCGTACGCACGTAATAGGTGCCACTGATACTCGCGAGCGGATGCAGGTGCAGGCTGTGCACGACCCGGCGGCGCATGATGTTCGCCCAGCAATCGGTCATGACCAGCTTGCGGCCACGCAGGTCAAAATCGAGCGCCCGGGCAAAGCGCTGCACGTGACCATTCAGGCGGCGCTCCAGCAACGCGAAGGTTGGCGATATTTTCTGCAACCGGCACAGTGTCTGGTACGAGGTGTAGCCACCGGGGTAGTTGCGCACTGACCAGGCGCGCCCGGCACGGTCGTCATGGCGCAGTTGCAGGCACTCGCGCAGCAACTGACGATTCAGCGTCGCGCCGGCAGCCGTGGCGGTGGGCGCCAGTCGGGAGGTGTAGACCAGGGTTGGAAACAGCGCTAGTGAACTCATGAGCGCAGTCTAGGCGATTCGTCGGCCGCCCTCACCCTGTTCGAAGACCTGCAGCCGATGCCATTCGAGATAGCTGCACTGACCCGACTGGAAGGCACCGACGTTGCGGGGCTGCGCGATACCCCAGGCCTGCAATACCGCTGGATTGAGCTGGCGCGCCACCAGCAAGTCACCGGCGTCACTGAAGGAAATCAGGCCGCGCTCGAACAGCTGATCGACGTGCGGCGAGAGCAGCAGGCCATTGCAGCCGTCGAGTTTTTCGCGATCATTGGAATCGCGCCAGGGTTTGATGTGCCGTGCCCGCAGGTGGCGACGATCGAGCAGGCCGGTGAGACGACAGTACTGCTCGTGGCGCTCAACATGCTCGCGAAAGACACCGTGACCGCGGCGCGCACTGAGCAGTCGCTTGCGCGTGCCGGCGTCAAGGTCGAGCCGCGACAACAGCGCCTGTTCAGCGACCTCATCGGCACGCTCCGAATTTCCAAGTGCCGGTGCAGCGCGCTGCAGTTCCTCAACCTGACCGCCGAGCAGCTCGCACAGCAACCCGGCCAGCGGCTCGGCCACTGCAGAAAAATACACGGCGGGGTTGGCATCCCCTGTGGCCCTCAGCGGTGAGTGGCGCGTCGGCAGCACTTTGCGGAATGCCAGCAGATGCTCAGCCGGACGCAGCGCCTGCAGGAGTTCCTCGAAGTGCACCGGCAGGCGCAGGCCCTCGCTGCTGCGGCGCACGCCGCGCCGGCCAGCCGTCGCGCTGCGGCGCGCCGCAAAGGGCGCGCCGGTTACCAGCCCCAGCCGTGCCACGTTGCCGCCGGCATGCACGAAGACGATGTCGCCGGCGCGCGCCCGGCGCATCGCCGGTGCCGCCGACCACAGATAGCCCGCGTCGAGTTCGTGGCGGCGCGCCTGCGAAAGATTGACCCACCAGTACATAGGCCGGATTATCGCAGCTATTGCGCAGCATTCCGGAGGATTCATGTCTCAGTCCCGACGCTCATTTGCCAGTGACAACGTCGCGCCCGTGGCGCCCGAGGTCATGGCGGCCCTGATGCTGGCCAACAGCGGCAGCGTGCACTCCTATGGCGATGACCCCTGGACGGCGCGCCTGCAGCTGCTGGCGCGTGAGGTCTTCGAGACCGAGCTGGCCATCTATCCGGTGGCCACGGGCACGGCAGCCAA
Organism: uncultured Gammaproteobacteria bacterium; assembly: GCA_963823235.1. Classification (GTDB taxonomy): domain Bacteria; phylum Pseudomonadota; class Gammaproteobacteria; order Steroidobacterales; family Steroidobacteraceae; genus FEN-1191. The sequence continues at coordinate 12,053 of CAWGKS010000008.1, read as the reverse complement.
TGCCCTGGCGCTGGCGACGCTTGTGCCCCCCTTCGGCGCCGCGTACTGCCACGCGGAAGCGCACGTCAATACCGATGAATGTGGCGCACCGGAATTTTACAGCGGCGGCGCCAAGCTCATCGGGCTGCATTCACCCGATGGCAAGATCAACGCCGCGCAACTGGCGGCCCCGGTCGCGCATGCCCGCGAGATGGGCGTACACCATGTGCTGCCCGCAGCGCTGAGCCTTTCGCAGGCGACCGAGTGGGGCACGGTGTACTCACGCGCAGAACTGGCCGCGCTGACCGGCACCGCTCATGAGCTGGGCCTGAAGGTGCACATGGACGGCGCGCGCTTTGCCAATGCGATCGCGCATCTGGGCTGCACGCCGGCCGAGGGCAGCTGGCGCAGCGGCATCGATGTGCTGTCATTCGGCGCCACCAAGAATGGCGCGCTGGCGGCGGAGGCCGTGATCTTTTTTCGCCCCGAACAGGGGCGCGACTTCGAGTTGCGGCGTAAGCGCGCGGGTCAGTTGTGGTCGAAACATCGCTACCTGAGCGCGCAGCTCGTGGCCTGCCTGGAAAACGAGCTGTGGCTGCGCAATGCGCGCAATGCCAACGCCCTGGCAACCCAGCTGGCTGCCGGGCTGCGCCAGCGCGGCCTGTCGTTGCTGCAACCCGTGCAGGCCAACGAAGTTTTCGCCGCCATGCCGGCCACGATGATCACGGCGCTGCACGCCGCCGGCTTTGAATTCTACGAATGGCCCGCGCCACCCGGGCAGACGCTGCCGGTGGTGAGACTGGTCACAGCCTACGACATGGGCGCTGCCGACATCGAGGCCCTGCTGACGGCCGTCAGCGTAGCGCAGCGCTGATGATAATGGCCTGCCTCAGACCGCTTCCGCCACCCAACGCTCGAGCAGTCGCTTGACCACGGCCAGCAGTATCGGCCCGATAAAGATACCAGCGACGCCGAAGGCCAGCAGCCCGCCGATCACGCCGCCCAGGACCAGCATGAACGGCAGGCGCGCCCCGCGTTGAATCAGCCACGGGCGCAGCAATCCTTCGCCCACCGCCATGGTTACCGCCCACACCGCGAGTGCAATGCTCCAGCCGATCTCCCCCTGAAACCACAACCACAGGACCGCAGGGATCAGCACCGGCATCGGTCCGATCTGCATCACGCACAGCATGAACATCAGTGAAGTGAGCACAGCCACGGCAGGTGCACCGACCACCAGCAGCCCGAGGCCACTCAACACCGCCTCCACCAGTGCGGTGAGCACCACGCCGGCGGCGATTGCCCGCATCGCCTGCACCGCCAGCACGATGCTCTCGACGCCCCGCGCACCGCCGATGCGTCGAACCACACGGTTCACCAGCAGCGCGACCGCCTCACCGTGCAGATAGAAAACCACGACCAGAACCAGCGTCAGCAGGAACTCGAAGCTCAGCCCGCCCAGCGTGCCGATGTGCTGGCTGACCCACATTGCCGCCCTGCTGGCATAGGGCCTGAAGTACTCAGCCCAGTCGGCACCGCTCTGAGCCACCAGGCGCTGCCATTGCGCGCCCAGCGTGCTGCCATAGGGCATGCGCTCCAGCCAGGCCGGCGGACCCGGCCACGGACCCGCCATCACCCGCACACCCAGCTCGCGCAGCTCCGGCAGCCGGGTCACGAGCGTGCCGAGCAGCAAGGTGACCGGTGCCATCACGACGGTGAACAGCGCGGCACTCATGGTCGTCACGGCCAGCGCGCGCCGGCCACCGAAATAGCGCTGCACGCGCAGCATGATGGGCCAGGTCGTCACCACGACGATGGCTGCCCAGATGATGGATGGCAGAAACGGGCGCAGCACGGCGTAGGTGCCCAGCAGCAGGGCGGCGACGGCCAGCAGCAGCAAAGCGTTGCTGATCAGCTCTGTGCGGCGATCCATAGGTCTGCTGCCGCTGGCCCGAAGGCAGGTGACTCGACGGACATTGCGCCCTCCGGAAGTGCGAATTACGACACCGAAGCGGCGCATAGTTTACACGCAGCTGGAGAGCATCAAGGTCAATCGCTGGGGTCAGTGGCGGACCGGGATGGCGCTGACGCTCATGGCGTCCGGGCGCCACGGGGAATCAACCAGATCGGCGCTCGGCCCCAGCTGTCGCAGGCCCAGATCCCAGGTGGTGCGCGCGCCGAACTGCACGCGCGCGCTTGAACGCCGCGCGAACTGCAGGTCAATCAGCGTGCGATGACGCAGCGGCGCTGCGAAGCGCGTGCTGGCATCGACGCCTGCCGATGAAGTGCGCTCAAATTTCAGGCCGTAAATATTGGTCACGCGCCCCACGGCACCCACGGGCCGCGAGATGTACAGCATGAACTGCGCTCCGGGCGGTGAAACCGGACCCCACCGGTCGGCGGCGCCGGCCGCGGCCGAAGCGAACAGGGACGCGGCCATCAATGCGGCCAACGGGTTGGCTATAGTGGCCAGCTGTACGTGCGCGGCTGCCATGGTCGGACTCCTGAGCCTCGAAGGCCCTGGTAGTCACAATGAGCGTGCCGCCGTGCAGGCGCCGCCCCGATTCGACCCGGAATCGGGACGTCGATCACAAAATCAACCGGGATCGAACCTGACCGGCCGAAGTCTTGCGTTATGGCAAGCACTCCGGCCCGCCCCGCAAATGTGCGTTGAGCCCATGTGTACCCAGGCCCGCACGCCTGGTTCTACGTCCGGCAGCGAAATTTCAGCAGTACGCCAAGTGGCTCGCAGGCCTGTGAAACACATGAAATTCGGGCAGTTCAGCGCTGTCGCGGAGCGCCAGACAGTTGTTATGATGACATCAACAAGGCAGTGGGAGTCGCTGTGGACGTCGCGGAAAAACCTGAGTCACCTACCCAGCGCCTGCGTGCGCTGCTTGCCGACAAGGTCAAGCGCATCGAAGAGCGGTTGTTCGCGGGCCGGGTCTGCTCCGAATCGCTGGTGGCCTTTCATGCCATACGCAAGCTGCAACCGCAGCTCGCAGGTGACGATCTCTATGAGGCGGTGGTCGCCAGGCGCGTGAACCTGGATGCCGCGGCTGCGCGCTCCATCATTCGGCGCACACACGCCAGCCTCGAGGACTGGGCCAGCGATCGCGGCCCAACGTTCCGTGATGTCGTCAAATATATGATTGTCAGCGAGTACCTGGGGCAGGAAGCCGACCAGCGCGGCATGAATCTTGATCTCGGCCCGTTTCTGGCCAAGCGCATCGACCTGCACTACTAGGGATCAGGCTCTTCATAGCGCCGGTCAATCGCGCGACGCGGCCAGGTGCCGGTATTTCCCGGTTCACGCATCGCCGGACCACCAACCCCCCAGATACCCGTGCCCTCGTCCGCGTCCGGCGGCGTAAAGGGTTCCTCGCTGTCGCGGGCGCTTTCGCGTTCGCGAACAGCGCGCCAGTTCAGGCTCATGACCTGCAGCCAGACCAGAAACACCACCAGCAAAGCCGCGCTCAGCAGCGCGGCGCGCACACTGAAGCCACTGCGCGACAGGGTCAATATCTTAACTACCGTCCAACCGGTGACCAGCACCATGAACAGCATGCCGGAGGCCAGCACCAGCAGTTGAATGCTGCGGCGACCCCAGCGCCCGGCGAATTCATTCATATCCATTGTCATTGCTGGCAGTCCCATGGTCCCGATATCGGCGCGACACCTGACGCTGCAAACCCGGAGCATGCGACGTAGTTCTCAGTCTGCGCAAGTACCGCGGTAGCACGGCGCGCTATGCGGCCTAATGCGACCCCCTGACACGGATGTCTGGCACCGCAACACTATGAATGTACCGCCTGTGACCCTTCGGCTGGGCATAGACCTGGTAACTGCCGGTGACGCTCATCTGCAGCGCGCGGTCGCTAGCTGCCGCGCCGGCGGGCCGCGCGCGGTGCCGAACGTGATTTCTTTGATGGCGCGAGGCGAGCGACCATGACAGCACGGTGGGTCCACTGCGCCAGCTCTTCCGGCTCCTCATAGAGCCGCGGCGGCAGGGCGAAATAACTCATCGATTTGCTGCCGGGACCCATGGGGCTGAAGGCCGCCATGCCCTCACGCTCAAAGTCGCCGCGATTGCTGTCATCGACCCTGAAGTACAGCTCGTCATTGTCAGCCAGCGCGAAGAACAGCCCGCTGGCGTAATAGCCCACGCCGCCAAACATGCGGCGCGCGCTGACCGTGGTCACCTCGCCCAGCAGATCCAGCACCATCTCGTTGAACTGCCTGCTGACTGCCACCGGCCCGCCCCTGGCTAGTGCACCGGCGCCTCATCAACCCGCACAAAAGTCCGCTCGCGATAGACTTTGGCGACCCCGACAAATATCACGCCCAGTGCGGCCATCATGTAGGCAAAGAAATTGAAATACTCCGGCCCCACCAGCCGATAGGTGGAAACCTGCGCACCTGTGGTGTTCCACTCGCCGGTGGTCGACACCGGGCGGCGGTGTTCATTGTCCATGAGGCGCACGCGACTGCCCTGCACCGCGGACACCAGGAAAGTACCGGCCAGCGGTGCCAGCTTGCCATCGGCGCTGTGCACGGTCAGGCCGGAATTGTCGAAGTCGATCTTCTGACCGGTTACGACTCGGATGCCGGCTGGCAGGCTCACCCAGGTCTCGCTGCCGGCGACCGCGGTGCTGCCCGGCAACTCCCGCACCATGGCGTTATTGACCACGGCCGTAGCCAGGTTACCGAAGGCGATGGCGCACAGGTACAGCGCCATGATGAAGCTCTTCATGCGCAGTGGCGCCTGCTTGTAGAAGAACTCCAGTGCGGTAATCGACACCAGCACTTCCGACGCCGTCAGCACCACATAGGCCAGCAGCTGCCACCAGACCGAAACGCTTACGCCATTCTGGATTTTCTTTTCTATGCCGGCGACGATCACGAAGGAGAGTGCCGCCACGAACATGCCCACGCCTATCTTGCGCAAAGGCGTCACGGTAAAGAACCGGCCCACCAGCGGATAGATGCCGAAGGTAAAGATCGGCACCATCATCAGTATCAGCAGGCCGTTGACGACCTGAATCTGCGCCGGCAGCAGCGTGTAGCCGGGCCACAGCGACTTATCCATGAGATCGGAAGTTGCCTGTAGCGTCCAGGTCTGGCCGTTGCTCTGATCCCAGAGCGCCCAGAATCCGGCGATGAACACCAGCAGGATGAGCAGCCTGCCCACCAGGCGCAGGCCCTCGGGCGAAACAATGTCGCGCAGCCACTGCATGCCGGCCGGCGGCACCACCGCGAAGCGCTTGCGACCCATCCAGAAAACCAGCGTCGCCACCGCCATCATGGCTGCCGGCATGCCGAACGCGGCCTTCGGTCCATAGTTGTTGAGCAGCACCGGGCAGAAATAAATCGAGATCGACGAGCCGGCGTTGATCGACAGGTAGAAATAACTGAAGGCGCGCTCGATCAGGTGCTGGTTCTTGCTCGTGAACTGATCGCCCACATTGGTGGAAACGCAGGGCTTGATGCCACCGGTGCCAAAGGCCATGAATCCCAGGCCCACGCCCAGCGTCACTGGACTTGGCGGCCCCAGCGCCAGTATCGAACAACCCAGCACATAGGCCACTGAAAAAGTGATGATGGTGCGGAACTTGCCCCAGAAGACGTCCGACACGATCGCGCCCACCAGCGGGAAGAAATAGGCTGCGAACTTGAACAGGCTCTGCCAGCTGGTCGCCTTGGCGTCGCCGTAGTGCAGGAACTGCACCATGTAGATCGAGAGGATGGCGTTGATGCCGTAGAAGCAGAAGCGCTCGGCAAACTCGTTGGCGATGATGAAGGGGATACCTGGCGGCATCCGCTGATCGGGGTTTGGTGTACGGGCAGCAGCGCTGGTCATGCGATCTCCTGGGCTCAGAACGGATTGATGCGCATTTCAGGTGAAAAGTGCATGTAGCTGACGGCAATGCCCTGCCGCCAGCCGACGCCGAAGCGTACTGGCGCAATCACGATCTTGTCGGCCTGCACGTAGTTCACGCCAAAGCCGCCCACAAAATACAGGCTGCCCTCGACGCCTGGAAAGCGCCGGAACAGGCGTTCGCTGGTCGGCAGATCGTAGACCAGCGCAAATACCTTGACCGCGTTGGCGCCAATATCAAAGCCGACGGACGGACCCTGCCAGTAGACTTTGCGGCCAGCGCCGCCTTTGTAAGCCAGGTCGCCGTGACCATAGCGCAGGCCGACACCAATCGCGCCGCCCGCTTCCTCGCCGCGAATGATGGCCACCGGCTGACCCTTCTCGTGCAACACCTTGGTGAGCACCTTGCCCAGGTCAGCGGCGCCGTTCTTGAAAAAATCGTTGGCCGCCCGCAGCACTTCATCGTCGGCGTAGGCAGACTGGGCGCCGCCCGCGGGCGGCTGCCTGGCTGCCTCCGCTGCCTCAGCTGGCATTGCGCCTGTGATCAGCAGCAGCAGCGCCAGGGTCGTGATGGTAGTTCGATGGACAGGCGGCATAGCCATACTCCTCAGGATTTGCGCCCGCCCAACAGGCGCGCGGGCAGCATGATGATGGCACGCAGCAACTCAAAAACCCCCTCAAGCGCGATGCCCACCAGGCGCAACGGCAGCGAGATCAACCAGACTATCGGCCAGAGCAGCAATGCCAGCACGGCCAGCGGCCAGCAGGTCACCCACAGCAACAACCATAGCAGTAGTTTCACCATGACGCTGCCCGCAGCGGCCGATCGCCGCGCGCCAGCGATGGCAGCTCGCCACTCAGGCCCAGCGCGCGGCGCGCAAACCAGCGCCGGGTCGTGGCGCTGGCGCCGGCCAGACCCAGCAATTGCGCCGCGAGCCAACCGCCAGGACCCACGCCACGCGTAAACAATTCATTGAAGGCACTCATGGACGCGCTCATCAGCGCATTGTGCGTCAGGCGCGCCTGTTCATAGCGACGCAACACCCGCGCGGCACCGGGGTCTTCGCGTTCCTTTACCGCGACCGCCAGCGTCTCGACCAGCGCCGCCGCATCGAGCAGACCAAGATTGAAACCCTGCCCGGCCAGCGGATGAACAACATGCGCAGCGTCACCCAGCAACGCGGTGCGTGGGCCGATGAGGCGACGTGCCACCCGGCGCTGCAGGGGCACCGCGAGGCGCTCGCTCAGGAGCCGCGTACGACCCAGCGCCTGATCGCTGGCCGCGTCGAGTCGCGCGGCAAACTCCGCACTGTCAAGCTTCATGAGTTCATCCGCCAGGGCACGGTCTGCCGACCAGACGATCGAGCAGGAGCCGTCGAACAGGGGCAGCAGCGCCAGTGGCCCGCTGGCGAGAAATCGCTGCCAGGCCGTGTGTTGATGGGGCCGGTCCGTTGCCACGTTCGCGACGATGGCGCTCTGCTGATAGTCGTGACTGCTGATTTCAATTCCAAGCCACTCCCGCACCTGCGAGCGTGCGCCATCGGCGCCAATGACCAGACCAGCCGTGAGCGTACCACTGGCGCCGTGGAGCGTGACACAATCGGCGCAGCTTGCCATGGCGCTGACACTGGTGGCGAGCACGGCGCCACCCTGTTCGCGAAAGCTGGTGAGCGCAGCGTTCGACACGGCGCCATTCTCGACGATATATCCCAGGTTGGGTTCGGCCAGCTCGGCCGCGTCAAAGCACAAGGCCCAGGCACTGTCGGCCGGCACCGACGCGTGCCAGACGCGCATGTGCTCATAGGCGCACAGTCGCGCCAGTGGCAGATGATCCCAGGCGCCGGCACGACGCAGTATCTGCTCGCTGGCGCGCGACAGCGCTGCGACGCGCAGCTCGGGTGGCGCGCCGAGCGGCTGCAGTGGCGCACGCTCGCCGATCGCCAGGGCGGGCGCCGCGGCCGTGATTGCTGCCAACTCTGGCGCCAGCAGGGCGATGCGCGCCGGGGCCACGCCGCTGTGGCACGCCAGCAGCGCCGCCGTACTCGCGCCGACCGGACCGGCTCCTATCACCACCACATCAAAATCGGGAGTCATGCGCACCTGACTCAGCCCAGCCGCAGTCCGCGCATCAGCCGCGGAGTCTGTACGCCAAAGCCCCAGCTGACACGCGCCATGGCGCGCTTGGCGCCGGGCAGGAGATCAAACAGCTGCAGACCGAGGCTGCGGGCGCGAGCGACCCCGGCGCGCTCGCTGGCAAAGAGCTTTACCAGTCCGTCGGTGAAGCCAATCATGCCGCGTCGATCTGCAGCGCGGCGCCGTTGGTAGTCTTCCAGCACCGCCGGGGCGCCAGGATCGCTGGCAGCGGCCAGGATTTCGGCCAGCAGCGCGGCATCGCGCAGCCCTAGGTTGAAGCCCTGCCCCGCCACCGGATGCAGCGCCTGCGCTGCGTTGCCCACCAGTGCCAGTCGCGGCCCGTGCACGCTCCCAGCGCGTGACAGGCGCAGTGGATAGGAGGCACGCACTCCGGCACGCACGATGCGCCCGACGCGCCAGCCAAAGCATTGCTGCAGCTGCGCGATGAATGAATCATCGCCGAGCGCCAGTACCTCGAGTGCACGCTGCGGCGTGAGCGTCCACACCACGGTGTAGCGCCCATCGCGCAGTGGCAATACTGCGAGTGGCCCACTGGGGGTAAAGCGCTCGTAGGCGACAGCGTTCGCTGCCCGGTCGGTGGCCACGTGCACCACTACCGCCACCTGCTCATAGTCTTCGATGACGCTGGCGATGCCAGCCTGCCTGGCCAGCAGCGAGAGCGCGCCATCGGCGGCCACCACGACGCGCGCTGCGATTTCCTCGCTGGTGGCTCCAGCCGCACCGGACTGCGCCACCTGCAGGCGCACCTGCCCGGTGTCGAAGTGAACTTCCTGCACGCGCGCGGGTATGCGCAGCTCCAGCTCGCGGCGCGCCGCCAGCGCCTGCCACAGAGCCAGGCCAATCTGCCTGTTAGGCACGACGAATCCCAGCGCCGCCAGGCCCTGATCGGCGGCACGCAGGCGCGCCGCGCCCAGCTGGCCCGCCTCGGAGACCTGAATCTCGCGCACTGGCCCGGCGTGCGCGGCCAGTTGCGCCCACACGCCGAGCGTGTCGAGAATGCGCTGGCTGCCGTTGCCCAGCGCCGTGGTTCGCTCATCAAAGCTGGTCTGTTCGGCGGCATCGGCGCGCACCGCTTCGATCAACGCCACACGCAGTCGGGTACCCGCCAGTGCCAGCGCCAGACTGGCGCCAACCATGCCGCCGCCGACGATGGCTACATCGACACGGGTGGGCGCCACGGCGCTCATGGGCCGGCGCTCACGCAACGGCCATCAGTTTCTCGATCGCGTCGGCGTCGGTCGGCACCGCAGCGCTGAGCACTTCGTAGCCAGTCCTGGTGACCGCCACATCATCTTCGATGCGTACGCCGATATTCCAGTAGCCCCTGGGAACGCCCCTGCTGCCGGCGGGAATATATACACCAGGTTCGATCGTGAGCACCATGCCAGGCTCGAACACCCGCCACTCGTCGCCCACTTTGTAATCTCCGACATCGTGCACATCGATGCCGAGCCAATGGCCGGTGCGATGCATGAAGAAGCGTTTGTAGGCGCCGTCACGGATCAGGCTGTTGACCGGCCCCTTGAGCAGACCGATACGCACCAGCCCCTGGGTGATGGCGCGCACCGCGGCATCGTGCGGTTCATTCCAGTGGTTGCCGGGCTTGACCTTGGCAAACGCGGCGTGCTGCGCCGCCAGTACCACGTTGTAGACCGCGCGCTGCTCGGGAGTGAAGCGACCACTGACTGGAATGGTGCGCGTGATATCGGAGGCGTAGAAATCATGCTCGCAGCCCGCGTCGATGAGCAGCAGGTCGCCCGCCTTGAGCGGCTGGTTGTTGGCGTTGTAGTGCAGCACACAGGAATTTGCGCCACCGCCGACGATCGGGTAGTAGGAGGTGTCCGCGCCGTGACGCCCGAATTCGTGCAGCAGCTCAGCCATCACCTGGTATTCGTTGAGCCCGGGGCGGCAGTATTTCATGGCGCGCACGTGGGCCCCGGCCGCGATCTGGCCGGAGCGGCGCATGAGCGCAAGTTCGCGCCGGCTCTTGAACAGGCGCATGTCGTGCAAGACGTGATCGAGGGCGACAAATTCCTGCGGCGGATGCGCTCCCGAGCGCGCCTGCGAGCGCAGCGTATTCACCCAGCCGACGATCCGCTGGTCAAAGTCGTGATAGACCCCCATGGTGTGATAGACGCGCGTGCGGCTCTCGATCAGGCCAGGCAGGATGTCGTCGATATCGGTGATGGGAAAGGCATCATCGGCACCAAAACTGCGGCGCGCGCCTTCCGGTCCGGCGCGCTTGCCATCCCAGATTTCGCGCTCGGCATTGCGCTCACGCACGAACATCACGAACTCGCCCTGCGCCCGTCCCGGGATCAGCACGGCGACCGCCTCGGGTTCGCCAAAGCCGGTGAGATAGTGGAAATCGCTGTCCTGCCTGAAGCCGTAGTGCACATCGTTGTTGCGTGTGCGCAGCGGTGCGGCCGGCAATATGGCGATCGCCTCGCGCCCCATCAGGCGCATCAGCTGGCGGCGGCGACGGGCAAACTCTTCATCCATGGTGCTTTTCATGTGGGCAACTCCGCGCCTGCCAGGCGCCTGTAGGCAGATCCGGGGCTCAGTGTAATCGACCGCTGTCCGCGCCCGGCGCCAGCGGCTGCGGCAGCGTGGCTTCGCCCGCACTCGCCGTGGCGCGCAGTGCACTGAGGTCTTCGAAGATCACCTGCACGCCGACGCGTACGAACTCGATCAGCTCGGTGAGCGCGACTTCATTGGCCTCCAGGCCGTCGGCCTCATTGACCCCGGCGTGCGTGATCTGACTGAGATCGCGCACGATCTCGCCGGCATCGCCCGGCAGCCGTTCCGGATCATGGGCGCTGCTGACACCCAGGCCATAGACGAAGCCGTTGCACCACAGGCTCAGTGCCTCGGTGCGCTGCGCCAATGGCTGCGCATCGTCGGGCAGCAGCAATTCGAACTGCATCAGTGTGCTGGCCAGCGCCACGCAGGTGTCTTCATACAGGCCGCGCAGCAGTTCGCTGGGCGCGGCGTCGAGCGCGTCTTCCGGGAGTATTTCCGCCAGCCAGTCTTCGAGGCGGTAGGCAGCGGCGGCACACAGTGCACCGCTGAGCGTACCGTGTGCCTCGGCGGCATCCGTCAATGCGCGGGATTCTGACAAATGGCGCTGAATTTCGGCGTAATTGCTGTGGCTCTGCACTTGAACCCGCAGGACTTGCTGGCGACCGGCGCGATGGTAGGGCGCAAGCGTGGTCGGACGCAACCTTCAGCGCACTTGATGCAGCCGGGCGCATTTTTGATTGACCGCAGCGCGCGCACGGAACTATAGTTTTCGCATGAATGACAGCAATCGCACCGCCGCCGTCGATATTCAGCTCCAGGCGCCTCGAAAAACGCGTCGACGAACTGGTGGCCACGCTGCTGCGCCTCGAAGGATGAAAATCGCGCCCTGCGCCAGCGCCAGGAGGCTCTGGCCGCCGAGAAGACCACGGTCATGAATCGCAGCGAGCAGGTGCGGGCCCGGGTCGAGGCGATGATCGGGCGGCTCAAGGCCATGGAACACAGCGCGTGAGCCGCGCATGAAAGCTGCCGCTGACGAAGCCGACGCCACGCGCGTCGGGCGCATCCTCGACAAAGACTATTTCGTCGCCTGCCCGCATGACACGCAGCGATCTGCTCGACAGCGCGGCGTTTCTCAATACCCGCATGAAAGAGATACGCGAAACCGGCAAGGTGGTCGGCGCCATCGCATTGCGGTCATGGCAGCCGACAATATTGCCAACGAACTGCTGCGACTCCGTGATCGGGGTCACGCTTCGCAGATGAAGTGGGCGCACGCGTGCGCCAGCTGCGCGAACGTGTGGAAACGGCGCTGCAGAAGGGACAGCAGCTCGATCTTTAGTGTAGAGTCGGCTTGCGTCGCCTGTGGTGTTCGACAGCGGGCCGGGTTACTTCTCGACCCTAATTGAAACACCCTCGGGATTTTTCCTTGTCGGCAGCATTGTGCAGGTCTGCCCGGGCAGAAAGCCTTACCTGCTACAGGACGTCCCACCTGTTGCTCTGGTTCGAGAGCGACGGTCTC